>NZ_JBIGIC010000087.1:0-255 GCF_043555985.1 Pelomonas candidula | reverse complement strand
ACACGATGACCGCGATGGTGACCGTGTCCGTCGGCATCGTCTGCGCGAGGTAGAAGTAGGTCAGGTGCGGGATGTTGAGCACCAGGGCCAGCGTGAAGAAGCTGCGCGGCAAGGTGCGCTTGGCGACTAGGAAGCCGCCCAGGAAGGCGCCGGCGATGAAGGTCAGCGTGCCGACCGTGCCGTTGATGTGGCCCAGGGACTCGTTGTCCATGCCCAGGCCGCCGGCCGACGTCGGGTCCAGCAGGAACAGCGGGC
>NZ_JBIGIC010000086.1:0-255 GCF_043555985.1 Pelomonas candidula | reverse complement strand
TCGCCACCGCCGGCGCGCTGGGCATCCTGGGCAGCCTGGACATGAACCGCGGCGACCCGCAGCTGGGCTGGGACACCGACCAGTTCCCCAACAACGTGCCGGAGACGGCGCTGGCGCTGTACCACGTCATCCAGGCTGGCGGCCTGGGCTCGGGCGGCCTGAACTTCGACGCCAAGGTGCGCCGCCAGTCCATCGACGCCGAGGATCTGTTCATCGGCCACATCGGCGGCATGGACGTGTGCGCGCAGGCGCTGC
>NZ_JBIGIC010000085.1:0-255 GCF_043555985.1 Pelomonas candidula | reverse complement strand
GCAAGACGGGCGCTGCGTGGGAAGCCGTGCCGCTGCCCATCAACTACCCCAAGGCCGACAGCCCCTGGCTGCACATCGCGCCGCAGTCCATCTACTGGGCCACGCGCTTCTGCGCGGAGCTGTACGGCCACCAGTCGCTCTACATCACCGAGAACGGCTGCGGCTACAACGACGAGCCCGTCGTCAACGGCGAGGTGCTGGACCTGCACCGCCGCGACTTCCTGCGCAACCACCTGCGCGAGGCCCACCGCGCGA
>NZ_JBIGIC010000084.1:0-257 GCF_043555985.1 Pelomonas candidula | reverse complement strand
CGACTTCGCGCTGATGGCGTCCCTCGGCGTCAAGAACTACCGCCTGTCCATCTCCTGGCCGCGCATCTACCCCAACGGCGATGGCGAGCTGAACCCCGCCGGGCTGGACTTCTATCACCGCCTGTTCTCGAGCATGAAGAAGCACGGCATCACGCCGTGGGTCACGATGTTCCACTGGGACCTGCCGCAGTCGCTGGAAGAGCGCGGCGGCTGGACCTCGCGCGTGACGGTGGACGCCTTCGGCCGCTACGCCGACA
>NZ_JBIGIC010000083.1:0-265 GCF_043555985.1 Pelomonas candidula | reverse complement strand
CTGGCAGAGAACTGCAGCGTGCCGCCGCCGAGGGTGATGGTGCCGGTGGAGCCGATGGCGCCGGCGCTGCCCAGGGCCAGCGTGCCTGCGGTGAGCGTGGTGCCACCGTCATAGGTGTTGGTGCCGGAGAGCGTGAGCGTGCCGGTGCCGGACTTGGTCAGCGAGCCGCCGGAGCTGGTGAGGGCGGTGGCCAGCGTGACGGCCTGGCCGTTGGTGTCGAGGTTGTAGGCCTGGGACGCGGCGGTGCTGAAGCGGCTGGAGTAGT
>NZ_JBIGIC010000082.1:0-265 GCF_043555985.1 Pelomonas candidula | reverse complement strand
ACTACTCCAGCCGCTTCAGCACCGCCGCGTCCCAGGCCTACAACCTCGACACCAACGGCCAGGCCGTCACGCTGGCCACCGCCCTCACCAGCTCCGGCGGCTCGCTGACCAAGTCCGGCACCGGCACACTGACCCTCACCGGCACCAACACCTATGACGGTGGCACCACGCTCACCGCAGGCACGCTGGCCCTGGGCAGCGCCGGCGCCATCGGCTCCACCGGCACCATCACCCTCGGCGGCGGCACGCTGCAGTTCTCTGCCAG
>NZ_JBIGIC010000081.1:0-273 GCF_043555985.1 Pelomonas candidula | reverse complement strand
GTGCCGGAGATGGTGTTGGAAACGGTGAACGCATTGCTGCGGTCGAAGACGAGTGCGGCGTTGTCGGTGACGGCGCCACTGCCCAGTGTGCCGGTGGTGCCGCCGTTGCCGACCTGCAGCGTGCCGGTGCTGATGGTGGTGGTGCCGTAGGTGTTGGCGCCGGTGAGGGTCAGCGTGCCGGTGCCGGACTTGGTCAGCGAGCCGCCGGAGCTGGTGAGGGCGGTGGCCAGCGTGACGGCCTGGCCGTTGGTGTCGAGGTTGTAGGCCTGGGAC
>NZ_JBIGIC010000080.1:0-278 GCF_043555985.1 Pelomonas candidula | reverse complement strand
ACGAGGCGTCGCCCACGTTAAAGATAGGCAGCGGGAAAGCAATAAAGCTTCCCGTAAATCCCACGCCGCTGCCGGGCACGCCCTATGCTACGCTTGACAGCGACAATCACTTTGTGGTTTATCTGGGCGATATCAACGGAAAATATACCCTTCACTTTGAGACGCTGGTAGAAAACGGGGTGGGTACCGGCGCATCTCCCACGCTTGAAAACAGCGCGTCGCTGGAAGGGCGGCTGCCCTTTGGGGACGGAGACGAACCCTATGTGGTGCAGGGAAGG
>NZ_JBIGIC010000079.1:0-279 GCF_043555985.1 Pelomonas candidula | reverse complement strand
CCGGTTCGCGCCGAGATCGAGGCGCTGCCGGCGCCGGCCGAGCGCATGGCCGATCGCATCGGGCCGCTGCGCCTGCTGGTGTTGGGTGGCTCGCTCGGCGCCCGGGCGCTGAACCAGGCCCTGCCGAAGGCGCTCGCCCTGTGGCCCGCCGAGTAGCGCCCGCAGGTGCTGCACCAGTCGGGGCAGGATCACCTCGGCGCCGTCTGGCAGGCCTACAGCGACGCCGGCCTGTCGGCCGAAGTGCGGCCCTTCATCGACGACATGGCCGCAGCACTCGCC
>NZ_JBIGIC010000007.1:0-322498 GCF_043555985.1 Pelomonas candidula | reverse complement strand
CATGGTGATCACTCCTCACACCCCCGCCCAGCTGTGGATATCTCGGGCAGGGTAGGTTGAACACCTGGGTCAAATTTGGGTCGGCAGGGCCCTCACGGGTGGGTCAAATTTCAGTCGGCGTCAACACGGCTATAGCGCATGCCGCGCTGCTGGAGCGCTGCCACGGTCCTCGGCTCGATGTCCCAGAACACCAGGTTTGCAAGGTATGAACTGGTGGGCGAGCCCTGGTAGACCCGGCCCCCATTGGTCACCAGCTTCGTAAGAAGCTCGGATGGCGCCTCGCCGAAGCCAAAGAAGCGCCGCCAGATGTCATACGCATGCTCTTCCGTGATGTGGTCGAAAAATCCCTTGATGTCTTCAGTCAGCACGGTGACCGAACCCTCGTGAACCTTGGCGTTGCTGATGAAGTCGCAGCCGCGGATGGAACCGTGTAGGTACTCAGGAAAAACGACCTTCTCGAAGAAGACCTTATTTATCCGCCTGAGAAGCGGCTTCAAGGGAGGGCGGGTGTCGTAGACGTCTCTGAAGCCGTTGCCACTCTTCTTGGGCTTCGGTTTTGGGCCGATATACAGCTTGGAAATGCGATCGGCGAGCGAGCCCAGCAGCGCCTCGGGAACGGCAAGCGCACGACAGAGCGAGTTGACGCTCTGGATGGGATCGTGAGGGTAGGTGGGGGATTTCGGGTTCACGAACGCATCACGTCCAGGGCAGCGGCCGATAGTCGACGCGAGGTCTCTGGGTCGATGCCTTCGAGCTCGGTGGTATCTGCAGCAAGGAACAAAAGGATCGGCGTCGGCACGCCCATGGCGCTGGCGATCTTCTCGATGCTGGAAAGCGTTGGCTCACGCTTGCCGGATTCAATCATCGACAGGTAAGACGTCGAAAGTTCGGTGCGCCCCGCCAGCTCTCCGAGAGAGAGCCTCTTGGCGGAGCGGCACACTTTCAACGCATGTCCAATATTCAATTCGTACTCCAACAAGGAAGTTGGGCTTCCTGCTCTGCAACACCGTCGAACTCACTTGTTGAACAGCGACATCACGTTCGTGAAGACGCCAATCAACGTCGCGAAGATTTGGTAGAGCTCGGCTCGCAAACGAGCCTTCTCTTCCTCTTCAATCGCGACCTCGACCGCCGCTGCGCAACGGTCGAGGCGAGCTTTCAATTCGTCTCGAGCTGGGGCATCAAGCAAACCACCTCGCGAGTCGAGCCAGACATCCAGCTCGGTCACAAGTTTCTTTAAGTCAGAAGACTGCATGGGGGTTCTCCAAGTCCGGGCAAGACGCCCGAGCCGCAGAAAGCGAAAGCCGGAAGGAGTTGCTGATGCCCCGGAAGCCCACCACCGTTCTGAACGCGTTCGAGCCGCATCTACGACCCGGTCGTTCGCGCCCGGCGCCCGGACCCTGGGGAAGCCGGGCCCGTTTGCGGACGGAAGCTGAGTGATGGTCACACCCAGCGCCAAGCTCGTGCCTGGCGAAGAGCAAACCTTCGTTCCTGCTGGAGAAGTCTTAGAACTTAAAGAACGTGTGAGCGAAACGCTCACCCTGGGCAAGCACTGTGCCTGAGATCTCAATTCCTGTCAACAAAGTTCACTGTCAGTGAAACGCGGATGTGGTTTTGAAGCCGACCGCATGAGCGCGCTCAAGCCGCACCTGCGGCCCCGGTCTTTCGCGCCCGGCGCCGGACCCCGACCCCGACCTCGAATCGGCTTCGGTTCAGACTTAGACGACGAGAGTTCCGACTTAGCCGGCGATCGACACCAAGAATTGGGGGCCTTGAATCGTCATCCTGCGTCCCTATAATGAGCAGCTGCTAGCACTCTCCACAATCGAGTGCTAACGAAATCGGACTGAATAATCAGCCCCGTTTTTTCGGTGCGCCGCGGCTCGACGAGCCCGCGACCACTGCGGTTCAAACTCTCTGAAGGAGACCCCATGAAGCTGCGCCCCCTGCACGATCGCGTGATCGTTCGCCGCCTGGAACAGGAAACCAAGACCGCCTCCGGCATCGTCATCCCCGACAACGCCGCCGAGAAGCCTGACCAAGGTGAAGTCCTGGCCGTCGGCCCCGGCAAGCGCGACGACAAGGGCAATTTCTTGGCCCTGAACGTCGTCGTCGGCGACCGCGTGCTGTTCGGCAAGTACTCCGGCCAGACCGTCAAGGTTGACGGCGAGGAACTGCTGGTCATGCGCGAAGAAGACCTCTTCGCCGTCGTTCAAAAGTAATGGTCCGGGGATGGACCATCACGCGGTGATGCTCCGTCCTCGCTGACTTACTGGCTTGCGGGACAGACCGCAGCGCGCAGCGCGAGCTCTGTCCTCAACTGACTCAGAGAAATTGTCTCTGACCCCAATTTAGATTCGGAGAATTCCAAATGGCAGCAAAAGACGTGATCTTTGGCGGCGAAGCCCGCGCCCGCATGGTTGAAGGCGTCAACATCCTGGCCAACGCGGTCAAGGTAACCCTGGGCCCCAAGGGCCGCAACGTCGTGCTCGAGCGCTCGTTCGGCGCCCCCACGGTGACCAAGGACGGCGTGTCCGTGGCCAAGGAAATCGAGCTGAAGGACAAGCTCCAGAACATGGGCGCCCAGATGGTCAAGGAAGTTGCTTCCAAGACCAGCGACAACGCCGGTGACGGCACCACCACCGCCACCGTGCTGGCCCAGGCCATCGTCCGCGAAGGCATGAAGTACGTGGCCGCCGGCATGAACCCGATGGACCTGAAGCGCGGCATCGACAAGGCCGTCGCCGCCCTGGTGACCCAGCTGAAGGCTGCCTCCAAGGCCACCACGACCTCCAAGGAAATCGCTCAAGTCGGCACGATCTCGGCCAACAGCGACTCCGAAGTCGGCCGCATCATCGCCGAGGCGATGGACAAGGTCGGCAAGGAAGGCGTCATCACCGTCGAAGACGGCAAGAGCCTGGACAGCGAGCTGGACGTCGTCGAAGGCATGCAGTTCGACCGCGGCTACCTGTCGCCCTACTTCATCAACAACCCCGAGAAGCAAGCCGCTCTGCTGGACAACCCGTTCGTCCTGCTGTTCGACAAGAAGATCTCGAACATCCGTGACTTGCTGCCCACGCTGGAGCAAGTGGCCAAGGCCGGCCGTCCGCTGCTGATCATTGCCGAAGAAGTCGACGGCGAAGCGCTGGCGACGCTGGTGGTCAACACCATCCGCGGCATCCTGAAGGTCGTCGCCGTCAAGGCGCCTGGCTTCGGTGACCGTCGCAAGGCCATGCTGGAAGACATCGCCATCCTGACGGGCGGCAAGGTCATCGCCGAAGAAGTCGGCCTGACGCTCGAGAAGGTCACGCTGGCCGACCTGGGCCAGGCCAAGCGCGTCGAAGTGGGCAAGGAAAACACCACCATCATCGACGGCGCCGGTGCTGCTGCCGACATCGAAGCCCGCGTCAAGCAAGTGCGCATCCAGATCGAGGAAGCCACCAGCGACTACGACCGCGAGAAGCTGCAAGAGCGCGTGGCCAAGCTGGCCGGCGGCGTCGCCGTCATCAAGGTCGGTGCTGCCACCGAAGTCGAGATGAAGGAAAAGAAGGCCCGCGTGGAAGACGCGCTGCACGCCACCCGTGCCGCCGTTGAAGAAGGCATCGTCGCCGGCGGCGGCGTGGCCCTGCTGCGTGCCAAGCAAGCGGCTGGCGAGATCAAGGGCGACAACGCCGACCAGGACGCCGGCATCAAGCTGATCCTGAAGGCCATCGAAGCCCCGCTGCGCGAGATCGTCTACAACGCCGGCGAAGAGTCGTCGGTCGTCGTCAACGCCGTGCTGTCCGGCAAGGGCAACTACGGCTACAACGCCGCCAACGGCACCTATGGCGACATGATCGAAATGGGCATCCTGGACCCGACCAAGGTGACCCGCACCGCGCTGCAGAACGCCGCGTCCGTCGCGTCGCTGATGCTGACGACCGAGTGCATGGTCGCCGAGTCGCCGAAGGAAGAAGCTGCCGGCGGCGGCATGCCTGGCGGCATGGGCGGCATGGGTGGCATGGGCGGCATGGACATGTAAGTCCACGCCGGCGACACACCCGTCGCTGACAAACGAGAAGGGGCTGCGCGAGCAGCCCCTTTTTCTTTGCCCGTCTGGTTCCTGCGCGGCTATTCGCCCGCCCGCGCCGCCGAACGTGCCAGCGTATAGGTCAGCCCCAGGCCGTAGGTGACGCCGTTGGTCTGGCGTACGAGCGGGCTGTCGCGGTTGGCGGCGCCCGCGACGCTGTCGAAGCGGCCGAACGCGAACACGCGCAGGTCCGGCGTCAGTTGCCGCGTCACGCGGCCGTTCAGGCGCCAGGCGATCAGGCCGCCATGCGCAGCATAGGCCGGCCGGTCTGGCAAGGCTTCGGACGGCGCCACCGCGTAAAAGGTCGAGCCGAGCCGCCGGTCGCCGAAGAAGCCGCGCACGTTGGCGCCATAACCCCATCCGCCGCGTGCGGCGCTTTCCACACCCAGTTCGGGCTCGAAGCTCATGCCCTTGTGCCTGAACTGGTCGCCTGCATCGAACACGCCGCGCAACGGCAGCTCGAATGTGACGCGGTCACGCGCGCCGCGCCCGTTCAGGAACCAGCGGGCCACCGGACCGGCCTCCAGCAGGGTGCCCAGGCGCTGCATGCCCTGGCGAGCCCGCAGCGAGCGCCCGCCCGTGCCCAGCGATGCGGCGACGGAAATATCCAGCTCGAAGTGCTCTGAACGCACCGCGCGCAGCCCCGCGCCCTCGTCGTCGGCGCGGAACACGTCGCCGCGATAGATCACGTAGGGCAGCACGAGGCCGCGGCGGATCTGCTGGTCGGCGCCCGGGTAGGCCTGCTGGGAGATGCCGACGCCGAACACGCCCACCTCCCACAGCGGCAGGTCACGGCGCGCGGGCGCAGAGGAGTCGTCGGCATGCGCGAGCGCGCCGATACCGGCCAGGGTCAGGCCAAGGAGACGCTTCATGGGCGGTGAATGAGTCGGAACGGCGCGCATCATGCCGTCAGAACGGCCAGCAGGTCGTCGGCGAAGCGCCCGGCATCGCACAGCGGGCTGGCAGCCATGCGCCCGCGCAGGCTCTGGCGCAGCGCGGCCAGGCCAGCGCGGTCAGACAAGCGTGCCGCGGCGCGGCGCACGTAGTCGTCGGCATCCGTCGCGACCCAGTCATCGGCCAGGCCCAGCGTCTGCATGAAGCTCAGCCCCTGGCGCGAGATGGTCGCCGCGCCGGGCAGCGTCAGCACCGGCACGCCCATCCACAGTCCGTCCAGCGTCGTCATGCCGCCGCCGTGCGGGAACGGGTCCAGCGCGATGTCGACACGTCCGAACGCGGCGAGGTAGTCGGCCAGCGGGCCGGGGCCTTCCAGCTCCAGCCGCTGCGCGTTCCCGGGCCAGCGCGCGCACAGCGCCGCGCTTTCGGCGGCGTGCTGCAGCCCCGGTGCCTTGACGAGCAACCGGCTGCCCGGCGCCGCGTCCAGCACGCGCGCCCACAACGCCAGCACCTCGTCGCCCAGCTTGTGCAGCGCATTGAAGCTGCCGAAGCACGGCGCTTCGCCCAGCGGCGCCACGGCCGGCGCATCGGCCGGCGGCGCGTAGACGGTGAAGCTGTGCGGCAGCCGCCGCAGCGGCTCGACGAAACGGCTCTCGGCGCCTTCGGGCAGCAGCCCGCGGTCGCCGACGAAGGCATCGATCTCGGCCAGGCCCGTACTGCCGGCATAGCCCAGCCAGCTGAACTGCCGCGGTGCGGGCCGGCGCGCGAACACGCCCAGCCGGTGGCCGCCCGTGTGGCCGTTGAGGTCGACGAGGATGTCGATGCCGTCGGCGGCAATGCGCAGGGCCAGCGCGTCGTCGTCCAGTGCCGCGACGTTCAGCCAGCGCGGCACCGCCGCGCGCAGGCGCTGCGTCAGTGCGTCCTCGGTGCGCGAGCCGGCGTAGACGAACAGCTCGCAGCGCGCCGCCAGCGCCGGCAGCCAGGCCTCGGCCAGCCGCCCGACCGGGTGGCTGCGCAGGTCGGCCGACACCAGGCCCACGCGCAGCGGCCCCGCAGGTCGGGCGGGGCGAGCCACGGCCGGCGCCCGCACCGCGCGGCCGAACCCAGCGGCCTCGTCGCCCGTGTCCGCACCGCGGTAGGTGCGCAGCAGCAACCGGTCGCTGCGCGCCGTCGGCAGCGCCGGGTCCAGCTCGATGAGCCGGCCCAGCACGGCGTCCGCCTCGTCCAGCGCGCCCTGGCGCTTCAAGGCCTGGGCGAGATTGCCCAGCGCCTGCGGCGACTGCGGCAGCAGCGCCAGAGCCTCCCGGTAGGCTGCCACCGCGCCGGCATGCCGGCCGGCGGCCAGCCGCAGGCCACCCAGGTTGGCCAGCACCGCCGCACGGCGCTCGCCGGCCACGCCGGCCAGCAGCGCGGTGCCGAGCACGATCTCGCCGGACTCCGGCTGCAGCAGGCTCAGGTTGCAGGCCGCCTCGGCATGGCCTGCATCCAGTGCCAGCACGCGCTCCCAGGCCTCCACGGCACCAGCCGCATCGCCGCCGGCCTGCAGTTGCTGGCCCAGCCGGAACCAGGCGTCGACATGCACGGGCGCCAGGACCACCGCCCCACGCAGCGCCGCGACGGCGTCCGCCGCCCGGCCCGCCGCGGCCAGCGCCGTCGACGCGTGCAGGCGCAGACCCACGTCACCCGGCTGGGCGGCGAGGGCGCGCCCGAACGCATCGGCTGCATCGGCATGCCGACCCAGCGCCAGCAGCGCCCGGCCGCGGTTGCCGAGGGCCGCGGCCAGGCCGGGCTGCAGCGCCAGCGCGCGGTCGAAGGCCGCCAGTGCCTCGCCCGGCTGCCCCAGCGCCAGCAGCGCGTTGCCGAGGTTGTTGTGCGCGCCGGCCAGGCGCGGTTGCAGCCGCAACGCCTGCTCGTAGGCCGCCCGCGCCTCGGCCCAGCGGCCCCGGTCGGCCAGCATCGCACCGAGGTTGGCCGGCAGGTCGGCATCGCCCGGCAGCAGCTGCATGGCCCGCTCGATCGCCGGCAGCGCATCCTCGCCGAGCAGTTGCTGCGCCACCGACAACGCTTTCCAGACCTGCCCCTCGTTCGGGTGCACCGTCAGGAGCTCTCGTGCCCTGGCCGCCATCTCGGCATGACGACCCGTCTGAAAAAGCGTGAATAGGTCCTGAATTGTCTCGTTGACCATGTGGCTGAGGGGGAGGTAAGCGGCCGCAACACGCTAAGGCGCGCCATGTCGGCGCCAGATAATCTCATCACGCCGTTGTCCCGAGTCCATGTCTGCCAGCTTGCATCCCCATCATCTGATCGACCACGCGTTGACCGAGGCCGGTCCCCTGGCTCGCGAGCTGCTGAATCTCGTCCAGGATGAACTCGACGCCCAGCCCCAGTACTTCCCGCTGCGCGACGGCTGGCGCAAGGTGCGCGGCAACTTCGCCGCCGACTTCGAGGGCAAGCTCATCTCCCTGCTGCAGGCCGGCCGCCGCGGCGAAGACCCGCTGCACCGCCCGCTGCAGATCGGCGGACTCGAGAGCCTGAGCCTCGTCGACGAACACCAGGCGCTGCAGGACGTCGCCATCGCCCACGTCGCCCAGGCGGCCGAGGAGATGAGCCGCGCCGAGCTGCACCAGATCGGCAACTTCTACGCCGCGCTGCGCGGCATCGCCCGCGCCCGCGAACGCGACAACCCGCTGCGCCCCGCCCTCTACGCGCACGCCTTGCACCACGCGCTGGCCGTCAGCCCGGTCGGTGCACAGGCCCAGTACGAGCTGATGCGGGTGGCCGCCGGGCCGCTGGCCCGCGCGCTGAACCGCCAGTACGTCGCCGCCTGCGCAACGCTGCACGCCGCCAACATCGGCGACATGGTGGCCTCGCACGGCCGCACGCAGAGCGACCCGCTGGCCCACCAGCGCCTGGCTGCCGCACGCGGCATCGGCTCGCGCTCCGGCCAGGGCACGCTGGACGGGCTGTCGCGCCGCGTCGACGCCGCCAATTCGCGGCCCCAGGGCCTGGGCGCCGCCGCGCCGCGCGACCCGAACGCCCCCGCGCCCTTCGTGCGCACGACGGGGCCGGACATGCTGAGCCGGCTCTACGACCAGATCCTCGCCGACCCGCGCCTGCTGCCTCCGCTGAAGGCCTTGCTCGCGCGGCTGCAGATCGCCGTCGTGCGCCTGGCGCGCGCCGACGCGACGCTGCTGCGCCGACAGGATCACCCCACCTGGTCGCTGCTGAACCGCGTGGCCGCCCATGGCATGGCCTTCGAACGCGTGGACGACCCGCGCCTCGTCGAGTTCCTGCGCTTCATGGAGGCCGAGGCCCAGTTGCTGGTCGACGCGCCGACGCCCACCGCGATGCTGTTCCAGCAGGTGCTGGCCCGCGTGGACGCGCAGATCGACCAGCAGGCCCGCCAGAGCAGCGCGCAGAACGCCGTCGCGCTGGCCGCGCTGGAACGTGGCCAGCAGCGCAACGAATGGCGCGAGCTGATCCGCGAGCAGATCGACCACCAGATTGCCGGCGCGCCGCTGGCGCCGCGCATGCACCGCTTCCTGCAGACGGCCTGGGTGGAGGTCATCGTCTCGGCGATGGTCCGCCACGGACGCGAATCGCAGGAGGCGCTGGCTGCGATGGAAACGGTGGACGCCGTCATCGACAGCCTCACGACGCCACGCGACTCGGCCGACCGCGAGGCGCTGCGCATGCGGCTGCCGGTGCTCATCGAGCGGCTGATGGCCGGCTGCGACAGCATCCAGCTGCCGGACGCCAAGCGCGAGCCCGCGCTCACCGAACTGATGGGCCAGCACGCCCGCCTGCTGCGCGGCCAGCCGGCGCTGGACCCGGGTGCGCGCCGCCCGACACGGCCCGATGCCACCAGCAGCAACGCACCGGCCTCGGCCGACGAGATCGTGCGGCGGCTCATGGAGGAGCGCGACTCGCAGGTGCCGTCGCACTGGCTCAGCGTCGATGTCGACCGCGGCGAGCTGCCGACCGTGCCGGTGCAGCTCTACAACGAGCACGACTCGCCCGACGCCCGCGCCGCGTTGCAGCGCTGGATCGACGGCCTGCAGATCGGCCGCTGGTTCCACATGTTCATCCAGGGCGACTGGCACACGGCCCAGATCGCCTGGATCGGCGAGGGTCACCAGTTCATGCTGTTCGTCGGCCGCGAGGCGGAAGAGCGCATGCCGCTGACACGTCGTGCGCTGGAGGCGCTGCTGGCCAACGGCCTCATCACGGCGCTGGAGGACGACAGCGTCGTGCAGCGCGCCGTCGACACGCTGATGAGCGACCTGGACGGCGGGTGATGACCCACCCCCGAAGGCGCTGACGCGCATCCCCCTCAAGGGGGCGCCGCCAGCGGCCTGGCAAAGCCAGCTCCGCGGCGGCTGCTCGATCAAGCGGCGGGCTGCGCCGCCGCACAGACCCCATCGTGAAGCGCGTCAGCCCTCGTCAGGCTCGGCAGGCGCCGCCGCGAGCACGTCGTCGGGCACCTCGCCGGCCGACTGGTGCGCCAGCACCCACTCGCGCAGCACCATTGCCACGTCGCCCACGCCGCTCTTCTTGAGCGCCGAGAACAGCGTCACCGCGACGTCGGAGTTCTCTGTCGTCATGCCGGCCAGGAACTCGGTCGTCGCGCGCAGCGCCGCGTCGGCCTCCTTGCGGTTGAGCTTGTCGGACTTGGTCAGCAGCACCAGCAGCTTGATCTCGCCGGTGGCCACGCGGGCCTCGACGAACTCCAGCAACTGCTTGTCGAGGTCGGTCAGGCCCAGGCGCGAATCCACCATCAGCACGACACCGGACAGGCTGCGCCGCACGGCCAGGTAGTCGGCCATCACCTTCTGCCAGCGCACCTTGGCGGACTTGGCGACGGCGGCGTAGCCGTAGCCCGGCAAGTCGGCGAACAGCGCGTCGGCGGCGTCCTTGGGCCCCAGCTCGAACAGGTTGATGTGCTGTGTGCGGCCGGGCGTCTTGGACGCGAAGGCCAGACGCTTCTGCTGCGCCAGCGTGTTGATGGCGGTGGATTTGCCGGCGTTGGAGCGGCCGACGAAGGCGATCTCGGGCAACTCGGTGGCAGGCAGGTGGACCAGCTGGCTGGCCGTGGTCAGGAAGCGCGCGGTGTGCGTCCAGGCCAGGGCCAGCTTCTCGGTCAGAGGTTCCGAGGAAGCGGCATCAGGGATTTCGTTGGTCATGGGCGGGTCGGACGCTGTGATTCGGCATTGTAAAATTCGAAGGTTGCGCCCTTTGAGAACCCAACAAAACATGAAGACTGTCGCCATTCTCCTGTCGAGTCTCTTGCTGGCTGTCACGGCCTCCGCGAACGAGCCCGCCGCCGCGCCGGCCAAGCCGGACCTCGCCAAGGGTGGCACCATTTCGGCCCAGGTGTGCTCGGCCTGCCACACCGCGGATGGCTCGCGCGGCAGCCCGGCCAACCCCATCCTGCAGGGCCAGCATGCCGAATATCTGGTCAAACAGCTGACCGAGTTCAAAGCCGGCAAGCGCAAGAACGCCGTCATGAACGGCATGGCCGCGCCGCTGTCCGAAGAAGACATCCGCAACGTCGCTGCCTTCTACGCCAGCAAGACGGCCAAGCCCGGCTTCGCGAAGAACAAGGACACCGTCGAGCTGGGCCAGAAGATCTACCGCGGCGGCATCGCTGACCGCAGCATCCCGGCCTGCGCCGGCTGCCACGGCCCCAACGGCTCGGGCATCCCGGCCCAGTACCCGCGCATCGGCAGCCAGCACGGCGACTACGTCGAAGCGCAGATGACCGCCTTCCGCGCCGGCACACGCACCAATTCGCCGCAGATGATGGCTGTGGCCGCCAAGATGAACGACAAGGAGATCAAGGCCGTGTCGGACTATGTCGCCGGCCTGCGTTGATCCAGCGCAAACAGCCTTGCTGAACGAAGGCCGGTGTCACGCACCGGCCTTTTTTCTTGGCCGACACTCCCTGACCCAGATCCAGGTCGCCTGATGTCCACCGCCGCTGCCGCTCCCCGCTCCTCCACCGCCCGCGAACTGCTGGACCTGCTCTCGTCCATGCGCTTTGCGATCACGCTGCTGTGCGTGATCTGCATCTCGGCCGTCATCGGCACGGTGCTGCGCCAGAGCGAGCCCATGGGCAACTACATCAACCAGTTCGGTCCCTTCTGGGCCGAGGTGTTCGGCAAGCTGGGCCTGTACACGGTCTACAGCGCGCCGTGGTTCCTGGTGATCCTGGCCTTCCTGGTCGTCTCGACCAGCCTGTGCATCGCCCGCAACACACCCAAGATCCTGGCGGACCTGAAGAACTACAAGGAAGGCGTGCGCGAGCAGTCGCTGCAGGCCCACCACCACAAGGCCATCGGCGAGCTGCCCAGCAACCCGCAGATGGCGCTGGCCGAGATCGGCAACGTGCTGGCGGCGCTGGGCTGGAAGGCCCGCGTGCAGCAGCGCGAGCACGGCATCATGATCGCGGCGCGGCGCGGCGCGGCCAACAAGATCGGCTACCTGGCCGCGCACTCGGCCATCGTGCTCATCCTCGTCGGCGGCGTGCTGGACGGCAACGCGATGGTGAAACTCGCGATGTGGGCGCAGGGCAAGCAGATCTACGCCGGCGGCGCGAACTTCGTCAGCGAGATCGGCGCCCAGCACCGCCTCAGCGCCGCCAACCCGAGCTTCCGCGGCAATGTGTCGGTGCCGGAGCACCAGCGCCGCGGCGTCGCCGTGCTGGGCCTGCCCAGCGGCATCGTGCTGCAGGACCTGCCCTTCGACATCGAGCTGAAAGCCTTCAAGGTCGACTACTACCCGACCGGCATGCCCAAGAGCTTCGCGAGCGACATCGTCATCCACGACGGCGCGACGACCCGCGAGGCCACGGTCAAGGTCAACGAGCCCGTCATCCACAACGGCCTGGCCATCTACCAGAGCAGCTTCGGCGACGGCGGCAGCAAGCTGCGGCTCAAGGCCCTGCCGCTGGCCGGCGGCACGCCGGTCGGCATCGAAGGCATCGTCGGCACGCAGATGAAGTTCGGCGACCAGATGCTGGAGCTGGACGGGCTGCGCGTCATCAACGTCGAGAACCTCGCCAACGACAGCGCCAATGCCAGCGGCGCCGACGTGCGCAAGGTCGACCTCGGCGAACGCCTGAGCAACCACCTGGGCAGCGGCGCCAAGACCAGCGCCACCAAGGCGCTGCACAACGTGGGCCCCAGCTTCAGCTACAAGCTGCGCGACGCGGCCGGCCAGGCGCGCGAGTTCAACAACTACATGATGCCGGTGGAGCTGGACGGCCAGCGCGTGTTCCTGGCCGGTGTGCGCGACACGCCGGCCGACAACTTCCGCTACCTGCGCATGCCGGCTGACGAGAACGGCGCGCTGGACGGCTGGCTGCGCCTTCGCCAGGCGCTGGCCGACCCGGTGATGCGCGACGCCGCCGCCCGCAGCTATGCCGCATCCGCCACACCGGCCGCCCAGCCGCAGATGCGCGAGCAGTTGGTGCTCACCGCGCAGCGCGCGCTGACGCTCTTCTCGGGCGCCGCCGCCAAGCCCGGCGACGAGGTCAAGGGCGGCCTGCCCGCGCTGTCGCAGTTCATCGAGCGCGACGTGCCGGAGAAGGAGCGCCAGCGCGTCTCCGAGGTGCTGCTGCGCATCCTCAACGGCAGCCTGTTTGAACTGCACCAGCTGGCCCGGGAACACACCGGCCTGCCGCCCGCCGCGGTCGACACGCAGACCCAGGCCTTCATGACGCAGGCGGTGCTGTCGCTGTCCGACAGCCTGTACTACCCGTCACCCATGCTGCTGCAACTCGACAGTTTCGACCAGGTCCAATCCAGCGAATTCCAGGTGGCGCGCGCGCCGGGCAGGAAGCTGGTGTATCTGGGTGCCCTCTTGCTCATCGTCGGCGTCTTCGCCATGCTCTACGTCAAGGAGCGGCGGCTGTGGGTGTGGCTTGCCCCCAGCGCCGATACCGCCAGCTCGCAGGTGCGCATGGCCATGTCCAGCACCCGCGAGTCGCCCGACAACGCCACGCTGTTCGCGCAGATCAAGGCCGCCATCCTGAAAGAACACGCATGAACACCACCACCTTCGACCTGCCGCGCCGCCACGCGCTGCAGCGCCGCGACACGCTGGACTGGGCCTTCGCCGCACTCGTGCTGCTGGGCGGCGGCTATGCGTTCAGCCGCTACCACGCCAGCATGGACGTCTACGAGCAGGGCATCCTGCTGTGCGCCGTGCCGGCCCTCATCGCACTGGGCTGGTTCTGGAAGCCGCTGCGGCTGCTGAGCGTCGTGACCGGCGCCGCCACGCTGGTGGCCATCGGCCTGTACGCCCAGCACACCGACAGCTTCGGCGCCGACCTCGCCGCCGGCGAGAAGGTCTTCTGGCTCAAGTACCTGCTGTCCAGCCAGAGCGCCATCCTGTGGATGAGCCTGCTGTTCTACATGAGCACGCTCTTCTACTGGGGCGGCTTCTTCACCGGCGCGGGACGCAACAGCATGGCCGAGGTCGTCGGCTCCAAGCTGGCCTGGGGCGGCGTGGGCATGGCGCTGATCGGCACGCTGGTGCGCTGGTACGAAAGCCACCAGATCGGCCCCGACATCGGCCACATCCCCGTCAGCAACCTCTACGAAGTCTTCGTGCTGTTCTGCTGGCTGACGACGCTGTTCCACCTCTACTACGAGCAGCGCTTCGCGACGCGGTCGCTGGGCGCCTACGTGATGCTGGTCGTCAGCGGCGCGGTCAGCTTCCTGCTCTGGTACACGGTGGCGCGCGAGGCGCAGGAGATCCAGCCGCTGGTGCCCGCGCTGCAGAGCTGGTGGATGAAGATCCACGTGCCGGCCAACTTCGTCGGTTACGGCAGCTTCGCGCTGGCCTCCATGGTGGCACTGGCCTACCTGCTGAAGACCGCCCAGACCCGCTCGCTGTGGATCGGGCTCGTCGCCATGCCGGCGGGCGTCATCGCGGTCATCCTGGCCGTGCGCTTCGGCGCCGCACTGGACGCGGCCACCGTCACCGGCATGGAAGGCTGGGCCTACAAGATCGCCGGCGTCGCCGTGTTCATGGCGCTGGCGATCGCGCTGCGCCCGCGCCTGACGGCCCGCCTGCCCGACCTGCCCCAACTCGATGACCTCATGTACAAGGCCATCGCGCTGGGCTTCGCGTTCTTCACGATCGCCACCATCCTCGGCGCGTTCTGGGCGGCCGAGGCCTGGGGTGGCTACTGGAGCTGGGACCCGAAGGAGACCTGGGCGCTGATCGTCTGGCTCAATTACGCGGCCTGGCTGCACATGCGCCTGATGAAGGGCCTGCGCGGCAACGTCGCGGCCTGGTGGGCACTCGTGGGCCTCCTGGTCACGACCTTCGCCTTCCTCGGCGTCAACATGTTCCTCAGCGGCCTGCACAGCTACGGTACGCTTTGATGAGCCCCTCGTCCAAGGAGTACCTTGGCCGGGACCGCTCTGCGGCCAGCGGCCGCAGAGCTTCGGCAGACACAGGCCGTCCACTGGACGCCCTGTGTCCGGCCTCAGCCCCCGAGGGGACGGCGATGCGTGCGGCATTGAGCCACACGCACATCGCCAGGACGGGCCGGCTTGGGAGCGGCCCGGCGCTCGGCCCGCAACAGCCAAGCACCGCCACAAACGAATGACAGGCGGCTAACGATGCTGGACCGCGAGCCCTGGATGCAGGCCGCGCCGGCCATCGCCGCGGCCTTGCCGGAGCTGGCCTTCCTGATCGGGCCGGACCTGCGCTTCTCCGCGTGCAACCACCCGGACCACGCCGACCTGCACGCCCCCTGGGCCACGCTGCAGGGCCGGCCGCTGGCCGGTATCGGCCCGCCGCATGTGGCTCGTCGCTTCCTCGCAGCCTGCGACAGCCAGCCGCGACGCCTGGGCTACTCCCTGCGCACGCTTGCCGGACGCGCCGCGCGGTTCGAGGCCAGCGTCGCGCCGCTGCCGGGCGGCGGCTGGCTCTGCGTCGCCCGCGATCTCGGTGCCGCTGATGCCGAACAGGCCCGCTACGCCCGCGCGATGCGGGGCTCGGCCGACGGCCTGTGGGAATGGGACATCGCCGCCGACAGCGAATACCTGTCGCCGCGCGCCCGCGCCCTCGCGGGCCGCACGGGCCGCATCGCCGAGCTGCTGCATGCAGACGACCTGGGCCTCTGGCGCGCCGCGCTGCAATCCCATCTGCAGCACGGCGCGCCGCTGGACATCGATGTGCGCCTGGCCGGCCCCGCAGCCCAGCCGGCACGCTGGCTGCACTGCCGCGGCTGGACCGAGCACGGCGCCGACGGCAGGCCCGCCCGCGTGCTGGCGACGCTGTCCGACATCAGCGTTGCCAAGTTCACCGAGCAGGCGCTGACCGACAGCCAGTCCAAGTTCCGCGCCCTCTTCCACACCGTGCCGGTGGGCATCGCGCTGATCGACGCGGCCAGCGAGACCGTCGTCGAGTCCAACGAGGAGCTGGCACGGCTGCTGGGCTGGCCCACGCTGTCCGTTGCCGGCCAGACGGCCGCCGCGCTGGGGCTGGCGCCGCTGCCGGGCCTGGCCGGCCGCACCGAGATCGACGACCGCGAGCTGCGGCCCGCGTCCGGCTGCCGGCTGCACGCCAAGCTGGTGGCCGAGCCCGTCGAGCTGGGCGGCCGGGCCCTGCTGCTGTGCGTCGTCGTCGACATCTCCGCGCAGATCGACGCCGAGGCCACGCTGTCGGCGCTGGCCGAGCAGCTCATGGCCCAGGAGCGCGAGACGACGCGCCACCTCGCCCAGGCCCTGCACGACCAGCTGGGCCAGACGCTGACGGCGCTGCGCCTGACGCTGGACCTCGGCGCCACCGACGCCCGCCAGCAGGCGCGCGACCTCATCGACCAGGCGCTGCGCGAACTGCGCGAGGTGCTCGTCGACCTGCGCCCGCCGCTTCTGGAGGCCGAGGGCCTGTGCGCGGCGCTGGACAACGAGGTCGCCCAGCGCCGCGCGCTGCACTGCAACGTGCGCCTCGCGCTGGACGCCGACGCCACGCTGGCGACGCAGCGCTGGCCCGCCGAGGTCGAATACGCCGTGTTCATGATCGCCCGCGAAGGCCTGGAGAACGCGCTGCGTCACGCCCGCCCGAACGAAGTCCGCGTCTGCTTCCAGGGTGGCCCCGATGACATCGAGCTCCGCGTCGAGGACGACGGCATCGGCCTGGCGCCGGGCTTCGAGCGCCGCCCGGGCCACCTCGGCCTCGTCGGCATCCGCGAACGCGCCCGCGCCATCGGCGCGCGGCTGGCGCTGGAGCCGCGCGCCGGCGGCGGCACCGCACTCACCTTGCTTTGGGAGACTGCCGAATGACCCGAGCCCGCGTCTACCTCGTCGACGACCACGCCATGGTGCGCCAGGGCCTGCGCGCCGTGCTGACCGAAGCCGGCCACGACGTTGTCGGCGACAGCGGCGACATCACCGAGGCGCTGGCCCAGCTGCAGCAGCTCACACCTGACATCGTGCTCGTCGACCTGTCGCTCGGCACGCGCTCCGGCATGGAGCTGCTGGAGGAGTTGCAGCGCCGCCACCTACCGACGCGGCCGCTGGTGCTGACGATGTCGGCCCAGCCGCGCCACGTCGGCATGGCGCTCAAGCTGGGCGCCTGCGGCTACGTGCTGAAAGGCTCGCCGTCGGAGGAACTGCTGCAGGCCATCGAAGCCTTGCGCGCCGGCCGTCGCCACCTGGGTCAGGGCGTGGCCGAACTCGCCGCGCGCGCGCTGGCGCAGGGGTCGGGCGAGGACCCGTTCACCAGCCTGTCGGTGCGCGAGCGCCAGGTCGTCACGATGGTCGTCAACGGCCAGTCCAGCAGCGAGATCGCCGCCGAGCTGCACCTGTCGCCCAAGACGGTGGACAGCTACCGCAGCCGGCTGATGGCCAAGCTGGGCGTCGCCGACGTGACGGCTCTCGTCAAGCTGGCGCTGCGGCACGGGCTGATCAGCGACGACGCCTGATCAACCGGCGGCGACATAGCCGACGCGAAAGCGCGGTGCAGGCGGTTCGTCCGGCCACAGCTCGAAGCTGGCGCTCATCCACGGCCCGGGGTCGTACAGCCCGGCGGTGGTGCTCGCGCCGCCGCGCACCTCGTCGCCCAGCGTGGCCCAGCGCGCCTGGCGATCAGGCGCGCCTGTCAGCGCCGACACCGCCCACAACCGCACCGCCGGCCGGCCGAAGTCCGCCGACAACGCGGCAAAGCCCGGCCCGCGCAGGAAGCGGTCCATGCCTGCCGTGTCGCGCCAGACGTAGAACGGCGCGTACAGGTTCTGCGCCCCGTCCTCGCCGCGACAGGCGTAGAGATAGGCCTTGAACAACAGCCCGTCGAAGCCGTCGAGCAGGTGACCCTTGTCGCGGATGCGCTGGCGGATGACGGCCATGTCGTAGTCGTCGGGCAACGTGATCGTGTATTGCATCGCCAGCATCACGGCTCCAGTGCGTCGATCAGCGCGACGCCGTTGGCGAACGACCAGTCCTCGGCTTGCGTCGACGTGATGACCATCATCACGTCGCGCGGCGCGATGCCCGGCGACTCGGCCAGCCGCTCGGCCAGGCGGCGGTAGAAGCGCCGCTTCGTGTCTGCCGAACGCGGCTTGCCAGCCGTGATGGCGATCAGCACGAAGCCGTCACCGCGCGGGCCACCGAGGTAGTCGCGGTCAACGACCAGCTCGCCGGGCGCGTGCTGGTGGAAGACATGGAAGCGATCGGCCGGCGGCACGTCGAAGGCCTCGACCATGGCCGCGTGCAGGCCGTCGGACAGCGCAACCAGGAATGCCGGCGGCCGGCCGGCGTGCAGGGAGATGCGGGTGTAGGGCATGGCGGGTCCTTCAGAGTGCGTCCAGCACCGTGCAGGCCGTGGCGGCGGCGGGCCAGCCGGCATAGAAGGCCAGGTGCGTGACCAGCTCCGCCAGCTCCTCGCGCGTGACGCCGTTGTCCAGCGCACGCCGCAGATGGAAAGGCAGTTGCTCGGGGCGCACCAGCGCCACCAGCGCGGCGACGGTGACGAGGCTGCGGTCGCGCGGCGTCAGCGGCAGGCGCTGCCAGACGTCGCCGAACAGCACCTGCTCGCTCAGTTCAGCCAGCTTGGGCGCGACGCGACTGATGGGGTGGGTGGCCAGGGAAGATGAAGTCATCGGAGGGGTCCTTTCAGTTCTGATCTCAGCCGAAAGTTAGGCCCTTCTCTTCGTCCTGATAATCAGAAAGTTCGGGACGCAACGTCCCGTCAATCAGGACGATCACGATGCGCCGCATCACCTTCGATCTCGACGTGCTGCGCACCCTCGTCGCCGGCGTGGAGCTGGGCAGCTTCGCCAAGGCGGCGGACCGGCTGGGGCGTTCCACCTCGGCCGTCAGCGCGCAGCTGAAGAAGCTGGAAGACCAGGCCGGCTCACCGGTGCTGCGCAAGGCCGGCCGCGGCATGGTGCTGACACCGGCCGGCGAGGTGCTGCTGGGCTACGCGCGCCGGCTGCTGGACCTCAACGACGAGGCGGCCCACGCGGTGCGCGGCGCCGAGCTGAAGGGCGAGGTGCGACTGGGCGTGCAGGAGGACTTCGGCGAGTCGCTGCTGCCCACCGTGCTGGGCGGCTTCGCGCGCGCCCACCCCAACGTGCGCGTGCAGGCGCGGCTGGCACGCAACGCCGAGCTGATCGAACAGGTCGAGCGCGGCCAGCTGGACCTGGCGCTCGCCTGGGACGGCGGCCGGGCCACGGCGCACACGCGGCGTGTCGCGCGGCTGCCCATGCAGTGGATAGGGCGCGCCGGCCAGGCCCCGACAGGGCTGGCCGCCGACGAACCGGTGCCGCTGGCCGTGCTGGAGGCCCCCTGCCTGATGCGCAGCACCGCCATCGCAGCGCTGGACAAGGCGCGGCGCCCCTGGCGCATCGCCTTCACCAGCCCCAGCCTGGCCGGCATCTGGGCCGCGGTGGACGCCGGCCTGGGCGTCACCGTGCGAACCCGCGCCGGCCTGCCCGAGCGGCTGGCCGCGCTGCCCGGCCTGCCCCGGCTGCCCGCCGTCGCACTGCAACTGCATCGCAGCGACGCCGATCCCTCAGGCCCGGTACAGCGCCTGGAAAGCCTGCTGCAAGCTCACCTGAAGACCTCGCTCAACATGCTCCGAACGGCCTGACAGCCTCGATCAAGATTTCCCGGCATCGCCACCACGGGGGGGCACCTAGATTGAGCTCCCATGATTGCCGCCGAACTTCCCGCCCCCGAAACCCGCGAGGCCGAGCGCCTGCAGTGCCTGGCCGAACTGGGCCTCGCCGGCCCCGGCGCTGACGCCGAGCCAGATGCCGTGCTGGACGGCCTGGTGCGCTGCGCGGCCCACCTGCTGGGCTTCCCCGTCGCGCTGGTCAGCCTCGTCGGCGAGCGCCGCGTGTGGTTCAAGGCACGCTACGGCATCGACCTGACGGGCGACGACCGCGACACCTCGTTCTGCGCCCATGCCATCCGCGGCGAGACCTTGTTCGAGGTGCCCGACGCCCACGCCGACCCGCGCTTCGCCGCCAGCGCCTGCGTCACCGGCGGGCCCCGCCTGCGCGCCTATGCCGGCCTGCCCATCCGCCTGGACGGCCTGACGCTGGGCGCGCTTTGCGTGGCCGACACCGTGCCGCGCCGGCTCGACGCGGTGCAGGCCACGCTGCTGGCCGACATCGCCAACGCCGTGGCGGCCTGGTTCAGCCACCGCCGCGAGCATGCCGATCTGCTGGCCAGCCGCGCCGATCTGCAGGATCGCGCCGAGCTGCTGATGAGCCTCAGCCGCGAGACGCCCGGCATGCTGTTCCAGTACCGCAAGCCGCCCGGCCAGCGGGGCCGGCTCAGCTTCGTCAGCGGCCAGGCCGAGGCCGTGTTCGGCGCACTCGCGCCGCTGCAGCCGCCGGGCCTGCGCAGCTATCTGGAGCGCTGCCACCGCGACGACCTGCGCGGGTTGCTGCGCTGCATGGCCGATGCCGCCCACACCCATCAGCCCTGGCAGCACCTGTTCCGCGTCTGCCTGCCTGATCGGCTGCAACCCGGCTGGCGCTCCGTGCACGCCAGCCCCTCGCGGCTGGCCGACGGCACCGTGCTGTGGCATGGCTTCATCGCCGACGTGGACGAGCATGTCGAGGTCGCACGCCTGCGTCGCGACAAGGAAGCCGCCGAGCGCGCCAGCGCCGAGAAGAGCGCCTTCCTGTCGCGCGCCAGCCATGAACTGCGCACACCGCTGAACGCGGTGCTGGGCTTCAGCCAGCTGCTGCTGCTGGCCGACGACGAACCGCTCACCGCACGGCAGCGCGAGCGCATCGAGTGGGTGCTGTCGTCGGCCCAGCGGCTGCACCAGCTCGTTGACGGCCTGCTGGACCTGGATCGCGCCGAGGCCATCCGCGAGCCCGAGGCCGCCAACGGCCCCGCCGCCGACGCCTTCACGCTGCTCTACATCGAGGACGAGCCGCTGAACACGCTGCTCGTGCAGGAAGCGCTGCGCGAGCGCCGAGACTGGCAGGTGCTGCACGCCGCCGACGGCCGCAGCGGCCTGGCGCTGGCGCGGACGCGCCGGCCCGAGGTCGTGCTGGCCGACATCAACCTGCCCGGCATCTCGGGGCTGGAGGTCGTGAGCCAACTGCGCGCCGACCCGGCCCTCGCCGACACGCTGTGCATCGCGCTGTCGGCCGACGCGACGCCGACCCAGATCGAGCGCGCGATGCAGGCCGGCTTCGACGATTACTGGACCAAGCCGCTGGACGTGCTGGAGCTGGCCGGCCGCCTTGCCGACGCACTGGCACGCCACGGCGGCCGCTGACGCGGCAAAGACAAGACCAGGGAGAACGCCCATGCCGACCATTGCCATCACCCCCTGCCGGCCGCGTCGTCCACCACCGCTGCGGGCCCGCCCCAGCGCCATGGCCGACGACGAGGCCTCGGGCAGCACCCCGATCCGCCTGCTGGTCGTCGACGACGACCTGAACGCCATCGAGCACCTGGGCCACCTGCTCAAGGGCTTCGCCCAGGTCAGCTTCGCCACCAACGGCGAGGACGCACTGCGCCTGGCCCTGCAGCAGCGGCCCGACCTCGTGCTGCTGGACATCGAGCTGCCGGGGGTGGACGGCTTCGAGGTCTGCCGCCGCATGCGCGCCATGCCTGCGCTGCACGACCTGCCCATCGTCTTCGCCACCCGTCACGGCGATGCCGGCACCGAGGCGCAGGCACGGCGCACCGGCGGCGACGACTTCCTGCGCAAGCCCTTCGACGACGTGCAGGTGCTGGCGCGGCTTCGCCTGCAGCTGCGCGCCGGCGCGGCCCACGCCGAAGACCTCGTGGCCGTCGCGCCGCAGGCCTCCATGCTGTCCTACCTCGCCCACGAGATCGGCAACCCGGTCAACGTCATCAAGGGCTTCGCGCAGCTGATGCAGGCCGGGCCGCTGCAGGCCGGCCAGGCCGAGAAGCTGTCCCACATCCTCGAAGCCGTGGAACGGCTGCGCGGACTGCTGGACGACATGACCGACGTCGCACGCATGGAGTCCGGCCAGTTCCACGTCGAGACCGCCGAGGTCGAGCTGAACAGCTTCCTGCAACAGGCCTGCATGCCCGCGCAGGCCCAGGCGGCCCAGGCCGGCGTGCATCTGCACCTGCCCACGCCGGCATGGCCCGTGCGCGTCCGCGCCGACGCGCGGCGGCTGCGCCAGTGCCTGGACAACCTGCTGTCCAACGCCCTCAAGTACGGCGATGACGGCGGTCGCATCGACATCGAGATCGAGGACCGCGGCGGCGAAGTTGTGCTGGCCGTGCAGGACCAGGGCGTCGGCTTCAGTGACAGCCAGATGGCGCAGCTCTTCGAACCCTACAACCGCCTGGGGCGCGACGGCGGCGCCATCCCCGGTACCGGCCTGGGCCTCACGCTGACCCGCGAGCTGATGCGCGCGATGGGCGGCCGGCTGCTGGTGCACAGCGACGGCACCGGCCACGGCGCCCGCTTCGAGCTGCTGCTGCGCGCTGCCGATTGAGGCGGCCCGGCCGCGGCCCCACAATCAACGCGACATGACGTTCAGACTGCCGCTCCACATCGCCCCCGCCGCGCCAGGCCCGCTGGCGCATCGGCTGGACGCGCTGCTGCCGCCGCTGGGCGACGCGCGACTGCTGCTGGTCGACGACGATCCCGGCCAGATCCAGCAGCTCGGCCGGCTGCTGGCCGGCTACACGCAGCTGCGCTTCGCCACCAGCGGCGAGCAGGCGCTGGCGCTGGCCCAGGGCTGGCAGCCCGAGCTCGTGCTGCTGGACGCGGAAATGCCGGGGCTGGACGGCTTCGAGGTCTGCCGCCGCATGAAGGCCGACCCGCTGCTCGCCGACGTGCCCATCGTCTTCGTCACCCAGCACACCGACGCCGCCATCGAGGCCGCCGTCTTCGAGCTGGGCGCTGCCGACTTCATCGCCAAGCCCGTCGCCGGCCCGGCGCTGCGCGCCCGCGTGGCCATGCAGCTGCGGCTGCGCCGCACGGCCCAGCGCCTGGTACGCCTGGCGCGGCGCGACGCGCTGACCGGCCTGGCCGAACGCGCCCAGCTGGACGACGAACTTGCCCAGGAGACCCGCCGCGCGCGCCGCAACGGCCAGCCACTGGCGCTGCTGCTGGCCGGCGTCGACGACCTGGCCGGCTACGAACAGCGCCACGGCCGGGGCGCCACCGACAACGCGCTGCGCCACGTCGCCGGCCTGGCCCAGCAGCTGCTGCAGCGCCCGGCCGACCTGGCCGCGCGGCACGGCGACGACGTCTTCGCGCTGCTGCTGCCCGACACCACCGCCACCGGCGCCGCCACGCTGGCCACCCGGCTGCAGCAGGGGCTGGCGGCCGGAGATGGGCTGACGCTGGCCATCGGCATCGGCCTGCTCACGCCCGAGCACGACGTCGCCGCCGCCGCCGAGACCGCGCTGGCCGCCGCGCGCCGCGCCGGCCCCGGCAGCCTCTTCCTGGCCGACGGCGCCCAGGCCGCCGCGCCCTACCGGCCATGACGCCGGCAGCGCCGCGCCGCTCGACGGCACGTCTCTGGGCCGCCCTGCTGCTGGGCCTGGCCAGCCTGGGCGCCCACGCCGCGCCGCTGGTCATCGCCATCGGCGAGACCTCGCTGTTCGCGCCACTGCAGCTGGCTGCGCAGGAGGGCTACTTCGCGGCCGAGGGGCTGGACGTCAAGGTCATCCCGTGCGTCAACGGGCGACGCTGCCTCAAGCACCTGACAGACGGCGACGCCCAGGTCGCGACGGTGGCCGACACGCCCATCGTCTTCGCGCTGCACGCTGGCCACCGCTTCGACATCGTCGCCAGCTTCGGCACGACGGTGCACGACACGGCGCTCGTGGCCCGCGCCGACCGCGGCATACGCACACCTGCCGACCTGGCCGGCAAACGCCTGGGCGTCGTGCGCGGCACCAGCGCGCACTACTTCGCCAACGTCTTCCTGCTCATCAACGGCGTGCCGCGCGACGCAGTCAACATCGTCTTCATCGATCCCAACGCCGGCATCGACCCGCTGCTGCGCGGCGACATCGACGCTGCCGCTCTCTACCGCCCCTATGGCCCGCAGGCCGTCCAGCAACTGGGCGCCAAAGGCCTGGTGCTCAAAACGCTGCTGCCCTACGCGCTGATGGTCAACCTCGTGGCCCAGCCGGGGCTGAGCCAGGACAGCCTGCTGCGCGTGCTGCGCGCTGCGCGCCGCGGCGTCGACCTGCTCAACAGCCAGCCCGCGCGCGCGCAGGCCCTGCTCGCGGCGCGCTGGCGGACCGACACCAAAACAGCCGCCGAGCGGCTGGACGGTTATGAGTTCCGCCTCGTCCTGAGCCAGAACCTGCTGTCGACGCTGGAGGCCGAGTCGCGCTGGGCGGTGCGCGAGGACCTGGTGGAGCGTGGCGGCAAGCCCGACTTCCTAGAAATCATGCGTGTGGAACCACTGCGGGCACTTGACCCGAGGGCCGTGACACTGATCAAGTAGGGGCATGCGACTTCGCCCCGCCCTGATGACCTGCGTGATCGCCGCGCTGGCCATCGTCTCGCTGCGGCTGACGAGCATCGAACTGGAGCGCCAGGCCTCGGCGCGCAACGACGCGCAGCGCGAGATCGTCGAGGTCATCGCCCGCGACGCTGCCGGCCTGCTTGTGCTGACGCAGGACTACGGGCTGCACCGCAGCGACCGCGCCGCACGGCAGTGGGGCCTCGTGCACGAACGGCTGACGCGCGCGCTGGCCGACTATGCGGCCGACGGCCCCGAGAGCGCCGACCAGGTCGACGACCTGCAGGGCACCGCGCGCACGCTGCCGCAACTGTTCGCCGCGCTGCGCGCCGCGGGCCAGGACGGCAGCGACGCGCTGGACCGCCGCGAGATGCTGACCGACCAGCTCGTCAACGAGACGCGCCGCGTCAGCGACGGTGCCTTCGATTTGTCAGGTGAGCTGGCACGTCAGCGCAGTGTGGACGCCGTGCACCAGCGTTGGATGGCCGTCGCCGCCCACAGCCTGGTGCTGGCGCTGACGCTGGTGCTGGCCTGGCTGCTGCACCGCCGCGTGCTGGCCCCCATCGACCGGCTGCGCGAGGTGGCCGGTGCCGTTGAGGGCGGCGACCTGTCGGCACGCAGCCGGCTGCCCGGCGGCGACGAGCTGAGCCAGTTGTCGCAGGCGCTGGACGCGATGACGGGCGCGCTGCAGCAGCGCGACGCGGCGCTGCGCGACAGCAACCGGCTGCTGTCGCGCAGCGAGGCCTTCCTTGCCCGCGCCGGCAAGATGGCCGGCGTAGGGGGATGGGAGCTGGAACTGGCGGACGATCACCTGTCATGGAGTGGCGAGACGCGGGGGCTGCTGGGTCTGCCGACCCATCACGTCGTCGACGTCGCCGCGATGCTGGGCTGCTTCGCCCCCGAGTCCGAGCGCCGGCTGCGCCAGGCCATGGCGCTGGCGCGAGCCAACGGCGAGGGCTGGGACCTGGAGCTGGAGGTGCCCGGCGCGGACGGCGCGCCGCGCTGGCTGCACTCGGTGGGTGCAGCCGAGCGGGTGGACGGCCGCGTCGTGCGGCTGGTGGGCGCCGTGCAGGACGTGACCGAGCGCCGTGCCGCCGCCGATGCACTGCGCCACGCCATGCTGGCCGCCGACGCCGCCAGCGCCGCCAAGAGCCAGTTCCTGGCCAACATGAGCCATGAGATCCGCACACCGATGAACGCCGTGCTGGGGCTGAACTCGCTGCTGGAGCGCGGCGAGCTGGCCCCGGCGCAGCGCGAGCTGGTCGTCAAGATCGGCAACGCCAGCCGCTCGCTGCTGGAGATCATCAACGCCGTGCTGGACCTGTCCAAGATCGAAGCCGGCGAGATGGTGCTGGAGGCCGCGCCGTTCGATCCGCATGCGCTGTTGCGCGACGTGGCCGCGCTGTTTGCCGAGCAGGCAAGGGGCAAGGGCATCGCGCTGCAGCTGGACGTGTCGCCCCCCCTGCCGGCGCTGCTGCTGGGCGATGGCGCGCGGCTGCGCCAGATCGTCGGCAACCTGGTCTCCAACGCCATCAAGTTCACCGGCGAGGGCGAGGTACGCGTCGGCGCCAGCTGCGCGAATGCGAGCGCCCGGCCCGTGGTGCTGGAGATCACCGTCGAGGACAGCGGCATCGGCATCCCGGCCGAGGCCCTGTCGCGCATCTTCACGCCGTTCACCCAGGCCGACAGCTCCACGTCGCGCCGCTACGGCGGCACGGGCCTGGGCCTGTCCATCGTGCGGCAGCTGTGCGAGCTGATGGGTGGCAAGGTGGACGTCAGCAGCAGCCCCGGCGCAGGCACGCGCTTCGTCGTGCACCTGCCGTTCGAGCCGGCCGACGTGGCCCGCGGCCTGGTGCTGTCGTCGCGCCCGCTGGCGCTGCTGCTGGCCAGCGACGACCTCGTCCAGCGCGAGGCCTTGCAGCGCCTGTGCGCCGACCTGGGCTGGCTGGCCGAGCCCGTGGCCGACGCGGCGGCGCTGCAGGCCCGGCTGGACAGCGCGCCGCCCGACCTGCTGCTGCTGGACCACCGCCTGCTGCTGCCATTGGAGGCCGCGCCTCGCCAGGCCCTGCAGGCACGCCTGGCCGGCCTGCCCTGCGTGCTGATGAGCCGTGCGGCCACGGTGCAGGATGCCGCGGGCCTGCGCCTGCCGGCCGACGTGTCCAGCCTGTTCGACGCCGTGCACGCGGCGCTGGCCGGGCACGGCGCGGCCGGGTCGCTGCTGGACGGCGCGCGCGGCGCGTCCGCCGTGCGGCTGCTGCCCGGCGTGCGGGTGCTGGTGGCCGACGACAGCCCCATCAACCTCGAAGTGGCCCAGCGCATCCTGGAAGACGAAGGCGCGCAGGTCACGCTGGCGCAGGACGGTGCACTTGCCGTCGAGCGGCTGCGGGCCGGGCCGCAAGGCTTCGACGCGGTGCTGATGGACGTGCAGATGCCCGTGCTGGACGGCCTGGCCGCGGCGCGCTGCATCCGCACCGAGCTGGGCCTGCGCGAGCTGCCCATCCTGGCGCTGACAGCCGGCGCGCTGCTCAGCGAGCGCCAGCGCGCGCTGGAGGCCGGCATGAACGACTTCGTCAGCAAGCCCTTCGATCCCTCGGCCCTGGTGCTGCTGCTGCGCCAGCACGTGGAGCGCGCGCGTGGCGGGCGCCTGCCGGTGGCCGCCCGCGCGGCCGAGGCGCCGGCGCAGGACGACCCGTGGCCGCAGCTGGACGGCATCACCCGCGACGAGGCCCGCCAGCGGCTGCTGGGCGACGTGAACTTCTTTGCCCGGCTGCTGGAGCGGCTCATCGACGAGTTCGCCGACCTGGCCACCGAGCCGCCGCCGCCGCTGGACGCGCCTGCCGCCGCGGCCCGGCTGCACAAGCTCGCCGGCAGCGCCGGGCTGATGGCGGCCCGGCCGCTGCGCGACGCGGCCCACCGCGGCGAGACCCACGCCCGCGCCGGCGAGGCCTTCGATGCCGAGCTCGCCGAGGTCGCACGACTGATGGCGGCGCTGACGGCCCAGGCCCGCCCCTGGCTGCAGCGCCACAAGGCCGCCCAGCAGCAGGCCGAACCGCGCACCGCCCCGCCGCTGGATGAGGCCTCGCTCGCGCGGCTGCGCCAGGCGCTGCAGGTGCAGGACCTGGCCGCGCTGGACCTGTTCGAGCAACTGGCGCCCTCGCTGCGTGCCACGCTGGACGAGGCCCGCTTCACGGCGCTGCGCGACGGCGTCGGCCGGCTGGACTTCGCGACGGCGGCAGCGCAGCTGTCCGCCTAGGCGCGGGCCTTCGTCCGGCCGCCGCGGCGACCTCGCCCCTGGGCCGGCCTCAGTGCTGCGTCACGCGCCGCCGTTCCAGCTTGACGCGATACATCGCCGCATCCGATTCCCGCAACACCTCCTCCGCGCCGGCCTGCGACGGGTCCAGGCAGGCGACGCCGACGCTGGCGCCGTCGTAGGAGAGCGTCGTCGGGCCGACCCGGTAGTCGCCCACGGTGGCGGCCGCCAGCCGGGCGCGCATCAGCTGGGCCGCGTTGGCACCATCTTCGGCGAGCCGGGGGCCCAGGCCGATGACGACGAACTCGTCGCCGCCCATGCGCGCCAGCACATCGCCAGCACGCAGCGCCGCCTGCAGTCGGCTGGCAACGCCGCGCAGGAACTCGTCGCCGGCGTCGTGGCCGTGGCCGTCGTTGATCTGCTTGAAACCGTCCAGGTCGATAGCGCCCGCCAGCAGCCAGCTGCCGGTGCGGTGGGCCAGCGAGTTGAGGCGCGCCAGCTCCAGCATCAGCGCTCGGCGGTTGAGCAGGCCGGTGAGCGCGTCGGTCAGCGCCTGGGTGCGCAGTTCGGAGTTGGCCTGCTGCAGCTGCTCGACAAGGCGCTCGCGCGCGACGTGCTGCTCGATGAGGCTGGCGAACAGGCGCAGCACGTGCCCGGCATCGGGCGGCATCGGCCGGCGCTGCGAGCTGGCCGCGCACAGCGTGCCGTAGAGGGCGCCGTCATCGGTGCGCACCGGCGTGCTGACGTAGGTCTGGATGCCCAGGTCGCGCGCGGCGCCGGAGTCCGCCCAGAAGCCGCCGACGTCGTCCGTGAAGGGGCGGCCCTCGTCCAGCGCGCGCCTGCACAGCGTGTCTCCCCAGGGCACGGTCAGGCCCTCGGGAATCTGCAGTTCACGCGAGTTTCGGGCGTAGACGATGTGCTGCAGACCTTCGGCGAGGTCGACGGTCGTCAGGTAGGTCGACTCCAGGCCCGACACGGCCTCCAGCATTTCCAGCAGCGGCCGGGTGAGGTCCTCCAGCGTGCGGGCCTTGGAGACGGAATCGGAGAGCTGGGCGAAGAAGGAATCCATGGACAACCGACGGCAATGCGACCGCGCGAGGTTAGCCCACGGGCAGCGCCGTCTCGTACTTCACCTCGCGCAACACCACGTTGCTGCGCACGCTGCTGACGCCCGGCAGCTTGAAGATGTGCTGCTGCAGGAACTGGTCGTAGGCCTTCATGTCGGCCGCGACGACCTTGATGACGTAGTCGGCCTCGCCGGTGATGGCGTGGCACTCGATGATCTCGCGACGCGTGGCGCTGAGCTGCTCGAACTGCTCCACCGCGCCCTCGCTGTGCCGCACCAGGCTGACGTGCGCCAGCACGAGGATGGACAGCCCCACCTTCTCGCGGTCCACCAGCACGACCTGGCCGCGGATGACGCCGCGGTCCTCCAGCTCCCTCACGCGCCGCCACACCGGCGTGGCGGACAGGCCCACCTTCTCGGCCAGCGCCTGCGTGGACAGCCGCGCGTCGGCCTGCAGCATCTGCAGGATCTGCAGGCTGGCGCGGTCGAGTTCGTTTGTTTCCATGATTGACCTCTTTGGAGATAAATCATCTCATTGGAAGACTCGCCGACCGGCATTGAGGCAAGTTCATCCGGCCGTGCAGAGAAAGAATTTGCGCCCCACACGGAGCTGCCCCATGACCGACACCCTGCGCGCCTACCAGCTCAGCGACAACCTCGCGGCCGACAGCGGCGCGGTCTTCCTGACCGGCACGCAGGCCCTGGTGAGGCTGCTGCTGGCGCAGAAGAAGCAGGACGAGCGCGCCGGGTTGAACACGGCCGGCTTCGTCAGCGGCTACCGCGGCTCGCCGCTGGGCATGGTGGACCAGCAGTTGTGGAAGGCGAAGAAGTTCCTGGACGCCGCCCACGTCGAGTTCCTGCCCGCCATCAACGAAGACCTCGCCGCAACCGCCTGCCTTGGCGTGCAGCGCGTGGCGCTGGACCCGCAGCGCACCGTCGATGGCGTGTTTGCGATGTGGTACGGCAAGGGCCCCGGCGTGGACCGCTCGGGCGACGCGCTGAAGCACGGCAACGTCTACGGCACGTCGACGCAGGGCGGCGTGCTGGTCGTCTGTGGCGACGACCACGGTTGCGTGTCCAGCAGCACGCCACACCAGAGCGACCAGGCGCTGCAGGCCTGGAGCATGCCGCTGGTGCACCCGGCCAACGTGGCCGAGTACCTGGAGTTCGGCCTGTACGGCTGGGCGTTGTCGCGCTTCTCGGGCGCGTGGGTGGGCTTCAAGGCGATCTCGGAGGTCGTCGAGAGCGGCATGACGGTCGACCTCGACGCGGTGCCGCTGGACTTCGAGCACGCCGTCGACTACGTCGCGCCAACCAACCTGCACATCCGCGCTGTCGACCTGCCCTCGCTCGATCTCGAATCGCGCCTCGCGCACAAGCTGGACGCGGTGAAGGCCTTCGCCAAGGTCAACAGCATCGACAAGCACATCGTCACCAGCCCGGCCGCGACGCTGGGCATCGTGACCGTGGGCAAGGCGCACTACGACTTCATGGAAGTGCTGCGCCGGCTGGACCTGGACCCCAACGCGCTGGCAGCGGCCGGCGTGCGTGTCTACAAGGTGGGCCTCGTGTTCCCGCTGGAGCCGACGCGCATCACCGAGTTCTGCGCCAACCTGACGGACGTGCTCGTCATCGAGGAAAAAGGTCCGGTCGTCGAGCGCCAGATCAAGGAACTGCTCTACCACCTGCCCGACTTCCAGCGCCCGCGCGTCGTCGGCAAGACGGACGAGCACGGCGCGCCGGTGCTGTCGGCACTCGGCGAGCTACGGCCGAGTCGCATCATGGGCACGGTGGCCGATTGGCTGGCGCGACTCAACCCCGCGCTGGACCGCCGCCACCTCGTCGTCGACTTCCTGACGCCCTGCCTGCTGAGCAACGCGGCCGACGGCGTGCGCCGCCAGCCCTACTTCTGCTCGGGCTGCCCGCACAACACCAGCACCAAACTGCCCGAAGGCTCGCGCGCGCTGGCCGGCATCGGCTGCCACTTCATGGCGAGCTGGATGGAGCGCGGCACTTCCGGCCTGATCCAGATGGGCGCCGAGGGCGTGGACTGGGCGGCGCATTCACGCTTCACGAAAGAGAAGCACGTCTTCCAGAACCTCGGCGACGGCACCTACTACCACTCGGGCTACCTGGCCATCCGCCAGGCCATCGCGGCCAAGGCCAACATCACCTACAAGATCCTCTACAACGACGCGGTGGCCATGACCGGCGGCCAGCCGGTGGACGGCCAGACCAGCGTGCCGCAGATCGCGCGCCAGGTGGAGGCCGAGGGCGTCAAGCGGCTGGTCGTCGTGTCCGACGACATCACCAAGTACGACGGCCACCACGGCCTGTTCCCGGCCGGCACGACCTTCCACCACCGCAGCGAGATGGACGCCGTGCAGCGCAATCTGCGCGACATCGACGGCGTGACGGTGCTGATCTACGACCAGACCTGCGCCGCCGAGAAACGCCGGCGCCGCAAGAAGGGCGAGTTCCCCGACCCGCCCAAGCGCATCTTCATCAACGAGGCCGTCTGCGAGGGCTGCGGCGATTGCGGCGTAGCGAGCAACTGCCTGAGCGTCGTGCCCGTCGAGACCGACTGGGGCCGCAAGCGCGCCATCGAGCAGAGCAGCTGCAACAAGGATTTTTCCTGCGTGAACGGCTTCTGCCCGAGCTTCGTCTCCGTGCACGATCCGGTGCTGAAGAAGAAGGCCGGCGCAGCCTACACACCGCAGGATCTGGCGCGAGAAATCGCAGCCATCCAGCCGCCCGCCAATTGGCACTGGACGGGGCCGTTCGACATGCTGGTCACCGGCGTCGGCGGCACGGGCGTCGTCACGGTTGGCGCGCTGGTGACGATGGCGGCCCACCTCGAAGGCAAGCAGGCCTCGGTGCTGGACTTCATGGGCTTTGCACAGAAGGGCGGCGCGGTGCTCTCCTTCGTGCGCGTCGCGCCGACGCTGGACCTGCTGAACCAGGTGCGCATCGACACCCAGCAGGCCGACGTGCTGCTGGCCTGCGACATGGTGGTCGGCGCGTCACCCGACGCGCTGGGTACCGTGAAGGCCGGCCGCACCGTCATCTTGGCCAACACGCACGAACTGCCGACGGCGGGCTTCGTGCGCAACCCGGACGCGTCGCTGCAGGGCGAGTCGCTGCTGGCCAAGATGAAGTTCGCCGTCGGCGAGCACGGCGCGCTCGACACGGTAGATGCGCAGGACATCGCCCAGCGCCTGATGGGTGACACGCTGCCCAGCAACATCGTCATGCTGGGCGCGTGCTGGCAGCGCGGGCTCATTCCCGTCAGCGAGGCGGCGCTGATGCGTGCCATCGAGCTGAACGGCGTGGCCGTCGAGGCCAACAAGACCGCCTTCGCATTGGGCCGCCTGGCCATCGCCGCGCCGGACGCCATCGCGCGCCTGACCGGCGACGTCAACGTCGTGAAGCTCTTCAACTTCGACCAGCTCGACGGGCCGGACGGCCTGATCGAACGCCGCGTGGCCTTCCTGACCGACTACCAGGACGCCGCCTACGCGGCCCGCTACCGCGCGTTGGTCGAGCGCGTGCGCGCGACCGAGGCCCCGCTCGGCAAGGGCCAGCGCCTGACCCAGGCCGTGGCCCGCTACTACGCCAAGCTGCTGGCGATCAAGGACGAGTACGAGGTGGCGCGCCTGTACACCGACGGCCGTTTCGAGACCGCGATGAAGGCGCAGTTCGAGAACTGGTCGAGCCTGAGCTTCCACCTCGCGCCGCCGCTCATCTCCAAGCCCGGCGCCGACGGCCGCGCGAAGAAGATCGAGATGGGCTCGTGGACCTTCACCGCCTTCAAGTGGCTGGCCAGGCTCAAAGGCCTGCGCGGCAGCGCGCTGGACATCTTCGGCAAGACCGACGAGCGCCGCATGGAGCGGCAGCTGATCACCGACTACGAGCGACTCATCGACGAGGTGCTGGCCTCACTGACCGCCGACAACCTCGGCACCGCCGTCGACCTGGCCCGCCTGCCCGAGAAGATCCGCGGCTACGGGCATGTGAAGCACGCCAACGTCGGGGCGGTGAAAAAGCAGTGGCAAGCCCTGCTCGACAAGTTCCACGGCCGCACGACCGAGATGGCCGCTCAGCCCGTGGCCATACCGGTTCGTGTCAAGGGCGTCGCGGAGCTTTGAGACGCGATACGCAGCCTTCACAGGCCCTGGAGTCAGTTCCGAGCCTTTGCCGCGGAACGACCTGCGGCCAGCCAAGACAGAGCCAAAGTGCCCAGCAACATCAGCGCCGCCGTGCCGGGCTCAGGCACGGCGCTGACGAAGGCGCCTGTCGAGATCTTCCAACTGCCTGCCGTCGAGTTCGAGGTCAGCATGAAGTCATCCAGAAATTGCTCACCCGGCAGGCAAGTGGCCTTGTAAGCGTGGTCGCTGCAATTGCCAAGCATGGGTGCCGTCGCAAGCATGCCATCCAGCGAGAGCGTCGCCGGCTGCCCGGTCAGGTAGAGGCTGCCAGACGTCAAGCCTACGAGATTCAGCTCCACGGTAGCCCGGTGCGTCACCACGTCCACCTGAACCAAGCCGCCACTGATAGTGGCAGACAGCAGGTTGCCCGAGAGGCCATCAAGCATGGAGATGTCGACCTTACCCTGAGCAGCGAAGCTCTGATAGAACTTGGAGCCGGTGACACTGGCACCGACACTGCTCATGTCGGCAGTTGCCGACACCGAAAGGCTTGCGATCTTGCCATCCACGTCGGGGCCAAAGCCAGCGCCGATCACGGCCAGCCCCATCGCCCCCGACGCGAACTGCAGTGTTGAAGGGCTGCCGTCCGGCTCTGCCGAATAGGCGAACGTGGTGTTAGAAAGCCAACCGCCCAATCCGTTGACGTGTTCCGGCGTGGCGGATTGCGCCACCTGTGCAAGGCACACCGCCGCAATAGCGGTCATCAGCTTCATCATCATTGCTCCCTGGGAATGCGGTACAGCAGCGCGACGGTCTAACCGCCAGACATACCGGCTTCTGCCTACGGCGCGCAACCATAGTCGATTACCGGTGCACCTTGCCACCCAGCAAGATGAAGTCATCCAATTTAGGGGGTGACCGAACACTGCGCATAGCAGTGCGCCGAAGAGGCAGCCCAGCCCCTGGCGATACCGGTGCGCGTAAAGGGCGTGGCGGATCTCTGAGCCTGCGCGACCGCTTCAGGACAGCCCGTCGAGCATGACGACGTTGCTGTCGACCCCGGCCCGGCGATGGCCGGCGATGGCCTGGTACGCCGGCGAGTCGACCCACTGCCGGGCCAGCTCGTGGCTAGGAAATTCGAGCAGCACGATCCGGTCGTAAGGCCACCGGCCCTCGACGGGTTCAGGCGCGTTCTGCACGGCAAGCACCTTGCCGCCAAAGCCTTCGAGCGTCGGCATGAAGGCCCGGACGTACGTCTTGTACTCGCCGGCGTCATGGATGTTCATGTTGTTGATGACGTAGACAGCCATGTCTTCCTCCGCTGCTGCCAGCCGGGTCAGCGCGCCGCACGCCTGCCGAACACGTCGCCGGCCGCTGGGGCCGGCGCCTCGCCGCGATCGGCGGCGGCCAGATGCCGCTCGATCTCCGCGGCCCAGGCGTCGTCGGGCAGCGCGAGGCCGAACTCGACCAGCACGTCCGACAGCAGGCGTTCAGTCTCGGCCGGCGGCGCCTCCGTGCCGAGGCCGGCCATGCAATGCGAGAGCGCCAGCTCCCATTCGCCGTGGCCGGACAGCGACCGGGCGGTGGCGACCGTCGAGGGCGGCAGCAGCGGCGCCAGCTGCGCGAGCACCTCGTCGAGCCGCGCCTGCGGCGAATAGTTCGCGTCCTCGGCAAAACGCGCGACGACGCCCAGCGCTGCGAGTTGGAGGATGAGCCGTCGCGCCGCCGGCGCCGACGTCACGCCGACGGTCGGGTGTTTGCGTTCCAGCAGCGCGTCCGTCCTGGCCTGGGCCGCTGCCAGGCCGAGCTGGCAGGACGCCTGCAACGCGCGCGTGCAACCCACCTTCTGCACGCCAGACTTCATGCTGACCAGTTCGACTTTCTGCATGATGAGCCTCCAGCTACACCGGTTCGGTCCATCCTAAGGCCGCCATGTCGTCGACGCGATGCACCTTGTCTCCCAGCAGGAGGAAGTCGTCCAGCTGCGGCGGCTTCACGGCCGTGCCGGCCAGCATCGCATGCGCCTGGCCGCGGTGATGGGTCTGATGCATGAACAGGTGCGCCAGCACGCGCCAGGCCGGCTCGCGCGGGCCGTTCTCGATGCCGGCACCGCGGTCGAAGGCCACGATGCGCCCCTCGTCTCCCGGCCGCAGGCTCTCGCAGAACGCGATCAGTTGCGCGTCGCTCTCGTCCTGCCGCGCGGCCAGCTCGCCCGCAGTCCGCGCCGGCACATAACCGGCCCAGACGTGGCGCATGGCCGCGTCGCCGCGCAGCGCGGCGAGGTAGTAGTGATCCACATTGAGGATGTGGTTCAGCGTCAGCGCCAGGCTGGGGAAGACGCTGGTGCGCGGCGCGTGGAACTCGCTGTCGGGCAGCGTGGCGACGGCGCCCAGCAGGCGGCGGTTGGCCAGGCGGTTGGCGCGAGCCTGGGTCAGAAGCAACGTCATGCCGGCGATTGTGCGCGGCCACGGCCGCCAGGGGCTGACGCGGCCGCCCGGACATGCTTCAATGGCCCGGCTATTCCTCGTCGACGACAAGAGAACGCCCTTGCGCATCGGAGACGCCTATACCGGGCCCGAGATGGCCAGCCCCGCGGCCTGGGTGGCGGCGGCAGCGGTGTTGTCCATCGGTCTGGCGCTGACGGCGGGCGCGGTACTCTGGCAGCAGCGCCAGGCCAGCACTGAGGCGCACGTGCAGCAGCAGCACCAGATGGAGCGCCTGCAGGACGACGTCGTCAAGCGGCTGACAACCCCGGTCTACGGCCTTCGAGGCGCGCGCGGTGCCATGGCGGCGCTGCCGGGCCGGTTCGGCCGAGAGGCCTTCGATGCCTACGTCGAGTCGCGCGACCTGGCCCAGGAGTTCCCCGGCGTGCGCGGCTTCGGCTTCATCGAGCGGGTGGCACGCACCGACCTCGACGCCTTCGTCGCCGCCCACCAACGCGAGGGCACGACCGAATTCCGCGTGCACGGCTCGGGCCAGGACCCGACGCTGTACGTCGTCACGCAGATCTCGCCGTTCTCGCACAACTTCTCGGCCTGGGGCATCGACTCGGGCGCGAACCCGATCGGCCGCGAGGCCATCGAGCAGGCCATCGACAGCGGCGAGCCCACGCTGTCCAGCGCCACGCGCCTGGTGCAGGACCCGCTGAAAGGCCCCGGCCTCCTGCTGTTCCTGCCCGTCTACCGTCAGGGGCAGGACCCCGGCTCGCCGACGCTGCGGCGCGCGTCGCTGCAAGGCCTGCTGTACGCGCCCCTGGTGGTCAACGACCTGCTGCGCGGCGTGGCCGAGCCGGCCTCGTCGCTGCTGGACCTGAAGCTGTCGGTGCGCATGCCGGACAGCGATTTCCTGCCACTGCTGGCCACGCGCCGGGGCAAGACGCTGACGCCACAGGAGATGGCCGATGACACGCTGGAGGACGCGCAGACGGTGGAGACCAGCCACTTCACGGTCTCCGGCCGGGAGTTCCGCCTCGACGCCGCGCTGACACACGACGCGACCGTGCGCCTGCTGGGCCTGTCCGGCGCCGGGCTGGAGCTGGGCGGTGCGCTGCTGAGCCTGCTGCTGGCCGCGACCGTCTACCTGCTGGCCGCCGGACGCTCCCGCGCCGAGCGGATGGCACGCGGCATGACGGCCGACCTGGCCCGGCTGGCCATGGTGGCCAGCCACACGACCAACGCGGTCATGATCACCGACCCCGAGCTCCGCATCACCTGGGTCAACGAAGGCTTCACGCGCATCTGCGGCTACGCGTCGGCCGAGGCCTTGGGCCAGCTGCCCAGCGAGCTGCTGCATTCCGAGCTGACCCATGCCGACACCGTGGAAGGCCTGCGCCAGGCCATGAGCGTGGGCATGGGCGCCCACGCCGAGCTGCTCAAGCGCGCCAAGGACGGCCGTGACTACTGGGCCGAGGTCGAAATCCAGCCGCTGCACGACGGCGGCGGCGGACTGACCGGATTCATGATCATCGAGTCCGACATCACCGCCCGCAAGGCGCTGCAGGCCCAGGCCGACGAGGCGCGCCAGAGCCTGCAGGACCTCTACGACAACGCGCCCTGCGCCTACTACGCGCTCGACAGCCATGGCCGCTTCCTGCAGATCAACGCGCTGGGCCTGAAGTGGCTGGGCTGCACGGCCGACGAGCTGATAGCCCGCGCCAGCCCGCGCGACTTCTTCAGCCCCGAGAGCCAGACACTGTTCGATGACGCCTTCCCGCGCTTCAAGCGCGAGGGCCGCGTGTCGGCGCTGGAGTTCGACATGAAGGGCCGACACGGCGAGGCGCGCCGCGTCAGCCTGTCGGCCACCGCCATCTACGCCGCCGACGGCAGCTACCTGCGCAGCCGCTCGGTGATGTTCGACATCAGCGAGACCCACCGCATCCGCCAGCAGCTGCACCAGCTCACGCTGGACCAGGAGGCCATGCTGGAGAGCGACCTCATCGGCATCGCCAAGCTGCGCGACCGCCGCATCAGCTGGCGCAACCACGCGCTGGAGCGCATGTTCGGCTTCGCGGAGGGCGAGTTGCTGGGCGTGCCGGTGCGCCAGCTCTACCTGGACGCCGCCGCCTACGAGACGCTCGGTGCCCTGGCCTACCCGCAGATGCGCGCCGGCGGGCGCTTTCGCACGCAGCAGCAGATGCGCCGCAAAGACGGCACCCTGATCTGGGTGGACATCGGTGGGATCGAGCTGCCCGCTGCATCCGGGGATCGAGAGGGCGAATCGATGTGGATGATGGTCGACATCACCCAGCAGAAGGCCCATGAGGCGCGGCTGGAGCAGGCGGCGCTGCACGACGCACTGACCGGCCTGCCCAACCGCATGCTGCTGGCCGACCGCCTCAAGCAGGCCATTCACAGCGCGGAGCGCAACGGCCATGTCTTCGCGCTGGCCTACCTGGACCTGAACGGCTTCAAGCAGGTCAACGACAACCACGGCCACGATGCGGGTGACGAGGTGCTGAAGGCTGTCTCCGCGCGGCTGCAGGCCGGCCTGAGGGCCAGCGACACCGTGGCGCGGCTGGGCGGCGACGAGTTCGTCGTGCTGCTGTCGCCCACGCCGGCGCCGGCCGAGGCCGAGCCGGTGCTGAACCGACTGCTGGACGCGCTGTCCCAGCCCATCACGCTGGCCAGCGGCGCGCAGGTCGCCGTGGGTAGCAGCCTGGGACTGGCCCACTACCCGGTGGACGGCCGCACCCCCGACGAGCTGATGCGCCACGCCGACGAGGAAATGTTTGCTAACAAACGCGCGGGGCGCATGCGCACGACTACACGCCGAGGCTGACTTAGTTCACACGGGTAAACGCCAATCCGGGCGATCATCGGGCATGCAGACAAGAAGACGATTCAACCAGCTCGCACTCGCCGGCCTGAGCCTGCCGGCAGCCCTGGCAGCACGTGCGCAGGACCGCCGCGCCATCGTGCTGGGCCAGTCGGCGCCGCTGACCGGCCCGGCCGCCCAGCTCGGCATCCAGATGCAGCTGGGGGCCAAGGCCTACTTCGACGCGGTCAACGCCGCCGGCGGCGTGGGCGGCATGCCCATCGTGCTGAAGACGCTGGACGATGGCTACGACCCGGCACGCTGCAAGGCCAATACCGAGAAATTCATCCAGGAGGACGTGTTCGCACTGTTCGGCTATGTCGGCACGCCGACGTCGGTGGCGGCGTTGCCGCTGGTCAACGCCGCGAAGATCCCCTTCATCGCCCCGTTCACCGGCGCCGAGTCGCTGCGCGACCCGTTCAACAAGCTGGTCTTCCACATCCGCGCGTCCTACTACGACGAGACCGAACTCATCGTCAAGCAGCTCACGCAGCTGGACCTGAAGAAGATCGCCGTCTTCCACCAGAACGACGCCTACGGTCAGGCCGGCCTGAAGGGCGTGCAGCGCGCGCTGGAAAAGCGCGGCCTGCAGCCGGTGGCCGTCGCCACCGTCGAGCGAAACAGCGTGGACGTTGCCGCCGCGCTGAAGACGCTGGTGCCGGCACAGGCAGAAGCCATCGTGCAGATCAGCGCGTACAAGAGCTGCGCCGCCTTCATCCGCGAGGCGCGCAAGGCAGGCTACTTCGGCCAGTTCTACAACGTGTCCTTCGTTGGCACGCAGGCGCTGGCCGACGAACTCGGCAAGGACGCCGCCGGCATCGTCGTCTCGCAGGTCATGCCCTCGCCCTTTGGTACGGCCGTGGGCCTCGTCAACGACTACCAGCTGGCGCTGCACAAGCTCGACCCCAAGGCCGAACCCAACTACACCAGCATGGAGGGCTATGTCGCCGCCCGCGTCATCGTCGACGGCCTGCGACGCCTGGGCGGCAAGCTCAACCGCGAGGCGTTGATCGGCGCGCTGGAAACGCTGTCCGGCTACGAGTCTCGGGGCTACCGGCTGAGTTTCTCGGCCAGCAAACACACCGGCTCCAGCTTCGTCGAGCTGTCGATGCTGACGGGCGACGGAAAAGTAAAACGTTGACCCCTCGCCCGGTCTCGCTGCGCTGAACGCGGGCGAGCCCAGTCGGCCTTGCAGACCGCGCTGCGGCAGGTACATCGAGCCCACTGGGCTCAATGTGTCCGGCCTCAGCCCCCAAGGGGACGGCGATGCTTGCCGGATCGACCGGCAAGCACATCGCCTCAGGCGGGCCGGCTTGGGAGCGGCCCGGCGCTCGGCCCGCAAACACCTTCAGCCGCGGTCATCTTTGGGTGACTCCATCACGATGTAGCTCGTGATCATGCTGACCTGCGGCAACCCGCCCAGCACGTCGGCATGGAAGCGCTTGTAGGCCGGCAGGTCGGCCACCTCCACGCGCAGCAGGTACTCGAAGGCGCCGGTCACGTTGTGGCATTCGCGCACAACGGGGCAGTCGCGCATCGCCTGCTCGAAGCCCAGTTGCTCGTCCAGCGTGTGGCGCGACAGGCCGATGGCCACGTAGGCGACGAAACCCACGCCCAGGCGCGCCGGGTCCAGCACGGCGCGGTAGCCCTTGACGACGCCCAGCCGCTCCAGCTCCTGCACACGGCGCAGGCAGGCCGACGGACTGAGCGCGATGCGCTGAGCCAGCTCGGCGTTGGTCACGCGGCCATCCCTGACCAACTCGCGCAATATCCTCTCGTCGATGGCGTCCATGGCCGCAGATGATTGCACAAAGCCCGCCTTCAGCCGCACCGAACGCAAGCCCATTCGGCACCGACCTGCCTAGAGTTGCGCGCCATGGAAACCAGCGCCCCCCTGATCGCCCTCGTCGGCTTCGCCTTCGTCACCTCCATCACGCCCGGCCCCAACAACCTGATGCTGCTGGCTTCGGGCACCCACTTCGGCTGGCGGCGCAGCCTGCCCCACCTGCTGGGCATCAGCCTGGGCTTCGGCGTCATGCTGGCACTGGTCGGCCTGGGGCTGGGCGAGGTGTTCGAGCGCTTTCCCGGCCTGCACGACGGGCTGAAGTGGGCCAGCCTCGCGTACCTGCTGTGGCTGGCCTGGAAAGTCGCCACGGCGGCACCGCCAACCTCGGCCGGTGAGCCCAGCAAAGGCCGGCCGATGGGGCTGGGCGCGGCGGCGCTGTTCCAGTTCGTCAACCCCAAGGCCTGGGCCATGGCGCTGACGGCGGTGACGGCCTATGGCGACCTGGGCACCGCCGCCGTGACGGCAGTCTTCGTGCTCGTCAACCTGCCCTGCTGCGGCTCCTGGGCGCTGCTGGGCGAGGGGATGCGCCGCTGGCTGCACCGCCCGCGCGCGCTGCAGGCGTTCAACTGGGGCGCGGCGGCGCTGATGGTGGTCTCCGTACTGCCGCTGCTGCGCGGCTGAAGCCGGCGCGCAACGGTCGGATTGGGAGCGGCGGCGGGCCGCTCTATCATCCTCGCGCCCTGCCGGCAAAACGAGGCGTTAGCCCGAAGGCAGGGTCTGCCGATCAGGGAGACGCCCCATGCCCGAGCCCGCTGCACGCGCCGAGCCCCTCGCACGCCGTGCCCTGCCGTGGCTGTTGTTCGCCGCCACCGTCGCATTGACGCTGGCGCTCGCCGCGTGGTCCGTCCAGCAGAACGCGGCCGAGCGCCGCGCGCTGTTCGAGCGCAGCGTCGAGTCCCTGCGGATCTCGCTGGCCAGCGTCGTGCGCAGCCACCTCGACATCCTGCCCGGGCTGCGCCTGGCCGCCAGCGGGCCGACGCCGCTGGACGATGCCCAGTTCGAGCGCTACGTCGACAGCGTGCTGGAGTCCCGGCGCTTCCCCGGCCTGACGCTGAGCTTCATCGCCGAGCGCGTGCCGCTGGCCGGGCGTGCCGCCTACGTCGAGCGCGTGCGCGCCGACCGCAGCACCGATCCCGCCGGCCACCCCAGCTTCGCCGTGCAGCCGCCCGGCGACCGGCCAGAGTACATGCTGCTGCGCCACCAACTGCCGACCGACCCGGCCAACGACGGCTACGACCTCTACGACCCGGCGCAGAGCTACCGCCAGCCGGTCGAGCGCGCCATCGCCGATGGCGGCCTCGTCGCCACGCCGCCGCTGCTGCTGGCCCGCGACCGCCACCGCCCCAACCATCCGGAGCTGACCAGCATCGTCGTGCGCGCCGCCACCTACCGCGGCGACCACCTGCCCGCCACGGCCGACGAGCGCCGCTCAGCGGCCACCGGCGTCGTCGGCATCGCGCTGCGCAGTGCCGAGCTCGTGCGCGGTGCGCTGCCGCCGGACCTGGCTGCCTCCGGCGGCACGCCCGCCCGCGTCCGCGTGACCGACCCCACCGCGCCCCCGCAGGCGCCGCTGGTCTACGACAACGAGCCCGGCGCTGCCGTGCCGGCCGACGCGCTGCGCTTCGAGCTGCCGATGGCCGACCGGCGCTGGCTCGTCGAGGTGGCACCGCCGCCAGCGGGCCCGTGGGACGACGTCAACGACGGCACGCTGCAACTGCTCGCGGCGGGCCTGGTCTGCGCTGCATCGCTGGCGCTGCTGACGGCCGGCCTGGCCCGTGGCCGCCAGCAGGCCGAGGTGCGCGTGCGCGAAGGCCTGGCGCAGCTGGAGGCCGAGGCCGCCCAGCTCGCGCGCAGCGAGGCGCGGCTGCGCCTGCTGTTCGAGCACAGCCTGGACGCCATGCTCAACACGCGGCCGGGCGGCGGCGTCGTCGCCGCCAACCGCGCGGCCTGCGAGTTGTTCGGCCGCAGCGAGGCGCAGCTGCTGGCCGCCACGCGCGACGACATCATCGACCCCGCCGACCCGCGCCTGGCCCCGCTGATGGCCGAGCGCCAGGCCACCGGTCGCACCCGCGGCCAGGTCCGCATGCGGCGCGCCGATGGCAGCTTCTTCGAGGCCGAGATCAGCTCCATGGCCTACCAGGACAGCGACGGCAACCCGCTGGCCAGCGTCATCGTGCGCGACCTGACGCCCAGTCTGAACGCCGCCGCCGAACGCCAAGGCCTGGAGGAGCAGCTGCGCCGCGCGCAGAAGATGCAGGCGCTGGGCACGCTGGTGGGAGGCATCGCGCACGACTTCAACAACGTGCTCGCCATCGTGCTGGGCGGCGCAGCGCTCGTGGACGCAGACCTCGACGCCCATCACCCCGCGCGGCCGCACCTGGAGCGCATCCGCCAGGCCGGGCTGCGCGCGCGTTCGCTGGTGCAGCAGCTGCTCACCTTCGGCCGCCCGTCGGCGGAGGGCCGCTGGGCGCAGCCGCTGCAGCCGCTGGTGGAAGAGGCGCTGGCCCTGCTGCGCCTGAGCCTGCCGGTGGAGGTGAAGCTGGAGGCCGACCTCGCGGCCGAGCCCCTGCACGTCGTCACCGAGCCGACGCAGATCCAGCAGGTGCTGCTCAACCTCTGCAACAACGCCTGGCAGGCCATGCCTGGCCATCGCGGGCGCATCGACATCACGCTGGACGCACGATTGCGCGAGGGCCGCCACTGGGCCGTGCTGAGCGTGCGAGACGACGGCACCGGCATGGACGCGGCGCTGCGCGAGCGCATCTTCGAACCCTTCTTCACGACCAAGGTCGCCGCCCAGGGCACGGGGCTGGGCCTGGCCATGGTGCACGGCATCGTCACGGGCCACGGCGGGCGCATCGAGCTCAGCTCGGTGCCGGGCCATGGCAGCATCTTCGAGATCTGGCTCCCCACGGTCGCGACGGCTGCCGAGGGCCCCGCCGACGAGCCCGCGCCACCGACGCTGCCAGGCCGGGGCGAACGCATCGTCTACCTCGACGACGACGAGGTGCTGCGCCTGACCGTCGAGGCGCTGCTGACGCGCCTGGGCTACCGCGTCGAGTCCCACGCCGACCCGGCCTCCGCGCTGGCCGCCGTCGACGCCGCTGCCGGCGGCATCGACCTCGTGCTGACCGACTACGACATGCCGCGCATGTCCGGCCTGGACGTCGCCCGCGCGCTGCGCCAGCGCCACCCCGACCTGCCCGTCCTCATCGTCACCGGCCAGGTGACCGCGGCGCTGCGAAGCGCCAGCGCCGAACTCGCCGGCGTGGGCCTGATGAGCAAGGAGTTCATCGTCGAGCAGCTGGGTGCGCGCGTGGCCGCGTTGCTGACCGCAAGCCGTCACTGAAACGTCTTGTATCGGCGCCGACACAAAGCGGTAGCAAGGAATTTACGAGACTGCCCGAGCATCGCCGAAATCTCGCCCCGGAGTCTCGCGTGCGCCGCTTCAACCCCAGCTCCTTCGTCCCCGTCCTGCTCGCGCTGATCGCCGCCATCGCGCTGCTGTCGCTGGTGCTGGGCGCCCTGCCCGCACACGCCGCAACCAACGACGCCGACGGCGCCCGCGTCATCGTCAAGTTCAAGGCGCTGGGCCCGCTCATGCGCGCCGCCCGCGAGCGCGGCGACCGCGGCCCGCAGCACGCCACCACGATGGGCGGCCGGCTGGCCCTGAGCCTGCGCGACGGCCGCATGATCGACGCGCGCAGCCAGGTCATCTGGGGCGACAAGAGCATCACCTCCGCCGCGCTGGCCGCCAGGCTGGCGCAGGACGCCGACGTCGAATACGCCGTGCCCGACGAGCGCCGCCACGCGCTGGCCCTGCCCAACGACCCGCTGCTGCCTGCCAGCGCCAGCGCCGCGCTGGCGGCCGGCCAGTGGTACCTGCAGCCGGCCGACTCGACGCTGGTGGCCGCCATCAACGCCGTCGGGGCCTGGAACATCACGACCGGCTCCAGCAGCGTCGTCGTGGCCGACGTCGACACCGGCGTGCTGCCGGCCCACCCCGACCTGGCCAACAAGCTGCTGGCCGGCTACGACTTCGTCAGCTCCACCACCACCGCGGGCGATGGCGGTGGCCGCGACACCGACCCCACCGACCCCGGCGACTACACGACCGCCAACCAGTGCGGCGACGGCGGCGCGGCCACCAGCAGCAGCTGGCACGGCACGCAGACGTCCAGCATCATCGGCGCGCAGACCAACAACGGCGTCGGCATCGCGTCGGTGGGCTACGACGTGAAGGTCCTGCCGGTGCGCGTGCTTGGCAAGTGCGGCGGCACCGACTCGGACATCATCGCCGGCATGCTGTGGGCCGGCGGCGTGAGCAGCGTGCCCTACGCCAACCCCAACCCGGCCAAGGTCATCAACCTGAGCCTGGGCGGCAGCGGCAGCTGCACGACGGCCTACCAGGACGCCATCAACCAGCTCGTCGCGGCCGGCGTCACCGTCGTCGCGGCCGCCGGCAACGATGAGGGCCTGGCCGTGGGCGTGCCCGCCAACTGCAGCAACGTCATCGCCGTGGCCGGCCTGCGCCACATCGGCACCAAGGTCGGCTTCTCCAGCATCGGCCCGGAGGTCGCCATCGCGGCGCCGGGCGGCAACTGCGTCAACTCGACGGGCAGCTGCCTCTACCCCATCCTGACCGCCACCGACAGCGGCACGACGACGGCCAACACCACGGCCGCCGGCTACACCTACAGCAACGGCACCAACTACTCGGTCGGCACCAGCTTCGCGACGCCCATGGTGGCGGGCGCGGCGGCGCTGATGCTGTCGGTCAACCCGTCGTTGAAGCCGGCGACGATCAAGTCGCTGCTGCAGTCGAGCGCCCGCAGCTTCCCCACCCAGCCCTCGGGCAGCAGCACGCCCGTCTGCAAGGCACCCACCAGCACCGCGCAGGACGAGTGCTACTGCACCACCTCCACCTGCGGCGCCGGCATGCTGGACGTGGGCGCCGCCGTGGCCGCTGCGGCCGCCGGCGCCACGCCCACCGCCAGCATCAGCGCCAGCGCGACGACGGTGGCCGCCGGCACGACGGTCACGCTGGACGGCAGCGCATCGGTGGCGGCCGGCACGCGCACCGTCACCGGCTACGCGTGGAGCATCACCAGCGGCGCGAGCTTCGCCAGTTTCAGCGGCGCCACCAACACGGCCACGGCCAGCCTGAAGACCACCGGCATCGGCAGCGTGACCGTGCAACTCACCGTCACCGACAGCGCCGGCACGCAGGCCAGCAAGACGCAGGTCATCACCGTCACCGCGCCGGCCGCGCCGACGGTGGGCATCGTCGCGTCGGCCAGCGCCGTGGCTGCGGGCACGGCGGTCAGCTTCGATGGCAGCAGCAGCAAGGCCGCCACCGGCTTCAGCATCGCCAGCTACCAGTGGACCGTCACGCCCACCAGCGGCAGCCCGAGCAACCTCGCCACGTTCACGACCGCCACCAACACCAGTGCGGCCACCGTGTCCACGCTGGGCAGCGGCAGCGGCACGTTCACCGTGACGCTGACGGTGACCGACTCGCTGGGCCAGACCGGCAGCGCCACCAGCACCGTCACCGTGACGCCGCTGGCGCCGACCGCCAGCATCAGCCCGTCCGCGACGACGGTCGCGGCCGGCAACAACGTGACGCTGGACAGCACCGGCTCCAGCGCCCCGGCCGGCCGCACGCTGACCGGCTACCAGTGGAGCCTCACCAGCGGCAGCAGCATCGCCGCCTTCAGCGGCAGCACGACGGGCAGCACGGCCACCGTGACGACCAGCGCGGCCGGCACGTTCACCGTGCAGCTGCAGCTGACCGACAGCGCGGGGGCGCAGGCCACCAAGACGCAGACGATCACGGTGACCACGGCCGGCAGCTCGGCGACGGGCTCGACCAGCAGCTCCAGCAGCGGCGGTGGCGGCGGCGCGATGTCGGTGATGTGGCTGCTGGGGCTGGTGCTGTCAGCGTGCCTGCTCAGGCCCGCCGCGAAGCGCCAGCAGCCCCTTCAGCCCATGCCGGGCAAGTCCACAGGCGAGCGCCGCTGACACCAACAGGGCAAGCACTCGCAGCACTGCGACTGCCCTGAACCGTCAACGCCAATTCGTCTCGGCAGCGTTCATCTGCGCATGGCTCGCTTGCTCGAAAGCCCATGAGGCACGGACGAGAACGATGCCGACGACTGCAAAGGCGTCGCCGCGCGTTCATCCGTCAAGCCTCCGGGATGGGCTCCACCGTCACCCCCACCTTCAGCGTCGCCACACCCCCGCCGCGCAGCACGCCGCGCAGCGGCGCCACGTCGGCGTAGTCGCGCCCCCAAGCCAGCGTGACGTGGTCCAGGCCCGCGGGCACGTCGTTGGTCGGGTCCAGCGCCAGCCAGCCCTGCTCGGGGCACCAGATCTCGGCCCAGGCGTGCGAGGCATCGGCACCGACCAGCTTGGGCTGGCCCGGCGGCGGGCGCGTCAGCAGGTAGCCCGACACATAGCGCGCGGCCAGCCCCAGCGAGCGGCAGGCGGCGATGAAGACGTGGGCGAAGTCCTGGCACACGCCACTGCGCTGCGCGAGCGCGTCGGCCGCACGCGTGGCGACCGTCGTGCTCTGCGGCAGATAGCGCAGGTCGGTGTGGATCTGGGTCATCAGCGCCAGCCCGCCAGCGGCCAGCCTGCGGCCGGGCGGGAAGGCGCGGCGCGCGTAGGCGGCCAGCGTGTCGTCCGGCGCGGCGTAGGTGGAGGCGAGCGCGAACTCGTCGGCTTCCTCCAGCGCACGACCGGCGCGGTAGCAAAGGCCATGGGCCACGGTCTCCCAGGCGGGGCCGCGGTCGGGGTCGGGCGCCGGGCGCTCCTGCAGCTCGGCGACGAAGCGGCTGTCGACGACCAGCTTCTCGTGCACGCGCGCGTGTCCGAAGCTCAGGTGGCGGTTGCCCCAGGGGTCGCGGCGCAGGTGGCGGGCCAGTTCGGCAGCGTCCAGCTCCAGCCCTTCCACGCCCCAGCCGTCGGGCAGTGGGTCGATGGTGAGCCGCCAGCCGCTGACGTGCTGCCACGGTGTGTCCTGCGGCGCCAGGCAGGCCGCGTGGTGCGCCCACTCCACCGAGTCGTCGTAGGTGTACTCGGTGACGTGATGGACCGAAAGCTTCATGGATGCACCCTTCGCGCTGCGCGCTGTCCCGCCAGGCGGGAGCGAGCGCCTTCGGGCGGCCGTGCGGCGCTCATTGCCATACGCGTTGCTCGGCGCCGATGACGTGCGCGAAATAGCGCTGGCTGATGAGGCTGGACAGCTCGGCGGCCTGCGCTGCGGCGCGGCGCAGGCGGTCGACGAGGACGGGCCCCGACGCGGCCAGCTCGGCCAGCGGCCAGGCCTCAGGCACCGGCAGCTCGGCGGTGATGTCGGCCGCCCAGCCGGGATCGTGCCGGGCGAGCTTGGCGAAGCGCTCGCGCATCGTGCGCGCCACCCAGGCCAGCGACCGTGGGTTGTCGGTGTTGTGCACCAGCAGGTGCAGCAGCGGCGGCGCCTCGCGGCGCGCCTGGAACTGCGCGCGGTAGGTGATGGTCGAGTCGAACACGCCCAGCAGCAGCGCGAAGCCGTCCTCGGTCAGCGCCAGGTCCTGGGCAAAGGTCTCGGCCAGCACCTCGGCGTGGAAGGACAGGCGCTCGATCTGCCGGCCGATGGACAGCAGCCGCCAGCCGTCGTCGCGCGTCATGCGGTCGGTCTGCGCGCCGGTGATGGCGGCCAGGTGCGTATCGGCGCGGGCCAACACATTGAGCACGTCGGTCACCGGCACGGCGCCTGGGCGGTCCAGCACGGCGCGCAGATGCTGCTCGAAATGCGCCGCGGCCTCGTGGATGAGGCGCCAGGTCTCGGGCGACAGCCGCTCGCGCAGCGCCTGGCCGCAGCCCTGCAGCGCGCGCAGGTTCCAGCCCACGCTGTTGGCGCCGGAGCCCGGCAGCAGCGCGGCCAGCAGCGCGCGCTCGAAGCCGCGCGGGTCGTCCTGCGCGTGCGGTGCGTCGGGGCCGACGAGGCCATGCCGGCGCGCCAGCGCGTCCAGCAGCGGCAACATGGGCGGCGGCATGGCGCCACGCTGCACCATGACGCTGGCCTCGATGACGTAGCGGGCCAGCCGCGCGCTGTTCTCGGCGCGCTCGGTGTAGCGGCCCAGCCAGAACAGGTTTTCGGCGGCGCGGCTGGTCACGGTCCAGTGCACGTCGCGCAGGTCGGTGGCCTGCAGCGGCTGGGCCAGCAGCGTGGTGGGGTCGACCTCGCCATCGGTCATGACCCAGGTGTCGGCGCTCAGCGACCCACGCTGGATCGACAGCCACGCATCGGCCAGCGGGTCGCGGCGTGGTGCCACGCGTGTGAGGCCGCCGGGCAGCACCTTCCAACCGCCCTGGCCATCGCTGTCATGCCCGTACAGCGCGAACACGCGCAGCACGGCCACGCGCGGCTCCAGCGCGCCGCGTGTCCATACCGGCTGCTTGGTGGGCTTGACGCGCGCCTGCAGCGTGTAGGCGGTGGGATTGGCGTCGATGCGGGCGGCCAGCTCGTGCAGTTCGCCGTCGTTCAGCTCGGCGGCAACGACGGGCGCGAAATGCTCGGTCGTGCTGCTGGCCGAGAACGTCGGCACGACGATGAACTCCGCCAGCCGCGGGCGCAGCGCGACCCAGGCACTCTCCTCGCCGCACCACCAGCTCTGGATGGCCGGCAGCTTGAGCTCCTCGCCCAGCAGGCTCTCGGCCACGGCGGGCCAGAAGGCGGTCAGGCCCGGGCTCTCCAGCCAGCCGGCGCCCGGCACGTTGGCGATGACGACCTCGCCCGCACGCGCCGCCTGCAGCAGGCCCGGCACGCCGAGGATGGACTCGGGGCGCAGCTCCAGCGGGTCCAGCCAGGTGTCATCGACGCGGCGCAGCAGCACGTGCACGCGCTCCAGGCCGGCCAGCGTCTTGAGATACACCTTGTCGGCGCGCACGGTCAGGTCGGCGCCCTCGACCAGCGTGATGCCGAGATAGCGTGCGAGGAAGGCCTGCTCGAAATAGGTCTCGTTGCGCGGCCCCGGGGTCAGCAGGGCCACGCGGCTGCGTTCGCCGGCCGGGGACAGCCGGGTCAGCGTCTGGATGAAGTCGCGATAGCTCGCGGCCAGGCGCTGCACGGCCATCTGCCGGAAGGCCTCGGGGAACTGCTGGGCAATGATGAGCCGGTTCTCCAGCACATAGCCCAGGCCCGACGGTGCCTGCGTGCGCTGGCCCACGACCCACCAGTGGCCGTCGGCGCAGCGCGTCAGGTCGAAGGCCAGCACGTGCAGGTGCACGCCGCCGGGCGGCTGGCTGCCGTGCATGGCGCGCAGGTACTGCGGGTGGGCCAGCACCAGCGACGCGGGCAGCAGGCCTTCGCGCAGCAGCCGGCGCTCGCCGTAGGTGTCGGCCATCACGGCCTCCAGCAGCCGTGCGCGCTGCACGATGCCGGCCTCGATGCCCCGCCACTCGTCCGGCTCGATGAGCATGGGCAGCAGTTCCAGCGGCCAGTGGCGGGCCAGCGGCGAGCCGTCCTGCCCGTCCTGGCCCGGCAGCGGCGGGCCGTCGCTGTGCACGTTGTAGCTGGCGCCGTCCTCCAGCACGCGGCGCTGCACGCGCAGCGCCTTGGCCGAGAGCTCCTGCCAGCCGGCCGCGCCGCCGGCCTCGAAGAAGCGCTGCCAGCGCCCGGCAATGCCGGCCTGCGGCTCGCCGGGCTGGTTGACCTGGCCGGTCAGCTCGTAGAAGTGGCCGTCGCGGCTGCGCAGGGCGGCGGAAGCGGCCTGGGCCAGCGGGTCAGGCGCCGTGGGTTCGTCCGGCTCGTCGGGGAGCAGGCTCCACTGGCTGGGCGTGGGCTCGGGCATGGGCAGGTCAGGGGTGAAGAGGCATTGTCGAGCAATGTCCGCGCCACGGCCCGCTCGCGGCGGCGGGGAAGCGCCCGTTCTTTCAGCCGGCGGCGGACTGCGACGCCAGGAAGGCACGCAGCACGCGCTCGGCGGCCTCGGGGTCGTCGCGCCACGGGCCGTGGCCGACGCCGGGGAAGCGCTCGAACCCGGCGAGCCATTGCGGCGGTATGGCGGCGCCGATCTCTTCGGCGTCCTGCGGCGGCGTGACGGGGTCCATTTCGCCGGCCATGACGAGCACGGGGCACTGCACGTTCGCCAGGCCCGGCCGCAGGTCCATGCCCGGCAGCTCGGTGCGCGTGTGCTCGAACAGGATGTCGGGCCTGAACTGCATCCAGCCGCCCGCGTCGGGGTTCTTGGGCCGGGTGTTGTAGAGGTGGCGGCAATGCTGCTCGTAGGCGGCCCAGGTGTCGGGGCCGGGGCGCTCCCAGAAGTCGCGCGTGACCCGGGCGGCATCGGGGCCACCCAGCGCGCCGAAACGTTCGACCTTGCGCGCCAGGCCGAAGTGGTGCGACGTGCTGGACAGCACGACCTTGCGCGGATGCGCCGGGTGCCGCGCCAGGTAACGCTGCGCGACGAAGCCGCCGAAGCTCTGGCCCAGCACGATGGGCCTGGTGACACCCAGCGCATCGCACAGCCGCACGACGTCGTCGGCGAACACGTCCAGCCGCATCTCGTCCAGCGGCCGCGGGTCGCTGCGGCCATGGCCGCGCTGGTCGAAATAGACGACCTGGCACAGGTCCGTGAAGCGGCTGAAGAAGGGGCGGAAGGCGGTGTGGTCGAAACCCGGGCCGCCGTGGATGAGCACGAGGGTGGGCTTTTCCTTCAACGTGCGGCCGTCCGGTACCAGGCCGAGACCTTCGATGTCGACGAAGAGGCGGATGCCGGGTTGGATTTCGATGTGCATGGATGTCTGGCCGCTAGCGCGACTCGCGCTGATGACGCACCTGCGTCACGAAAACAGTGTCGATGCGTGGCATGTACTCGTAGCGAACAACATAGCCGCGCGCCGCGCGGCCGATCACCAGTTCTCTTGCTCTCCGCCCCGTGCGACGACCCATCTCGGGGGCATGGGTCAGCACATCGAGGCCCTCCAACAATTCATCGATTCGTTCCACGATGTTGTCGGGGTCATGCACTCGCAGGAAATCTCGAATCCGCTCCAGATCAGCCAATGCAAATGGCGTGAACTGGACCGCGGTCATCAGAAGACCTTTCTTGGCACGGGACGTTCTGCCTGCTCGCCAGCCGCGGTCGCCTTCATGTAGGCCTTGACGTCATCCCACGGAATGGCCTCGCCCGTCTTCAGGAACTCCGCCCAGCGCTCCTCGCAGATGCGGTCCATCTCCGCGTCGAACTCCGCTTGCTCAACGGACTCGGCGATGGCGTCGCGGATGAAGGCGTGCGCCGTCTTGCCGGCACGTGCAGCCGCCTCGCCGAGCCGCTGCTTGAGGTCGTCATCGAGGCGGATCGTGGTTGTCGACATGGCGCTACTCCTGCGTTGAGTAGCGCAATTGTGCTACATCACCCCGGCTTGCGCAGGTCCAGCGTGAACGGGAACTCCAGGCTGCGCTTGGGCTCCTTCACGTCGACACGGCCCGGCGTGTGGCCGATGGCCGTGAAGCGCGCGAGGCGGCGGCTCTCGGCCTCGTAGGCGTTGACCGGCAGCGTCGCGTAGTTGCGCCCGCCCGGGTGGGCGACGAAATAGCGGCATCCGCCCAGCGACTTCTGCTGCCAGGTGTCGACGAGGTCCAGCGTCAGCGGTGCGTGGATGCCGATGGTCGGGTGCAGCGCCGACGGCGGCAGCCAGGCGCGATAGCGCACGCCGCAGACGAACTCGCCGACGCGGCCGGTGGGCTGCAGCGGCAGCGGCTGGCCATTGACGGTGATGCGGTGGCGCGGGTCGACGAGGCCGCTCACATGCACCTCCAGCCGCTCCAGCGACGAATCCACGTAGCGCACCGTGCCGCCGGCCGAACCTTCCTCGCCCATCACGTGCCAGGGCTCCAGCGCGCCGCGCAACGTCACGTGGACGCCGCGTGCGGCGAACTCGCCGACCTTGGGGAAGCGGAACTCGAAGTGCGGCGCGAACCAGTCCGCGTCCAGCGCGTAGCCGGCCTGGGCCATGTCCTGCATGACGTCGGCGAAGTCGTCGCGCACGAAATGCGGCAGCAGCCAGCGATCGTGCAGCTCGGTGCCCCAGCGCACCAGCGGCGCGCGATACGGGCGGCTCCAGAACCGCGCGACGAGCGCGCGCAGCAGCAGCTGCTGCACGATGCTCATGCGCGCATGCGGCGGCATCTCGAAGGCGCGCAGCTCCAGCAGGCCCAGGCGGCCGGTGGTGGAGTCCGGCGAGTAGAGCTTGTCGATACAGAACTCGCTGCGGTGCGTGTTGCCGGTCACGTCCACCAGCACGTTGCGCAGCGTGCGGTCGATGAGCCAGGGCGGCACGTCGTTGCCCAGCTTGTGGATCTCGTTGAGGGCGATCTCCAGCTCGCGCAACTGGTCGTTGCGCGCCTCGTCCACGCGCGGCGCCTGGCTGGTCGGGCCGATGAAGAGGCCGCTGAACAGATAGCTCAGCGACGGGTGGTTGTGCCAGTAGGCCAGCAGCGATGCGAGCAGCGACGGGCGGCGCAAGAAGGGCGAGTCCGCCGGCGTGGCGCCGCCCAGCACGAAGTGGTTGCCGCCACCGGTGCCGCTGTGGCGGCCGTCGATCATGAACTTCTCGGTCGACAGCCGCGTGAGGCGCGCCGCCTCGTACAGGAACTCGGTGTGCTGGACCAGCTCGCCCCAGCTGTGCGCCGGGTGGATGTTGACCTCGATGACGCCCGGGTCGGGCGTGACGGCCAGCAGCTTAAGCCGCGGGTCGCGGGGCGGCGGATAGCCTTCCAGCACGATCTTGAAGCCGGTGTCCTCGCAGGCGGCTTCCACCGCCGCCAACAGTTCCAGGTAGTGCTCCAGCTTCTCCAGCGGCGGCATGAAGACGTAGAGCACGCCGGTGGCCGTGCCGTTGGCCTCGGCCGCCGGGCCGTTGGCTCGCCGCGGGTCACGGGCTTCGACGCACAGCGCGGTGCGCGTGATCCCGTGCGCGTTCTCGAAGCGGGCGGGCGCGGTGGCGGGTGCGGACGCCGTGGCCGGTGCGGGCCAAGGTGACTCGCCGGGCGCGAAGCCCCGACCCGCCTCGGCGCCGCCGCGCAGGCCCGACGAGTGCCCGCTGGACGTGACGCCCCGCACCTGCGCCTTCAGTGCCGCCGCGGCGGGCAGCATGCCGCGCGGCGCGAACGGGTCCTGCTCGATCAGGTAGGGATAGTCGCCCTTGGTGACCCAGGGCAGCGAGTCCAGCGGCAGCCGCCAGCCCATCGGCGAGTCGCCGGGAAAGAGGTAGAGGCGCTCATCGCGGAAGAACCACGGGCCGGTCTGCCAGCGCGTGCCGGCCAGCGCCGGGGAGTCGCCGGCGTGGCGGATGGGCAGCACGTAGCCGACGACGTGGCTGAGCCCCTGCTCGAACACGCGGCGCAGGCGCACGCGCTCCAGCTCGTCGTCCAGCCGCGAGTCGAACGGGTCGACGTTGACCGGCAGGCGGCGCTCGCGCCACAGGTAGTACCAGGTGTCCTCGAAGCCGGGCTGCACATGCGTGTCCGGCAGGCCCAGGCGCGCGGTCAACGCGCCCATGAAGGTCTTGGCGTGCTCGCTGGTGTAGGCGTGGCCCTCGCGCTCGTCGGCGAACCAGTCGGGGTTGCGCCAGCAGGGCTGGCCGTCGGCGCGCCAGTAGATGGACAACGCCCAGCGCGGCAACTGCTCGCCGGGGTACCACTTGCCCTGGCCGAAGTGCAGGAAGCCGCCCTGGCCGTATTCGTCGCGCAGTTTGTGCGTGAGCTGCTGCGCGTACAGGCGCTTGGTCGGGCCCAGCGCCTCGGTGTTCCACTCCGGCGCGTCGCGGTCGTCGACGGCGACGAAGGTGGGCTCGCCGCCCATCGTCAGCCGCACATCGGCGGCGACGAGGTCGCGGTCGACCTGCTCACCGAGCTTGAGCACCTCGGCCCATTGCTCCTCGGTGTAGGGCTTGGTCACGCGCGGCGACTCGTAGATGCGCGTGACGCCCATCTCGTGGCCGAACTCGACCTCGCTCTCGTCCACCGCGCCGCTGATGGGCGCGGCGCTGCCGGGCGTGGGCGTGGCGGCCAGCGGGATGTGGCCCTCACCGGCCAGCAGGCCCGAGGTCGGGTCCAGGCCGATCCAGCCGGCGCCGGGCAGGTAGACCTCGCACCAGGCGTGCAGGTCGGTGAAGTCGACCTCGGTGCCGCTCGGGCCGTCCAGCGCCTTCTCGTCGGGCGTCAGCTGGATCAGGTAGCCCGACACGAAACGCGCCGCCAGGCCCAGGTGGCGCAGCAGCTCGACCAGCAGCCAGCCGGAGTCGCGGCAGGAGCCGGAGGCCTTCTGCAGCGTCTCCTCGGGCGTCTGCACGCCGGGCTCCAGGCGGATCAGGTAGGAGACGCTGTTCTGGACGCGCTGGTTCAGGTCGACGAGGAAGTCGATGGTCGCGCGCTCGGTGCGCGGGATGTCCTTCAGGTAGGCCGCCAGCAGCGGCGTGGCCGGGCCGGCCTGCAGATAAGGCGCCAGCTCAATCTGCTGGGCCTCGTCGTAGGCGAAAGGGAAGGTCTGCGCGTGCGGCTCCAGGAAGAAGTCGAACGGGTTGTACACCGCCATCTCGGCGACGAGGTCCACCGTGACGGTGAACTCGGTCGTCTTCTCGGGGAAGACCAGCCGCGCGAGGTAGTTCGCGAACGGGTCCTGCTGCCAGTTGATGAAGTGCTTGGCGGGCTCGATCCGCAGCGAATAGCTGAGGACGGGCGTGCGGCAGTGTGGCGCCGGGCGCAGGCGCACGACCTGCGGGCCAAGCTGCACCGGGCGGTCGTACTTGTAGCGGGTGACGTGTTTGAGGGCGACGTGGATGGACATGATGTGGTCTGCTACTTCGCTGCTGTTGTCTGATGGCCAGGCCCATGCCGGGATTTGCCTTCGGCGAAACCTTCGGTTTTCGCCCCGGCGGGCGACCTACTTTCTGGACCGCCAGAAAGTAGGCAAAGAGCTCCCCCCGACCGCACCGCCCTGCGCTTCGCTTCGGGTTCCCTGCGGTAATCAGGTCTTGAGGCCTCGCGCGGAACTCGCTTCGCTACGCTGCGCTCAGACAGCCGCGCGAAGTCAGTTCTTGAAGTGCGCTGCGCGCACGGCCTCAAGACCTTCCGTTCCTCGGCGGTGCTAAAGGGGGCATGCCGAACAGCCAACGCCAGCCGGCTTTCGGGTTTGGCTGTTGGCTGTTGGCTGCTCGGGGTTCCCCTTCTAAACCGCCGAGAAGCGCAGAAGCCCAGGGCGCGCGCGAAGCGCGCTTCAAGAACTGACTTCGCGCCGCTTGTTTGAACGGAGCGTAGCGAAGTGAGTTCGGCGCGGCCCTGGGCTTCGAGCATCGCAGCGAACCCCGAAGGGGCGGTTTTGCAGGGGCGGCTTCTTTGCCTACTTTCTTGTCCGCACAAGAAAACCGAAGGTTTCGGCGAAGCCAAAGTAGGTCGCCCGCCAAGGCGAAAACCGAAGGTTTCGCCGAAGGCAAATCCCGGCACGGGCCTCGCCACTGACCAACTCTCCCTTGGACGCCCAGAAAGATTGGTCAACGCCAGCACCTCAGGTCGACGGAACCAGAAAGTCCCGGCTGATCGCCGAGCCCAGGTCGGCCACCTCGGCGAGGAAGCCGTCGAGGAACGGATGCAGCCCCTCTGCCAGGATCTCGTCGATGCGGCCGAAGGCCAGCTCGGCTTCCAGCCGGCCGGTGCGGCGCAGCGTCTCGGCGGAATGGCCGTTGGCCACCCGCTTGAGGTTGGCCAGCATGCGCGTCACGCAGTGCGACAGCGACCGCGGCATGTCAGGCCGCAGGATCAGCAGCTCGGCGACCTTGTCGGGCTGGATGACGTTGCTGTAGACCTTGCGGTAGATCTCGAAGCCCGACACCGAGCGCAGCACGGCCGACCAGTAGTAGAAGTCGCGTGCGGCGTCGTCGTCACCCTGCGTCTGCTCCTGGCGATAGAACTTGACGTCCAGCAGCCGCGCCGTGTTGTCGGCCCGCTCCAGGAAGGAGCCGATGCGGATGAAGTGGAAGGCCTCGTCCTGCAGCATCGTGCCGACCGTCACGCCGCGCGACAGGTGCGAGCGGTACTTGACCCACTCGAACAGCTGCGACGGGTCACGCGTTAGCGCGCCCTCGCGAAGTAGCCGGCGGAACTCCAGCCAGGTCTGGTTCATCGTCTCCCAGACCTCGGTCGTCAGCGCGCCGCGCACGGCCCGGGCGTTCTCGCGCGCCGCGCGCAGGCAGTTGAAAATGGACGAGAGGTTGCTCTCGTCGGCCACCATGAACTCCATGACGTTGCGCGCGTTGATCGTCGAGTACTTGGCACCGTACAGGCCGTTCAGCTCGGAGATGGACACCAGGCTGCGCCAGGTCTGCTCGGATTCGTCGGCGGACTGCGGCTGCAGCGACGTCTGGTAGGCGATGTCGAGCATCCGGGCCGTGTTTTCGGCCCGCTCGATGTAGCGGCTCAGCCAAAACAGATGATCAGCAGTCCTAGACAGCATGCTTCGACTCCCCCTCGTTGGCCGAAAACCCCGCGCGCGCTGGCGCGCGCCGCCGTGTTGTGGCTTCGCCCCAAGCGCTTCGCGCTTGAACGGCTCTTTCGATGTAGCGGCTCAGCCAGAAGAGGTGGTCAGCGGTTCTTGAAAGCATCTCGTCGTCTCCCTCTTCAGTCTTCCAGCACCCAGGTGTCCTTGGTCCCACCACCCTGGCTGCTGTTCACCACCAAGGAGCCCTCCTTCAACGCGACGCGGGTGAGCCCGCCCGGCACCATGCGCACCGTCGAGCCCGAGAGCACGAAGGGTCGCAGGTCAATGTGACGCGGCGCCACACCGCTCTCGACGAAGGTTGGGCAGGTGGACAGCGACAGCGTCGGCTGCGCGATGTAGTTGCCGGGGTTGGCCAGCAGCCGCGCGCGGAAGGCCTCGATCTCGTCCTTCGTCGCCGCCGGGCCGACCAGCATGCCGTAGCCGCCGGCACCGTGCACCTCCTTGACGACAAGCTCGGAGAGGTGCGCCAGCGTGTAGGCCAGGTCGTCCTTCTCGCGGCAGACGTAGGTCGGCACGTTCTGCAGGATGGGCTTCTCGCCGAGATAGAACTCGATCATCTTCGGCACGTAGGGGTAGATGGACTTGTCGTCCGCGATGCCCGTGCCGATGGCGTTGGACAGCGTCACCTTGCCGGCCTTGTAGGCATTTACCAGCCCCGCGCAGCCCAGCTGCGAGTCGGCGCGGAAGACCTGCGGATCGAGGAAGTCGTCGTCGATGCGGCGGTAGATGACGTCCACCCGCCTGGGGCCGCGGGTCGTGCGCATGTAGACGAAGCCACCATCGACGAACAGGTCCTGCCCCTCCACCAGCTCCACGCCCATCTGCTGCGCGAGGAAGGCATGCTCGAAGTAGGCCGAGTTGTACATGCCCGGCGTCATGACGACGACGGTCGGGTCGGCCACGCCGGGCGGCGCCACGCTGCGCAGCGTGTCCAGCAGCAGGTCGGGGTAGTGGGCGACCGGCGCGATGCGGTGGCTGACGAAGAGCTCGGGGAAGAGCCGCATCATCATCTTGCGGTTCTCGAGCATGTAGCTCACGCCGCTGGGCACGCGCAGGTTGTCCTCCAGCACGTAGTAGTCGCCCGAGCCGTCAGCATTGCCGGCGCGCACGATGTCGACGCCGGCGATGTGGCTGTAGACATTGCCCGGCACGTCCACGCCCATCATCTCCTTGCGGAACTGCGCGTTCTTCAGGATCTCGTCGGCAGGCACGATGCCGGCCTTCAGGATTTCCTGGTCGTGATAGACGTCGTGGATGAAGCGGTTCAGCGCCGTCACGCGCTGGGCCAGGCCGGCCTGCATAGACGTCCACTCGGCCGCCGGGATGACCCGCGGGATCAGGTCGAAGGGGATCAGGCGCTCGGTGCCCTCCCCGGAGTCCTTGTCGCCGTAGACGGCGAAGGTGATGCCCACGCGGCGGAAGATCAGCTCAGCCTGCTCCCGCCGTTCGCGCATCAGCGACTCGGGCTGCTCGGCCAGCCAGCGGGCGTAGGCCTCGTAGTGGGCGCGGGTGGCGTTGCCCCCCGCGGCTTTCATTTCATCGAAGGCGGTCTGCATCGTTGCTCCTCTCAAGCCAACGACGCAAGTTCCGCGCCCAGGTTCGGCAGCAGCTTCTGGTGCGCGAGGCACCGTTTGCGTGCGCGTCGCCCGTCGCGCGAGCGCCGGGGCACCAGAGTTATACCCGGCGCCCCGGCCGCCCGATCAGAACGGCTTGCTGACCGTCACATAGACCGACCGGCGCAGGCCGAACTGCGGTGCACCGACGCCGATGCCCGAGCCGTCGCGCAGCTGGTAGACGTGATCGAACAGGTTCACGACCGCCAGGCGCGTGTCGAGCTTGCCCAGCCCGCCTCCCAGGTCGAAGGTCTTGGCGACCGCGGCATTCACGCTGGTGTAGGCCGGCAGGTGCTCGGTGTTGGCGAAGCCGCGGCGCAGGCCGCTGCCGAACAGCAGGTCGGTGCTTGCGGTCAGGCCGTCGCCGAAACGGTAGGACAGGCCCGCCGAGCCGCTGTAGCGCTGCTCGTGGTCCAGGTGCACCCAGTGGCTGGAGATGTAGTCCAGCTCGTCTTGCTCGAAGTTGAACTGGCCACTCTCGATGCCCTTGGCGCGCGCATGCGACAGCCCGAGGTTGACGTAGCCGCTCAGGCGCTCGGCTTTGTAGGTGGCCGACAGGTCCAGCCCGTAGATGCGGCCCTGCTCGAAATTGAAGGCCGAGAAGATCAGCGCATTGCCGAACTGGCCTTCGTCCTGCAGGTGCTTGACCTTGCGGTAGTAGCCGTCGATGCCCAGCGTCAGCTGGGAGGACACCTGCAGGGACAGGCCGGCGTCGAAGTAGTCCGAGCGCTCGGAGCGCACCGCGGTGTTGGCGTCGGACGGCAGCGCGTTGGTCGTGCCGAGGAACTTGGCGACCGACGTGGTGTCGATCTTCTCCGTCGTCGGCGGCGTGAAGTAGCGTGCGTAGCCGGCGTGCAGGCGCAGCGTGTCCGACACCTCGTAGACCGCGCCGAGGCGCGGGCTGAACTGCTGCTCGTCCACGACGGTGCGAACCTTGTCGTAGCGCAGGCCGTAGTTGATCGTCAGCGGCTTGATGGGCTTCCACTCGTCCTGCAGGTAGGCGCTCCACAGGTGGCCGGTGATGCGCGAATCGTCCTGGATGAAGACCGGCACGCCGCTGGTCTGGTTGCCGTCGGCATCCGCCGGGAACACCGAGGCGCCGTTGGCGGACGTGACCTTCTCCTGCTGGGCGAACAGGCCGGCGCGCACCGTGTGGGCCGCGTTGAGCTTGTAGCTCCAGTCCCCCTGCACGCCGCTGGCGTTGTTGCGGCGCAGGATGTCGGCGGCGATGCCGTTGAACTGCAGGTCGCCGATCGCGTCCGGCTGGTAGTGCACGTCCGTCACGCGGTTGAAGACGGAGAGCTGGTAGTCCACCAGGCTGCCCAGGGCGCCCTGGTAGCTGGCCACGACGAAGCGGTTGCGCTCGTTCTGGCGCGCGTCCAGCGTGGCCGAGTCGACCGGCGCATGGCCATCGGTCGTGAAGCTGGGCGACTGCCCCGGCACGTCCGGGATCTGGAAACGGTCGTTGCTGGTGCCGAACATCACGCTGACGCGGCTGTCGTCACCCAGCACGTACGACAGCAGCCCGAAGGTCTTGCCCTGCCGGGTCTTGTCGTGCAGCGCGTTGCGGTCGGGGGTCGGGTTCTCGATGCCGATGTTGTTGCGCTCGAAGGAGCCGGTCAGGAAATAGTTCAGCTGGCCTTGCGTGCCGCTCAGCTCCAGCGACGTCTCGGCATGGCCGCGGCTGCCCAGCGTCACGCCGATGCTGCCGCCGCTGTCCGGCGTGTCACCCTTGCTCTGGATGTCCACCACGGCCGCGTTGCGGATGCCGTACTGCGCCGGCAGCGCGCCGGTCAGCACGTTGAGGTGGTCGGCGAAGCGCGTCTCCAGCGCCTGGCCGAAGCCGCTGATGGACTCGGGAATGATGACGCCGTTGATGCGGTACTGCACGTTGGCGTGGTCGCCGCGCACATGCAGCTGGCCGTAGGAGTCCTGCACGACACCGGGCGTCTGCAGCAGCACCTGGTTCAGTGGCGTACTGTCACCGAGCGGCAGGTTCTTCAGGTCCTGCTTGTCGAGGCGGTAGATGCTGCTGCCGGTGTCCGGCGACAGCGCGTTGCGCGCCGCATCCAGGCGCTGGCGGGTGCCGGTGACTTCGACGCGTTGCAGGCTCGATACATCGGCGTCCGCGGTGGGCGCAGGCGGGTTGGCGGACGTCGCAGGGGTGCCGGCCGGGTCGGCATGGACGCCAGCAGCAAGAACGGACAGGCAGGCGGCCGCCACGGGCGCCAGGGCAAAGAAACGCATGGGGGTACTTCCACGAGAAATGGCAAACACCCGCGCCCCGAAACATCGGGCGCGGCGGGCAAGCTTGGGACTTCAGGCGGAAGCGGGCGGCGCCCGGGCGGGCGGCAAGCCCAGGCTGACGGCGCGCGGCGTGCTGCGACGCGCGACCAGCGGCGCCACATGCGTGGCCGTGGTGGCGGCAACGGCCACCGGCTCGGCGGCCGGCGCACCGCCGGCCAGGTCGGCCGCGGTCAGGCAGAGGTCGCAGTGAACCAGATGGGCGACGCCCTCGTCCTGGCGCCCGCCGCTGACGTGCGACAGCGCATGCACGCCCGCCATCGCTTGCGCGATGGGCAGCAGCAGCGCCAGCCACAACAGCCAGTTTCTTGACCAACGACGAAGGTTCACGGCTGCAATCCTAAACTCGCCCACTTACAGGGCCTAGAAGTCACACGCTCATGAAGCTCATCGACACCATCCTGGCGCACGCGCCGGAGATCACGGCCATCCGCCGCGACCTGCACAAGCACCCCGAACTCTGCTTCCACGAGGAACGCACCGCCGACGTCATCGCGAAGGCGCTGACGGACTGGGGCATTCCCATCCACCGCGGCCTGGGCAAGACGGGCGTGGTCGGCATCGTCAGGAACGGCACCTCGGACCGCGCCGTGGGCCTGCGCGCCGACATCGACGCGCTGCCGATGACCGAGCGCAACCAGTTCCCGCACGCCAGCAGCTACCTGGGCCGCATGCACGCCTGCGGCCACGACGGCCACACCGCCATGCTGCTGGCCGCCGCCAAGCACCTGGCGACGAACCGCAACTTCGACGGCACGGTCTACCTCGTGTTCCAGCCCGCCGAGGAAGGCGGCGGCGGCGCGCGCGAGATGATCAAGGACGGCCTGTTCGAGAAGTTCCCGATGGAGGCCATGTTCGGCGCCCACAACTGGCCCGGCATGAAGGCCGGCCAGTTCGCCGTCAAGACCGGCCCGGTGTTCGCGAGCAGCAACGAGTTCAAGATCACGCTCAAGGGCAAGGGCTCGCACGCGGCCATGCCGCACCTGGGGCTGGACCCGGTGCCGGCGGCCTGCCAGCTGGTCACGGCCTTCCAGACCATCATCAGCCGCAACAAGCGACCCATCGACCCCGGCGTCATCTCCGTGACGATGATCCACGCCGGCGAGGCCACCAACGTCGTGCCCGACTCGGTCGTCATGGAAGGCACGGTGCGTACCTTCACGCTGGAGCTGCTGGACCTGCTGGAGCGCCGCATGAAGGACATGACCGAGCAGCTGGCCGGCGCCTTCGAGCTGACGGCCGAGTTCGAGTTCCGCCGCAACTACCCGCCGACCATCAACCATCCCGCCGAGACCGACTTCGTGCGCCGCGTGCTGACCGACATGGTCGGCGCCGACAACGTGCAGGAGTTCGAGCCGACGATGGGCGCCGAGGACTTCAGCTACTACCTGCTGAACAAGCCCGGCTGCTATTTCCTCATCGGCAACGGCGATGGCGAGCACCGCACCGGCGGCCACGGCCTGGGCCCGTGCACGCTGCACAACCCGAGCTACGACTTCAACGACGACCTCATTCCGCTGGGCGGCTCGATGTGGGTGCGCATGGCAGAGGCCTGGCTAAATACACCGAAATGAACCACGAACAAGTCATCGCCGACACCCGCGACTGGGTCGTCAAGGCCGTCATCGGCCTGAACCTGTGCCCGTTCGCCAAGGCCGTGCACGTCAACGAGCGCATCCGCTACGTCGTCTGCGACGCGACCGAGCCCGAGGCGCTGCTGCAGGACCTGGCCCGCGAACTGCTGGCGCTGAACCGCGCCGATCCGGAGGAGGTCGACACGACGCTGGTCATCCATCCGAACGTGCTGACCGACTTCCTCGATTTCAACGACTTCCTCGACGCCGCCGACGCGCTGGTGGAGGAGCTCAAGCTCGACGGCATCCTTCAGATCGCCGACTTCCACCCCGACTACCAGTTCGGCGACAGCGAGCCCGACGACATCGCCAACTACACCAACCGCTCGCCCTACCCCACGCTGCACCTGCTGCGCGAGGAGAGCATCAGCCGGGCCGTGGAGTCCATGCCCGACACGGCGTCCATCTACGAGAACAACCTCGAGACGCTGGAGAAGCTGGGCCGCGAGGGTTGGGCAGCCCTGGGCTTGAAGAAATAGCTATTCCTTGACCCACGAGAAGGCGCCAGCGCCCTTCTTTGGCGACGCCGCCCGTGTGCGCAACACGGCATCGAAGCCGCTCTTGCCGCCGTTCCAGACCGCCGTCAGCAGGCTGACGACGTCCTCGGCCGTGTAGGCTGCCAGGTCGGGGCGGAACTGCTTGATCGCCGCGGCCAGCATGTCGCGTGGCAGCTCCTGATGCGTGGCCAGCACGGCCAGCATCGCGGCGTGCAGGTCGGGCCAGGCGACACACAGCGTCTGGATGCGCCGCAGCGCGTCGGCCGGGGCGGCGCGGTAGCCCGGCAACAGCCAGGCGAGGTCGTCCTCGGCCCTGTCGTCTTGTGCGGCATCGTCCATGGTTTGTCTCCTGCACCCCCGAGATTTCTCACGAGACGCGCCCGACGTCAATCATTTATCGCCCTTCAACCTGCGAAATCGGCACGGTGTTGAGCAATGATTGCGGCCTGACGCCTCCATCATGCGGCAAACTCGCCGGTTGCTTTCGTGCACCGCCACCATGCAACCCAAGACCCTCGCCCTGATCGACGATGACGCCGAATATTCGGAGTTCCTGACGCAGTTCCTGCAGGAGCAAGGGGTCACGGTCAGCCGCTTCGACGACAGCAACGCGTTGCTCGCCGCGCCGGAAGCCTTCTCGTTCGATTTCTACCTCGTGGACCTGATGCTGCCGGGCGTCAACGGCGTGGAGCTCATCAAGATCCTGCGCCGCCGCACCGATGCCGGCATCGTGGTCGTGTCCGGCCGGCTGGGCCCCGAGGTGTTCCGCGAGGTCATCACGGCCGGCGCCGACATGTACCTCGTCAAGCCGGTGCAGTTCGAACAGGTGTCGCTGGCGATTGCCGCCGTGCAGCGCCGCGTCGCCAAGCCGTCGGCCGCCGAGGCCGCCTGGAAGCTGGACCGCGCCAGCGGCGAGCTCATCGTGCCGGACGGCACCCGCATCCAGCTCAGCGAGGCCGACCGCCAGCTGCTGGAGTGCTTCGCCGCCGCCGGCGGCGAGCCGGTCACGCGTGAGGCGTTGCTGAACAAGCTGGGCCGCGAGGTGCCGGACGGCGAGGCCGACGACGGCCTGTCGGCCACCATCTACCGCCTGCGCCGCCGCATCGAGCGCGCGACGCCGACGCTGGTGCCGCTGCAGAGCAAGTCGCGTGTGGGCTACGTGTTCCGGGCGCCGCTGCAGCTGATCTGAACGCGACCTCGCGGCATTCGCGCAAAGGGCAAAGGCGCCATGCCCCCGAAGCCGGTGCTGTCGACGACCAAGCGGTGGATGCTGGTGGTCTTGCTGATGGCTGCCACGGCGCTGTTCGCTGTTCTCCGCCCTTCCGACGAGGCGCAGCGAGCAGCGTGCATGAAGCGATGCCTGCCGCGCCAGGGCGTCTGGAAGCCAGGCCCGGACCTTGCAGCCCGTGATACGTCCGGCCGTGGTGTGCCACGGATTTGCAGCTGCCAGTAGATGAGCGTCGCGCGTTGCTTACGCTTCAGCGCCGGTCGAATTCCATGATGGCCGCTGCCATGTCCTTCAGCGGCAGCACCGCATCCACGCCGCCGCACGCCACCGCCTCCTTGGGCATGCCGTAGACGACGCAGCTGGCCTCGTCCTGGGCCAGCGTGCGCGCGCCGCCATCGTGCAGCGCCGCCATGCCTCGGGCGCCGTCGTCACCCATGCCGGTCAGGATCAGCGCCAGCGCGTCGCCGCCGGTGCAGGCTGCGGCCGAGCGGAACAGCACATCCACCGACGGTTTGTGGCGGTTCACCGGCGGGCCGTCTGCGACGACGGCGAAGTACTGCCCCGCTGCCTTGCGCAGCTGCAGGTGCTTGCCGCCTGGTGCGATCAACACGAGGCCTCGCTCCAGCCGGTCGCCGTCGCGCGCCTCGCGCACACGCATCGCGCAGATCTGGTCCAGCCGCTCGGCGTACATGGCCGTGAACTTCTCGGGCATGTGCTGCACGATGGCGATGCCCGGTGCGTCGGACGGAAGCGCCGTGACGATGGCCTCGATGGCCTGCGTGCCGCCGGTGGAGCTGCCGATCAGCACCGGCCGGTTCATCGCCAGCATCGACGCCAGCGGGTTGTGCGAGACCGGAGCCGGCCGCGGCGCCGAGGCCGGTCGCGGGGCGGCACGGCGCGGCCTGGTGCGCGCTGCGGCGCGCAGCGTCTGGCACAGCTCGCGGCGCGAATCCTCCAGGAACTGCTTCAGCCCCAGCCGCGGCTTGGCGACAACGGCCACGGCACCGGCGGCCAGCGCATCCAGTGCGGCGCGGCTGCCGTCGGTCGTCAGCGTGGAGCAGATGACCGTCGGGATGGGGTCGCGCTCCATCTGCTGGCGCAGGAAGGTCAGGCCGTCCATGCCGGGCATCTCGATGTCCAGCAGAAGCACGTCGGGGCGGCGCTTGGCGATGGCCGTGCCGGCGATCAGCGCATTGGGTGCACTGCCCATGACCTCCAGCTCGGCGTCGCCGCGCAGCAGGTGGGTCAGCGTCTGCCGCATGATGGCGGAGTCGTCGACGATGTAGACGCTGGTCGGCATGCTCACCCTCTCAACTGCACGACTTCGGGCATGCCCGGGCCGACGGTCCAGGCGAAGCGGCGATAGCCGTCGCCACCCACGTCCTGGGCCAGCACCGGCATGCCGCGGCCGGCCAGTTCGGACAGCGCCCAACGCACGTTGCTCATGCCGACATGCTGGTCGCCGGGCGCCAGCACCGGGAACATGTTGCCGCCGCCGTAGACGAAGGCCTCGCACAACCGCGCGTTGAAGCCGCGCGCCCGCAGCATCGCCTCCATGGCCTGCAACGCACAGCCGCCGTAGGCCGTGGTGGCTCCCGCGCCGGCATGCACGAGGTGGCAGACGGCGGCGATGCTGCGCCGCGCATCGGTCAGCACGATGGCGACGCAGGAGCCCAGCAGCGTCTCGACACGCTCGCCGCGCTCGACGCAGATGACATCGCCGGGATGCAACACGTGGGTCATGCACGCGCCCTTCGCGCCACGCGCCTGCCTGTCCGACGGATCGGCCAGGTGTTCATCAGGCCGCGCGAGGTTCATGCGCCCTCCTTGCGGAAGGCGCCTGGCGCGATGGGCGTCAAACCACGCACGCCAGGCACGCGGCCCTCGGCCGTACCGACGAAGAAAAGGCCACCGGGACGCAGTTGCGTCAGCACGCGCTCGACGACGGCCTGCTTGGTGGGCGGGTCGAAGTAGATCAGCACGTTGCGCAGGAAGACGGCGTCGAACGGTCCCAGCTCCTCGACGGGCCGGCACAGGTTGAGCTGGCCGAAGCGGACCCGCTCGCGCAGCCGCTCCTGCACCTGCACGAGGCCGGCCGAGCCCTCGCTGCCGCGCAGGCAGTAGCGCTTGAGCCGCTCAGGCGTCACGTGGCGCAGCCGGTCCTCGGGGTAGATGCCCTCGACAGCGCTGCGCAGCACGCGCTCGCTGATGTCGGTGCCCAGGATGGACCAGTCCGCGCCGATGCGACCTGTCTGCTGCATGTCGGCCAGCAGCATGGACAGGCTGTAGGCCTCGTCGCCGAAGGACGAGGCCGCACTCCACAGCCTGAGGCGCTGGGGGCGCGTGCGGCTCAGCTCGGACTCCAGCAGGTCGAAGTGCGCCGGCTCGCGGAAGAAATAGGTCTCGTTGGTCGTCAGCAGATCGACAGCCATCTGGAACTCGCCACCGTCGTCGCAGCCGGCGATGAGATCCACATAGGCCTCGTAACCGGACAGCCCCAGGCGCTGGATGCGCGGTGCCAGGCGCGACGCGATCAGCGGTTTCTTCGCGGTGGAGAAGCTCAGGCCGACGGATGCGTGCATCAGCTCGGCGAGTTGGAGGTAGGTGTCCTCGTGCAATTCCTGCAGGGGCATCGTTTGTCAGTCCGTCAGGCCGCGAGCAGCTCGCGCGGCGCCTCGCACAGCCGCGTCATCTCATCGATGTCGAAGGCCTGGTCGGGCTCCAGCAGGATGACGAAGCGGCCGGCCAGCTTGCCGATGCCACGGATGAAATCGCGCCGCACCGAGGTACCGAACTCGGGCACCGGCTCGATCTGCGCATCGGGAATCTCGACGACCTCGCTGACCGCGTCCACCAGCAGGCCGAGTTCGGCCTTCTCGCCCTGGCGGCTGGCGTCGAAGATGACGATGCAGCTCTTCTTGCCGATGCGCCCGGCGCCGCGGCCGAAGCGGGCGTGCAGGTCGATGACCGGCACGACGGCACCGCGCAGGTTGATGATGCCGCGCACGAAGTCCGGCATCAGCGGCACCGACGTGATGCTGCCGTGCTGGATGATCTCGCGCACGGTGCGGATGTCCATCGCGAACACCTCGTCCCCGAGCGAGAAGCTGAGGTACTGGGTTCCGGGCGTCGTCGTCATGAACAGCTCCCGGGGGTCAGAAGGGTCGGAAGTTGCCGTGCGTGCCGGTGGCCGAGCCCGGCCGGGTCGCGCGGGCCGGCACGGCTGCCACGCCACGCGGCGTGGCGCGGCGCGCGGCCAGGTCGCTGACCTCGGCGCGCCGGCGTTGGCCGCCATCGTGGCCGCCGATATCGAAGAAGGCCACCGACTGCTGCAGCTGCTCGGCCTGGCCGGAGAGCTCCTCCGACGTGGCCGCCAGCTCCTCCGATGCCGACGCGTTCTGCTGCGTCGCCTTGCTGAGCTGGTTCATCGCGCTGCCGATCTGGCTGACCGACTCGCTCTGTTCCTGCGAGGCTGCGGCGATCTCCTGCACCAGCTCGCTGGTGCGCTGGATGGAAGGCACGATCTCGCCCAGCAGCTTGCCGGCACGTTCGGCCGTGTCGACGCTGTTGCCGGCCAGGTCGCCGATCTCCTTGGCGGCCTCCTGGCTGCGCTCGGCCAGCTTGCGCACCTCGGCCGCCACCACCGCGAAGCCCTTGCCGTGCTCGCCAGCACGCGCCGCTTCGATGGCCGCGTTCAGCGCCAGCAGGTTGGTCTGGTAGGCGATGTCGTCGACGATGCTGATCTTCTGCGCGATCTGCTTCATCGCCGTCACCGTCAGCGTGACGGCCGTGCCGCCATCACCGGCCTCGCGGCTGGCCTTGGAGGCCATGCTGTCGGTGACCTTGGCGTTGTCGCTGTTCTGCGAGATGGAGGCGGACATCAGCTCGATGGACGCCGTCGTCTCCTCCACCGACGAGGCCTGCTCGCTGGCGGACTGCGACAGGCTCTGCGCCGTGGCGCTGACCTGGTTGGCTGCGCCGGTCAGCGCGTCGGCGGCGGCACGCACCTCCTCGATGATGCCGGCCAGCTTCTCGCAGGTGCTGTTGGCGTCGTTCCTGACCTGCTCGAACACGCCCTGCACGGGGCGGTCGATGCGCTGGCCCAGATCGCCGCTGGCCAGGCCGCCGAAGACGCGTCCGATGTCGTCGATGATGGCCGCCAGCGCGTCGGACGTGGCGTTGGCGTCGTTCCTGACCTGGCCGAACACGCCGTCGTAGTGGTCGGTGATGCGCTGGGACAGGTCGCCCGCAGCCAGCGCACCGAAGACCCGGCCGACGTCGGCGAAGATGACCGAGGTGGTCTCCATCAGCGTGTTGACGCCCTCGCACAGCGCCAGGATCGGGCCGCTCTTGCCTTCCAGCGGGATGCGCTGCGACAGGTCGCCGCGGCGGCCGGCGGAGGCGACCTGCTGGGCCTGCTCGACGGCCTGCTCCAGCATCTGCGAAGCCTGCACCTGGGCGGTGATGTCCGTGGCGATCTTGACGATCTTGATGACGCGGCCGGTCTCGTCGGCCACTGGCGCGTAGACGGCCTGAATCCAGACGTCCTGGCCGCTCTTGTGACGGCGCTTGAAGACGCCGCTCTGTGGCTTGCCGGCATTGAGGTCGCGCCAGAATTGCGCGTAATCGCCACTGTTGGCGTAGCCCGCCTCGACGAACTGGCGATGGTGGCGGCCGACGACCTCGTCCAGCGAATAGCCGAGCACCGCCAGGAAGTTCGGGTTGGCGCTCAGCACCTGGCCGGCCAGATCGAACTCGATGTAGGCATAGGACCGGTTGATGGCCGCCAGCACGCCGCGCATGTTCTGCCGCTCGATCTCGGTGGCCGTGATGTCGTAGCGGACGCCAAGGTATTTCTCGGGCTTGCCGTTGTCGCCCAGGATGGGGGCGATGACGGCGTCGACGTAGTAGGGCGTGCCGTCCTTGGCGCGGTTCTTGATGATGCCGCGGAACATCTCGCCGCGACCGATCGTGCCCCACAGCTGCTTGAACACGTCCTTGGGCATGTCGGGGTGGCGCGTCGTGCTGTGCGGGTGGCCGATCAGCTCGTGGCGTGCGTACTTGGACACCTCGATGAACTTGTCGTTGACGGTGACGATGTCACCCTTCTTGTCGGCCTCCGAGACGATGCTGGTCATGTCCATGATGTCGCTGCGCACCTTCAGCTCGGCCTCGGTGACCTTGAGCCTGGACCGTGCCGCGGCCAGCTCCGCCTCCAGCGCGGCGCAGGCCTGCTGCTGTTGCTGCAGCCGGTCGTCGGCCTCGCGAAGTGCCGTGCCGGCGACGAGTCGGGCGAGCCAGGAGGGGGTGCTTGCGGTCATGGTGGGTCCTCTCTGATATGGATATGGGCGGGATCAGCGGGCGGCCAGCGCGGGCGTGCGCTGGGCGGGTTGCTCGGCGAAGCGGCGCAGCGCCTCGGGGTCGAAGATCAGCGCCACCTCGCCGTTGCCGAGGATGGTGGAGCCCGACATGCCGCGCAGCGTGCGCAACATGCGGCCCAGCGGCTTGATGACGGTCTGGTGCTGGCCCAGCAGCGCGTCGACGAGCACGCCGTAGCGGCGCGCGCCGGACTGCACGACGACGACGCTGGAGCGCGCCGGCGCGGGCGTGTCGTCCAGCTCGTACGCGGTGCGCAGGCTCAGCACCGGCAGCGGCTGCCCACGCAAAGCCAGCACGCCGCAGCCGTCGGGCTGCATGGACGCCTCGGCGCCGCGGCCTTCGATGACCTCGACGACCGCGTCCAGCGGGAAGATGAAGCGCGACGCACCGACACCGACGAGGAAGCCGTCGATGATGGCCAGCGTCAGCGGCAGGCGGATCTCGATGCGGGTGCCGGTACCGACCTCGCTGCTGATCGTGACGCTGCCGCGCAGCGCCTCGATGTTGCGGCGCACGACGTCCATGCCGACGCCGCGGCCGCTGAGGTTGGTGATCTTCTCGGCCGTCGAGAAGCCGGGCTCGAAGATGAGGTTCAGGACGTCGGCATCGGCCGGCACGACGCCCTGCTCCACCAGGCCCTTGTCCCAGGCCCGCTGCAGCACGCGCTCGCGGTCGATGCCACGGCCGTCGTCGTCGATGCGGATCAGGATGCTGCCGCCGTCGTGGCAGGCCGACAGCACCAGGCGCCCCTGGGCCGGCTTGCCGGCGGCCACGCGCTGCGGCGCCGTCTCCAGGCCGTGGTCCAGCGCATTGCGCACGAGGTGCATCAGCGGGTCGGCGATGCGCTCGACCATGGACTTGTCCAGCTCGGTCTCGCCGCCCTGGATCTCCAGCGCGACTTCCTTGCCCAGCTCGGCCGCCGTGTCGCGCACGACGCGGCGGAAGCGCGAGAACGATTCGCCGATGGGCACCATGCGCAGTTGCAGCGTGGCGTTGCGGATCTCCTCGATGAGGCCGCCGATCTGGTCATTGGCCTGCACGAGGTGGGGCTGGCGGCTCAGGCGCGCCAGCTCGGCGGCGCCAGCGCCGGCGATGACCAGCTCGCCCAGCAGGTTGATGACGGCGTCCAGCCGGTCGGCGTGCACGCGGATGAAGCGGTCCTCGCCCCCCTCGGCCTTGGCCTGGCGCTGCAGTGCGGCGTCGACGACGGCGGCTGGCACGCCAGACTTCTGCCGCAGGATCTCGCCCAGCGGCGCGGCAGGGGCGCCGACGGTGCGGCTGCGCTCCTGATCGGCCAGCGCGGCGTGCAGCTGGGCCTGACTGATGGCGCCGGCGGACACGAGGATGTCGCCCAGCCGCGGGTGCTGCGGCAGCGACTGGATCAACGCGACGAACTGCTCGGGGCCGGCATCGGGCTCGACAAGGTGCAGCTCGCAGTCCTCGCGGACGAAGCTGAACGCGCCCTCGATCTCTTCGCGGCTCGCCGCCGTGCGCAGGCCGAACTCGAAGGCCAGGCAGCAGGTTTCGGCGTCCAGCGTCGCCAGGTCGGGCACGGCCGCGTGATCGCAGACGACGTGCTCCAGCCGGCCCATGCCCTGCAGATAGTTCAGCAGCGCCAGCGGGTCCATGCCGTTGCGGAAGGTGTCGGCGCCGAAGCGCACCCAGATGTGCCAGAGGCGTTCGCCGGCCGGCGTCAGCGACACGGGTGCCGGCGGCGGCTCGGCGTTGCAGGCGGCGCGCAGGCGCAGCTCCAGCGCGTCGCGCGCGGGCGCCCCCTCGGGGTCGTCGCCCGTGCCGTTGCGCGCGGCGCCGATGAGGCGGCGCAGCTGGTCGTTGCACAGCAGCAGCAGCGTGCTGACGCTGGCGTCCAGCGCGCGGCGGCCTTCGCGGACCTGGTCCAGCAGCGTCTCGACGTGATGCGTGAAGCCGACCAGCGTGTCCAGCCCGAACACGCCCGCCGAGCCCTTGACGGTGTGGGCGCAGCGGAACAGCGCGTCCAGCAGGTCACGGTCGCCGGGCGAGGCTTCCAGTTCCAGCAGCAAGTGCTCCAGCCGCTCGACCTGCTCCTCGGCCTCGCTGATGAAGACCGGCAGCGCCGCGGCGATGAAGTCGCGATCGTCGTCACTCATGATCGCGCCTCCCGCGTGCCCAGCAGCCCGGCCAGGCCCAGCACGCGGCAGCCATCGGCCAGCGTGTGGCTGGCATGGGTCAGATGAAGTTCCTGGCCGCGCGCACTCAGCGAGTGGGCCAGGGCCAGCAGCCCCTGGGCGCCGGCGGCATCGAACTGTTCGACGGCCGAGCCGTCCAGCTCGACGTGGCCGCCCTCGTGCGGCTGGTCCAGCTGCGCCAGCCACTGCGTGCGCAGCTCGGCGGCCGTGTAGATGCCCACCTCGACGGGCAGGCTGCCCCAGGATGTCGTGCCGTCCATTGCGCGTCTCCTCAGGGCAGGATGAGCTTGGCAACCGCGTCGAGCAGCTGCGGCGGGTTGAAGGGCTTGACGATCCAGGCGCGGGCGCCGGCAGCCTTGCCGGCCTGCTTCTTCTCGTCCTGGCCTTCGGTCGTCAGCATGATGACCGGCGTGAACCGGTGGCGGGCATGCTGCTTGACGTGGGTCACCAGCGTGATGCCGTCCATGCGCGGCATGTTCACGTCGCTGACGATGAGGTGGACCTTGGCCGTGTTCTCCAGCCTGGCCAGCGCCTCTTCGCCGTCGGCGGCTTCGAGAACGTCGTAGCCGGCGCGGTTCAGGGCCATCTTGACGACGGTGCGCAGCGAACTGGAGTCGTCGACGATGAGGATGGTCTTAGCCATGGCGTGCGGCGCGACGCCCGCCGGTGCTGCAAGCACCGGAGAGCGAGGCGGGAGCGGATGCAATCAACATGCCGCTAGCCTAGGTTTCACCCCCCCTGAACGATGCGGGGAGTTCTTGATCGCCGGTGTCGGGGTGCCTCCAGACCGCCGCCGGACTTGCGGCGGCGCGGTGGCAACCGTGAACTACGCCACGGCGTCGGCAGCCTTCAGCACGACGGCATTGCGGCCGCCGCGCTTGGCTTCGTACAGCGCCGCGTCGGCTCGGTCGATCAGCGGCCGCACGTCCACGTCGTCCGGCGAGGCCAGGCTGACGCCGACGCTGATCGTCAGCTTGCCGACCCCAGGGAAGACCGCCGCCTCGACAGCGGTGCGGATCTTTTCGGCTGCCATGACGGCTTCCTGAGGCCCCGCCAGCTCGGGCAACAGCACGGCGAACTCCTCGCCACCGAAGCGCGCTGCCATGTCGGTGACGCGGATCGACGCCTGCAACAGGGTCGCAAGCTGGCGCAGCACGGCGTCGCCAACCGGGTGGCCGAACTGGTCGTTGACGCGCTTGAAGTGGTCCGCGTCCACCAGCAGCAGGCCGTGCACACGGCCGTTGGAGACAGCGTAGCGTCGGTCCAGCGCCTGCGCCTCGGCCAGGCGCGCATCCAGACTGCGGCGGTTGTGCAGACCGGTCAGCGGGTCGCGCGTGGCCAGGTGCTCCAGCGCCGCGTTGGCCGCCTGCAGCTCGGCCGTGCGCTGCTGCACCTGGGCCTCCAGCGTCGCGTTGGCCTGCTGCAGCTCCTGCTCGGTGGACAGCAGTGAGCGCGCCATCGACTGCATCGCCTCGCTGAGGCGGCCCAGCTCCCGGGCGCCGGGCCGGTCGGGAAAATCGGGGATGCGGCGCTCGGCCTCGACGCGCGCCGCCACGCGCGCCAGTTGCTCCACCGGGCGGCTGATGCGCCGCGCCAGCAGCAGCGCGGCGAACGACAGCACGGCGGCGGCCAGCACCCCCAACAACACCAGCTCGCGCGTCAGGTCCCGCACCGGGCGCAACGCCATGTCCAGCGGCTGGCGCGCAACGATGCGCCAGCCCAACCCGGCATTGGTGCTCACCTGCAGCGGCGCCTCGCTCGTCAGGTAGGTCTTGCCATCGAAGCCCAGCTCCCCCTCGAACCGGCCGCCGGCGACCTTGGGCAGCACGTCGGCACCGTTGGCCTGGGCGACCTTCATCGCCTCGGGGTAGAGCACCCGGCCCTGGCCGTCGATGATGAGGGCGTCGATGCCGGCGCCAGGGCTCTGGCGGCGCGCCACTCCCTCGACGAGGCCGGTGACCCAGCGCCAGTGCGCGTGCGCGGCGACGACGCCGCGCAGCCGGCCCTCGGCATCGCGGATGGGGGCGGCGAAGTCGATGAAGCGCGTCGGCTCGCCATTGGGCTGGGCCGGCAGCATCGTGGCCAGCAGCTTGGCCTCGTGCACGTCGCCCACGTAGACGCGCTCGCGCGCGGCGACGAACCACTCACGCTGGGCGACAGAGCGGCCGGCCAGCATGCCGCCGGTGGCCTGCAGCACCGTGCCGTCCGGCGACGCCACGCCCAGCCAGGCGAACTCGTCGTGCAAGGCCGCGCGGCGATCCAGCGAGTCGCGCACACGCTGCGAATCCAGCGCCCCCTCCACCATGTGGGGAGCCAGGCTCAACAGCTCGATCTCGCGCTCACGGTCGCGCAACTGCGCGGCCAGCAGCTCGGCGGCGAACTGTGCCGTCGAGCGCACGACGACCTGCTGGGCGGTGTAGAGCTCCTGCGTGGCGACGCTGCCTAGATACCCTCCCACCGCCGCCAGGATGGCGAGGGCCAGGCCCCCCAGCACCAGGCTGAGCTGGCCACGCAGGCTGGGCAGGCGGTGGACGGGTGTGGAGCGTTCGGGGGCGTCGGGCATCTCGGTAACAGGAGCGTGGCCGGGAGGCGCCCAGTCTAAATAAAGGACAAGGGGGGCTCAGCCAGCCTGAGGCAAGGTAAGCCGCATCACCGTGCCCAGCGGCCCGGTGCGCAGCAGCTCGGCCGTGCCGCCGTGCAAGTCCATCACGCGGCGCACGATGTACAGGCCCAGGCCGTGGGCCGATTCCGTGCCGCCGACGCCGCGCGCGCCGCGCGTGAACAGCCGCGGCAGCAGCTCGCGCGGGATGCCGGGGCCGGCGTCGGCGACCTCGAACTGCAGCGCGGCCGGTTCGTCGAAGTCCATCACGTGCAGCGCGACCGGGCTGACGCCGGGTGCGTACTTGAGCGCGTTGGACAGCAGGTTGCGCAGCGCCAGCCGCATCAGGCTCATGTCCATCAGCGCCGTGCGCGTGGCGGTGTGGCGGTGCACGACGACGCGGTCGCGCTGCTCGCGCGGCAGGTCGGCGATGGTGACGGCGATCAGCGTGTCGATGTCGGTGTCCAGCCGCGCGATGCGCCCGCCACCAGCCAGCAGCGTGGCCGCGGCCAGCGTGTTGTCGACGCCGGCCAGCACCTGCCCCAGCACGGCCTGGGCGCGCATCAGCCGCTCCTGGGCCTGGCGCTCACCGCGACCGGCCAGGCTGCCCGCGGCGCTCTGCAACGCGGCGCTGGCGTTGTTGAGCGGCTGGCGCACCTCGTGGGCCAGCACGTCCAGCATTTCGGAGCGCTCGCGAAGCAGCTGATCCAGCTCCTGCACGTGGCGCTCGGTCTGGCGGCGCATCTGCTGCTCCTGGGCCAGCTGGGCGCGACGCTTGAGGTCCTCGGTGATGTCATCCACCAGCGCCTGCGCACGCAGCGGCCGGCCCTGCGCGTCGTACTCGGCCACGGCCGAGACCAGCACGTCACGCAGCCGGCCGTCGGCGCAGATCAGCTGCACGGCGCAGTCGTCGACATGGCCAAGGCGCCACAGCGCGGGGCGGTGCACCTCGCGCACCCGGCGGCTGGACTCGGGGGTCAGGAAGTCGTCCAGCATGCGGCCGATGACCTCCTCGCGCCGGTAGCCCAGCCGCTCCAGCCAGCGGTCCGACACGCTGAGCACACGCCCGCCTGCGTCGACGGAATGCATCAGTGCCGGCGTGGACTCGTACAGCGCGCGCAGCCGCTGGCGGTTGAGTTCCAGCTCGACGGCGGCACGGTGATGCTCGGTGACGTCCTGGAAGGCGCCCACCAGCCTCACCGGCGTGCCGTCCTGCCAGTCCACCTGGCCCTGGGCCAGCACCCAGACCTCGCGGCCGCTGGCGGTGATCATCGGCAGCTCCAGGCTCCACGGCTCGCCGTACAGGATGCCGCGCTGCACCGCCGACTCGATGGCGCCGCGCGCCTCGGGCGGGTAGAAGGCGAGCGCCTCCTCCAACGTGGGCTGGAGGCCGGGTTCGAGGTCGTGGATGCGGAAGGTCTGGTCGCTCCAGACCAGCTCCTGCGTCTGCAGGTCCAGGCTCCAGCCGCCCACGCCAGCGACGCGGCCGGTGCGGTCCAGCAAGGCCTTGCTGTCGCGCAGCTCGCGCTCGACGCTGAGCCGGTCGGTTACGTCCTCGGAGATACCGACATAGCCCAGCAGCTCGCCCGCCGGCGCCAGCAGCGGCCGCGCGCGCGACCAGACCTGGCGCATCGCACCGCCGGGGCGGCGCACGCGGTAACGCATCTCGAACGGCTGGCGGCGCTGCACGCAGCGCCGCCAGTGGGCCAGCACCGAGTCGCCATCCTCGGGCGCCAGCGTGGCGGCCCAGCCCTCGCCCAGCGCGTCACGCGCACCGGCGCCGTAGATGCGCTGCCAGACGGGGTTGGTGTAGATGCACAGCCCGGCCGCATCGGTACGGAAGATGCCCAGCGGCGCAGTCTCGGCCAGCACGCGGAACGGCTGCTCCTGCGGCCCGGTGTCTGCGCGCGCCAGCACGCGCTCGCGCATCATCAGCGCTTCGGCGGCAACGTCGGCCAGCCGCATCAGCGCCTCGCGCTGCGCGTCGGTCAGTTCACGCGGCCGGAAGTCCACGACACACAGCGTGCCCGGGTGACTGCCATCATCCAGCCGGATCGGCACGCCGGCGTAGTAGCGCAGCGGCGGCTGGGCCAGCACGTCGGGATGTTCGGCGAAGCGCGGGTCGCCGCTGGTGTCCTGGACCTCGAAAAGCCCGTCCGCCAACAGCGTGTGGGCGCAGAAGGTCAGCGCCCGCGGCGTCTCGGCGCGGCCGAAGCCGACCGCGGCCTTGAACCACTGGCGGCGCTCGTCCAGCAGGCCCAGCAGCGCCACCGGCGTGCCACAGATCTGCGCGGCCAGCGCGGTCAGGTGGTCGAACAGCGGCTCCGGCTCGGTGTCCATGACCGCCAGCGCGGCCAGGCGCGCCAGGCGGCGGTCTTCATCGGGCGGCGGAGGCGGGGCTGTCCACATGGCCGACAGCTTAGGGCACGTCCACACCCATGCGGGCCGAGCGCCGGGCCGCCCCCAAGCCGGCCCGCCGGGCGATGTGCTCGCAGCTCAATGCTGCGAGCATCGCCGTCCCCATGGGGGCTGAGGCCGGACACAGGGCGTCCAGTGGACGGCCTGTGCCTGCCGAAGGGCTGCGCCACCGGCACAGCGCGGTCTGCAAGACCGACTGAGCTCGACCGCGTTCAGCGCGGCGAGGCCAGGCGAGGGGCCAACGTTCTGATCCAGAAGGCTTCGTACTTGCGGTGCCAGCCCGCCGGTTTCACGACGCCGCCCAGCGCGTGCACGCCGTCGGGGTCCAGGAACAGCTCGACGAGCGACTCCTTGCCCGAGTCCAGCAGCTCGCGATAGACGTTGACCGTGTCCTGGTACAGCACGTTGGGGTCCTGCATGCCGTGCACCAGCATCAGCGGGTGCTTCAGGCCCTTGGCCAGCGGCAGCAGCGAGAACCTGCGCAGCACGGGCTTGGTCCGGTCGGTCGCCTTGCCGATCGTGCGGCCGCTGTACCAGCTGTTGTAGTTCTCCCATTCCGTCGGGCCGGCACCGGCAATGCCGGCGGCAAACAGGTCGGGGCGCGTGTACATCGTGTACTGCGTCTGGAAGCCGCCGAAGCTCCAGCCGTTCAGGCCCACGCGCGCCGGGTCCACGCCGTAGCCCGGCAGCAGCTTGACGAGGTCTTCCAGGTCCTCGGCCTGCGGCTCGCCGGGATGCTCCCAGTTGGCGTCGGAGAACTTGCGGCCGTAGTTGCTGTGGCCGCGCGGGTCCACGGCAATGGTGACAAAGCCGTGCTTGGCGGCCATGTACTGGCCGAACAGGTAGGCGGTGGGCTGGAAGCTGTCGACCTCGACGATGTGGCGGTCGTTCAGCGGGCCGCCGTAGACGTAGACGATGCCGGGGCGCTTGTCGGTCGCCTGCCAGCCGGCAGGCTTGAAGACATAGGCCTCGATGCGGTCGCCATGGCGGTTCGTGAACGCGAAGCGCTCGGGCTGCAGCAGGTGCAGGTCGGCCCAGGCCTTGTCGGTGCTGTCGGTCAGCGTGCGCGCTTCAGCCTTGGGGTTGGCCTTGGCGTCGCCAGCCAGCAGCTTCAGCTCCGGGCGCTGCGCCCAGTTGCCGGCGTTGGCGGCGACCCAGCGGCCGTCCTCCGACGCGACCGCGCCGCGGTGGTACTCGCCCGCCGCCCCCAGCGCCTGCATCGCGCCGCTGGCCAGGTCGACGCGCAGCACGTTCATCGCCGCGAAGTCGCCCTGGTTGGCCAGCACGAACAGCGCCTTGCTGTCGGCCGTGATGCCGACCACCTGCGGCGCCTCGAACTCGCCCTTCAGCAGCGGGCGCAGCGCCTTCGTCGCCACGTCGATGGCGTAGGGCTGGCGCCAGCCGGTCTCGTCCAGCGTCAGCACCAGCGTCTTGCCATCCGGCGTGAAGCGGGGCTTGAGCACGTTCACGACCTCGTGGCCGACGTCGCCACGGCGCTCCAGCACCATCTCGGGCTTGGCGTTCTCGTCGGCCTGGCCGATGTACACGCGCAGCAGTTCCTTGTCGCGCTCCCAGGTCGTGAACGCATAGCGGCTGCCATCCCTGGCCCAGGCCACGTCGCTCATCTCGAACCAGACGTCGCCGCCGGCGTTCGTGAACACCGGCTCGGGCTGCTTGCGCGGCGCGGCGCCGTTCGCGGGCACCTGGCGGATATACAGAGCCAGCGGCTTCTCGGTGCGCTTGTCGTCCGACACCTCGCGGCCGACCTTCTTGGCCGTGGCCCAGCGGTCGCTGTAGTTCATGATTTCCACCTGGCGGCCCGCCGGCGCCGGCTTGTCGTCGGCCCCCTTCAGCGGCGCGGTCGCGACCAGCGACATCCAGCGGCCGTCCTCGCTGATCGCCGTCTCGGCGATGCGGTACTTCTTCTGCTCGTCGTCCGGGTGGATCAGCTCGCGGTTGACGACCTCCACGCCAGGCCGCCTGAAGCTCAGCCGCAGCACGCGGGTCTCGTCCATGAACACGAAGCCGGCGTCGTCGGCCGTGTAGGCCACCGTGCGCAGCTCGCGCTGCGTGGCAACCAGCGGCGCCGGCGCCTTGTCACCCACCGCCCAGCGATAGAGGCCGCCGCGATACTGGAAGACCAGTTCGTCCGCCCGATGCGCCCAGACGAACTGCGCCGGGCCGGGGTAGAGGTCGGCCGGCTTGAGCTTGTCGCGCGCGAGCTTCTTCTTCAGCTCGTCGCGCAGCTCCCAGAGTTCCTTCTCCTTGTCGTCCTTCTTGTCGGGCGACGAGGCGGCGGACGCGGGCGCCGCAGCGGGCACCGGCTTGCCGGCACGCCTGGCGGCCAGCGCCGCCATGGCCTGCTTCTCGACCTCGGCGTCGGCCTTGTCGGCGGCCTTCTGCGCATCGTCCTTGGCCTTCTTCTCGGCCAGCTCCTTCTTCAGCACTTCGATCCGGGCCGATTCCCACTGTGACAGGTCGACCTTGTCGCCGTGCAGATAGGCCTGCTGCGCGACCTCGCGGGCCTGGCGCTCGGCGTATTCGTCGTTGCGCTGCTTGAGCTTTCTGTCGAAGCGCGCCATGTCCTCCGGCGCCTCGAAAGCGGCCATGACCTGGGGCGAGGTGACGCGCTGCGTCTTGCCGGTCTTGGTGTCATGCACCCAGAGATCGGTGCCGGGCTCGCCGAACGGGCTCCACAGGTAGGCCAGGTAGCGGCCACTGCGGCTGAAGGCGGCGTCCTTGGCCGGCTCGCTGCGGTAGGGCTCGGCGCGGAAGATCTGCTCCAGCGTGGGAACGGTGGCGGCCGAGGGGGCGGCGGTTTGCGCCTGCAGCGGCACGGCGGCCGACAAGGCCAGGGCAAGGGCCAGGCTGCTCACGGCAGCGAAGGTCACGGGCTTCAAGGGGTCTCCTGAATTCGCCCCCTAGGGTTAGGGGCGGCGAATTCTAGGAAGCCCCCAAGCCGGTCCTGTTCGTCATGGTGCCGCGAGCGACACACCGGCTGTTCGGCTGTTCGGCTGTTCGGCTGTTCGGCTGTTCGGCAGTCTCCCCTTCTAAACCGCCGAGCATCGCAGGGCACCGAGGCGCGCGCCTTGGCGCGCTTCGACATCTGACTCCGCGCAACTGTTTGAGCAGAGCGTAGCGGCGCGAGTTTTGCGCGGGCCTTGGTGACCGAGAAGCACAGGGCACCCGGCTCTGCCGGGCGGTTTTGCAGGGGCGCCTTCTTTGCCTACTTTCTTGGGCGCCCAAGAAAGTAGGTCGGCCGCCGGGACGAAATCCCGGCATGGGCCTCACGCGTCAACCCATCATCGGCCGAAATTACCTATTGGGAAACCAGGCTGCCCATGCCCCGCTTCGCCCGACCTTAATCACACTGCTGGCAAAAGCCGACAGCACCAACAAGCGACAGGCAGCTGCGAAGGAAAGTCCGTCCACTGCGGCGTGGACAAGGGCGCTACCGACGCATATCGCAAGGCAAACAAGCCAAAGCCGCCACCCCAGCACGCGATGTTGAAAGATCAGCGCCGCAGCCAAGAGCATCGCTGCGCCCACAACTCCTGCCTCGATAAACACAAAGCGCATCGACTCTTGATAGACCTGCATCGCGATCTCAAGCGATTCCAAGCTGCCGTAGCGCTCAAGAACATTGCGCGTTTGCCAGCGAGCAATCGATGGCGCCCACGCCCACAGAAAGGCGTTTAGCGCACCAAACAAGCCAATAAAAAACGCCAGTCGCTTCATCTCAACGCCCGGTTCTGGCGAGAACCGGCTTCAGCGCCACGCCCGTATGGCTGCCACTCGCCACCACCGCCTCCGGCGTGCCTTCGACGACGACCCGGCCACCCGCATCGCCCCCTTCCGGCCCCAGGTCCAGCACCCAATCCGCCTCGGCAATCACGTCGAGGTCATGCTCGATGACGACGACCGAATGCCCGCCCGCCACCAGCCGGTGCAGCACGCGGATCAGCTTCTCCACATCGGCCATGTGCAGGCCCACCGTCGGCTCGTCCAGCACGTACAGCGTGTGCGGCGCCTTCTGCCCGCGACGGGTCACGTCGTCGCGCACCTTGACGAGTTCGGACACCAGCTTGATCCGCTGCGCCTCGCCGCCCGACAGCGTCGGCGACGGCTGGCCCAGGGTCAGATACCCCAGCCCCACGTCCTTCAGCAACTGCAGCGGATGCGCAATCGACGGCATCGATGCGAAGAACTCGACCGCCTCGTCGACCTCCATCGAGAGCACGTCGCCGATGCTCTTGCCCCGCCACGTGACGCCCAGCGTCTCGGGGTTGAAGCGCTGGCCGTGGCACTGGTCGCAGGGCACCTTCACGTCGGGCAGGAAGCTCATCTCGATGGTCTTCATGCCCTGCCCTTCGCAGCCGGGGCAGCGTCCCTCGCCGGTGTTGAAGCTGAAGCGGCCCGGCGCGTAGCCGCGCGCCTTGGCCTCCAGCGTCTCGGCGAACAGCTTGCGGATGGCGTCCCAGAAGCCGATGTAGGTGGCCGGGCAGGAACGCGGCGTCTTGCCGATGGGGGTCTGGTCCACCTCCAGCACTCGGTCGACCTGTGCGTGGCCCTCGATGCCATCGCAGCCCGCCCACTTCGCCGGCGCCTTGCGCAGCGGCACGGCGACGGCCATGTTGGCCAGCAGCACATCGCGCGCCAGCGTGGACTTGCCGGAGCCGGACACACCGGTCACGGCAACCAGCCGGTGCAGCGGCACGTCCACCGTCACGCCCTTGAGGTTGTGCAGCGCGGCGTTCAGCACGGTCAGCTTGGGCGCTTCCGGGTCGATCGCGCGGCGGGCCTGCAGCGGGTGGATCAGCGGCCGGGCCAGCATGCGGCCAGTCGTCGATTCCGGCTGCAGCGCGAGCTGCGCCGCCGTGCCTTCGGCCACGACGCGGCCGCCGCGCTTGCCGGCCCCGGGGCCGATGTCGATGATGTGGTCTGCCCGGCGGATGGTGTCCTCGTCGTGCTCGACGACGACCAGCGTGTTGCCCTTGTCGCCCAGCGTGGACAGCGCCTTCAGCAGGATCTGGTTGTCGCGCGGGTGCAGACCGATGGTGGGCTCGTCCAGCACGTAGCAGACACCTTGCAGGTTGCTGCCCAGCTGCGCGGCCAGGCGAATGCGCTGCGCCTCGCCGCCCGACAGCGTGGGCGCAGCGCGGTCCAGCGTCAGGTAGCCCAGACCCACTTCCTCGAGGAACTCCAGCCGGCCAAGAATCTCGCTGACGACGTCGCGCGCGATGTCGGCGTCTCGGCCTTCGAGATGCAGGCCTTTCACCCACTCACGCGCCTCGCCGACGCTCCACGCGGCGACGTCACCGATGCCCTTGTCCTCGAACTCGACGGACCGCGCCGTCGGGTTCAGCCGCGTGCCATGGCAGTCCGGGCAGGCGGCATCCGTCAGCCCTTCGACCTCGGTCTCTTCCGACGGGAAGCTTTGCTCGCGGCCGCGGTTGTCGTCGGACTGCACGCTGTCATCCAGCGCCTTGCGCTGCTCGCGCGTCAGCTGCAGGCCCGTGCCGACGCAACTGGTGCACCAGCCATGCTTGGAGTTGTACGAGAACAGGCGCGGGTCCAGCTCGGGGTAGCTGGTGCCGCAGACCGGGCAGGCACGCTTGGTGGAGAACACCTTGACCGTGCCGACGCCGGCACCGGTCGCACCGTCTTCCAGGCTCAGGCCGTCCAACGGCGCCAGCAGGTGCAGCACACCCTTGCCGATGTCCAGCGCCTTGGCCAGTAGCTCGCGCAGCTCGGCCTCGCGTTCGGGCTCGATGACGAGGTCGCCAACCGGCAGTTCCAGCGTGTGTTCCTTGAAGCGGTCGATGCGCGGCCACGGCGACGTCGGCAGGAACTCGCCGTCCACGCGCAGATGCGTGTGGCCGCGGGCCTTGGCCCACTTCGCGAGGTCGGTGTAGACGCCCTTGCGCGCGACAACCAGCGGCGCCAGCAGCCCGACGTGCTGGCCGCGATAGTCGCGCATGAGCTGCGCGGCGATGCTCTCGACACTCTGCGGCCGCACCGGCGCGCCGTCGTTGACGCAGTGTTGAACGCCCAGCTTCACGTAGAGCAGGCGCAGGAAGTGCCAGACCTCGGTCGTCGTCGCCACCGTGCTCTTGCGGCCGCCGCGGGAGAGGCGCTGCTCGATGGCCACGGTCGGCGGGATGCCCCACACCGCGTCCACCTCGGGCCGGCCGGCCGGCTGCACGATGGAGCGGGCGTAGGCGTTCAGCGATTCGAGGTAGCGGCGCTGGCCTTCGTTGAACAGGATGTCGAACGCGAGCGTGGACTTGCCGGAGCCGGACACGCCGGTCACGACATTGAACTTGCCGCGCGGGATCTCGACGTTCAGGCCCTTGAGGTTGTGCTCGCGGGCGTTGACGATCTTGATCGCCTCGTCGGCCGTGCGGCGCGCCTTGATCAGCTGCTGCAGCGGACGGCCTTCCTCGACGGCCACGGCCGGGCGGTCCATGTGCAGCGCGTAGTCGCGCAGCGCGGCGGCGGTGTGCGAGGTCGGATGCTGCGCGACGCTTTCCGGCGTGCCGACGCAGATGACCTCGCCGCCGCCCTCACCGCCTTCGGGGCCCAGGTCGACGAGCCAGTCCGCCGCGCGGATGACGTCCAGGTTGTGCTCGATGAGGATCAGCGAGTGCCCGGCCGACAGCAGCTTGCGCATGGCGCGCATCAGCTTGGCGATGTCGTCGAAGTGCAGGCCGGTGGTCGGCTCGTCGAACAGGAACAGCGTGCCCTTCTTCGCCACACCGAAGCGCGGGCTGCTCGCGGCTTCGGCCAGGAAGCCGGCGAGCTTGAGCCGCTGCGCCTCGCCGCCGGACAACGTGGGCACCGGCTGGCCCAGGCGCACGTATTCCAGGCCCACATCGACGATGGGCTGCAGCTTCTGCAGCACCGCGCGGTGCTCGCTGAACAGGTGCACCGCCTCGGCCACGGTCAGCTCCAGCACGTCGGACACGCTCAGGTCCCTGTCCTTCAGCGACAGCTTGACGTCCAGCATCTCGGCGCGGAAGCGCTTGCCGTCGCAGTCCGGGCAGCGCAGGTAGACGTCGCTGAGGAACTGCATCTCGACGTGCTCGAAGCCCGAGCCACCGCAGGTGGGGCAGCGGCCGTCGCCGGCGTTGAAGCTGAACATGCCCGCCGTGTAGCTGCGCTCGCGCGCCACCGGCGCGTCGGCGAACAGCTTGCGGATCTCGTCGAACGCACCGACGTAGCTGGCCGGGTTGGAGCGCGCCGTCTTGCCGATCGGCGACTGGTCGACGAACACGGCGTCGGCGAGATGGTCGGCGCCCAGCAACTGGTCGTGTGCGCCGGGGGACTCGGTGGCCTTGCCGAACTGGCGTGCCAGCGCGGGGTAGAGCACGTCCTGCATCAACGTGCTCTTGCCGGAGCCGGACACGCCGGTCACGACCACCATGCGCTGCAGCGGGAACTCGACGGACACGTCCTTCAGGTTGTGCTCGCGCACGCCCTGCAGGATGAGCTTGGGCGTGTTCTCTTCCACCAACCGCTTGAGCCCCATGCCGACATGCTTGCGCGCGCCGAGGTAGGCGCCGGTCAGCGTGTCGGCCGCGCGGATGGTCTCGGGCGTGCCGTCGAAGACGATCTGCCCGCCGCGCTCGCCGGGGCCGGGGCCCATGTCGATGAGGCGGTCCGCGGCCAGCATCACGGCCGGGTCGTGCTCGACGACGACCAGCGTGTTGCCCGCATCACGCAGCCGCTGCATGGCCTGCACGATGCGGCCCATGTCGCGCGGATGCAGGCCGATGCTGGGCTCGTCCAGCACGAACAGCGTGTTGACCAGCGAGGTGCCGAGGGCCGTCGTCAGGTTGATGCGCTGCACCTCGCCGCCGGACAAGGTGCGACTCTGCCGGTCCAGCGTCAGGTAGCCCAGGCCCACGTCGCACAGGTAGCGGCTGCGGTGGCGGATCTCGTCCAGCAGCAGCTTCAGCGCCTCGTCCAGCATCGTGCTGGGCAGTTGCAGGCCGTCGACGAAGTCGCGCAGCCGGCTGATGGGCAGCTGCATCAGGTCGTGCAGCGACAGGCCCGGCAGCGCTTCCAGCTGTTCGCGGGTCCAGTCCACGCCGACGGGCAGGAAGCGCTGTTCCGGCGGCAGCGCCGCGTCGGCCAGCGCCTTGCTGCCCACGCGCCACAGCAACGCCTCGGTCTTCAGCCGCGCGCCGCGGCAGCTCGGGCACTCGGTGTAGCTGCGGTACTTGGACAAGAGCACGCGGATGTGCATCTTGTAGGCCTTGCTCTCGAGGTAGTCGAAGAAGCGCTTGACCCCGTACCACTGCTTGTTCCAGTTGCCGTTCCAGTTCGGCGTGCCGTTGATGACCCAGTCGCGGTGGGTGGGCGACAGATCCTTCCAGGCCGTATCGCGCGGGATGCCGGCCTCTCCGGCGTACTTCAGCAGGTCGTCCTGGCAGTCCTTCCACGCCGGCGTCTGCATCGGCTTGATGGCGCCGTTGCGAAGCGTCTTGCGTTCGTCGGGGATGACCAGGCCCAGGTCCACGCCGATGACGCGGCCGAATCCCCGGCAGGCCTCGCAAGCGCCGAAGGCGGAGTTGAAGGAAAACAACGCCGGCTGCGGGTCGGCGTAGCGGATGTCGCTTTCGGGACAGTGCAGGCCGGTGGAGAACCTCCACAGCATTTCCCCGGCATCGCCCGCGTAGACCGTGAGACGCCCGGCGCCGCGTTTCAGCGACAGCTCGATGGCCTCCATCGCCCGCTGCTTGTCCGCACCCAGGATGCGGAAGCGGTCGGCCACCACGTCCAGCACCTTCTTGCCATCGATGTCGCGTTCGGCCTGCACGCGCGTGAAGCCGCTGGCCGACAGCCACTGCGCGACCTGCTCCGCGCTGGTGTTGGCGGGCAGCTCGACCGGGAAGGTCAGCACCATCCTGGGGTCGGACGCGGCCTCGGCGCGGCTCATCAATTCCGCATAAATGCTCTGCGCCGTGTCATGCCTGACCGGCAGCGCCGTCTTGCGGTCAAAAAGCTCTGTTGCGCGCGCAAAAAGCAGCTTCAGGTGGTCATTCAGCTCCGTCATGGTGCCGACCGTGGAGCGGCTGGTGCGCACCGGGTTGGTCTGGTCGATGGCGATGGCGGGCGGTACGCCGTCGACCTTGTCGACGGCCGGGCGGTCCATGCGGTCCAGGAACTGGCGGGCGTAGGCGGAGAACGTCTCCACGTAGCGCCGCTGGCCTTCGGCGTACAGCGTGTCGAACACCAGGCTGGACTTGCCGGAGCCGCTGGGGCCGGTGACGACAGTCAGCTCCGCGGTGCGCAGGTCGAGATCGAGGTTCTTGAGGTTGTGCTGGCGGGCGCCTCGGATGCGGATCAGACCGTCGGACATGGTGGGGGTCAAAACTGCGAAGGCGAGCAGTGTAGGGACGGGGGTGACAGAAAATTGTCAGCACGCGCAGCCCCCCTACCTACCGACCAGCGGTCGATCCAGCCTACGTGAGCGGCCAAGGCTGATGGCAATCGTGGGGCAACGGGTTGCGTCGCAACACCGCCTGAGGCAACAATCGCCCAACCCCTTACCGGGGGACATAAAAACAAAGCCAATCGAGGATATGGGATGGACGACCACAGGCTGCTTGCTCAAGTGCACACGCATTCGCTCTGGTTGAGCGCCGCCGCAGGCGGTGTCGGTGCCGGTATGCCGCAGCCCGGCACTGACGAAGACGTGACCGACCAACGCCAGCCCCAGGTGCTGCTCGTTGAAGACAACCACATCAACCAGGTCGTCGCGCTGGAATTCCTCGCGTTGATGGGCGTGCAGGCCCGCCTGGCCAAGAACGGCATCGAGGCACTGGCCGCCTGCGAGGAAGCCGCCCCCGACCTCGTGCTGATGGACATCCAGATGCCTGGCATGGATGGCCTGGAATGCGCCCGCCGCCTGCGCGCCCAGCAGCGCGACGGCAAGATGGCCGCCTTCCCCATCCTGGCCCTCACCGCACACGCGCTGGACGCCGACGTCGCCGCCAGCATGGAGGCCGGCATGGACGAGCACCTGACCAAGCCGCTGGACTTCGTGGCGCTGCGCACGCGGCTGCAACGGTGGTTGAAGCTGCCCCAAGCGAACAATTGAGGCCCCTCGTCCAGCGTCGCCCTGCTGAACGCGGGCAACGCTGACCGGTCCCCCGAGGGGACGGTGATGCTCTCGGCGTTGAGCCGCTCGCACATCGCCAGACGGGCCGGCTTGGTGAACTGGAGTCGGACACAAGCAGTCCCTGCGGACTGCTTGTGCCTACGGAAGGCCATGGCCTCTGGCCATGGCAGGCCCGGCGCTCGGCCCGCAGTCGGGCACTACGGCCGCGAAGATTTCGTCAGCCTACCGGCACGTAGACGTACCCAACGTTGCGGACAGTCTTGATGACCTCCGGCTTGTCCGGGTTGCGTTCCACCTTGCGCCGCAGGCGCATGACGCGCAGGTCGATGCTGCGGTCGAAGACGTCCCAGCCACGGTTGTGGGCCTGTTCCATGATCTGGTCGCGGTTGAGCGGCCGGTTGGGATGGCGCGCGAACAGGGCCAGCAGGTCGAACTCGGCGGCGGTGATGTCGATCTCGGCACCGTCCGCGCCGAAGAGCTTGCGCTGCGCCACGTCCAGCTGACAGGGGCCGAAGGCGATACGGTCAGGCCCCTGTGCTGCCGCGGCCGGCGCAGCCGCGACCTGCAGGCGGCGCAGCACGGCGCGCACGCGGGCCAGCAGCTCGCGCAGCTCGAAGGGCTTGGCGACGTAGTCGTCGGCACCTACCTCCAGCCCCACGATGCGGTCGATGGCTTCGCCGGCCGTCGTCAGCATCACCACGCCCAGCCGCGGATGGGCCTCGCGCAACGCACGGGCCAGCGACAGGCCGTTCTCGCCGGGCATGTTGATGTCCAGCACCGCCACGTCGGGCACCTGCTCGGCGACCCGGGCACGGGCGGCCGCCGCGTCCTCGGCCTGCACGACCTCGAAGCCGTTACGGCCGAAGTACTCGGCCAGCAACGCGCGCAGTTCGGGCTCGTCGTCGACGAGCAGGACGGTGGGCGAGGTGTCGGGCATGGCGGCAAATGATAGGCAGACACGCCGGCGGCGGCGTGGTGCTGAAACAAACGCAACACAGCCGCCGCGGCGTGAAGCGGCGCTGAAACCGGAGCCTCCGACAGTGGCGACACCCCAAAGGAGCACACCATGAACTACCGCAGCGACAACCCTCACACCGACTGGCCGGAAACCATGGCCATCGTCTACCGCAGCGAAGCCTTCGCCGAAGACCTCGCCGAGGACGACGACACCCGGCCCGCCCCTGGCTGGCATCCGCTGGAACGCCTGGTGGCAGCCCTGCCGCTGCTGTGCATCTTCGCCCCCGTCGCCGACGCGTATCTGCGTTGACCCCTCGCCCAACGAGTACGTTGGTCGGTCCCCCGAGGGGACGGTGATGCTTGCTGGATCGACCAGCAAGCACATCCCCAGAACGGGCCGGCTTGGGAGCGGCCCGGCGCTCGGCCCGAAACGCCCATGGACACAAAGGAATTCGCCATGACCCCGCACCAGATCCAACTCATCCGCAGCAGCTTCGAGCCGCTCAAGCCACTGGCCGCCACGGTCGCCGAGGCCTTTTACACCCAGCTGTTCACCCGCGACCCGGCGCTGCGCGCCCTCTTCCGCGGCGGCGACATGGCCGAACAGGGCGAGCGCCTGATGCAGATGCTGTCAGCCGCCATCGAGCTGCTGGACCGGCCCGGCGCGCTGATGCCGGTACTGCTGCGCCTGGGCCAGCGCCATGTCGGCTACGGCGTCGTCGACGCGCACTACGACAGCGTCGGCGCTGCTCTGCTGGACACGCTGGCCGCTGGCCTGGGCGATGGCTTCACAGTCGAGGTGCGCGAAGCCTGGACGACGATGTACGGCGTCGTCGCCCGCACGATGATGGAAGGCGCCAACTCGGCCGTACTCGCGGCCTGATTCCCTATCATCGGCCGCGCTCCAGAAGCAGCGCCAGGGAGAACGGCCGCGATGACCGACGACATCCATTTCCACCCCACGCCCGACGCCGGCGTGGGCGAACTCAGCGCCGTGCTCAAGGCCACGCTGCCGCTGCTGACGCAGTTGCTGGAGGCCGTGCCGGCGCGCGTCGTCGTCATCGACGTGAACGAGCGCCTCGTCTGGGCCAACCAGGAGTTCTTCCGCTTCACGAAACTGCACCCCAAGCAGGTGCTGACCCAGCCCATCGGCCGCATCATCGGCGACGTCGCCTACGCCGGCTACGACGCCGTGCGCGCCCGGCTGGCCAGCGGCCAGACCGTCGCCTGGGAAGGCTGGACCGAGCTGGCCGGCGCCGGCCGGCGCTATATGCGCGAGCACCTCGTGCCGGTGGACGTGCAGGCCGGCGTGCCGCAGGCCACCGTCGTCATGAGCCTGGACCTGACCGAGCTCAAGCGCCGCGACGCCGCGCTGTCGGCCAAGGTCGCCGAGCTGGAGGCCACCGAGGCGCTGAAGTCCTCCATCTTCGACAACGCGATGGCCGCGCTCGTCTCCACCGACGAGACCGGCCATGTCGTCGAGTTCAACCCGGCGGCGGTGGCGATGTTCGGCATCGCGCGCGAGCAGGCGCTGGGCCGCTCGGTGGCTGACGTGCTGATCCCGCCGCGGCTGCGCGACGCGCACAACGCCGGCATGGCCCGCGTGACAGCCGGCGGCGAGCAGCGCGTGATGGGCAAGCGCATGGTGATGGCCGCGCTGCGCGCGGACGGCAGCGAGTTCCCCATCGAGATGCTGCTGTGGCGCACCGCCGTCGGCGGCCAGACCTACTACACCGCGTCGCTATTCGACCTGTCCGAGCGCGAGGCCGCGCAGGGCGAGATCGAACGCCAGCGCGAGGCGCTGCGCCAGAGCGAGAAGCTCACCGCCATGGGCAGCCTGCTGGCCGGCGTGGCGCACGAGCTGAACAACCCGCTGTCCATCGTCATGGGCCGCGCATCGCTGCTGGCCGAGAAGATGAGCGGCAACCCGCTGGCCGCCGACGCCCAGCGCATCCACGAGGCCGCGGAGCGCTGCGGCCGCATCGTGCGCACCTTCCTGAACATGGCGCGCAGCCGCCCGGCCAACCGCAGCGAGGTGGCGCTGAACGACCTCGCCACCGCCGCCATCGACATGCTGGCCTACGTGCTGCGCAGCCACGGCATCGCCGTCGTGCTGGACCTGCTGCCGGGCCTGCCACCCGTGAAGGCCGACGCCGACCAGATCGGGCAGATCGTGCTCAACCTCATCGTCAACGCGCAGCAGGCGCTGGGTGCGCGCGACCACGGCCGCCGGTTGACCGTCGCCACGGGCCTGGCGCCCATGACCGACGGCGACCGCCGCCGCGTGCCGCGCGTGTGGCTGCGCGTGCGCGACAACGGCCCCGGCATCACGGCCGATCTGCGCGAGCGCGTCTTCGAGCCCTTCTTCACGACCAAGAGCGAAGGCGTGGGCACGGGCCTGGGGCTGGCCGTGTCGCGCTCCATCGCGCGCGACCACGGCGGCGAGCTGACGCTGCAGGATGACGGCGAAGGCGCCTGCTTCGTGCTGCAACTGCCCGTCAGCGGCGAGCCCGAGGCATCCGAGACCGAGCCCGTGCCGCTCGCCGACACCGACGAAGTCCATGCGCGGCTGCTGGTCGTCGACGACGAGGCCGAGATCGCCGAGCTGATCGGCGAGATGCTGTCCGGCGCCGGCTACGACGTGATGACGGCCGAGTCCGGCGCCGTCGCGCTGGCCATGCTGGACGAGGCGCGCTTCGACGCCATCGTCAGCGACCTGCACATGCCCGAGCTGGACGGCGCCGGCCTGTGGCGCGAGGTCAGGCGCACGCGGCCGACGCTGGCGCGGCGCATGCTGTTCGTCACCGGCGACACGCTGTCGCCGACGGCGCGGCAGTTCCTCGACGAGGCGCGCTGCGGCCGCCTGAACAAGCCGTTCTCGAAGGCGGAACTGCTGGCCCGCGTGGCGGAACTGCTGTCTTGATAATCCGTCTGCCATGAACCTCTACACCGCCCTGCGTGCCGGCTTCCCAGCCGACCTCGACGCCACCGCCATCGACCACGACGGCGCCCTCTACGCCTGGCGCGACCTGGAACGCGGCAGCGCCATGCTGGCCAACTGGCTGGCCCGGCTGGACCTGCCCGCCGGCAGCCGCGTGGCGGTGCACACCGACAAGAGCGTCGAAGGACTGATCCTCTACCTCGCCGTGCTGCGTGCCGGCCATGTCTACCTGCCGCTGAACCCGGCCTATCACGCGGCCGAGCTGGAACACTTCATCGCCGACGCGGCGCCTGCCGTCGTCGTGTGCGCCGGCAAGAACTTCGGCTGGGTCAGCAAGCTCGCCTTCCAGCGCGGCGTGCGCTGGGTCTTCACGCTCAACGACGACCGCACCGGCACGCTGCTGGACCGCGCCGCGCAGATGAGCGATGCGCACGAACCCGTGGCTCGCGATGCCGGTGACCTCGCCGCCATCCTCTACACCAGCGGCACGACCGGGCGCAGCAAGGGCGCGATGCTCAGCCACGGCAACCTGCTGTCCAACGCCCGGACGCTGAAGACCTACTGGGACTGGCAGCCCGACGACGTGCTGCTGCATGCGCTGCCCATCTTCCACGTGCACGGCCTGTTCGTCGCCTCGCACGGCGCGCTGCTGAACGGCAGCAGGATGCTGTGGTTCAACAAGTTCGATGCGCATGCCGTCGCGCATCGGCTGCACGAGGCCACCATCTTCATGGGCGTGCCGACGCTGTACGTGCGGCTGCTGCAGGAGAAGGTGCTGGACACGCGCAATATCCGTCTTTTCATCAGCGGCTCCGCGCCGCTGCTCATCGAGACCTGGCGCGATTGGCAGGCCCGCACGGGCCACCTGATCCTGGAGCGCTACGGCATGAGCGAGACGCTGATGCTCACGTCCAACCCCTGCAAGCCGGAGGACGGCGAACGTGTCGGCGGCACCGTCGGCCCGGCACTGCCCGGCGTTGGGCTGCGCATCGTGCGCGATGACGGTGAGCCCTGCGCGGTGGACGAGATCGGCCACGTGCAAGTGCGCGGCCCCAATGTCTTCAGCGGCTACTGGCAGATGCCGGAGAAGACGGCCGAGGAGTTCACGGCGGACGGATGGTTCAGGACCGGCGACGTCGGCCGTGTCGACGCCAACGGCTACCTGACGCTGATCGGCCGCAGCAAGGACCTCGTCATCAGCGGCGGCTTCAACGTCTACCCGGCCGAGGTGGAGGGCTTCCTGAATGAAATGCCCGGCGTCGGCGAATCCGCCGTCATCGGCGTGCCGCACCCGGACTTCGGCGAGGCGGTCGTCGCCGTCATCACGCCGGCCGGCCAGCCAGACCCGGATGCACTGATCCGCGAGCTGAAGGACCGCATCGCGGGGTTCAAGGTGCCCAAGCGGGTCATCGTGGTCGAGGCGCTGCCAAGAAATGCGATGGGGAAGGTGCAGAAGAAGCTGCTGAGGGAGCAGTACGCGGGGTTGTTTGTCTGAGCAGGGGGCAAATGACTTCAGCTTCAGCAAAGCCCATGGACGATTCGCAACTTGTCGACGACCTGAGGTCGAGGTTCAACGCCGGCGAGAAGCTGAAGTTCGTCTTCTTCTGGGGCCATCAGTCCGGCAAGAACGGCGTCACCGCTGCAAGCTTCAGCCAGCAATCCAAATCAGTGGCGCGGCTTGAACCTGCTGGGTTTCGCGCTCATGCAAGTGCGCGCTGAACTTAGCAACTAACGCCCGCTTTCACCTCCCCCAACGCCAGCTGCAACACCCGCGCATCGCTGCTGGCCCGGTGCCGCTTCAGCTGCTGCCGTTCGCGCACGGCCTCGGTGACGCCCTTCCAGCGCTGGGCTTCGTCCTCGTTCAGCAGCTTGCGCAGGTCATCAAGCCTGAAGCTGGGCCGCATCGCCACGGCGTCGTAGAGCCGGTTCAGCCAGGTGTAGTCATGCCCCCAGCCGTCGCAGAAGACGGTCTGGCCGCGCAGCCGTGTGTTGAGCTGCTCGGCGATCCAGCGCGCCGGCTTGCCGTGCTGGCACAACAGCTCGCGGCTGATGCCGTGCAGCGCCTCGGCGGCATCGTCCCAATGCACCCAGTCGGGCTCGGGCAGGATCAGGCCGCAGAACAGCGTGCCGTCGCCGGCGCTGTAGCCCACCTCGATGGGGTAGCTGCCGCGGCCGAAGCCGGAGGCTTCGATGTCGAGGATGGTGGGCAGCGGGTCCATCCGCCCAAGTGTCTCAGCCCCGTACAAGAAGTTACACAGGGTTGTCGATGACGACTTCGCCCTCGAACAGCTGCTGAGCCGCGCGGCCGACCTGGCGCGTGTCCCACCAGGCGTAGGCGCCCACGCCGGCCGCGCCGACCAGCGGCAGCCAGCGCGACAGCGCCCGCCCCGCCGCCTGCTTGCCGACATGCACGCCGACGGCACCGGCCACGCGCTGCAGCAGCGCCTGCGCCGCCGGGCGCACGATGACGCGCTCGCCCACGCGCACCGACAGGTCGCGCAATGCCTGTGCGGCCGTGTGGCGGAACAGGCACCACATCATCTGCGCCGGGCCCAGATCGGCACTGCGGCCATACAGCGCGGCGATGTCGGCGACGAGCTGGCGCTGGATGTGCCAGACGGTCAGCATCTCCGGCGCGATGGTGGCCCAGCCCAGCGGCCCCGCGGGCAGCGCCAGCGTGCCGGCGGCCAGTGCTGCCTTGCCAGCCGCGCCTTCGATGACACGCGCCGCTGCGTCGGCCGGGCGGGGGCTGGGCATAACGCCAGGTTCTGGCGGCTGTGCCACGAGGGCAAGTACCTTGTCGCTCAGATTCAATTCATTAGCCATGCCCGTACTCCACGACGATGACGCCAGCATTTATGCACAAAAGCGTATTGCGCGAGGCCGACAGGATGGCACAGACTCGCACACACGGCGCCGGTACCAGACAGAGCCCACACGGCCCAGGACCGACGCTCCATGCAACCTCAGGGAGCCCACGCATGAAGCTGTTGAACAACCTTCGCATCGGCCACCGTCTCGGCCTCGCGTTCACGATCTCCATCGCCATCAGCCTGTTGCTGGCCGGCTATGCCCGAACGGCGCTGATCCGCATCAACGATGAGCTGGCAGTGATGGTCGACGATCGCATCGTCAAGGTGCAGCAGCTCGAGCAAATCAAGCACAACGTCAACCTGACAGCGCTCACGGTGCGCAATATCGTGCTGCTGTCCGAGCCGGCCGCCGTCCGAAAGCAACTGGACACCATCGCCGAGAATCGCAAGAACACGGCTGAACTTTTTGCCAAGCTCAAGGCGTCGATCACGTCCAGCCGCGGCCTTCAGCTGCTGGCCACCACCGGTGAGGCGCGGGGCCCCTACGTCGAGGCCGTCCAGCGCGTGACCGACCTGGGTGTGCAGCAGAGCAAGGAGGCCGCTCGCGATCTGCTGCTGGGCGAGGTGCAGACCAAGCAGCAAGCCTATTTCGCTGCGCTGGATGCGCTGATCGACTTCCAGAAGGAGCTGATGCAAAAGTCGGCGGCCTCTGCCGACCATGCGGTCAACTTCGCGTCGACGGCCATGCTCGCCGGCGCCATGCTGTCGATGGTGATCGGCGCGGCGATGGCAGTGCTGATCACGCGCTCCGTCGTCGGACCAGTCCGGGACGCGGTGCGGGCCGCCGAAACCGTGGCCAGTGGTGACCTGCGGCTGCGCCTGACGACCGACCGCCGCGATGAAGCCGGCCAGCTGCTGGGCGCGCTGCAACGCATGAACGATTCGCTGGTGGGCATCGTCGGCGCGGTGCGGGGTAACGCCGAGAGCGTGGCCACGGCCAGCGGCGAGATCGCCCAGGGCAACGCCGACCTGAGCCAGCGCACCGAGCAGCAGGCCAGCAACCTGCAGGAGACGGCCGCGTCGATGGAGGAGCTGAGCGCCACCGTCAAGCACAACACCGACACCGCCCGTCAGGCAGCCCAGCTGGCCGACAGCGCGGCCCGCGTGGCGGAGGGCGGCGGTCAGGTCATGGGCCAGGTCGTCGACACGATGGAGCAGATCACGAACAGCTCCAGGAAGATCGCCGACATCATCGGCACCATCGACGGCATCGCCTTCCAGACCAACATCCTGGCACTGAACGCTGCCGTCGAGGCGGCACGTGCCGGCGAGCAGGGCCGTGGCTTCGCCGTCGTGGCCGGCGAGGTGCGGCTGCTGGCCCAGCGCTCGGCCGAGGCGGCGCGCGAGATCAAGACGCTGATCGGCGCCAGCGTCGATCGCGTGGAGGCCGGCAACACGCTGGTCGGCGAGGCCGGCCGCACGATGGACGAGGTGGTGGGCCAGGTGCGCCGCGTGGCTGACCTCATTAGCGAGATCAGCGCGGCCAGCGGCGAGCAGAGCAAGGGCATCGGCCAGATCGGCGAGGCCGTCAGCCAGCTCGATCAGGTGACGCAGCAGAACGCCGCCCTGGTGGAGGAAAGCGCCGCCGCCGCCGAGAGCCTGCGCACGCAGGCCGGCCAGCTGGCCGAGACGGTGGCCGCGTTCAAGCTGGACGCCGCACCAAGGCCGCACCCGACGCCCGCACCGGCCCGCCCGACTCACTCCGCCACGGCTGCCCGCCGCGCCAGGCCGAGCCCGGCTCCGACCGCCAGCGCGCGCAACAGCGGCGCGTCGACGACCGCCCCGGACGGCGACTGGTCGTCGTTCTGAGCGCGCCGCGCCGCGTCAGGCGACCGTGTTGACCGCGATGCCGCTGGCGGCCGTCGTCGTCGACGTGCCGCTGTAGCCGACGTTGCTCTGCAGCTTGCCGAGCAGGTCCTGCAGGGTCACCGAGCTGCTGGACGTCCCGCTGCTGGCCGTCAGGTCCGACTTCAGCTGGTCGAACGCCGACTGCAGCCCGCTGGGCGCGTTGCCGCCGTTGACCTCGGCCAGCACGGCGGCCAGCCCCTGGGAGAAGCCGTTCTTGCCGGCGTCGGCGCTGGTCGACGTCGACGAGCTGCTGCTTTCTGCCTGGCGGGCGGCGTCGAACAGCTGGTGCATGAACTCGTGCATGTCCTTGCGCAGCGTGGATTTGCCCGTGGCGTCCGTCGACGGGCTGCTGCTGTTGTCGCTGCTCGTCGAGGAAGATGAGGAGGACGAATTGCTGGACGCCGACGACGTGCCCGGCGCCGTCAGGCCCAGGCTCTGAAGCGCCGCCATCAGTTGCTGAGCCATGCCGCCACCCTCCGGACCTTTGCCGCGGTGGCCGTGGTGGACGCGTCCGCCGTCGTTGTCGCCATCACCGTCCGGGTCGGACGCGCTGCTGGCCCGGGTCGTCGTCGGCGAATACACCGAGACATTGCTGCTGCTCAAGCTACTGACTGTGCTCATGCCGATACCTCACGACAAAAAACCAAGGGAGGTCATCATGGGTATCGGCAGTGCCTGTCGATACTTCAAAAAGAAGGGCTGTTTTCGCCGGCCTTTACATCGCTTCGGACTTCTTCACACAAACCCCAGGCTGTCGCTGCAGCTTGCGCCATGATGGCGCCCTCAGCGCACCGGAGCCCAGCGATGCACAACGTCCCCTGGCGCGGCGTCTTCCCCGCCGTCACGACCAAGTTCCACGCCGATGAAAGCCTCGATTTCGCGGGCACGGCGCGCCACATCGACTTCCAGATCCGCAACGGCATCCACGGCGTCGTCTGTTGCGGCTCGCTGGGCGAAGCCAGCACGCTGACGCTGGACGAGAAACTGGCCGTCGCGCGCTGCGCGCTGGACGCTGCGAACGGCCGCGTGCCGGTGCTGGCCACCGTCTCCGAGCCCAGCACGCGCGAGGCGCTGCGCTTCATCGAGGGCGCCAACGCGCTGGGCGTGGCCGGTTACATGGTCATGCCATCGGTCATCTACGTGGCCGACGCACGCGAGGCCATGGCCAATGTGCGCGCCTACGCCGCCGCCGCCCAGCGGCCGCTGATGGTCTACAACAACCCGGTCGCCTACCGTGTGGACCTGAAGCCCGAACACTTCGCCGAGCTGGCCGACTGCGAGCACGTGGCCGCCATCAAGGAAAGCAGCGGCGACGTGACCCGCATCACCGACCTGCGCAACCTGCTGGGCAGCCGCTACCAGCTGTTCATGGGCGTGGACGACCTCGCCTTCGAAGGCCTGGCGCTGGGCTGCGACGGCCTGCTGGCCGGCGTGGGCTGCGCCTTCCCGCGCGAGACGGTCACGCTGTTCGAGCTGATGCAGGCCGGCCGCTGGAACGAGGCGCGCGACATCTACCGCTGGATGACGCCGCTGCTGCACCTGGACGTGTCGACCAAGCTGGTGCAGAACCTCAAGCTCATCGACGCGCTGGTGGGCGTGGGCAGCGAGCACATGCGCCGCCCGCGGCTGCCACTGGTGGGCGCGGAGCGACAGCGCGTGGAGGCGCTCGTCGCGCAGGCGCTGGCGACGCGGCCCGCCGACTGCCAGAGCCGCCCATGAACTACATCCACGCCATCGACTCGCACACCGGCGGCGAACCCACGCGCGTCGTCATCGACGGGTTTCCCGACGTCGGCACGGGCTCGATGGCCCAGCGGCTGGCGTTGCTGCGCGGCAGCCACGACCGCTGGCGCCGCGCGACGCTGCTGGAGCCGCGCGGCAGCGACGTGCTGGTCGGCGCCCTGCTCTGCACACCGCAGGACCCGGCGCACACGGCCGGCGTCATCTTCTTCAACAACGCGGGGTATCTCGGCATGTGCGGACACGGCACCATCGGCCTCGTTGCGACGCTGGCCCACCTGGGCCGCATCGCGCCCGGCGAGCATGTCGTCGAGACACCCGTGGGCGATGTGCGCGCCACGCTGCACGACGACGGCCGGGTCAGCGTGCGCAACGTGCCGGCCTACCGGCTGGCGGCGGACGTGGCCGTCACGCTGCCGACGGGGCAGACGGTGACCGGCGACATCGCCTGGGGCGGTAACTGGTTCTTCCTCTGCGCCGACCATGGCCAGGCCGTCACGCCCGACCGCGTCCACGCGCTGACGGACTACGCCGCGATGCTGGGCGAGGCGCTGCACGCGCAAGGCCATCGTGGTGCGGGCGGCACCGTCATCGACCACATCGAGCTCTTCGCCGACGCCGACCCGCAGGTGGCCGACAGCCGCAGCTTCGTGCTGTGCCCCGGCCGCCAGTACGACCGCTCGCCCTGCGGCACCGGCACCAGCGCCAAGCTGGCCTGCCTGGCCGCACGAGGCAAGCTCAAGGCCGGCGAGGTGTGGCGCCAGGCCAGCGTCATCGGCAGCGTCTTCGAGGGCTGGTACGAGGCGCAGCCCGCGGACGGGGCAAGCATCGTTCCCACCATCCGCGGCCGCGCCTTCATCAGCGCGGAAGCCACGCTGATCATCGACCCGGACGACCCTTTCGGCTGGGGCCTGGGCTGATCCCGCACCCGCCGCCCGGGCCATTGCAATTTCAAACGGCGGCGCAGCGCGCCTGCCGGCACACTCCCTGCATACACCAAGCCACAAGGCCCCAACAGGGCCACAGGCGTCGTTGGAAAGGAGCTGTGCCGATGACCTCGGAAGCCACACTCACCCGGCCGCAAGGCCCGCAACCGCAACCCGCGGTGCGCCCTCCCGAAGTGCTGCGCGAGCTGCTCGCGCGCGCCGACGTGCAGATCAACGGCACGCGCGCCTGGGACATGCGCGTCAACGACGCGCGGGCCTACCGCCGCATCCTGACCCAGTGGTCGCTGGGCGCCGGCGAGGCCTACGTCGACGGCGACTGGGACTGCGACCGGCTGGACATCATGTTCGAGCGGCTGATCCGCGCCGAGCTGGACCGCACCGCACCGGCCACCGCCAAGATCCAGCTGCTGCTGGAGAGCCTGCGCCAGCGCCTGTTCAACCTGCAGACGGTGGCACGCGCCCACCAGGTCGGCGAGCGCCACTACGACGCGGGCAACGACGTCTTCGAGGCCATGCTCGACTCCCGCATGATCTATTCCTGCGGCTACTGGGCGCACGCGCGTGACCTGGAGCAGGCGCAGGAACACAAGCTGGAGATGATCTGCCGCAAGCTGGAGCTCAAGCCCGGCGAGACGCTGCTGGACATCGGCTGCGGCTGGGGCGGGCTGGCGCGCTTCGCCGCCGAGCGCTTCGGCGCGCGCGTGACCGGCGTCACCATCAGCAAGGAGCAGCTGGCCGTGGCCGAGCAGCGCTGCCTGGGCCTGCCCGTCACGCTGCGGCTGCAGGACTACCGCTCGCTGCAGGGGCGCTTCGACAAGATCGTCTCCGTGGGCATGTTCGAGCACGTGGGGCTGAAGAACTACGCCACCTACTTCGACACCGCGCGCCGCCTGCTCGCGCCGGACGGGCTGTTCCTGCTGCACACCATCGGCGTGGACCGCCGCGCGCCGCACACCGACCCGTGGATCGAGCGCTACATCTTCCCCAACGGCAAGCTGCCGTCGCCGGTGGAGCTGGCCGGTGCCATCGAAGGCCGCTTCGTCATCGAGGACTGGCACAACTTCGGCCCCGACTACGACCGCACGCTGATGCACTGGGCCGAGCGCTTCGAGGCCGCATGGCCGAGGCTGAGCAGCAGCTACGACGAGGCTTTTCGCCGCATGTTCCGCTACTACCTGCTGAGCTGCGCGGGCTTCTTCCGCTCACGCCAGGGGCAGCTGTGGCAGTTGGTGCTGAGCGGGCCGGAGCGGCGCGGCGTCTATCGATCCGTTCGGCCCTAAGCCACGTGCTCGTCGCCGCGGCCGATGAAGGCGCGGATGGCCGTGATGCGGCCCGCAGCATCGAAGTCGAACGCGTCGACGACATGGATCGTGTCGCGCCCGTCGATGACGATCTTCAGCTCCGCCGCCGCGCCGCCGTCGCGCTCGTAGGCGGCGAGCACGTCGATGGCGAGGCTCTGCACGGCCTCGAAGTTCTTGCGCGTCTCGTCCAGCGCCGCGGCCTTGCCGACGACGCGGATCTTCCAGTCGCGCAGCGTGATCGCGTCGGCGAACATGGGTTCGATGGCGGCGAGGTCGCGCGCGGCGTAGGCGGACAGGTAGGCGCGGACGAGGTGGAGCTTGTCGATCATGCGAGGCATCCTAGAAGACCGGATGACCCGCCGGGTTTCACTCCGGGTACGCCTTCAGCAGCGCGTCCAGCTGCTGCCTGGTCACGGCCATCATGAAACCGTGGCGCAGCGTGGCGGGCATCTCGAAGCGGTTCCACTCCTTGATGCCCGAGTTGCCCCAGACCTCGATCCACGGCCCCTCCAGCCGCGGCGCCATCGACAGGCCGTAACTCGTGCCGGCGTACTGCTCGTAGTACAGCAGCCAGTCCTGGCCGTTGGGCGCGCGGATCAGCGTCGGCGCCTCACGGAAGGCGGGGCTCAGCGACGGGCCAGGCTCCGGGTACGGCCCCAGCAGGTTGGGCGCGCAGCTCATGCGGATGGTCTTGCCGGTCGTCCAGTTGTACGACGGGAAGCGCTCGTCCTTCAGCACCGCGCAGTAGCCGCCGGCCGGGTTCTCGACGAGGAAGGTGTCGATGGTGGCCATGTCCCAGTCGAACAGGCGCTTCGGAACGCCGTCGAATGTGCGCAGGTCTTTCGACGTCACGTACATCGTCCGCTGGCTGGCCCAGTAGCGCTCGGGGTCGTCCGGCGAGCTGGGGACGTTCGGCGTGTGCCACATCAGCACGAAGCGGCTCGATGCCTTGTCGAAGAACAGCTTGGGCGCGCCCATCGCCTGCAGCGGATGGGGCTGGCCCTCGAACGTCGACAGGTCGGGCTTGTAGGTGCCGAACCTGGTCCACTTGATGAGGTCGTCGGAGACCCAGAAGCGGATCTCCTTGTCCTCGTCGCTCTGGTTGCCCACGAGGTAGTACCGGCCGTCACCGCCCTGCACGATGGACGGGTGGCCGTGGTACTCCTCGTTGACGGCATTGCCGTGGTTCAGGCGCTTCCAGTGCAGGCCGTCGGTGCTGACGGCGTAGTGCAGCACGCCGTAGCGCGCGTGCGTCATGTGGGCGAACAGGTAGCCGCCCGGGGCTGCGTCGGCGGCACGGGCCACGCCCGTGACCGCGAGCAGCACACCGGCAAGCCAGGTGTGCAATTTCATCGATATCTCCTTTTGAATTGCGGGCCGAGCACCGGGCCGCTCCCAAGCCGGCCCGCGCTGGCGATGTGCCCGCGGCCCGACGCCGCGGGCATCGCCGTCCCCTCGGGGGACCGGCTGGGTGCGCCCGCGTTCAGCGCGGCGCAACCAGACGAGGGGTCAAGGCGCAGCCAACTGCCAGCGCTGGCAGTCGCCGCCCAGCCATTCCCATTGCTCCACGTTGGCGCCGTTGGCTGTCGAGCAGCCGGTCACGTCGAGCACGCGACCGCTGTTCTTGTTGACGATGCGGACGTAACCCGCCCCAACCGACTCGATGCCCCAGCGCTGCGCCGCCGCGTTGTTGCTGGTCCACTGGCGCACGTTGGCGCCCATCTGCAGCGAGCCGCTGTCCACGTCCATCTTCAAGCCGCTGTTGACCGACGTGAACTCGTAGAAGCCGTCGCTGGTCATCGTCACGTTCCAGCGCTGGCAGTTGGCACCGCTGTAGGGCCACTGCTGGATGTTGCCGCCGGCGGCCGTCGAGCAGGCGTTGACGTCCAGCGCCTGGCTGCTTTGCTTGGAGATGACCTTGTACGTGCCGTTGGCAACGGAGTTGGGGCTGACGCGCTCGAAGTGCCAGCGCTGGCAGTCGCCGCCCAGCCACGTCCATTGCTGCACGTTGGCGCCAGCGGCCGTCGAACAGGCGTTCACATCCAGCACCAGGCCGCTGTTCTGGTTGACGACGCGGTAATAGCCGTCACCGACAGGTTCGATGCGCCACTGCTGGCACGCCAGACCGTTGGCGGTGTACTGCTGCACGTTGCCGCCGGCGGTCGTCGAGCAGCCGTTGACGTCCAAGGCCTGGCCGCTGTGCTGGGCGGTGATCGTGTAGAGACCGTTGGCCGTGTTGGCCACCTTCCAGCGCTGGCAGTCACCGCCGATCCACGTGTACTGCTGCACGTTGGCGCCGGGCGTCGTCGAGCAGCCCGCAACGTCCAGCACCTTGCCGCTGTTCTTGGACACGAGGCGGTAGACACCGTCGGCCACCGGGTTGTTCAGCGGCGCGCTGGCGAACTGGATGCGGCAGCTCATGCCGGCCAGCTCCAGCACGCGGGTGTTGTCGGCCGACGCCAGCAGCTGGGTGCTGTAGTTGGTGCAGGCATCGCCACCGGTGCCGGTGGGCGTGGCCAGCGGCGTGGCGGCCTCGGTCCACGTGCCGGTGCCGCCAGCGGTGTTGAACATGTAGACGCGGCCGGTGTTGTCGTCGTCAACGCTGTTGTCACTGTTGCGGCGGAGCATCTGGCCGATCACGAGCAGGCGGCCCTGCGAGCTGCCGTCGTTCATCCACGTGACGGTCGGCGTGTTGCTGAAGTGGTGGCCCGCCGTGGACTCGACGCGCGTGCCCATGTCGCTGGCCGTGCCCCAGCTGCTGCCGTTGCTGGACGTGCGGATGTAGACGTCGCAGCCGCGCGAGCCACAGATCTCGTACGTCATCACGTACGTCCCGTTCGGCAGCTTGCGCACGACGGCCATGCCCGGGCGCAGGTCGCCGTTGTCGCTGATGCCGACGTCGATGGTGTCGGCACTCCAGCTCACACCGCCGTCGGTGGAGACCTTGTGCGCCAGCAGCTGGTTGTAGCCGCCGGCCTTGTACTCCTCGCTGGAATAGAACATCACGAGGCGCCCCGCGCTGTCGACGATGAACTCGGGCTCCCAGATGCCGGTGCTGCCGGTGGCGGGCACGGACAGCTGCGTCCACGTGCGGCCCACGTCGGTGCTGCGGTAGACGCGCAGCGAGTACGCGTTGGTTCCGTTGCGGCCTGTGGTGGCCCAGAACAGCGTGCCGGCGGTGGTGGAGCCCAGCGTCTGCGGCACCTCCCACAGCGTGCTGCAGCAGTGCCAGGTCTCGGGCACCGTGATGCTGCCCACCTGCGTCCACGACGCGCCCTGGTTGGTGCTCTCGTAGATCAGCGACTGGCTGCCGCCGAGGTCGTGCGAGGCGATCAGCCGGCCGTTGGCGCCGCCGCTCGCGGCGAGCCGGATCATGCGTGGGTAGAAGCTGTCCTGCGTGGTGTTGAGCACCACGTCGTTCGCGCGGGCGGCGAAGGACGCCAGTGCCAACAGCGCGGTCATCAGCGCGAGCAGCCAGCGGCCACTCCATGTCTTCATCATGCTCATGCCTTGTCTCCTGTGGGTGGAAATAGGCGGCTCTGGCGGCCGCTCAGCGGGAGCCCCCGAAAATTCAGCGGCCGAACCGGATCAGGTCCTTGTTGGCCTTTCTCACGCGCTCGAAGTCGAGCTTCTGCACCTGGCGGTCGTAGGTGAAGAAGCCGTTCAGCTCCTCCTCCACGTCCGTCGTCTCGGTGTAGACCGCAGCGCTCAGGCCCTGCGTCGCCGCGTACTCGCGCAGCCGCGCGGCCTGCTCGACGTAGACCTTGGTGACGGCGTCCTTGCTCTCGTAGAGCAGGTAGCAGCACTTGCTGTCGGGGCGGTACATGTGGCCGGGCGTGCGCAGGCTGTTGCCGCCGTACTCGCCCAGCACGGCGATGCGGCCGGGCTGCCAGTTCACCCAGGCCGGGCCGGGGTAGTCGTGCAGGTCGATGAGGTCGCCCTTGCCCTGGTCGGCCGGCTCGAAGTTGATGCCGGAGTGCGTGTCGACGAGGCGGCTCGGGTCCATCGCCTTGAACGTGTCGGCCATGCGGCGGTGGTCGAAGTCGCCCCAGCTTTCGTTGAAGATGACCCAGGTGACGATGGACGTCATCGAACGCAGCTGGTCGACGATCTCGCGCATCTGGCCTTCGGCGCGGGTGCGCACGGTCACGTCGGTCTCGGCGTCCCAGGTCTGCGGCATGTCCTGCCACACCAGCAGGCCCAGCTTGTCGGCCCAGTAGAACCAGCGCGCCGGTTCCACCTTGATGTGCTTGCGGACCATGTTGAAGCCCAGGTCCTTCGTGGCCTGCAGGTCGAACTTCAGCGCGGCGTCGGTGGGCGCGGTGTAGAGGCCGTCCGGCCAGAAGCCCTGGTCCAGCGGGCCGAACTGGAAGACGAACTTGCCGTTCAGCAGCGGGCGCGGCACGCCGGCCACGTTGCCGATGGCGATGCTGCGCATGCCGAAGTAGCTGTCGACCTGGTCGACGACCTGGTCGCCGCGGCGCAGCGTGACCTTGAGGTCGTACAGGAACGGATCGTCCGGCGACCACAGGCGCGGCTTGGGCACCGGCAGCGTCAACTCCGTGCCTGGGCGGCCCGTGACGCGGCCGACGGGCTTGCCGTCACGCAGCGCGACGGCCTCGACTTCCGAGTCGGCATCGGCGCGAACGATCACTTGCAGCTGCTGCTTGGCGACGTTGGGCGTCAGGTCCAGCCGCGCGACATGGGCGGCGCCGACGGGCTCCAGCCACACCGTCTGCCAGATGCCCGAGCTGGGCGTGTAGAAGATGCCGCCGGGCTTCAGCGACTGCTTGCCCAGCATGCCGTCACCGGTGCTGGGGTCGAAGGCGGCGACGACGACCTCGTTGCGGCCGGTCTTCAGCTGGTCGGTGATGTCGAAGCTGAACGACGTGTAGCCGCCATCATGGAAGCCCACGCGCGTGCCGTTGATGTAGACGGTGGCGATGCGGTCCACCGCGCCGAAGTTGATGCGCACACGCTGGCCGACCCACGTGGCGGGGACGTCGAACGTGCGGCGGTACCAGAGGTTCACCTCGCCCAGCCGCTCGATGCCCGACAGCCGCGACTCCACCGGGTAGGGCACGCGCACCTGCTCCACCTTGTCCGGGAAGGCCGGCGCCGTGGCCGGCACGTGGCGGGCGTTGGGCGCGCTCTTGCCGCCCCAGTAGTCCCATTGGCCGTTCAGGTTCAGCCAGGCCTTGCGCACGAGTTGAGGGCGCGGGTACTCGGGCAGCGGCACGGCGGCCTTCTCGGCCTCGGCCGTCCACGGCGTCGTCAACCGCACGCCGGGGACGAAGGGCTTGTCGGCATCCTCGGCGTGGGCGGCCATGCCGGCCAGCGCGAGGACGAGGGATGAAATCAGCAGTCTCATGAGGGACCTCGTGAAGGATTCAGGGAGTGGCGCGACGGCGCCCGCTCAGCAGCACCAGCAGCCGCTGCAACCCGCAGAACAGCCCCAGCAGCGCGCCGATGACGATGCGCGTCCACCAGGAACTCAAGGTGCCGTCGAACAGGATCAGCGTCTGGATCAGGCCCAGCATCAGCACGCCGGTCAGCGCGCCCAGCACGTGGCCGGTGCCGCCGCTGAGCAGCGCGCCACCGATGACGACGGCGGCGATGGCGTCCAGCTCCAGGCCTTGCGCGTGCAGGCCGTAGCCGGACAGCGTGTAGATGCCGAACAGCACGCCGCCCAGGGATGCCAGGCCGCCGCTGACGGCGTAGACGGCGATGCGCGTGCCGGCGACGGGCAGCCCCATCAGCCGTGCGGACGTCTCGTGGCCGCCCAGCGCGTAGACCGCGCGGCCGAAGCCGGTGGAGCGGGCCACCCACACGGCCAGCGCGAGCACGAGCAGCGCGCAGACGGCGCCCGGCGTGATCTCGCCGAGCGGCCCGAGCGACCAGCGCGCCTGCGACCAGCCGGCCAGCGTCTCGTCGGTGATGGGAATGGAGTCGATGCTGAGCAGGTAGCACAGGCCCCGTGCGAGGAACAGCCCGGCCAGCGTGACGATGAAGGCCGGCACCTCGAAGGCCTGGATGACCCAGCCCATGGCCGCACCGAACGCCGCGCCACCCAGCAGCAGCAGCGGGATCAGCAGCCAGAGCGACAGGTGCGCGCGCTCGACGCCCAGCGCCAGCAGCATGGTGGTCAGCGCCACGACGGACCCCACCGACAGGTCGATGCCGCCGGACAGGATGACGAAGCTCATGCCGACCGCGACGACCAGCAGGAAGGCGTTGTCGATGAGCAGGTTCAGCAGCACCTGGCCGGACAGCAAGCCGGGATACGCCGTGGCACCGGCGAACAGGGCCACAACGAGCAGCAGCACCGAGGTCCAGCTCGGCAGGCTTTGCGAGTTGAACTTCATGCCCGCCTCCAACGCAGCTTGGGCGACTGGCTGATCGACACGACGAACACGACGACGGCCTTCACGACCAGCGTGACCTCGGGCGCGATGCCCAGCGCGTAGATGCTGGTCGTCAGCGTCTGGATGATGAGCGCGCCCAGCACGCTGCCACGCAGGCTGAAGCGCCCGCCCAGCAGCGACGTGCCGCCCAGCGTGACGGCCAGGATGGCGTCCAGCTCCAGCATCAGGCCGGCGTTGTTGGCATCGGCGCTCTTGATGTTGGCGGAGATCATCAGCCCGGCCAGGCCGGCGCACAAGCCGCAGGCGATGTAGACGGCCAGCAGCAGCGCGGCGGCATTCACGCCCGCCAGTCGCGCGGCCGCCGGGTTGGCGCCCGCGGCCTGCAGGAACAGGCCCAGCGCCGTGCGGTGCTTCAGCACGCCGAGCAGCAGCGCGAGCGCCAGCGCCAGCCACGGCGCAAACGGCAGGCCCAGCAGAAAGCCGTTGCCGAGGAAGGCATAGCCGGCGTGCTCGATCGTGAGGATCTGCCCGTCGGTGATGAGCTGCGCGATCCCGCGGCCGGCGGTCATCAGGATCAGCGTCGCGATGATGGGCTGGATGCCACCGACGACGACCAGCAGGCCGTTGAACAGGCCGCACAGCGCGGCGGCCCCCAGGCCTGCGGCGATGGCCAGCGCGAGCGAGCCGCTGTCGTTGATGAGGTGGGCCGCGATGGCCGCCGTGATGGCGACGACGGCGCCCACCGAGATGTCGATGCCGCGCACGGCGATGACCAGCGTCATGCCCATCGCGACGACCATCAAGGGTGCCGCGCGATTGACGATGTCGATGATCGGGCCGAAGGCGTGGCCGTCCTGCCAGCGCAGGCTGGCGAACTGCGGGTTCAACAACACGTTGAGCAGCAGCAGCGCGGCCAGCACGATGCCGGCGTGTCGGGCGGAACCGGTCATGCGGCCTCCGCCATCGTGCGCAGCAGCTGCGCCTCGCTCAAGCCCTGGGCATCCAGCGTCGCCACCTGGCGCCGCTCGCGCAGCACGACGACGCGGTCGGCCACACGCAGCACCTCGGGCAGCTCGGACGAGACGAACACCAGCGCCATGCCTTGGCGGCACAGCGTCAGCACCTGCGACATCAGGTCCTGCTTGGCGGCGATGTCGATGCCGCGCGTCGGCTCGTCGAGGATCAGCAGCCGCGGCTCGGTGGCCAGCCAGCGTGCCAGGATGGCCTTCTGCTGGTTGCCGCCGGACAGCAGGGCGATGGGGGTCTCGGCGTCGGCCGTCTTGATGCCGAGCTTCCTGATGAAGGCCTCGGCCAGCTCGCGCTGCGCTGCGCGCGGCAGCATGCGCAACACACCACGACGGGCCTGCAACGCCAGCACGATGTTCTCGCGCACACTCAGCTCGGCGACGATGCCGTCGACCTTGCGCTCCTCGGGGCAGAAGGCCAGGCCCGCGCGCACGGCATCGCGGGGGCTGCGCAGCGTGACTGGTTGCCCGGCCACGCGAAGCTCGCCACGGTCCGCACGGTCGGCGCCGAACAGCAGCCGGGCCAGCTCGGTGCGACCCGCGCCGAGCAGACCGGCCAGGCCCAGCACCTCGCCGGGCGCGACGGACAGGTCCACGCCGGCAATGGCATTGCCGCGACCCAGGCCCTCGGCCTGCAGCAGCGGCGCAGCGGCGGCGGGCTCGCGAGCCTCGCGCGCCTCGGTGGTGGCGGAAAGCTCGCGACCGATCATCAGCTCCACGAGCTTCATGCGCGGCAGGTCGGCCGCGTACTCGCCGACGAACCGGCCGTTGCGCAGCACGGTGAAGCGGTCGGCCACGGCGTAGGCCTGGTCGAGGAAGTGCGTGACCAGCAGGATGGCCACGCCCTCGCCGCGCAGCTGGCGCAATAGCGCGAGCAGGCGGGCGGTCTCGGCCTCGTCGAGGCTGGACGTGGGCTCGTCGAGGATGAGCACCCGCGCCTGCTGATGCAGCGCGCGGGCGATGGCCACCATCTGCTGCAGCGCGACTGGCAGTTCGCCCAGCGTGGCGCGCACGTCGAGGTTCAGGCCCAGCCGCGCGAGCACGGCCTCGGCCTCGCGATAGGCGGCGCGCCAGTCAATGCCGAACCAGCGCCGCGGCAGGCGGCCAGCCAGCAGGTTCTCGGCGACCGACAGGTTGGGGCACAGCTGTACCTCCTGGTGCACGACGGCGATGCCGGCCTGCTGCGCCTGCAGTGGCGTGCGCGCGGCGAAGGGCCGACCGTCGAGCCGGATGCTGCCGGCGTCGAAGCCCTGCACGCCGGCCAGGATCTTGATCAACGTGGACTTGCCCGCGCCGTTCTGGCCCATCAACACGTGGACCTCGCCGGCGCGCAGCGTCAGCGCCGCGTCGGCCAGCGCCGGCACGCCGTTGAAAGCCTTGGCCACACCGGTGGCCTGGAACACCACGTCCGACATCAGTACTGGCGCTTGGGCAGCTCGCGCGCGGCGACTTCCGAGGGGAACACGCCTTCCTCGGTGATGAGGCGGCGCGGCAGCGTCTTGCCGGCCTTCAGGTCCTTGACGGCCTGCATCAGCGACGGCCCCAGCAGCGGACTGCACTCGACCGTCACGTTCAGCTTGCCGGCCACCATGGCCTGGAAGGCGGCCTTCACGCCGTCAATGGACACGACGAGGATGTCCGTGCCCGGCTTGAGCCCCGCTTCCTCGATGGCTTGGATGGCACCCAGCGCCATGTCGTCGTTGTGGGCGTAGAGCACGTGGATCTTCCTACCGGCCTCGGCCTTGATGAAGGCTTCCATGACCTCCTTGCCCTTGGCCCGGCTGAAGTCGGCCGTCTGCGAACGCACGATCTTCAGGCGCGGGTCGGCCTTGATGGCCTCCTCGAAGCCCTTCTTGCGGTCCAGCGCGGGCGCGGCGCCGACGGTGCCCTGCAGTTCGACGATACGGATCTCGTCCTTGCCACCCTTGGTCTTGTCGACCAGCCAGCGGCCGGCGCGGCGACCTTCCTCGACGAAGTCCGAGCCCATGAACGAGGCCCACAGGCTCTCGTCGGCTTCCTTGACGAGGCGATCGGTCAGGATGACCGGGATGCCCGCGGCCTTGGCCTCGCGCAGCACGGTGCCCCAGCCGGTCTCGACGACGGGCGACAGCGCGATGACGTCGACCTTCTGCGCGATGAAGGCGCGCAGCGCCTTCATCTGGTTTTCCTGTTTCTGCTGCGCGTCGGCGAACTTCAGCTCGATGCCGGCATCCCTCGCGGCCTGCTTGATCGAGGTGGAGTTGGCGGTGCGCCAGGCGGACTCGGCGCCGATCTGCGAGAAGCCGAGGACGAGCTTCTTGTCGGCCGCCCAAGCGGGCAGGCCTGCGGCTGCGAGAGCAGCCAGGAGGAGGCGTCGTTGCATGCTTTGTTCAAGAAAAAGGCCGCCCCGGCACGCGCCCGGAAGAGCGCGTGCACGAGGGCTGGCTGCAAAGGCGGGCCGAACCACGACCGCCCGGAGAATGATCAGAAGGCGCCAACCCGAGGTCTTCGGGCCGAGCGCCGGGCCGCCCCAAGCCGGCCCGCCTAGGCGATGTGCATGCCGGTCAAGCCGGCATGCATCGCCGTCCCCTCGGGGGACCGACTGGACTTGCCGCGTTCAGCAGGCAAGTCCGGCCGAGGGGCCAACAGTCACAACTTGAAGTTGAAGCTCAGGCCGTAGAACTTGTCGTCCGAACGGATGTCGTGCGGGAAGCTCTCGCTCTGGAAGTAGCTGTGGTACTTCGCACCGGTCAGGTTGTTGGCGTTGAAGGTGACGCTGAGCTGCTCGGTGACCTGGTAGCCCACCGCGAAGTCGAGTCGGCCATAGGCCTTCACGCGGTTGTAGGTGGGTGCCACGCCGGGGTCGCAGGCGCCGACGCTCATGCCGTTCTCAGCCGGCGACACGAGCTCGCAACCGAACTGGCCTTCGTTGAACTTGCTGCGCCATGTGTAGACCAGGCGGCTCGTGAAGCCGAACTTCTCGTACAGCAGGCCGGCGTTGGCGCTTTGCTTGGACACGCCCAGCAGCGGCTTGCCGTACAGCGGGTCGGTCGGCGTCTTCACTTCGCTGTCGGCCTGCGTGTAGTTGCCGAACACGCCGAAGCCGCTGGCGGCACCGGGCAAGAAGTCCAGGAAGTACTGCGCGCTGAGCTCCAGGCCGCTGAGCGTGGCCTTGCCGACGTTGCGCGGGCGGGTGATGTCGTAGGTGATGCCGCCGATGGTCTCGGGGTAGGAGGCGCTCGCGACGCGGTCCTTCAGCGTGCGGTAGTAGACGGCCGCCTGCAGGTAGCTGCCCTTGCCGAAGTAGCGCTCGACGGACAGGTCGTACGCCGTGCTCATCTGGTCCTTCAGGTCCGGGTTGCCGCCGGCGCCGCTCGGGCGGATGTTGAGGTTGCTCGGGACCGTGTAGTTCAGCGTCGGGTTCAGCGCGCCCAGGTCCGGGCGGGACATCGTGACGCCGGCCGTCGCACGCACCAGCAGGTTGGGCGCGACCTCCAGCTTGGCGCTGGCGTTGGGCAGGAAGTGCGTCTTCGTCGTGGATGCGGTCTGCGGCGTGACGACGCCGTTGATCATGCCGGCGCCGGAGATGGTGCGCTCCGAGCGGACCAGGCGGCCACCGAACACGCCGTCCAGGCGCATGCCGCCGAGCGAGGTCTCGTAGTGCGGCTGGATGTAGGCCGCGTAGGTCTTCTCGTTGGAGTCGTAGTTGTTGACCGGAGCGAAGGCCGGGTCACCCACCGCGCTGCCGTAGAACTTGCGCAGCACGTCGGTGTTGTCGCGCAGGTAGTCGGGGTTCGGCGTCATCCAGTGCGCGCAGCCGTTGATCTGCGGGATGCAATTGGGCGACGAGATCAGGAAGTCGGCCGGCAGCACGCTGGCCGAGCTGACCAGCGTGACGCGGTTGCCGCCCGGCGCGTTGGGGCCGCCGGCCTGGTTGGCGCGCCACTCGGACTTGCGGCTCGTGCCGCGCACGCCGAAGTCGATGGAGGTGATGAAGCCGCTGAGTTCGTAGTTGCCGCTGAACGCGACGGCGTCCTGCGTGCTGTTGGCCTTGTTGATGTCCTGGAACAGCGAGTTTGCGAAGCGGAAGTCCGTCGCGCTGCCCAGCGGGTTGTTGGGCATGTTGGTGGTGCCGTGGCCGTCGTCGTTGACGGCGATGTCCACCTCGCTGATCTGCTTGCCGATATCGACAATGATGTTGCGGTTGCGGTTGTTGGACCGCATGTGCGAGAGATCCAGCGTGGTCGACAGCGGGCCGGAGTTGTACTTCCAGCCACCGGCCAGGACGCTCTGGTCCGTCATGCCGACCTTGGCCTGCGTGCTGGTCAGCCCGGGGACGTTGTTGAACGTGGCCGAGACGCCGTTGCACAGGTGCTGCACACCCAGCGACGAGTTGCCCAGGAAGCCGGCGCCGTCGACGTGGGCATCGAAGCAGTCGGTACTGGCCTTGGCGTTGGTGATGTTCTGCGCCGCGAAGATGTCCGAGAAGATGAAGAACGTCGCGAACTTGGCGCGATAGCCGGCGTAGAGCGCATCGGCGTAGAACTCGTTCTCCTTGTTCGGGCGCCACTGCACCGCGGCGTTGACCTGCGGGCGCTGGTAGTCGCCGGTGTCGGTCAGGCCGCCGACGCAGGTGGGCAGCACCACGCCGGCGGCACCAGCCGGGCCGTTGGTGCCGGAGCGCGGGTCGCAGTTGAAGGAGATGGGCCGGTTGAAATGATGGTCGGCGTAGGAGATGTCGACCAGGGCGCCGATCTCGCCGCCATCGAGGTTGGTGCGGTAGGAGCCGAGCACGCCGAGCTTGGTGCTGGGCTTGGTCTCGAACTCGCCAGCGTTGGCGCGGCCGTTGATGACCAGCGTCATGCCCTTGCGGAACTCCATCGGCTTGCGCAGCTTCAGGTCGATGGCACCGGCCACGCCGCCTTCGACGAGCTGGGCGCCGGCGGACTTGTAGACGTCGGCGCGCGAGATGGCTTCGGCCGGCAGATCCTGGAAGGCGAAGCCGCGGCCCGTGCCGGTGAACATCTCGCGGCCGTCGACAGTGGTGACGATGTCGCCGATGCCGCGGATCAGCGGGTTGACGATTTCGTTGTTGAAGTTGACGACGGTCTGCACGCCGGGCACGCGCTGCAGCGCCTCGGCCACCGTGTTGTCGGGGAACTTGCCGATGTCGTCGGCGACGATGGACTCGACCACCTGGTCGGCATCGCGCTTGGACTGCACGGCCGCGTTGCGGCTGGCACGCTGGCCGATGATGACGACCTGCTCCAGCTTGCTGGCCTCGGGGGCCTTGGGAGCCTCCTGGGCTTGGGCCTGCTGGCCGGCAAGTGCCAGCGTGACGAGTGCGGCTGCCGGGATCGGCGAGAGGGTGAATCGCTTCATTTCTTGTCTCCTGGGGCTTTGCGGCGGCGCTTCGTTTGGCGCCGTGCGAGGCCGGTTTTTTGAACGAAATCATGGCGCCGGTTGGCGCGGGTCCCTGGGTCTGGCACCGCCGCGGTTGCTGGCGCGGCAGTCTCGACCATCAGTCATTACAAACAACTTTTCTTGCAACATTAGTCGCAGCAACGCGCCTGGAGGGCGCTTGGTGCGACCGTGACCGCCAGCGACTCGCGCTGGCGGGTCCGTCTTCTCAGAATCTGTTCAGCCAGCGGCCATGGGGCGCCGCCGGGTTTCTGGAGCGCGCGGACATGGCCCACACTCCATTTCGATCAATGCGATGATTATTCACCAATTTACTTGTTATAAACCTATGGCAAACCATGAGTTGTGGCGCTTTACCGACCGAGAAAGCGCGCTTCGCGCTCCAGCAGGCGGTTGATGCGCTGCTGGCCCTTGGCCAGCGTGGCCTCGAGCGGCTCGCCGGAAACGACGATGGCCGACACGGTTTCGCCCAGCAGGCCCATGACGCGCGACTGGCGCGCGACGGTGGTTGGCAGGCCGGTGCCGATCTGCGCGACCGGGCCCAGCGACGCGCGCATCGGCAGCGCCTTGAACGCAGCGCTATCCACGGCCGACTGCCGCGCAGGCAGCTGACCGGTGCGGGCCCAGGCCAGGCTCTCGTCGTTGAGGAAGCGCAGGAAGGCCAGGCCCGCCGCGCGCTCGGCCGCGGTCTGCTTCGGGTTGCGCAGCATCACCCACACATGGCTGTCGGCCCAGGTGGCCGGCTGCACGTAGAGCTGCGGCTCGGGCAAGGCCTCGTAGGCGTGACTCAGCGGATTGCCGGCCTGTGCGGCGCGGTCATTGAGCTGCCCCAGCAGCCAGGTACCGTTGGGCATGACGCCACCGGCGCCGGCCATGAAGGCCTGCAGCGCGGCGCTGTAGTCCATGTGCCGCGTCGACAGGCCCTCGGCATAGAGCGTGCGCATCAGCTCGACGGCCGTCTTGACCTCCGGCGTGCCGAGGTCGATGGCAAGGTCGGACTTCGGGAACAGGCGGCCGCGCTGCTGATGCACGAGGCCGAGGATGCTGCGCGCGAAGAAGCTGGGATCGTTCAGCGTCAGCCAGACGAAGTAGGGCTTGCCGGTGGCGCGCTTGAAGGCGCGCGCCTGCTCCAGCAGCTCTTGCGGGGACGTGGGCAGCTTCGCGTGGCCGGCCGCGTCGACGAGGCCGGCCTGCTTCATCAGCCCGAGGTTGACGTGCCACAGCATCGCGTGGCTGTCGTAGGGCAAGGCCAGCAAGTGGCCGTTGAAGCTGACGCCGTGGCGGGCGTGGGGCGTGAAGTCGGCCGCGTTCAGCGCGCCGTCCAGCGGCTGCAGCAGGTCGCGCTTGGCGAAGTCGCCCAGCACCGAGCTGTGCATGATGGAGATCGTCGGCAGGTCGCCGCCGACGATGCGCGCGCCCAGCTGCGGGTAGAAGGCCGAGTGCTCGACGACCTGTGTGTCGACGTGGATGCGACCGGCATTCTGCGCATTGAACTTGTTCGTCAGCACGGTGACGATGCCGCACTCGCTGCTGACCTGCGACGGGTCGGTGACATGGCCGAACTCGGCATCGCAGCTGCCGAAGAAGCGCGCCAGCGTGATCTCGACAGGCGCGGCCGTGGCGACGCCCGTGAGCAGCGCCGCCGCGAAAGCGATGAGGCGGCGCTTCATGGCTTGCCCCCCGACACCGCCGCCACGATATGGCGCTGGAAGAAGGCGTACAGCACCAGCACCGGCAGCGCGGCGAACACGGCCTGGGCCATCAGGAAGCCCAGCCCCTCGGACTGCGCGAAGTTGGTCTGCGTGGACGCGAGGCCCAGGGTCAGCGTGTACATCTCGGGGCGGGTCGCGGAGATCAGCGGCCACAGGTAGTCGTTCCACGCGGCCAGGAAGCTGAAGATGCCAAGCGTCGCCTGCGCCGGAAGCGTCAGCGGCAGGATGACGCGCCAGAACACGGTCCAGCGCGACGCGTTGTCCATCAACGCCGCTTCCTCCAGCTCGCGCGGCACGGCCTTGAAGAACTGCGTCATCAGGAACACGCCGAAAGGCGCGGCCAGCCGCGGCAGGATCAGCCCGGCGTAGCTGTTGTGCAGGCCCAGCTCGGCGAAGAAGCGGTGCAGCGGGATGACGACGGCCGGCTCCGGCACGGCCAGCCCGGCCAGCACCGCAGCGAACACGAGGTTCTTGCCGCGGAACTCACAGCGCGCAAAGCCGTAGCCGGCCAGCGACGACAGGAACAGCACCAGCAGCGTCTGCACGCCGGCGACGACGCAGCTGTTCAGCACCCAGCGGAACACGGCCGGATTGGCCAGGATGTCGACGTAGTTGCGCAGCGTGAACGGCGTGGACAGCAGCGCGTCGGTGCGTTCCATCAGCACCGCGTTGGACTTCAGCGACAGCACCAGCACCCACGCCAGCGGCAGCATCCACAGCAGGGCCAGCAGCACGGCGGCGGCCAGCAGCAAGCGGTCGAACAGCGTCGTCTTCATTGGCCGTCCTCCCGCTTCTCGGCCCAGCGCTGCACGGACACGCCCAGCACCAGCAGCACGAACAGCAGCTGCGCCGCGGCGGCCGAGTAGCCCAGCGCCCATTGGTCGAACAGCGCCTCGTAGATGAACATCACCATCGTCCGCGTGCTGTTGTTGGGCCCGCCGTTGGTCAGCAGCTGCGCCTGGCCGAACACCTGCAGCTGGCCCAGCAACTGCACGATGGCGACGAGGATCAGCGTGCGGCGCAGCGCCGGCAAGGTGATGAAGCGGAAGGCGCGCCAGCGGCTGGTGTTGTCCAGCGCGGCGGCCTCGTACAAGTCCTTGGGCACCTGCTGCAGCGCGGCGAGGATCAGCGTCATCGGCAGGCCGATGCCCCACCACAGCGTGACCACCGCGATGAAGGGCAGCGCCAGATGCTCGTCGCTCAGCGGCGCGAGGTCCGGCAGGCCGACGGCGGCGAGGCCCTGGCTCAGCAGCCCACGGTCCGGCAGCAGCACGAGCCGCCAGATCAGCGTGACGACCGTCACCGACAGCACGTTGGACGCGAAGAAGGTGCCGCGCAGCCACGCGCCCAGCTTGCCGGGGCGGTTCAGCACCAGCGCCAGCGCCAGGCCGAGGATGACGAAGGCCGGCGTGCACAGCGCGGCGAACAGCACCGTGTTGGCAGCGCTGCGCAGGAAGATCTCGTCCTTCAACAGGTCGAGAAAGTTGGCGAGGCCGACGAACTGGCCACGGCCGGTCAGCAGGTCCACCGCATGGAAGGACAGCCACCAGCCCTCCAGCACCGGTGCGACAAGCAGGCCCAGGTAGCACAGCAGGAAGGGCGCGATGAAGGCCCAGCCCACCCAGGCGGGCTGGCCCAGCGAGGGCTGGCGCGACACGGATGCGCTCATGCGGCCTCGGCGTGGAAGGCGCGGCCGGCCGCGTCGAAGACATGCGCCTGCGCCACATCGGGCTGCAGCCGCACGGCCTCGCCCAGCGCCAGCGGGCGCTGCACCGGCACCTCGGCGACGACGACCTGCCCGTCACCCAGCCCCACGTGCGCGAGGCTGCGCTCACCCAGGCGCTCGATCAGCTCGACGCTGCCGGCGACGATGCCGTCGTCGGCCAGCTTCAAGCCCTCGGGCCGCACGCCGAGGCACAGCTCGCTGCCGATGTCGCCAGCCCTCACCTGCGTGCGCAGCACGGCACCGCCGGCCAGCCGCACGGCGACGCAGCCCTGCTCGTCGGCCACGCGCTCGGCGGGCAGGAAATTCATGGCCGGGCTGCCGACGAAGCCGGCGACGAATTTCGTGCGCGGGCGCTGGTAGATCTCCATCGGCTGGCCCACCTGTTCGATGCGACCGCCGTTCATGACGACGATGCGGTCGGCCAGCGTCATGGCCTCGACCTGGTCGTGCGTGACGAACACCATCGTCGAGCCCAGCCGCTTGTGCAGCCGCGCGATCTCGATGCGCGTGCGGTTGCGCAGCTTGGCGTCGAGGTTGGACAGCGGCTCGTCGAACAGGAAGGCCTTGGGCTCCTTGACGACCGCGCGGCCGATGGCGACGCGCTGGCGCTGGCCGCCGGACAGCTGACCCGGCTTGCGCTGCAGCAGCGCGTCCAGCTCCAGCATCTGCGCGGCGTCGGTGACGCGCCGCTTCACGTCGACGTCGGCCCCGCCGAGGTTGCGCAGGCCGAAGGCCATGTTGTCGAACACGCTCATGTGCGGATAGAGCGCGTACTGCTGGAACACCATCGCGAGGCCGCGCCTGCCGGGCGGCAGCGGCGTCACGTCGGTGCCGCCGAGCACGATGCGTCCGTCGGACACGCTCTCCAGCCCGGCGAGCATGCGCAGCAGCGTGGACTTGCCGCAACCCGACGGGCCGAGCAGCACGATGAACTCGCCCGCGGCGATGTTCAACGAGAAGTCGGGGATGACTTCGACGGCGCCATAGCGTTTGGCGACGCCGGCGAATTCGATGCTTGCAGTCAAGGGGGTTGTCTCCGGCTGGGCGTCGTTCGTGGCGACGCCTCTGCTCATCTCACGGGATTGGGTCAGCGCTGACGCGAACCATACTGCCGCAGCAGCTCTGCCTCGCGTTCGCGGTAGGGCTTGCCGTCGGTGTGCAGCACGTCGTGGAACCACACCAGCGGCGGATGGATGGTGTACGGGCGCAGCCAGGAGTCCCACGGCATCTTGGTCTGGCTCTTGCCGTCGACGAAGCCCCAGTTCAGCATACCGACGTCCTCGCGCGCGGCGATGGGCAGCGCGATGTCGAACGTGGAGCCGAGGCTGCGCGCCATGTACTCGGTGCAGATCAGCGGGCGGCCGTACTGCTGCAGCTGGCGGATGCGGCTCTCGAACTTCTCGGGCCAGTTGTAGTCGTGGAAGCTGACGACGTCGGAGCACTCCAGCTGCGCCTTCTGCACGGCGTTCAGCTCGGGCGAGTCCGGTGCCCAGTTGTCGCCCAGCCAGAGGCCGCTGGTCAGCGGCTGGATGGGGTTCTGCGCACGCGCCCACGCGAAGGCCTGCGGGATCAGCTCGGCCACCAGCGCGACCTTGTCCTTGGCCTCGCGCGGCTGGTAGTAGCCCATGCCGCCGCCCTGGTTGTCGGGCTCGTTCCAGATGTCCCAGTAGCTGATGCGCTGGTCCTGGGCGAAGGTCTTGACGATGTCCTCGACGTAGGCGCGGAGCTGGGGCCACGTGCCGCGGTCGGCCAGCTGCGCGGCCGACGGGCTTTGCACCCAGCCGGAGTTGTGCACGCCGGGGATGGGCTCGCGCTGGGCGCCGAGCTTGGGCTCCGGGTCCCAGCAGGAGTCGAACAGCACGAACATGGTGGCGATGCCGTGGCGCTCGGCGATGTCCAGGTACTGGCCGATGCGCTGCTTGAAGCCGGCGGCGTCCTGCGCCCACAGCAGGTCGTGCAGGAACACGCGCATCGTGTTCATGCCGAGATCCTTGGCCCAGCCGAGTTCGAGGTCGATGCGCTCGGCGTCGAAGGTGTCGGCCTGCCACATGGCCAGCTGGTTGATGGCGGACGCGGGCACGAAGTTGGCGCCCAGCGCCCAGGGCTGGGCCTTGAACCAGGCGTGGGCCTGTTCAGGCGTCCAGCGAGCGGGGGTGGAGGTGGATTGGCTCATGTCAGGTCGGGAGGAAACGGTAGGTGATCTGGTGGCGGTAGGTCTGGCCGGGGCGCAGCACGGCATCGCGCTGCGGCCACTCGGGGTGGTGGGGGCTGTCGGGCAGGGCCTGCGGCTCCAGCGCCAGGCCGGCATGCTTCGCGTAGCCGCGGCCGTCGCGCCCCGGCGTGCGAGGCAGGAACTCGCCGGCGTAGAACTGCAGACCCGGCTGGGCGCTGTGCAGCTCCATGGCAAGCGCGCCGTCGCCGGACCACAGCGTCGCAGCGCCGGCCAGCCAGCAGTGGTCGTGGCCCGCCGGCATGGCACCGGTCTCGGCCAGGTCAGCCAGCGCGTGGCCGATCACGCGCGGCGTGCGGAAGTCGAACGGCGTGTCGGCCACCGGGGCCTGCTCGCCGGTGGGGATCAGGTCGGCACGCACCGGCAGGTAGCGGTCGGCCTCGATCTGCAGGCGGTGGCCGGTGATGTCGCCACCGCCGTCGAGGTTGAAGTAGGCGTGGCTGCTGAGGTTGCACAGCGTCGGCGCGGTGGTCGTGGCCTCCAGCGCGACGGTGACCGTCAGCGGCGGCTCGACGCGGTAGGTGGCGCGCACGCTCAGCTCGCCCGGGAAGCCCTGGTCGCCGTCCGGCGACACCAGCGCGAGCTGCAGCACGTCGTCGGTGTGCGCGACGACGTCCCACAGCTTGCGATGGAATCCGCCCGCACCGCCATGCAGCTGATGTTCGCCCTCGTTGGCCGGCAGCGCAAAGCGGCGGCCGTCCAGCTCGAAGGCCGCGCCGGCGATGCGGTTGGCATAGCGGCCGACGACGGCGCCGAGGTAGCCGGGCTGGGTCAGGCCGTCGGCCGGCGTCCGGTAGCCCAGCAGCACCTCGCGGGCGCTGCCACGCACCGGCACGCGGCACGACGTCCAGGCGGCGCCGGCGTTCGTCACGGCGATGCTCAGGCCATCGGCCCGCAGCGTGAACTGGTCCAGCACCGTCATGCCAGCACCCCGGCGCCGCCCGATGCGGCGCAGACGTGGACCTCGGCCTCGCGGCCATCCGGAGAGCGGTAGTCCATCGCCACCGCGGAGCGGACCTCGTCGACCAGGCCCACCGGCGCCAGTGCGATGACGCAGCCGCCGAAGCCGCCACCCGTCATGCGCGCGCCGCCGGCGTCGCCGATGACGTCCTGCACCCGCGCAGCCAGCGCGTCGATGGCCGGTACGGTGATCTCGAAATCGTCGCGCATGGACCAGTGCGACTCGCGCATCAGCCGCCCCATCTCGCGCAGGTCGCCGCGCGCCATCGCCACGGCCATCAGCTCGCAGCGCCGGCTGTCCGAGATGATGTGGCGCGCGCGGCGGCGCACGACCAGATCCAGCTCGCCGCCGCGGCGCGACCACAGCGCGTCGTCCACGTCGCGCAGCGCCTTCACGCCCAGGCCCGCCGCGGCGGCCTCGCACTGCTGGCGACGCAGGTTGTATTCGCTGTCCACCAGCCCGCGCTGGATCTTGGAGTCGATGACCAGCACCGCCGTGCCTTCGGGCAGCGGGATGGGCTGCACGTCCAGGCTGCGGCAGTCCAGCAGCAGCGCATGGCCGTCGACGCCCAGCGCGGAGCTCATCTGGTCCAGCACGCCGCACTGGCAGCCGGCGTAGACGTTCTCGGCCTTCTGGCCAGCCAGCGCCATCGCCTTCGGTGCCAGCTGCCAGCCGTTCAGCGCGGCCAGCGCCTGGCCGACGGCCATCTCCAGCGAGGCCGACGAGCTGAGGCCTGCGCCCTGCGGCACGTTGCCGGCGATGGCCAGCTGCGCGCCGCCGACGGCGAGGCCCTGCGCCTTCAGCACGGCCACCATGCCTTGCACGTAGCGCAGCCACTGCGGGCTGCCGCTCACGTCGGCCGCGTCGCCGACGCGGAAGCGGCCCAGTGATTCGCCGATGTCGCAGGCCAGCACTTCGACGACGTCGTCATCCCGCGGCGCCGCGGCCACGACCGTGTCGCGGTCGATGGCGCAGGGCATGGCGAAGCCCTCGTTGTAGTCGGTGTGCTCGCCGATGAGGTTGACGCGGGCCGGCGCCCGGCTCAGGCGCTGCGCCTCCGTGCCGAAGGCGCGCAGGAATCCCCGCGCCGCGCGCTCGCGCGGCGTTGTCTGAGGCGTTGAGGTCATGCCGCCCTCGCTCGTCGGTAGTGCGTGGTGTCGCTGACATCGCGCAGGCGCTGCGCGGCGGCCTCGGGCGTCAGGTCGCGCTGGGCCTCACCCAGCATCTCGAACCCGACCATGAACTTGCGCACCGTGGCCGAGCGCAGCAGCGGCGGGTAGAAGTGCGCGTGCAGCTGCCAGTGCTTCAACGTCGCGTCGTCCGCGCGGCCGGCCTCGTGCGGCGCGCCGTGCCAGCCCATCGAGTACGGGAACGAGCAGCGGAACAGGTTGTCGTAGCGCGTCGTCAGGCGGCGCACGGCGTCGGCGAGGTCGTCGGCCTGCCGGGGCTTGAGCGCGTCCAGCCGCAGCGTGTGGGCCTTGGGCAGCAGCAGCGTCTCGAACGGCCAGGCCGCCCAGTAGGGCACGACGGCCAGCCAGTGCTCGGTCTCGACGACGACGCGCTCGCCCGCGGCCTGCTCGTCGCGGGCATAGCGCACCAGCAGCGGCTCGCCGTGCTGCGCGAGGTAGTCGCGCTGGTGGGCGTCTTCCACCAGGGCTTCGTCGGGCAGCGAATCCAGCCCCCAGACCTGGCCGTGCGGGTGCGGGTTGGAGCAGCCCATGGCCGCGCCCTTGTTCTCGAACACCTGCACCCAGCGGCGGCGCAGGCCGACCTGCGCGGACTGGTCCATCCACGCCTGCACGACGGCGCGCAACGCGACCGGGTCCAGCTCGGGCAGCGTCTTGCCGTGGTCTGGCGAGAAGCACAGCACGCGGCATTCGCCGGCCAGCGGCTCGGGCTGGAGCAGGCTGCCTTCGGCCTGGGCCGGCACGGCGGCGGCCTGCGGCTGCAGCGCGGCGAAGTCGTTGTCGAACGCGAACGTGGTGCGGTAGTCGGGGTTGTGCTGGCCATTGGCGCGCACGTTGCCGGCGCACAGGTAGCAGCTCGGGTCGTGGGCGGGCAGCGGCGCGTCGTCGACGGCCTCCTGCGCGCCCTGCCAGGGGCGCTGCGTGCGGTGGGGCGACACGATCACGTGCCGGCCCGTCAGCGGGTTGCGGCGGCGGTGGACGTGCTCGCTGGAATCGGTGGAACTCATGCGATGCATTATCGCCATTTTATTTGTTAGTAACGATCAGTCTTTACCCTAAGAGCCGTTCGAATTCCCAGGGAAAGCGCCGCTGCGCCGGGAAATTTCGACCGCATAAACTCGCAACTTCTTTGGGTCCAAAGGTGGGAGAGGGTCGATGGAGGTCTCGGGCAGCCGAATCTTGATGGTCGAGGGCGACGCGGCATTGGCCGTGGCCAAGGCGCTGGCGTCTGACACCCGCCAGGCGATGCTGGGCATGCTGACCAACCAGGTGCTGAACGTGTCGGAGCTCGCGTCGGCGATGAACCTGCCGCACTCCACGGTCAGCTTCAACATCAACCAGCTGCAGGCGGTGGGGCTGGTCTCCGTGGAAGTGGAGCCCGGCACGCGCGGCCAGCAGAAGCTGTGCTCCAAGCGCTACGACGAGGTGCGGCTGCGCCTGCCCGGCGCGGCGGTGGAGAGCAAGCCCAACGTCATGTCCATCAGCATGCCCATCGGCAGCTATCGGCATGTGGAGGCCAAGCCGACCTGCGGCCTCGTCAGCGAGACCAAGATCATCGGCATGCTGGACGAGCCACGCTCGTTCTTCGAGCCCGAGCACGTCTACGCACAACTGCTGTGGTTCGGCGGCGATGGCTACGTGGAGTACGCCTTCCCGAACAACCTGCCCTACGGCGCGGTGCCCTCGCACCTGGAGCTGTCGATGGAGATCTGCTCCGAGGCGCCGCAGTTCAACGAGGACTGGCCGTCGGACATCACGCTGTGGATCAACGACATCGAGATCGGCACCTGGACCAGCCCCGGCGACTATGGCGGCAAGGCCTCGCTGCTGATGCCGCCGTGGTGGCAGACCGACCGCACCACGCACGGGCTGCTGAAGCAATGGAGCGTCGGCCCCAAGGGGTCGATGATCGACGGCGTGGAGCTGAGCGGCGTGCAGATCGACGAGTTGACGCTGCCGCAGACCAACCACATCAAGGTGCGACTGGGCATCAAGGAAGACGCCCGCAACCGCGGCGGCATGAACCTGTTCGGCCGCAAGTTCGGCAACTACCCGCAGGACATCGTCATGCGGGTCACCTTCGATTTTCCTCGCGGCGCGGTGTGAGGGCAGCACCTCAGTCGTAACCGTTCGGGTTGGTCGACTGCCAGCGCCAGCTGTCGGCGCACATCGCGTCCAGGCCCAGCGTCGCGCGCCAGTTCAGCGTCGATTCCGCCTGCGCCGGGTCGGCCCAGCTCTGCGCGACGTCACCGCCGCGGCGCGGCACGAACTCGTGTGGCAACGCCTTGCCGCAGGCCGCCTCATAGGCACGCAACACCTCCAGCACCGAGTTGCCGCGGCCCGTGCCGAGGTTGAAGACATGCGAGCCCGGCCGGCCATGCACGTGGCCCAGCGCGGCGAGGTGGCCGGCGGCGAGGTCGACGACATGGATGTAGTCGCGCACACCGGTGCCATCCACCGTCGGGTAATCGTTGCCAAACACCTGCAGCGCCTTCCTGCGCCCCACAGCCACCTGGGCGATGAAGGGCATCAGGTTGTTCGGTATGCCCTGCGGGTCCTCGCCCAGCAGGCCGCTCGGGTGGGCACCCACCGGGTTGAAGTAACGCAGCGCGCACAACGACCAGCTCGCGTCCGCCGCGGCCAGATCCTGCAGCACCTGCTCGACCATCAGCTTGCTGCGACCGTAGGGGTTGGTCGTGCCGGTCGGCGCGTCCTCGCGCAGCGGCATGGTCTCGGCCAGGCCGTAGACGGTGGCCGATGAGCTGAACACCAGGGTGCGCACGCCCGTGTCGCGCATCGCGGCCAGCAGGCTCAGGCTTCCCTGCACGTTGTTGTCGAAGTATTCGAGCGGCTTGTGGACCGACTCGCCCACCGCCTTCAACCCGGCGAAGTGCATGACGGCCTCGATGCCCTGCTCCGCAAGCAGCCGACGCAGCAGCGCGCCGTCGCGCACGTCGCCCTCGGCGAAGGCCGGCGCCCGGCCGGCCAGCTGCGCGATGCGCGCCAGCACGGCTGGCTTGGCGTTGCTGAAGTTGTCCAGCACCAGCACCTCGTGCCCGGCCTCCAGCAGTTGCAGCGTGGTGATGCTGCCGATGTAGCCGGCCCCGCCGGTCACGAGCACTCGCATGTCGTCTCCAAATCTGGTTTCATCCATTATTAACCGATTTACTTGTTATAAACAAGAAAGCCGATTAGCATCGCGCCGCCCCGGGGCCGCTGAGCCGCCGGGCGAGGAGACAACACCGATGAACAACGACGACACGCCGGGCCAGGCGCTGCGCCGCCGGAGCCTGCTGGGCCTGGCCGCCGCACTGGGCCTGGGCGCGCCAGGAGCCGCGATGACAGCGCCGGACGACACCACCTTCACCAACCCCGTGCTGCCAGGCGTCGAGGCCGGCGACCCCTTCGTGGTCTGGCACGAGGGCCGCTACTACCTGACCGCCACCTTCGATCCCGAGGGCGGGCTGTGGGTCTACAGCTCGGACCACCTGAGCGACTGGCGCCACGCCGAACGCCGCAAGGTCTGGACACCGGAGCCGGACGGCCCGCGCAGCAAGATGATCTGGGCCCCGGAGCTGCACCACCTAGACGGCCGCTGGTACCTCTACTTCACGGCGGCCGACGGCATCGACGCCAACCACCGCCACTACGTGCTGGAGGCCGAGCACCCGATGGGCCCGTTTGTCGACCGCGGCCGCGTGCATGCCGAGCATGAGCGCTACGCCATCGACGGCTCCGTGCTGCGGCTGAAGGACGGGCGCCTGTTCTGGATGTACGCCGACGATGGCCTGTGGATCGCACCCATGTCCGGCCCGACACGCGCGGTCGGCCCGGGCGTTCGCATCGTCCGCGGTGAGCACGACTGGGAGCGCGGCTGGCACAAGGTGGACGGCCGCTGGCAGCCGCAGGCCCACGCCTACTGGATCGAAGCCCCGCAGGCGCTGCAACAGCACGACCGCAGCAAGGGCCGCGACTTCGTCGTCTACTCCGCCGGCCACACCGCCGCCGTCTACTACCTAGGCCTGCTGGAACTGACAGGCGCCGACCCGATGGACCCGAAGAGCTGGACCAAGCATCCGAAGCCCGTGTTCGGCCCGACGGACAAGGTCTTCGCGCCCGGGCACAACAGCTTCACGCGCTCGCCGGACGGCACCGAGGACTGGCTGGTCTACCACGCCAAGGACCAGGACGCCGGCGACGCCAGCGGCCGCACGATGCGCATCCAGCGCTTCAACTGGTCGGCGGACGGCCGGCCGGTGTTCGGCGCGCCCATCGCCAGCGGCGTGCCGCAGCGCAAGCCCTCCGGCGAAGCCTGACCTCCTAGGCCCCCTTCCCTCACTGACCCGCCGCAGCGCCCGCTGCGCAGCGGCGGGGCGAACTCATCCCAACGTTCTTGGAGCGAAACACAATGTCCCTCCTCATGAAGCTCTGGCAAAAACTCGTCGCCTCGGTCGCGCTGCTGCCGGCGATCCTGCTCATCAGCGCCTGCGTCGGCTGCGGTGGTGGCGGTGGCAGTTCGCCCCCTCCGACGACGACGCCCACCACGCCGACGACACCCGCGCCCACCCGCACCGGCACGCTGCTCAACGGCGACGCCGAAGCCTTCTACCCGCGGCTGATCCGCCTGGCTCACCAGGCCGACACGTCGCAGAACGGTGCCGTCATCGCCAGCGCCATCGCCTTCAACGGCGGCGTGGCCCAGGGCCGCATCTTCATCAGCCGTGACGACGGCGTGAGCTTCGCGCTCCAAGGCTCGGTGACCGACGCCGCCTGGCCCAAGGGCCTGTGCTGCGGCTCCATCTACGAGCTGCCATCTTCCGTGGGCACGCTGCCGGCCGGCACGCTGGTGTGGTCCGCCTCCATCGGCCAGGACACGACCGGCCAACCGATGAGCCACCCCATCTACCGCAGCAGCGACGCCGGCAAGACCTGGACGGTCCTCGGCGCCAACTGCGGCGTGGGCCAGAAACCGCGCGGCGGCGACGGCACCGGCATCTGGGAGCCGCAGTTCCTCGTCACCGGGGACGGCCAGCTCGCCTGCATGTACTCCGACGAGACCGAAGCCGGCCACTCGCAGGTGCTGAAGATCACCAGCACCGCCGATGGCGTCACGTGGACGGCGCCACGCCTGCTCGTCGCCGGCACGCTGGCCAGCGACCGCCCCGGCATGGCCGTCACCAGCCGCCTGGGCGACGGCAGCTACCTGCTCAGCTACGAGTTCTGCAGCACGGCCGGCCTGGACTGCCGCGTCTACCTGAAGCGCTCCGCCGACGGCCTGGACTGGGGCTCGCCGAGCGACAAGGGCTTCGAGCCCAAGACGGCCGACGGCCACTGGTTCCGCCACGCGCCGACCCATGTCTGGCTGCCGGCGCAGCAGCGCGTCGCGCTGATCGGCCAGATCCTGAACAACAGCGCGGGTGCCGTCGACACGACCGGCAACGGCAGCACCGTCTTCCTCAGCAGCACGGCTGACGCCAGTGGCGCGTGGACGACGATGACCGCGCCCGTCAACACGCTCAACGCCCCGCTGGCGACGAACTGGTGCCAGAACTATTCGTCGCCGCTGCTGCCCAGCGCCGACGGCAAGCAGCTGCTGATGCTGTCCAGCGACTTCGAAACCGTGAACGGCGCCCAGGCCTGCCGCACCCGCTTCGGCCGCGGCGCACTGCCGTCCTGAGACGCGAGAGCCGGTGCCGGCAACCCCGCCGGCACCCGCGGGATGACACGCAGACGGCAGGCACCCGCGCGTCCGGACAATCGCGCCCATGAAATCACTTCGACAACATTGGGCGAACGTGCCGGAGGGCTCGGCCGTGCTCTTCCTGATCCAGGTCTTCGCGACGCTGGGTTTCGCCGTTCTGCAGTTCACGCTGACGCTGTACACGACGCGCCACCACGGCTTCACGAGCGAGCAGGCCGCGCTGATCACCGGCGTGTTCGCCGCCTTCAACTACGGGCTGCACCTGTTCGGCGGCTACCTGGGCGGGCGTTTCCTGAGCAACCGCAACCTGTTCGTCGGCGGCATGCTGCTGCAGGTGCTGGGCTGCGGCACCGTGGCCGGCGGCAGCCTCGCGGGCCTGTACTGGGGCATGGCCCTGTTCCTGACCGGCAGCGGCCTGAACGTCACCTGCATCAACATGATGCTGACGCAGCGCTTCGCGCCGGAGGACGAACGCCGCGAAGCCGCATTCCTGTGGAACTACGCCGGCATGAACGTCGGCTTCGTCATCGGCTTCACGGTGTCCGGCGTTTTCCAGCTCCACGACGACTACCCCTCGCTGTTCTGGTTCGCGACGCTGGGCAACGCTGGCGCCATCGTCGTGGCGCTGATCTTCTGGCGCACGCTGGCCGATCGCAACACGCCGCTCATGCAGCACCAAGGCACCGCCTTCTGGGGCCGCTTCGCCGTCGGCATCGCCGTGCTGGCGGGCCTGGTGCCCGTGCTGGCCTGGCTGCTGAAGCAGCCGGGCGACACCGCCATCGGCATGAAGGCCTTCTGCGCCGCCATCGGCGTCATTCTCGTCGTCCTGACGATCCGCCATCCGGTGCGGGCCGAGAAGCAGCGCATGCAGGCCTACCTGGTGCTGACCGTGGGCTCGCTGGTGTTCTGGTCGCTCTACCAGATGGCGCCCAGCGGCCTGCAGCTCTACGCGGTGGGCAATGTGCTGATGAACGTCTGGGGCATCCCCGTGGCGCCGCAATGGGTGCAGAACATCAACGCCTTCTCCATCGTCGTCGGCGGGCCGCTGCTGGCCTGGCTGTTCGCGCGCTGGCGCAGGCACGGCTGGCCGGTGGACATCCCGCTGCAGTTCTCGGCGTCCCTCGTGCTGATGGGCCTGGGCTTCCTCGCGCTGCCTCTCGGCATCCACTTCGCCGACCCCGCCACGGGCCGGGCGGACTTCTTCTGGCTGTTCCTCAGCTACGTGCTGCAGAGTGTCGGCGAGTTGCTGATCTCGCCGGTCGGCTACGCGATGATCGGAAGGCTGGCACCCAAGCAATACCAGGGCGTCATGATGGGCAGCTGGATGCTCGTCACCGGCCTGGCCTCGCTGTTCGCGGGCGACTTCTCCGGCGTTGTCGCACAGCCCGTGGATGGCGGTGCGGCGCTGGCGACGAACCCGGCCTACACGACGCTGTTCACGCAGCTGGCAGTGGGCAGCCTGGTCACCGGCGCGGCGCTGTTCGGGCTGAGGCCGTGGCTGAGGCGGCTGATCGACGGCCCGGCGGACATCAGCACGCAACCCGTCCGATGAACCACGACGCCAAGAGGAGGGATCGATGAGCACACGCCGCTGGGTCGTCCCCGCTTCGTTCTTCAGCATGGTCCTGGGCCTGTGCGGCCTGGGCACCGACTGGCGCGCTGCCTCGCAACTGTGGGGCTTGCCGGCCTGGATCGGCGAGGCGGTGATGGCCGTGGCCGGCAGCGTCTGGGTGCTGCTGGCGGTGCTGTACGGCCTGAAGTGGCTGCGCAGCGGCACCGACGCGCGCGCGGAGATCGAGCACCCCATCCTGTGCTGCTTCGTCGCGTTGGTACCGGTCACGACGATGCTGGTGGGTCTGGCCGTGCTGCCGCACGCGCTGCCGCTGGCGTGGGTGCTGTGCAGCGTGGGCGCCGTGGCGTCGCTGGCCTTCGGCGTGTGGCGCCACGGCGGGCTGTGGCGCGGCGGCCGCTCCGTCGGCACGACGACACCGGTGCTCTACCTGCCCACCGTGGCCGCCAGCCTCGTGTCGGCCATGGCCGCGAGCGCGCTGGGTTGGCCGGAGCTGGGGCAACTTTTCTTCGGCGCGGGTGTGCTGGCGTGGCTCGCGCTGGAGTCGGTCATCGTGACGCGGTTGCTGCAAGGTGAAGAACTCCCGCCGCCGCTGCGCCCGACGCTGGGCATCCAGCCCGCGCCGCCGGCCGTCGCGTTGCTCGCTTACACCAGCTTCACGACCGGCCCGCCGGACCTCATCGCCCACGCGCTGCTGGGTTACGCCATCGTGCAGGCACTCATCGCCGCGCGGCTGCTGCCATGGATACGCCAGCCGTTCACGCCCGGCTACTGGGCCTTCACCTTCGGCGTGACGGCCATCGCCTCCGCCACGATGCGCTTCGCCCACCGCGGCGACGACCGCGTGTTCACGGCACTGGCGCCGGTGCTGTTCGTGGTGGCCAACGTCGTCGTCGTGGGGCTGTTCATCGCCACGGTATGGGCGGCGCTGAGGGGACGGCTGATACCGCCGGCAGCCGCCGCGCCGCAGCCCCTCACCAGCCGGTAACGAGGCCGCCTACCCGCACTGCCCCACATAGCCGCACGCGGTGCAGAAATCGCACCCGTCCTTGTGGATCATCGTCGCGTTGCCGCATTCCGGGCAGGGCTTGCCGGCCTGGACCTGAAGCGTGCCGGCGGCCGCGGCGAGCTTGGGCGCCGGGGTCTGCAGCAGGCCCATGTCGGTCAGCGGCTGACCGGTCTCGTCGAGGATGCCCAGCATCGCGTAGCGGTGGATGACGAGGCGCGCGACGTAGGCCACGGTGGACGGCCAGACCTGTTGGCGACGCTCTCCGTTCAGAGACGGCACCGGCGCCATGAAGTGGCCCAGCGGCTCGCCGACGTTGAGCAGCTTGCGCAGCTTCATCGCGATCCAGCCGGGGTCCATGACGCGCATGTCCAGGCTCAGCAGTCGCGCCAGGCCGTCCAGCGCCTTGGGGTAGTTGCCCGAGAAGCCCATCGCGCAGGGGCGCGTGACGCTGCCGCCCTCGGGCGTGGGCAGCACGACTTCCTTCAGCGTCAGCGTGAACTGCTCGTTGGTCGCCGGGTTGTCCACGTCCACGGCCCAGGCCAGCGTGCCGGACACGCCGGTGCGCGGCTCGTTGCGGCTGAACATCGCATCGACGACCGGCGTCGGGCCGCCCTCGGCGAGTGCGCCGAGCTGCTCGCAGCGCCAGCGGATGACGGCGGCCGTCGCGGCGACGACGCCGGGGAAGAGGCGCTTCTCGCCGCCGGGTGGCGTGGGCATCTCGAAGGCTCGCTCTTCGGCCACCGTGGCGAGCGCGTCGAGCTTGAGGCGCAGCCAGGCGGCATCGTTGGTGCGCAGGTCGGTGGACAGGGTCTTGGCCAGCGCGGCCAGGCCACGTGGCTGCTCGGCACCGTTGACCCAGACCTCGAACGGCAGATTGCGGCCGAACAGGCCACCGTCCGGGCCGTCCAGCGGCAGCTCGCCGATGAACAGCGCGAAGTCGCCGTGCGGGTGCTGGATCAGATAGCTCCAAGCCGGGTTGCCGCCGGGCATGTCGGGCCGGCTGGGCCAGCGCAACGACGCGACGACCGCCTGTGGCAGGCGCTCGACCTTGAGGCGCTGGTTGGTGCCGTCCACTTCGGCCCGCAGCGGCTCGGGCTGCTTGACCTCGGGCGTGACCGACAGCACCGAGCCCAGCACGCTGTTGGGCCGGTACGTGGCCAGGCCTTTCAGCTTCGATTGCCAGGCCTGCACATAGAGATCCTGGAAGTCCTCGTAGGGGTAGTCGGCCGGTACGTTGACGGTCTTGCTGATCGACGTGTCGATGTAGGGCGCGACGGCCGCGACCATGGCCGCATGGTCGGCCGCGCTCAGCTCCAGCGCGGTGACGAAGGCGTCGCTCAGCGGCGCGTCGACACCGAACAGGTGGCGGTACAGCCGCCAGGCATGGTCCTCGACCTGGTACTCCTTGAAGCCACCGCCCTCGGCCTGCGACAGCCGCTTCTTGCGCGTGTAGGCCCAGGAGAACGCCGGCTCGATGCCGTTGGACGCATTGTCGGCAAAGGCCAGGCTGATGGTGCCGGTGGGCGCGATGGACAGCAGGTGCGAGTTGCGCAGGCCCTGCGCGCGGATCTTGTCCTTCAGCGCCTGCGGCAGGCGCGAGGCGAAGCTGCCGCCGGAGAGATACAGGTCGGCGTTGAACAGCGGGAAGCTGCCGCGCTCCGCGGCGAGGTCGCTGGAGGCCGCGTAGGCGGCGTCGCGCATCAGCTCGGAGATGCGGCTGGCCATGTCGCGAGCGTCCTGCGTGTCGTAGCGCAGGTTCAACATGACCAGCGCGTCGCCCAGCCCCGTGAAGCCCAGGCCCACGCGCCGCTTGTTGGCGGCCTCCTGCGCCTGCGCGGGCAGCGGCCAGGGTGTCACGTCCAGCACGTTGTCCAGCATGCGCGTGGCCACGGCCACGACCTCGGCAAAACCGGCCTCGTCGAACACCGGCTTGGCGCTGAAGGGCTCGCGCACGAAGCGCGTCAGGTCGATGGAGCCGAGGCAGCAGCAGCCATAGGGCGGCAGTGGCTGTTCGGCGCACGGGTTGGTCGCCGCGATGGTCTCGCAGTAGTGCAGGTTGTTGTCGGCGTTGATGCGGTCCAGGAACAGCACGCCGGGTTCGGCGTGGTCGTAGGTGGAGCGCATGACCTGATCCCACAGCGCGCGGGCCTTGACCTTGCGGTAGACCCACTGGCCGTCGCCGCGCTGGTAGGCGCCGGCTTCGATCTGCTCGGCGCTGGGCTGGGCCTTGTGCGCCAGCTCGACGAGGCCGTCCGCCTGCACGGCTTCCATGAAGGCGTCGGTCACGCCGATGGAGATGTTGAAGTTGCGCAGATCGCCTTCGTCCTTGGCGTGGATGAAGGCCTCGATGTCCGGATGGTCGCAGCGCAGCACACCCATCTGCGCGCCGCGCCGGCTGCCGGCGCTTTCCACCGTCTCGCAGCTGCGGTCGAACACGCGCATGTAGCTGATGGGACCGGAGGCGTGGCTGCGCGTGGAGCCGACCCAGGCGCCGGCCGGGCGGATGCGGCTGAAGTCGTAGCCGACGCCGCCGCCACGGCGCATGGTCTCGGCGGCCTCGGTCAGCGCGGTGTAGATGCCAGGCACGCCGTCCTCGGCCGTGGCGATGGAGTCGCCCACGGGCTGCACGAAGCAGTTGATCAGCGTCGCCGACAGCTCGGTGCCGGCGGCGGACATGATGCGCCCTGCCGGCACGAAGCCGCGCTGCTGGGCGTCGAGGAAGGCGGCCGCCCAACGCGCGCGGTCGGCCGGTTTCTCGGCGGCGGCCAGCGCCCGGGCCACGCGTTCGCGCAGTTCGTCGGGCGTCTGCTCGCCGCCCTTGGCGTATTTCTCGATCAGGACTTCGCTGGAAATGTCCTGCACGGGCAGGTCGGTGGTGCTGCTCACGGTGGGCCTCGGATACTGGATGAATTTACAGTCTACGCCGCGATAGCCGGGCGGTGACGCCGACCTTGTTGCGGGGAGGGGTGAGATTGCCGGCCTGCCCGTCTGCGTGCTTTGACGGCACGCAGAAGTGGGCGATATTGCGCCGTCAGAACGGGTTGTAGCTCTTCTCGCGGCGGTAGTGGATGTAGCCCACGCTGGCGCCGGCCCGCAGGCCCACGCCCAGGCGGATGGGCGCCAGCGTGATGCCCTTGAGGCGCTGGTAGTTGATGCCGGCGCCGCCGACGTAGTAGAGGCTGCCGTCCACACCCGGGAAGCGCTGGTAGATGGCGCCGGTGTTGGGCAGGTGGTAGACCAGCGTAAACACCTTGGACGCGTTGGCGCCCAGGTCGAAGCCGATGGACGGACCGGCCCAGTAGACCTTGCCGCCACCACCGCCCTTCATCATCAGTTCGCCGTCGCCGTAGCGCAGGCCGACGGTGATGGCGGCGCCGGCCTCCTCGCCCTTGATGTAGGCGTTGGGACGCCCCTGCTCCTTGAAGGCCTTCTCGATGACCTTGGCGAGGCCCTCGGTCGTCTGGCCGAAGAAATCGGTGGCAGCCTTGAGGATGGAGTCCTCGTCGTAGGTGCTGTCCTTGTCGTCCGCGGCCACGGCGGGCAGCGCGGACGCGGCGGCCAGGGCGGCGAGGTGTTGTAGGTGCTGGCGGCGGTCGATCATCGCGATTCCTTGGGAGATACCTTGAACGGCCCAGCATAAACAAAGCAGTGTGAACTTTGGCCTGTCGTTGCCCATTGACACGACCTAGACTCCCCGCCCATGTCGTCCAACCCCGACCTGCAGCGGCTGTCGGCCGCCCTCGAATACGTCGACCTCGCCGCCGGCCTCTACCTGGCGGGCGGGGCCGACCAGGCCGCGCACCTGCTGGCCGCCGCGGCGGAGCAGCAGCTGGGGGACCTCGTGCGCCTCATCGACGCGCCCAGCGCAACGGTGGACACGCGCGAGCTGCTGGCCCGCATCGCACGCGCACACCGGCCGGCCGTCGTCGCGCCGCGCGAGGCACCGGCCCGCATGTGGGACGAGGAACCCACGCAGACCGACGCCACGCGTGACGAGATCGTCGCCTACCTGCGTGCCGCCTGGTTCATGCTGGAGGCCATGGGCCTGGCCGCGCTGGCGCCCGAGCGGCTGCAGGAGGCGGTGGACCACAGCACCGTGTTCAGCGGCGCGGGCACGCTGGAACCTTTCGTCTAGGATCGAAGAACCCGACCTCGGTCGCCACCGGGAGACCATCATCAGCACCGAACGCCGCCAATTCGCCCGTGTCGCCTTTGCCGCCGGCGCCGAGCTGATCACCACGCAGGCGCTGCTGCGCTGCCAGGTCGTCGACATCTCGCTGAAGGGCGTGCTGCTGCAGCTGCCTACCGGCTCTGCACCGCAGGCGGGCATGCCCTGCCTCGTCAAGCTGCCCCTCAGCACGAGCGGCGACGAGGGCGCCGACGTCATCATCGCCATGGCCGGCGAGCTTGCGCATGTGGAGGGCCGCCACGCCGGTGTGCTGTGCCGCAGCATCGACCTCGAATCCATCACCCACCTGCGCCGCCTCATCGAGGTCAACCTCGGCGACCCGGCCGCGTCGGAGCGGGAACTCAAGGCGCTGATTGCCGCAGCCAGGCACGCCTGAGGCCAGTTCATCGCACCATGCCCCGGCCGCCCGCCGCGCTGCCGAGAATGGCGGCATGGAGGATCTGAGCCCGCTGCAAGCCTTTCGGCGCGTCTGCAACCTGCGCATGCTGGCGGGGGTCTACTACTTCTGCCTGCTGTACGCGATCTCGCGCCACCTGAGCTGGATGGGCGAGGACGGCCCCGGCGACCTCGCTTCCACGCTGTTCGATCTGGTGCGCTTCAGCCGCCAGTGCCTGCTGACCGGGCTGTCGCTGATGCTGACCGTGGCGCTGGCCGAGGCGCTGCAGGCCCGCCGGCGCTGGCCGCTGCCGGCCAGGCTGGCCGTGCAGGCGCTGGCCGTGGGCGCGGGTGCCGCCCTGGGCACCTGGCTGCGCTACAAGGTCTCGTCGCTGGACGACCCGATGCCCTTCAAGCTCGCCTGGGCCGTGTCGACGACGGCCGTCTGGACGCTGCTGGGCGGCATGGCCTACGCGCTGCTGCTCATCAGCCGCGCGCAGCGTGAGGGCCGCGAGCAGTTGGCGCAGCTGTTCCGCGAGCGCGAGGCCCTGAAGACGCAGCAGACCGAGGCGCAGCTGTCGGCGCTGAACGCGCAGATCGAGCCGCACTTCCTGTTCAACACGCTGGCCAACGTCAAGCGCCTGTACGAGACCCGCCCCGACCGCGGCCGCGACATGCTGGTGGCCCTGATCGCCTACCTGCGCGCCGCACTGCCGGGCATGCGCCGGCACGAGTCCACGCTGGCCGACGAGTTGGAGCTGGTGCGCCACTACCTCGCCATCCTGCAGATGCGCATGGGCGAGCGGCTGTCCTTCGACATCACGGCACCGCCGGAGCTGCTGACGGCCCACCTGCCGACGCTGGTGCTGCCCACGCTGGTGGAGAACGCCATCAAGCACGGCCTGTCGCCGCTGCCGGAGGGTGGTCGCATCGAGATCCGCGCCCAGCACGCGGGCAGCGGTGGCATCACTGTCGAGGTGGCAGACAACGGCCAGGGCTTCGGCGCGGCCAGCGGCGGCACGGGCGTGGGCCTGGCCAACACGCGGGCACGGCTGGCGGCCCGCTTCGGCGACGGCGCCGCGCTGGAGCTGGAGGCGGCACAGCCGCACGGCGTTGTCGCACGTGTGCGGTTGCCGGCCGAGGCACTCGCATGATCCGCCACGTGCTGCGCTCCTGGCGCTCGCTGCGCCCTGCCGAGGCGCTGGTCTTCGTCACCGCGGCGCTGCTGTTTGGCGCCATCGACCTGACCTCGCTGATCGAAATGCGCGTGGGCGACCAGCTGCCCCAGTTGCTGGCCCGGCAGCTGACCCTGCCGCTGGTCAGCTGCACCGTGCTGCTGCTGTGCTGGCTGCCGGCCGCGCGCAGCAGCCCCATCCATCCGCGGCGCCGGCTGCGCCTCGTGGCGGCCACACTGCTGGGCTCCGTGCTGACCATCGCCGTCATCTACCCGCTGGCCGCCGCCCTGCCCTGGCCGTCGATGTGCGACATCTACGCGCTGAGCCACGGCAAGCCCAGGTGCACCATCTTCCACGTGCCGGCCATCGTCGGCGACACGCTGTGGGTCTTCATGCCGGCGCTGATGCTCGTGGGCATGCTGGAGTTCCGCACGCTGCGCCGTCGCCAGGACCAGGCCGCGCAGGACCTGCTGCGCGAGCACAGCCAGCTGCGCCGCCATGCGCTGGCCGCGCGCCTGGCCGCGCTGCAGGCCCAGGTGGACCCGGCGCTGCTGTTCGACGCCCTCGTCTCCGTCGAGCAGGCCTACGCGCGCCAGGACCCGACGGCCAGCGCGCGGCTGGAGCGCCTCATCCGCCACCTGCGCGTGGCCTTGCCACGGCTGCGCGACTCGGGTGCCACGCTGGGCGGCGAGGCCGAGCTGATCGCCAGTTACCTGGACCTGCTGCGCGACCTGAACGGCCAGCCGCCCGCCTTCGACGCCGAGCTGGGCTCACGCGGCGCCACGCCGCTGCCGCCGATGCTGCTGCTGCCGCTGGTGCAGCGCGCGCTGCTGCTGGGCCACCCGACGCGCTGCTGGCTGAAGGCCGAACGCAGCATCACGCTGGGCTTCGACCAGGAAGGCCTGTGCAGCGAGGACGCCGAGATCGCGTCGCTGCGCGAGCGGCTGATGGTGCTGGACGCGACCCTCGTCTGCACCAGCGGTGCCGGCCGCACCGAATTCACGTTGAGATTGCCTTCATGAACCTCTTCTCCCCCACCGCCGTCGTTGCCGAGGACGAAGCCGCGCTGCGCGGCGAGCTCGTCGAGCAACTGGGCCGGCTGTGGCCCGAGCTCAGCATCGTCGGCGAGGCCGCCGACGGGCTGGAGGCGCTGCGGCTGCTGGACCAGCATCGCCCCGACATCCTCTTCCTCGACATCGAGATGCCCGGCGCCACCGGCATCGACGTGGCCCGCCAGGTGGCCGGCCGCAGCCACGTCGTCTTTGTGACCGCCTACGACCAGTACGCCATCGCCGCCTTCGACCAGGGCGCGGTGGACTACCTGCTCAAGCCGCTGGCCGGCGCGCGGCTGTTCACAGCCATCTCTCGGCTGAAGGCGCGGCTGGGCCAGGCGCCTGCCCCACTGGGCGGCGTGCTGGAGCAGCTGAGCTCCCGGCCCGCGCCGTCAGCCGCGCGCGCGCCGCTGCGCTGGATCAACGCGTCGGTGGGGCAGACGCTGCGGCTCATCACCGTCGACGAGGTGATGTTCTTCCAGAGCGACAACAAGTACACGCGGCTCGCGCTGAAGGACGGCGAGGCGCTGATCCGCAAGCCGCTGAAGGAACTCATCGACGAACTGGACCCACAGCAGTTCTGGCAGATCCACCGCTCCACGCTGGTCAACGTGAACGCCATCGCCAGCGTGAGCCGGGACTTCCGCGGGCGCATGCAGATCAAGCTCAAGCACGGCTCGGAGATGCTGCTGGTGGCCGAGAGCTGCGCGCATCTGTTCCGGCAGATGTAGCGCGCGACTCGGGGCATGATGGGCCATGCCCAGCCCCCTGCAACTGCGCGGCACCAGCCGCCTCGCGACCGAGGCGATCACCGGCGTTATCGACCTCGTCGAAGCCATGCACGCCCAGATCGCCCGCGTGCCGCTGACCGCCCCACGGGAGCGCACCACCGGCATCACCGGCCTTGTCTACCGCAGCGTGCGCGGCATGACCCGCCTCGTCGGCGGCGGGCTGGACCTGGCGCTTGACGCGCTGGCGCCACTGCTCGGCCAGGTCGACGCGGACCAGGCCAGCGCCGCGCAGGCCGCGCTCAACGGCGTGCTGGGTGATTACCTCGAAGCCACCGCCAACCCGCTCGCCACGCCGATGAGCCTGCGCCCGCTGGTCGAGGGCGCCACCGGCGAACCGCTCGTCTTCCTGCACGGCCTGTGCATGAACGAGGCGCAATGGCGCCGCGACGGTGCCGACTTCCCCGCCGCGCTCGCGGCGCTCGGCTACCGGCCGCTGGGCCTGCGCTACAACACTGGCCGGCCGGTCTGGCGCAACGGCGCCGAACTGGCCGAACTGCTGGACGACGTGCCCGGTCCACTCACGCTGCTGGGCCACAGCATGGGCGGCCTCGTCGCGCGCAGCGCCATCGCGCAGGCCGGCGGCCGCAGCTGGCCCCGGCGCCTGCGCCGCCTCGTCACGCTGGGCACGCCCCACCTCGGCGCGCCGCTGGAGCGCGGCGGCCAGCAGGTGCAGCAACTGCTGGCCCTCAGCGCCTACTCGCGCCCGTTCGCGGCCCTGGCTGCGCGGCGCAGTGCCGGCATCCGCGACTTGGCGCACGGCAGCCTGCTCGAAGCCGACGCGGGCCGGGCCAGCCGCCTGCCGCTGCCCGACGGCGTGGCCTGCTACGCGGTGGCCGCCACCACGGCCCGGGAGCCTGCGGGCCCGCCCGCGCGCTGGCTGGGCGACGGCCTCGTACCCGTGGCCAGCGCGCTGGGCCAGCACCGCGAGGCCACGCGCCGGCTGGCCTTCACCGACACCGCCGTCTTCGCCGGCCTGGGCCACCTCGCACTGCAGACCGACGCGGCCGTGCTGCGGCAGTTGCAGGCCTGGCTGGCGCGCCGCTGACCTTCACGCGCATGTCGCGCGGGTGGCCTACCGTTGGCGCTAACGTTCACCCCCGCCTCGCCGCCCGCCGCCACCGCCGCCCATGCCGCTGCCCCCGCTGAAGCCTCCGCCCCGCCCGCGGCCCGCCGCCCTGCTCGATCTCCCGGCCGACTGGCTGGGCTGGGTGGCCGACAACCGGCTCTGGCACTGTTCGCCCGCCTCCATGCTCGACACGATGGAGAAGTCCGGCCTGGACCCGGCGACGAGCATGGCCGCCATCGAGCAGATCGAGCAGGACCCTGTCTTCCTGGCCGCGCGCCGCCACCAGCAGCTGCTGCGCAAGCTCGAATCCGTGGTCGGCAACCTGCAGCAGCTGTGGCAGGGCGACCCGGGCTACGGCGTCATCGAGAAGCGCCGCGGCGTGTCGCGCGACGAGTTCATCGGGCGCTATGTGCGTGGCTGCAGGCCCGTCGTGCTGACCGACGTGGCCGAGGACTGGCCGGCGCTGCGGCGCTGGTCGCCGGCCGACCTGCGCGAGCGCTTCGGCCACCTGGACGTCGACGTGCAGGTGGGCCGCAACGGCGACGCGCTGTTCGAGCAGAACAAGACCCAGCTGCGCCAGCGCATGACGGTGGCCGAGTTCGTCGACCTCGTCGTCAGCGGTGGCGCGACCAACGACCACTACCTCACGGCCAACGACGAGATGCTGCGCCGCCCCGAGTTCCTGCCGCTGCTGCAGGACATCGGCCGCATGCCGCCCATCTGCGACCCGGCGCTGCTGCACACGGCGGCGTCGTTCTGGTTCGGCCCCGCCGGCACGCGCACGCCGCTGCATCACGACACGCTGATGCTCTTCCACACCCAGGTCGTGGGCCGCAAGCGCTGGCGCTTCGTGTCGCCGCTGCAGACGCCGCTGCTCTACAACCGCATGGGCGTCTACAGCCCCATCGATCTCGATGCGCCGGACTACGCCCGCTACCCGCTGCTGCGCGACGCCCAGGTGCTGGACGTCGTGCTGGAGCCGGGCGACACCCTCTTCCTGCCGCTGGGCTGGTGGCACCAGGTCAGTTCGCTGGCGCTGAGCATGTCGTTCTCGTACACCAACCTCGCCGCGGACGTGCCCAACGAGTTCAGCTACCAGAACCCGAGCATCGGCAACTGGTAGCGGGCCCGCGCCGCCGAGATTGACCGACATCAAGGCGGCACCGCGTCGCCCGCGGGACGATGGCCGCGCTCAAGGAGGAGCCATGCCCGCGCGTATCGCCATCATCCAGGCCCACCCCGATCCCGCTGGCGGACACCTCTGCCACACGCTGGCCGAAGCCTATGCCGAGGGTGCGCGTGAGGCGGGCCACGAACTGCGCCGCATCGACGTCGCGCAACTGGACTTCCCGCTGCTGCGCTCGCAGAAGGACTGGCTGGAGGGCGAGGTGCCTGCCTCGCTGCGGCCGGCGCAGGAGGTCATCCACTGGGCGGAGCATCTGGTGTTCTTCTTCCCGCTGTGGCTGGGCGACATGCCGGCGCTGCTGAAGGGCTTCCTGGAACAGATCGCACGGCGCGGCTTCGCGTTCGAGCCGGTGCCCGGCAACCCGCTCGGCAAGAAGTTGCTCACCGGTCGTTCGGCCCGCGTCGTCGTCACGATGGGCATGCCGGCGCTGGTCTACCGCTGGATCTTCCGCGCGCATTCGCTGCGCTCGCTGGAGCGCAACATCCTCGGCTTCGTCGGCATCGCGCCCATCCACGAGACGCTGGTAGGCGGCGTGGACGGGCTGGGCACCGACGGCGTGGGCCGCTGGCTGGACGAGATGGGCGAGATGGGGCTGCGCGGCGACTGACCCCGTCGCCTGAGTGACGCGCCCGCCCTGGGCGCCACGGCTAAGCTGGCCGGCTGCAAAAAGCCGCCAGGAGACGCCATGCCCGCAAGCCACTACCGCATCTGCCCGCTCTGCGAGGCCTGTTGCGGGCTGGAAGTGAAGACCGACGGCGCCAAGGTCATCGCCATCCGCGGCGCCGACAACGACGTGTTCAGCCACGGCTACCTGTGCCCCAAGGGCGTGAGCCTGAAGGACCTGCACGAAGACCCCGACCGCCTGCGCACGCCGCTGATCAAGCGCGACGGCGTCTTCGTCGAGGCGACGTGGGACGAAGCCTTCGCCGAGATCGAGCGCCGCCTGCTGCCCATCCATCGCGAGCAGGGGCCGGACGCCGTGGCGCTGACCATCGGCAACCCGGCTGCGCACAAGGTCAGCCTGCTGGCCTACACGCCGCGCCTCGTGAAGTCGCTGGCCTCGCGCAACGTCATGAGCGCGTCCACACTGGACCAGATGCCCAAGCAACTCAGCGCCGGGCTGATGTTCGGCCACTGGCTCAGCATCCCGCTGCCCGACATCGAGCGCTGCGACTACCTGCTCATCCTCGGCGGCAACCCGATGATCAGCAACGGCAGCTTGTGGACGGTGCCCGACTACCGCGGCAAGGCCAAGGCCATGCGGGCGCGCGGCGGGCGCATCGTCGTCGTCGACCCGCGCCGCAGCGAGACGGCCACCGCGGCCGACGAGCACCTGCCCGTGCGCCCTGGCGGTGACGCGCTGCTGCTGCTGGGCATCGCGCACACGCTGTTCGCCGAAGGCCTCGTCAAGCTGGGCCGGCTGGCCGAGCATGTCAACGGCCTCGACGACGCCCGTGCGGCCGTCGCGCCGTTCCCGCCCGAGGTCACGGCCGCCGGGTGCGGCATTCCGGCCGACGTGCAGCGTCGCATCGCGCGCGAGCTGGCCGCCGCGCCGCGCGCCGCCGTCTACGGACGCATCGGCACCTGCACGACGCGCTTCGGCACGGTCAACTCGTGGCTGGTCGACCTCATCAACGTGCTGACCGGCAACCTCGACCGCGAAGGCGGCGCGATGTTCGCGAAGGCCGCGGCGTTCGCGCCCAACACGCAGGGCAAGCCCGGCAGTGGCAAGGGCATCACGACCGGCCGGCGCAGGAGCCGCGTATCCGGCGCGCCGGAGGTGTTCGGCGAGCTGCCGATCACCGTCATGGCCGAAGAAATGGAAACGCCCGGCGAAGGCCAGGTCAAGGCCCTCATCACCATCGCCAGCAACCCGGTGCTGTCCGCCCCCGGCGGCCCGCGCATCGCGAAGGCGCTGGAAGGCCTGGACTTCATGCTCAGCCTGGACATCTACGTCAACGAGACGACGCGCCACGCCGACGTCATCCTGCCGGGCCTCTCGCCGCTGGAAGACCTGCACTTCGACGTCGCCTTCCCGCAGCTCAGCCACCGCAACCACGCGCGCTTCTCCGGCCCGGTGTTCGACGCCGCGGCCGGCACGCCGCAGGAGTGGCAGACCATCCTGCGCCTGTGCGCGCTGCTGGAAGGCCGCGGCCTGGGCGTGGACGTGCAGCAACTGGACGACGAAGCCATCGCGGCCGACGTGCACCGCTTTGCCGGCGACCAGACGCCCGCCATCCTCGCCGCGCTGCAACCCTGGCGCGGCCCCGAGCGGCTCATCGACCTGCAGCTGCGCGTGGGCCCCTACGGCGACCAGTTCGGCCGCAAGCCCGACGGACTAAATCTCGCCAAGGTCAAGGCGGCGAGCACCGTCGAGGGCGGTGGCGTGGACCTGGGCGCGCTGCAATCCCGCATCCCCGAGGTGTTGCGCACGCCCAGCGGCCAGATCGAACTGGCGCCCCCGTCCATCCTGGCCGACCTCGCCGAGGTGCGCGCCGCACCGGCGCCCGAATTCAGCCTCATCGGCCGCCGCGACACGCGCTCCGGCAACAGCTGGATGCACAACCTGCCCGTGCTCGCCAAGGGGCCGGACCGCTGCACGCTGCTGGTCAACCCCGGCGACGCCGAACGGCTGGGCCTGGCCGAGTTCGCCAAGGTGAAGAGCGCCGTTGGCGAGCTGATTGCGCGCGTCGAGCGCAGCGCCGACATGAGCCCCGGCGTCGTCAGCCTGCCGCACGGCTGGGGGCACGACCTGGACGGCGTGCAGCTGGGCGTGGCGCGCGAGCGGCCGGGCGTCAACATGAACGCGCTGCTGGACGACGCGATGCGCGACCCGCTGTCGGGCAACGCGGTGCTGAGCGGCATCGCCGTGGAGATCACTGTCCCTTGAACAGGCCCTGGAAGGGCCGCGACACCGTCAGCGTGTCGCGCGAGCCGCGCAGGCGCAGCGCCATGTTGCCGTCGTCGTCGCGCAGCGCGCTGGCGATCTGCGCGGACGCGACGACGGTGGAGCGGTGCACCTGCTGGAAGCGCGCCGGGTCCAGCAGCGCCAGCAGGTCCTTCAGCGGCGTGCGCAGCAAGGCCTCGCGCTGCTCGCCCGCCTCGGCGTAGACGACGCGCGTGTAGCGGCTGTCGGACTCGAAATAGATCACGTCACCGACGCGGATCAGCCTCACCTCCTTGCCCACGGCGGCCTGCAGCGTGTCGGGCCAGGCCGGGCGGCGCTGGCGGGCATCCAGCTGCGCGAGCAGTTGCTGCAGCGCGTCGCCGGCCGGCGCCGGACGCTGCTGGTTCTGGCGCAGCCGCGCCACCGTCTGCGCGAGCCGCTGCGGCTCCAGCGGCTTGACGAGGTAGTCCACCGCGCCGGCGTCGAAGGCCTGCAACGCGTGGTCGCCGTGGGCCGTGACGAACACCACCGGGCAGCGGCCGGCGATGCGCCGTGCCACGTCGATGCCCGACAGGCCGGGCATGCGGATGTCGAGGAAGCAGACGTCGGGCTCATGGGCCAGCCACTGGTCCCACGCGTCGGCGCCGTGCTCGGCCTGGGCCACGATGCGCGCGTCGGGCCAGGCCTGGGTCAGCGCGTCGGCCAGTTGTTCACGGGGCGCAGGTTCGTCGTCGGCGATCAGCAGTCGGGTCATGTCGTCTCGGGATGGATCAGGATCTCGGCGCGTGCGCCGCCTTCGGCGCGGCGCTGCAGCGTGAAGCGGGCGCGCTCGCCGAAGTGGTGGCGCAGCCGCTGACGCAGGTTGGCCAGGCCCACGTCGTCTTCGGCGCCGTCCGCCAGCCCGAGGCCGTCGTCGTCGACGCGCAGCCACCAGCGGCCGTCCGGCTCGCGGCCGCCCGCCAGTGTCAGGCGGCCGCCACCGATCTTGGGTTCCAGGCCATGCTCGACGGCGTTCTCCACCAGCGTCAGCAGCAGGCCCGGCGGCACCGGTTCGGCGGCCAGGCCCGGCGCGATGTCGACGTCGCCCTGCACGCGGCCATCCAGCCGCGTGGCCAGGATGGCGAGGTAGTGGCGCACAGCCAGCGCCTCATCGGCCAGCGGTACGGTGGGGCGGCCCAGCATTTCGGTGCTGCGGCGCAGGAAGCCCGTCAGCTCGCGCAGCAGCGGGCCGGCGCGCTCGTCGCGGCGGTCCACCCAGTGCTGCAGCGTGGCCAGCGTGTTGAAGACGAAGTGCGGGTGGATCTGCGCCTGCAACAGTCGCAGGTCGGCCTCGGCGGCGGTGCGCGCGGCGGCATCGCGCTCGGCCACCAGCTGCAGCCGCGACAACTGCTGTTCGTACGCCGCCCGCCCGACCCGCGCCACGCCCGCCATCAGCAGCGCCAGGCCCGCGGCCATCGGCAGCAGTGTGTGGGTCGAGGCGCGCAGCGCCGCCAGCATGCGGTCGCCGTCGAGCTGGCCGTCGTGCAGGCCGCGCCCGCAGACCACGGCCAGCACCATCACGGCGAGGATCAGCACAAAACGGACGATGCTGAAGCCGTTCCGCCCAGGCCTGCGCTTCGGGTTCAGCCAGATGATGAGCAGCCCGATGCTCAGCAGCACCCAGACCAGCATGCCGGTGCCCAGCGCCGCGCCCCAGGTCGCGCCCTTGCCGAGCACCCACGCCACCGTGCCGGCCAGACCCAGCAGCCAGCCCACCCAGGCGCCAAGGCCGCGGCGCGAGTACAGGTGGATGTCGATGAGCTCGACGCGCTCGCGCAGCGCCGGGTCCTGTTGGCCGTAGCGTTCGTAGTACGGGAGGGCCCAGCGGTAGTAGGCGCGCTGGAAGCGGTTGCCGTGGGCGAGGGGATTGGCGCTGTGCATGGCCGGCACTCTAGAGGCGCGCGGCCGGTCGGCTCGCGTCGGAGCGGCGAACCGCCGCAGCACACGCACGAAGCGCCACCAGCGCTGCACGAGACGCGCACCGCAGCATGAAAGCGCGTGCATTTCAGGCGCGACACAAAGCAACGAAACTGCAGATACGGATGGCAACGAAAGTCATGCCCAGGCACCGCGGCAGAAGTCACGCGCCGGCCGCAGCGGCCTGCATCTGAAGCCCCACCCGGCGCCTAGACTGAACCCGTTTACCAACCCAGAGGGCAAACCCGTCGAAAGATGGGGACGCAAAGCTTCCGGCCTACAGCACGTGCATCACGCAAGTGCCATGGCAGCGGGGCCGCCAAGACCTGAGGTCTTGTCCGGCGTGGCCCTCTTCACTGCAAGACACCGGCCATGCGCAGCAACCGTCTCACCTGGACCCTCAGCCTCCTGACCGCCGCGGCACTGACCGCCTGCGGAGGCGGCGCGAGCAGCACCGACACCACGGCCACGGTGCAGGCCAGCGCGGCGACCACCGACGTCGCGCTCAGCGTGGATCTCGACCCGGCCGCCGGCGCCGAGGCCAGCCACAGCTTCCACATCGCCGCTGCCGAGCTGGAGCCGCCCGCCGACATCGGCGCCGACGCCGAGCCGCACCGCACGCAGGCCGCAGCAGGCATCGCCACCAAGGGCCTGACGCTCGCCGCGCTGGACGACTACGCCCAGCGCCGCACCGCGCTGGCCGCTGCCAGCGGCGAGGCCGCGCCGATGGCCACGACGACGACCGTCACCACGTACACGCCGGCGCAGATCCGCGCCGCGTACGGCCTGCCGGCGCTGTCGGCCTCCGCCGCGCAGCTGGGCGCCGGCCAGACCATCTACATCGTCAACGCCAAGCACGACCCCAACGTCGTCGCCGAGCTGGCCGCCTTCAACAGCAAGTTCGGCCTGCCCACCTGCACCTCTCGCACGCTGGCGGCCACCGCCACGCTGCCGCTGGCCTCCGCGTCCAGCAGTGGCTGCGAGCTGGTCATCGCCTACAGCACGACGGCCGGCGCGCTCACCGCCACGGCGCCCGCCTACGACAGCGGCTGGGCCACCGAGATCGCGCTCGACGTGCAATGGGCACACGCCACCGCGCCGCTGGCCCGCATCGTCCTCATCGAGGCACCGGACGCCGGCGTGACCAGCCTGTCCAACGGCGTGGCGCTGGCCAACAAAATGGGCACGGGCGTCGTGTCCATGAGCTTCGGCGCGTCCGAGGGCAGCTGGGTCGGCAGCTACGACAGCATCTTCTCCGCCAGCGGCATGACCTACCTGGCCGCCACCGGCGACAACGGCGCGGCCGTGTCCTGGCCGTCGGTGTCGAGCAAGGTGGTGGGCGTGGGCGGCACGACGCTGACCTACAGCGGCAGCGGCTCGCGCAGCGAGACGACCTGGACCGGCACCGGCGGTGGCACCAGCGCCTACGTCGCGCTGCCCAGCTACCAGAGCGGCAGCATCAGCGGCTACGCGCGCCGCGCGGTGGCCGACGTGGCCTTCAACGCCGACCCCAACTCCGGCCAGTACGTGGCGCTGATCGCCTCCGGCACGACCACCGTGCGCTGGGTCAGCGCAGGCGGCACCAGCCTGTCCACGCCGCAATGGGCCGGCCTCTTCGCCGTGGCCAACGCCGTGCGCGTCGCCTCGGCCAAGGCCTTGCTGGGCCAGCCGCACGCGGCCATCTACCAGCAGATCGGCGCCGTGCCGACGACCTACGCCACCGTCTTCAAGGACGTGTCGAGCGGCAGCAACGGCAGCTGCACCACCTGCACGGCCAAGACCGGCTACGACACGCCCACCGGCTGGGGCACGCCCAACGTCAGCGCGCTGCTGACCAGCCTGGGCGCGGCCACCTCGTCCAGCACGAGCTCGACATCCACGTCCACGTCCACGACGACGACCACGACCTCGGCGGGGCCCCAGCTGACGACCACCAGCATCAGCGGCGTGGCCGGCAAGGCGCTCAGCGCCAGCATCGGCTACAGCGCTCCCGGTGCCACGTCGCTGTCCATCAGCATCAGCGGTGCGGCCAGCGGCATGAGCCTGTCGGCCAGCAGCACCGCCATCGCTCTGGCCTGGGCCAAGCCGGTGACGGGCACCTACAACCTCGTCATCACGTTGAAGGACAACCTCGGCCATACGACGACCGGCACGGTCGCGGTGAAGATCAGCGCGTCGTAAACCACGCCTAGCATGCGGGCTCCTCATCAAGGAGCCCCCATGCGCCGCCTGCTGATCACCGCACTGCTCGCCGCTGCGTTCGCCGCGAACGCCGACACCACTTCCGCCGGCCACAGCTATTCGCCGCCGGAAGCCTTCACGGCAAGCAGCACCGGCAACCTGCTGACGTTCACCGCGCCCGAGGGCGACGCGACCATCACCGTCGTCGACCTCGCCGGCGCCAGGGACGCGGCCGATGCCGTCGCGCAGGCCTGGCAGCTCGTCGACCCCGGCTTCAAGCGCACGCTGCGCCTGGCCACGCCACGGCCGGCCCGCAATGGCTGGGTGGACCAGCAGGTCTTCGACTACGAGACCTCGCCCAACGAGAAGCTCACGCTGCAGGCCATCGTGAGGCGCTCCAGCACCGGCGACGGCAAGGCCTGGTCCGTGCTGCTTCTGCAGGCCGCCGACGCGACGCTGGAAAAGCGCGGCGCGCCCATCGGCAAGTTCTTCGCCAGCCTGCGGCCACAGGGCTATCAGCGCGAGAGCTTCGCCGGCCGCACCGCCAGGCCGCTGACGCCCGAGCGCGTCGAGCAGCTCAAGGCCTTCGTCGCCGACGGCATGAAGCAGCTCGGCGTGCCCGGCGTGGGCCTGAGCTTCATCAGCGACCGGCAGGTCGTCTGGGCCGGCGGCCTGGGCGTGCGGGAGCTGGGCAAGCCCGCACCGGTGGACGCCGACACGCTGTTCATGGCCGCCAGCAACACCAAGGCGATGACCACGGCGCTGCTGGCCCGCGCCGTGGACGCCGGCAAGCTGCGCTGGGACCAGCCCGCCGCCGAGGCCTACCCGGGCTTCCGCCTCGCCGACGCGGACGTGACCAAGAGCGTGCAGATCCGGCACCTCGTCTGCGCCTGCACCGGCATGCCGCGGCAGGACCTGGACTGGATCTTTGCCGACGGCAAGGCGCCGGCCCGGACCACCTTCGACCAGCTCGCGACGATGAAGCCGACCAGCAAGTTCGGCGAGGTCTTCCAGTACAGCAACCTGATGGTGGGCGCCGGTGGCTTCATCGCCGCCGCGGCGCTCAAGCCGGGCAAGGAAGTCGGCGCCGCCTACGACGAGGCCATGCAGGAGCTGCTGTTCGGCCCGCTGGGCATGAAGAACACCACCTTCGACTACGCCAAGGTCATGCGCGGCAACCACGCGATGCCGCACGGCGACGCCGTCGACGGCAGCACGCGCCGCGCCAGCATGGACCTGAACTACACCATCCTCCCGGCCCGGCCGGCCGGGGCGGTGTGGACCTCGCCCAACGACTTCAGCCGCTTCGTGCTGATGGAACTGAACAAGGGCCGCACGCCCGAGGGGCGCCCGCTGATCGGCGAGGCCAACTGGGCCGAGCGCTACAAGCCGCAGGTCATGGTCGGCGAGGACATCACATACGGCATGGGCCTCATCGTCGACACGCAGTACGGCATCACCGTCGCCTCGCACGGCGGCGACATGCTGGGCTTTCACTCCAACATGATCTGGCTGCCCGAGTACGGCATCGGCGTGACCATCCTCACCAACTCCGACGCCGGCGTGCTGCTGCGTGGCCCGCTGCAGCGCAAGCTGCTGGAGGTCGTGTTCGACGGCCGGCCCGAGGCCGACGACCGCCTCAAGGTGTCCATCGCCAACCACCAGGCCGAGCTGGCCAAGTTCCGAGAACGGCTGACGCTGCCGGTGCCGGCCGCCGCCGCCAAGGCGCTGGCCGCACGCTATGCCAGCCCCGAGCTTGGTCACGTCAAGGTCAGTCGTCAGGCCGGCAAGCTGCGCTTCCAGTTCGACCACTGGAACAGCGAAGTCGCGCTGCGCCAGAACGAGGACGGCACGCAGAGCTACATGACCATTGACCCCGGCGTGGCCGGCATCGAGTTCGTGCGTGACGACAAGGCCGACCAGCCGACGCTGGTGCTGCGAGACTCGCAGCACGAGTACCGTTTCGTGGCGGTCAAGCCCAGCTGACCCTCGCCACCAGCCCGCCACCGTCGCGCGGCAGCAGCGTCAGCTTCGCGCCCTCGGCGCGCGCGATGCGATCGACGATGGCCAGGCCCAGGCCCGAGCCCGGCTTGCCGCCGCGCGCCGCGTCGCCACGCTGGAAGGGGCGCTTGAGCTCGTCGACGCGGGCCGGCGCGATGCCGGGGCCGCGGTCGCGCACCTCGATCCATGCCGCGCCGTCGTCCCGACCACAGGCCAGCTCGATGGGCGGCGCGCCGTGGTTCTGCGCGTTGACGACGAGGTTGAGCACCAGCCGGCGCAGCGCCTGCGGCCGGGCGCGCTGGCGCACGGCGGGGCCGTCGGCCAGCAGCGGGTGCGGCAGGCCCGGCGCAAGCGCCAGCGTCTCGGCGAGGAACTCGCGCAGCTCGATGTCCACGGGCGGCCGCTCCTGCTCGGCGGGGTGGGACGCACGCGCGTAGTCGAGGAACTGCGTCAGCAGCCCGTCCAGGCCATGCAGGCTGCGGTCCAGCGTGTCCAGCAGCTCCGCGTCGCCCTGGCCCGCGTCGCGCAACATCTCGCTGGCGAGGCGGATCTTGGCCAGCGGCGTGCGCAGGTCGTGCGACAGCCCGGCCAGCATCAGCAGCCGCTCCTCCTCGTCGCGCGCCAGTGCCGCGGCCATCTCGTTGAAGCCGCGCGCCAGCGCCGCCGTCTCGGCCGGGCCGTCGGTGGGCAGCACGAGGTGGCGCCGGCCCTCGCCGACGGCCTTGGTCGCCTCGACGAGCCGCGCCAGCGGCCGGTTGATGCGGCGCTGGATGAGCCAGGCCCCCAGCAGCGCCAGTGCGCCGCTGACGGCGCTGGCGATGATCCACGTGCGCGCAAAGCGGAAGGCGGGCTGCACCGACGGCACGACCAGCCAGAAGGCCACGCCGGGCGGCTGCACGGCGATCAGGCCGTTGGCCTCGCGGCGCCACGCCAGCTCGCCGTCCGCCACGCCGAGCTGCGCCGCCAGCTCCGTCAGATAGCCGCGTTCCAGCATCGAGATGCGCCGATGCCGCCCGATCTCCAGCCCCGAGCCGGCACGGTCGTTGAAGCGGGCCACGAAGCCCGCGCGCTGGTCTTCAGGCAGCAGGCTCAGGCCCTCGGCCACCGCCTGCAGGCTGCGCGCCGTCGCCTCGGCCGACTGCTTGATGCGCGGCCTGGCGACGAGCTGGCCGTAGGCCAGCGCGTTGACGATCTGGCCCAGCACGATGAGGGCCACGATGAGCCAAAGATTGCGGCCGAACAGCGTCGACAGGCCCCACTTCATCGCGCGTCAGGCTCCGGAATGAAGACATAGCCCAGGCCCCAGACGGTCTGGATGTGGCGCGGCACGCCGGGGTCGGCCTCGACGATGCGGCGCAGCCGCATGATCTGCACGTCGAGGCTGCGGTCGCTGACGTTGTGGTCGTCGCCATGCGCCATCGTCAGCAGCTTCTCGCGGCCCAGCGGCCGGTTGGGCTGGCTGGCCAGCGCGCGCAGCAGCTGGAACTCGACGGTACTGATCTCGACCTCGACACCATGGCGCTCCAGCCGGCGCTGGCTGGGGTAGAGCGTGAAGGGGCCGAAACTCACGGCCGCCTCGCCGGCCGGGCCGAGGTGGGCGCCGAGCTGCTGCTGCCGGCGCACCATGGCCTGGATGCGTGCCAGCAGCTCGCGCGGCGCGAAGGGCTTGGCGAGGTAGTCGTCGGCGCCCATCTCCAGGCCCAGCACGCGGTCCACGAGTTCACCGCGCGCGGTCAGCATGAGGATGGGGATGGTCTCGCCCTGGCCACGCAGGCGGCGGCACAGCGAGAGGCCGTCCTCACCGGGCATCATCAGGTCCAGCACCAGCACGTCGAAGCGCTCGCGCGCCAGCAGCTGGGCGGCGGCAGCGGCGTCGGGCACGGCGCGCACGCTCAGGCCCTGCTCGGTCAGGTAGCGCTGCAGAAGACCGCGAAGTTCGGCCTCGTCATCAGCAATCAGGATGCGGGTCATGCGGTGGATGTTAGAGACGCCGCGACGGGATGCTCCGGCGGAAAACGATGACAAACCGTTGCAAGGCGGCGGCGCCGTCAGATCCTGCAAACACTGCAACGGCCGCGGCAACCACTGCAGCGGCACGGCCGGGCAGCATGAAAGCACCGCATTCCGGAGACCGTCCATGCACCGCCTTGCCCTCACCGCCGTCGCCCTCGTACCGCTGCTGGCGCATGCCGAACCCACGCCGCTGCAGCGCGCCACCGCTGCGCGGCTGACGGCCGAGAAGTCGGCCGCCTGCGTGGCGGCCCAGCCGTTCTACTGGGAGCTGGGCAACGCGACGCAGCCGCTGGCCGGCGGCAAGGCCGGCGACAACGCGCCCGACCGCGGCACGGAGATGGCGATCGCGTCGGCCTCCAAGTGGCTGTACGGCGCCTTCGTCGCCGAGCGCCGCCAGGGGCAGCTGACGGCCGAGGACGTGAAGTTCCTGCACTTCCAGTCCGGCTACACCTACTACCACGTGTGCCGGCGCGACCAGTCCGTCGCGGCCTGCCAGGACAGCCTCATCAACGGCCGCGGCCGCAAGAACCCAGCCACCGAGAACCGCTTCGACTACAACGGCGGCCACATGCAGCAGCATGCGGTGCTGATGGGGCTGGGCTCGTTCGGCCCCGACGGCCTGGCGCTGGCCGTGAAGCAGGCGCTGGCACCGGCGCTGGGCTTCGACTGGCAGTTGAGCTACAGCCAGGCCATGCCGGCCGGCGGCGGCGTGACAAGCGCGGCCGAATACAGCCGCTTCCTGCGCGGGCTGCTGGACGGCCGGCTGCAGCTGAGCCGGCTGCTGGGCACGCAGGCCGTCTGCACCAATCCGCAGACCTGCCCCAACGAAGCCGTGAAGACGCCGATCCCGTCGACGGAAAGCTGGCACTACAGCATCGGCCACTGGGTGGAGGACGACCCCAACGTCGGTGACGGCGCGTTCAGCAGCCCTGGCGCATTCGGCTTCTATCCGTGGGTCAGCGCGGACAAGCGCTTCTACGGCATCGTCGCGCGCGAGCAGCGCAACGGCCTGCTGGGCGGCGACACGAGCGAGAAGCCGGCCGCGGCGTCGGTGGCCTGCGGGCGCGAGATCCGCGCCGCTTGGATGGATGGCGAGCCGCGCCGCTGAACTCATGAAAAGCACATCAGGGAGGACCGAATTGAACAGCACAAACACGCTGGCCACACTGCTGCTGGCCGCCAGCCTCAGCGCCTGCGGCGGTGGCGGCAGCGACAGCAGCGGCGGCACCACGCAGCAGCCGACGGTGACCGACCAGCTGGTGTCGACCACCGTCGCCGGCTACCCGCACGCGGTCAACATCTACCGCACTGCCGGCGCCACGCGCGCCATCGTGCTGCTGCACGGCGGTGGGGGCGACCTGAACGCCGTGGCCTACCAGGTGGGCCTGAACAGCAGCGCGACCACCGCCACCACCGCGACCATCAACTGGGCCTGGCTGGACGCCAACAAGGTGACGCTGGTGATCCCGCAGGGCCAGCACCTCGCCAGCAACCCGGGCGCGACGACGTGGAGCAACTATGCGATGACGTCGGGCCAGGACGACAAGGCCTTCCTGCAGGCCCTGGCCGCCCAGGTGCGCAGCGACTACGGCCTCACCGACATCACGCTGATGGGCCACTCGATGGGCGGCGCGATGACCAACCGCATGTGGTGCGAGTCGAACGCGACGTTCAGCCGCTACGTGTCACTGGCGGGGCCTGCGTCATCGACGTTCAACCAGGCGGCCACACCCTGCACGCCGGGCAGCACGGCCGCGCCCTACATGGGCATCATCGGCGACGCCGACAGCATCATGCAGACGGCCGGCGCGTGGGAGGCCGCGACGTGGACGGTGAACCCGACGGTCGTGCTGGCGTCCATCGAGGCCTGGGTCGACAACGTCGTCATCGGCGAGTTCCACCAACAGCAGGCGCGCACGGCGCAGGCCTGCGCCGGCACGCTGAGCAGCAGCGGCTACACGACCACGGGCAACGTGGACACGTGGTCCAGCTGCCTGGGCAGGCTGGTGCTCAAGCGCGTGCACGGCGCCGACCATGGCGTGGCCTCGCTCGACGCGCAGATGGGCGCCGCGTCGAACCTCGACGTGATGGATGCGGTGATGGCGTTCGCTGCGGCGCACTGAAGCACCGCGACGCTCAGCCGCCTTCGGCCTGCAGTTGCAGCCCGAGGCGCTGCAACGCCTCGGCGATGGGGATGAACAGGTTCACGCCGTTGCCGCTGCGCAGCTGCGCGATGCCGATGACCTGGCCGTTCCCGTCCACCAGCGGGCCTCCGCTGTTGCCCGGGTTGATGGCCACGTCACTCTGCAGGAAGGGCAGGCTCTCCACCACGCGGCGCGCGCTCAGCACGCCGCGGGTCAGCGAGCCGCTAAGCACGGCGCCGTAGGGCGAGCCAATGGCGTAGACGTCCTCGCCGATCTGCGCGTCGCCGGGGCGAACCGCCAGCACCGGCGTGGAGACGGCGTCGGTGCGCAGCAGGGCAACATCGCGCGCTCGATCCACGCGCAGCACCTCGCCCACCAGCGCACGCCCGTTGGCGAGCTTGATACGCACAAACTTGGCATCGGCCACGACGTGCAGGTTGGTCAGCAGATAGCCGTCGCGGCCGACGAAGAATCCCGAGCCGCTGCCGGTGCCGCTCTCCACGGTGACGACGGCCTGCAGCAGCGCCTCGCCCGCCTTGGCGACGGGGCCTGGCACGGTCGGCCCGGTGACGATCTGCAGCGCTGCAGGCGCCGCCGCCGCGGCCACCTGGGCCCGGCCACGCAGCGCGTCGGCGAACGCCGGATCAGCCAACAGGTTGGCCGCCACGTTGCGGCCGAACTGCCGGGAGAAATCGCCTGGCGGCAGGAACTGGTCGGCCTGGACCCCGCCCTCAAGCTCGGCGCTGTAGACGACGCGCTGCTCGCGCAGCGAGAACAGCTCCCACCTGAAGCGGCCCCAAGCGGCGCCCTTGGTGCCGCCGCGCTCGCAGACGCGGTAGTCCAGCGCCAGCAGCGTCACGCCGAGCCGGAAGTCCACGGCGGCGCTGGGGTCGGCCTCGAACACCGAGTCCTGCCCGGGCTTGCGCGTGAACTCGTACTGCACCGCCAAGTCCTCGAAGCCGCGCTGCACACGCTGCCGAAACACGGTGTCGTTGACGGGGCCGTAGTGGAAGGGCTTGCCGTCGCCGCAGATGAAACTGCTCTTGTCGAGCGAGCCGACGACGGTACCGGCCGGTATCGCCGAGACCCAGCGCGCAAACTGGATGCGGTGCGGCCGCGTGTCCTGGAACGGCACGGGCTGGCGCGTCTCGACGCGCGGCACGGGTTTGGACAGGTCCGGCACCTGCGCGCACACCGGCAGCGCAAGCGTGGCGGACAACAGCGCAGCGATGCTGCCTGTGGAAAGGCTTTTCTTGATCACGCGGAGACTCCCTGAAGCGGGCAGAGTCTAGGCGTGCGGCGCGTTGGAAAAGCTCGTGAAAAAGATCGAAAAGCCCGTCGGGCTGGCCGGCGACGCCGCTGATCGAGCAGGCGCAGCCGGCCAGGCGCCGGATCTCAGCGCGCTACCCGGTCGGTTTCCAGCGCGATACGGTCGACGCTGCCATCGCCGTTGCGGAACAGGCGCACGCGGCGCATGCCGTCGGGGCTGACGAGCAGCTCGTTGGTCTCGGCCTTCCAGTTTTCGAGCGGGCTGGCGTCCAGGCCGACACCGAGGCGCTTGGCGCCGACGAGCACCTTCAGCGTCCGGCCGTCTTCCAGCACGTATTCGCCCTGCGCTTCGCGCAGCAGCACACGGTCGGCTGCATTGGGGGCGGTGGATTCCTGGGCGCTCGCGGGCGCGGTCAGCGTCAGGGTTGCGAGCAGGGCGGCCGACAGGGTGAGCGGTCGCAGAACGGTCCAGGTCTTCATGGTGGGGTACTCCTTGGGTTTCCCGAAGCCAGTCGCTTCGGCAATCCACCTAGTGCAAACCCCGTGCCAGCCGTGTTTGCCATGTTTCTATACGGGTTTGCCCCAGGTTTGGGCTGAACATGCGCCGGTTTTGGGCCTGGCGCCTCGTCATGGCGCCCCGTCGACACCGCTTGACCCTCACGTAGCGTGAGGCTTCATGATCCGGGCCATCTCCTCCAACCCAATCCCGCGACATGGACTACACGGTGGGTGAGCTGGCCAAACGGGCCGGCCTGACGGTGCGCACGCTGCACCACTACGAAGACCTGGGCCTGCTGCGCGCCTCGGGCCGCAGCGAGGCCGGCTACCGCCGCTACGGTGAGGCCGACGTGCTGCGCCTGCACCGCGTGCTTGCGCTGCGCGACGCCGGCCTGTCGCTGAAGGACATCGCGCCGCTGCTGGACGGCGAAACGCCACAGCCGCTGGCCCAGGTGCTGGCAGCGCAGATCGAGCAGATCCAGGCCCAGCTGCTGGCCCAGGAGACGCTGCTGCAGACGCTGCGCAACGCCGCCAAGCGGCTGGAGCTGCACGGTGACAGCGGCGACGCGGTGCAGGTGCTGCTGGACGCGATGGCCATCCGCCGCGTGCATGAGCGCTGGATCAGCCCCGAGCAGATGCGCACCATGCGCCGGCACTGGGAGGCCGTGCCCGAGGCGGAACGCGACGCCATCGAGGCCGACTGGCCGCGGCTGGTGGCCGAGGCGCGTGCGGCGATGGAGGCCGGCAAGACCCCTGACGCACCCGAGGTGCACGCCCTGGTGCGGCGCTGGCTGGCACTGCAGCAGCGGTTCAAGGACCTCGCACCCGGCATGGAGGACACGATGAAGCGCATGTACGCCGCCGAGCCCGAGCTGGCTCGCCAGTCCGGCGTGACGCCCGAGCTGCTCGCCTACCTGCGCCGCTCGAAGGACACGCTGCCGCCTGAGGAGAAAGCATGACTGCCACCACCACCGACCCGCGCCGCGAGCTGCTGCGCAACACCAACTTCCGCTGGCTCACCGGCGGCGGCCTGCTGTCCATGCTGGGCGACCAGTTCACGCTGCTGGCCCTGCCCTGGCTGGTGCTGGGCCTCAGCCACGACCCGCTGGTGCTGGGCACCGTGCTGGCGCTGGGCAGCCTGCCGCGGGCGGTGTTCATCCTCGTCGGCGGCGCGCTGGTGGACCGGCACTCGCCGCGCACCGTGCTGCTGCTGACCCGCTGCATCAACTTCGTGCTGCTGGGCGCGCTGGCCGCGCTGACGGCCGGTGGCGGCATCACGCTGCCGGCGGTCTACGCCCTGACGCTGGCCATCGGGCTGGCGACGGCCTTCAGCTACCCGGCCAGCAGCGCCCTGTTGCCGCAGGCCGTGCCGGCGGCGCTGCTGCAGCCGGCCAACGGCGTGCTGATGAGCGCGCGCCAGATCGTCATGTTGCTGGGCCCGGTGCTGGCGGGCCTGCTGGTCACGTCGGGCAACGACCCGGCGCTGGGGCGCAACGGCCTGGCCGGCGCGTTCGGCTTCGACGCCCTCAGCTTCGCGGTGTCGGCCTGGACGCTGTCACGCGTGCGCACGCTGCCACGGCCCGAACGGCCGCCACAGGCCGTGCTGGAGGCCATCGCCGAGTCGCTGCGCGCCTGCTGGCAGGACCGCGAGCTGCGCGCGATGTTCCTCTACTTCGCCGCCATCGCCTTCTTCGTCGGCGGCCCCATCCAGGTGGCGCTGCCGGTGCTGGCGGCCGAGCGACTGCCGGGCGGCGCCGCGGCGCTGGGCGTCATGCTGGCGGTGCACGGCCTGGGCCTGCTGGCGGGCATGGCGGTGTCGGGGCTGAAACCCAGGTGGCGGCTGTCCACGCTGGGCGGCACGGTGCTGCTGATCGACAGCATCGCCGGCGTCGTCTTCCTCGCCTTCGGCCATGTGCACGCGGCCTGGCAGGGCGCGTTGCTGCTGCTGCCACTCGGGGCGCTCGCGGGCTTCGTGCAGGTGGCCGTCTACAGCTGGCTGCAGAAGCGCATCGCGCCGCAGATGCTGGGCCGCTCGATGGCGCTGTTCATGTTCATCGTCATGGGCCTGGCCCCACTGGCCTCGGCCGCGGCGGGCGCCGCGCTGCGTGTGCTGGACGTGACCCAGCTGTTCACCGCCGCGGCACTGTGCCTGCTGGCGGTTGTGGCGGTCGGCGTGCTGCTGACGCCGATCCGCGGCATCCGCTACGCCGAGGCCTGAGGCCGGCGACGCAGCGCGGCGCCGGCGCTCAGCAAGGCCAGCAGCGCCAGGCCCACGGACTCGGGCTCGGGCACCTGGTTGTTGACGACGAGATTGTCCAGCGAGATGTAGCCCAAGCCGCGGCCGCCGGAGATGCTCACGCTCAGCACCTCCTGGTCGATTTCCAGCGTGCTGTAGCTGCGTTCCAGCGCCGCGCTGACGCTGCCGCTGCCGCCACCGGCCAGCAGGTAGGACACGGTGACGACGCTGCCGACGTCGCTGTTCGGCACGTACCAGGACAGCCCCAGGTCCAGCCGGGCCAGGAAGAACGCCGCGCCGTCGACCGCCGTGATGCCCAGCGGGTTGGCGCTGTACAGCAGCGACGCCGTGCCGTTGTAGGCGCCGGGCAGCAGGTTGCCGAGCACGCCGTGCGGCGGCTGGTCGTCCACGCCCAAGCACTGGCAGGGCTCGGTGAAGCTGAATCCGTCGGTGACGAGGGTCGTCTGCGAGTAGTCGTAGCGCGGCTGGTAGCCGTCGAACGTGATGACGGCAGCCGTCGCCGGACCGAAGGCCGCAGCCAGCAGCAGGGTGGCGAGGAAGCGCATGGGGTCTCCGAGTGTTGTTCTAGGTATGGCTGCACATGCTGCCAGCACGATCGAGCGGCAACCACCCCGCACCCCACGTTCACGGGGCTGAGATTCGTGGGGGTCAGGCCGCGCTTACCGGCCCGCGATCAGCGTCGCCACCTCCGCCGCCGATCGAACGCCCAGTTTGGCGAAGACACGGGCACGGTGGACCTCGACGGTGCGGATGGACACGTGCAGCTCGTCGGCAATGATCTTGTTGAGCTTGCCGGCCGCCACGCGGGTCATGACCTCGTGCTCGCGCTCGGTCAGGCTCGCGAGCCGCGCCGAGCGCTCGGCGGCCTGGGCGCCCTCGGCCTGCATCGCCGCGTCCACGGCCAGCGCCTGCTCGATGCGGTCGGCCAGCGCGTTGTCGCTGTAGGGCTTTTCCAGGAAATCGAAGGCGCCTTTCTTCAGCGCCTCCACGACCATCGGGATGTCGCCATGGCCGGTCAGGAACAGCACCGGGTTGCGCAGCTGGCGCGCCAGCAACTCGTCGTGCAGCCGCGTGCCGGTCATGGGCTCCATGCGCACATCGAGCAGGAAGACCCCTTTCGGTGGCCCCTCGCGGTCCAGCGCCTCCAGCAGCGCCGGGCCGCCATCGAAGGCCCGCACCGCGAGGCCCCGCGAGCGCAGCAGGAAGGCGAGCGCGTCGCGCACGCCGGGGTCGTCGTCGACGAGGTGGACAGTGCCCATCATTTCAGTCACCTTGATGAACCGGTGTTCGGGCCGAGCGCCGGGCCGCCCCAAGCCGGCCCGTCTGGCGATGTGCTTGTCGGTCGATCCGACAAGCATCGCCGTCCCCTCGGGGGATCGACCAGGCTGGCCCGCGTTCAGCGGGGTGGGACTGGGCGAGGGGCCGCTCCATTTCAACCATGGACGGCCTCCCTGCTCAACGGCAGGCTGAACGAGAACAACGCGCCGCCGCCGGGCGCCTCGTCGGCGTCGAGCACGCCCTGGTGAGCCTCGACGATGGAGCGGCAGATGGCCAGGCCCATGCCCATGCCGTCGGCCTTGGTGGAATAGAACGGCGCGCACAGCTGCTCGACGCGGCGGCCCTGCAGGCCGGGGCCGTTGTCCTGCACGTCCACGCGCACGAAGTCGCCCGCCACGCGGCTGCTGACGGCGATGCGCCGGCCGCCATCTCCCGTCGGGCGGGCCTGAAGCGCGTCCGCCGCGTTGCGAACGAGGTTGATGACGACCTGCTCGATGAGCACGGCGTCGGCCAGCACATCGGGCACGCCGGGTGCCAGCGCCACGTCCAGCGCGACGCCGCGGCGCTGGCAGTCGCGCTTGAGCAGTTCGACGGCCGCGGTGATGACCTCGTGCAGGTCGCAGCGCTCGTGGCGGGGCTCGCGCCGGGTCAGGAACTCGCGGATGCGCGCGACGATGCGGCCCGCATGCTCGGCCTGCTGGCCCAGCCGCTTGAGCGCGCCGAGCACCAGCTCGTCCTGCACGCCCAGCTTGGCCAGCGAGTTGGTGATGCCGGCGTTGTAGCTGGCGATGGCCGTCAGCGGCTGGTTCAGCTCGTGGGCCAGCGTGGAGGCCACCTCGCCCAGCATCGTCAGCCGCGCGTTGTGAGCCAGCGTCTCGACCTGGCGGCGCTCGCGCTCCTCCAGCCGCTTGGCGTTGGTGATGTCGAGGATGGAGCCCATCCAGCCGATCTGGCGGCCACCAGCGTCCACCAGCGGCGACTCGAACACCATCACGTCGACGACGCGGCCGGAGCTGTGCCGCCAGTGCGCCTCGTAGCCCTCGCGCGGTGCGTGGCCGGCGAGGTTGCGGCGGTTGCGCTCGGCCACCTCGGCCAGCGCGTCCGGCGGCCAGTAGGGCATGGGCGGCAGCAGGCCCACGAGCCGTTCGGCGGGCAGGCCCACCATGTCGCAGAAGGTGCGGTTGACGTAGAGCAGCCGGCCGTCGAAGTCGCGCGCGCGCAGCGCCACCAGCGCCGAGTCCTCCATCGCGCGGCGCCAGGCGGCCTCGGTGCGGCCGGCGACCTCGGCGCGCTCGACATGGCGCATCTGCCGGCGCAGCAGCCAGCTGGCGACGGCGATCAGCGGCAGGAAGCCGGCCACCAGCACCAGCGCCAGCGGGCGCACGCCATTGGTGGCGGGCTCGCGCAGCGTCAGCTCCAGCGCCGCGTCGGTCAGCGTGGCCTGAGCCAGCGGGCTGGCACGCAGCGGGCCGGTCAGCGCGACGCGGTAGCTCGGCAGCAGGCCCTGCGCCGCACGCATCGGCGAATCCGTGGACGAGGCGATGACCTGGTCGGCGCTGTCCACCAGCTGCACGTCGTACTTGCGCGCCAGCCACCAGGGCACGCCGCGCTTGAGCAGCAGCGCCGGCGCGTAGCGCACGACCAGCACGCCGCTGGTGCCGACACGGGCGGTCAGGTGCAGCGACAGGCCATCGTCGGAGTGCGCGGCCTCGGCGTCCTCCGGCACCTCGGCCAGCACGCGGTTGCGGGCGTCCAGCCACGTCACCGACAGCCACAGCCGGCGCAGCCCCGCGTTGACCTCGGGGTGGGCCGCCAGCAGCGCCGCGCTGGGCGCCTCACCGGCCAACGCCGCCGCGAGCTGGCGCAGATGGGATTGCTCGTCGTCGATGCGGTCGCGCAGCTGGGCCTCGGTGCTGAGGGCGTCGGAGATCATCGTCTGGCGCTGCTGCTCCTGCTCGTCGGCCTCGTTGGCCCGCACCCAGCCCAGCACGCCCAGCACGAAAACAAGGGATAACCCCAGGGGCGCCAGCCAGAGGCTTCGGGTCAGGACGTCGCGCAATTGCATGCTCCGCAGTCTAGGGAGCGCCGCGCCCACGCGAAATGTGGAACTCCACAACTACCCTTCGAGCGGGCCGGCTTGAAGAATGCGATCCAAACCACGGAGACAGACTTTGGCCCTCATGCCCCGCCGCCTGCTGCTTGCCGCAGCGCTGGCCCTTCCCGTCGCGGCCCAGGCCGAGGCGCCCATCGTCATCAAGTTCAGCCACGTGGTCGCCGTCGACACGCCCAAGGGCCGGGCCGTGCAGCGCTTCAAGGAAGAAGCGGAAAAGCGCACCGCCGGGCGGGTCAAGGTCGAGATCTACCCGAACAGCCAGCTCTACAAGGACAAGGAAGAGATGGAGGCCCTGCAACTGGGCTCGGTGCAGATGCTGGCCCCGTCGCTGTCCAAGTTCGGGCCGCTGGGCGCCAAGCAGTTCGAGATCTTCGACCTGCCTTACCTCTTCACGTCCGAACAGCAGTTCGTGCAGGTCACCGAAGGCAAGATCGGCCAGGAGCTGATGGGCGCGCTGGAGGCCCGGGGCATCCACGGCATGGCCTTCTGGAGCGGTGGCTTCCATGTGTTCTCGGCCAACAAGCCGGTGCTCAAGCCCGCGGACCTCAAGGGCCTGAAGATGCGCATCCCCAGCTCCAAGGTGCTGGAGGCCAGCCTGCGCCTGATGGGCGCGCTGCCGCAGACCATGCCGTTCTCCGAGGTCTACCAGGCCCTGCAGACCGGCGTGGTCGACGGCACCGAGAACATCCTGTCCAGCTACACCTCGCAGAAGTACTACGAGGTGCAGAAGCACATCACGCTGACCAACCACACCCACACGGGCTACGCAGCCATCGTCAACAAGAAGTTCTGGGACGGCCTGCCGGCCGACATCCGCGCGGCGCTGACCGAGGCCATGAAGCAGGCCTCCGACTACGAGCTGCAGCAGGTGACCCAGGAGAACCAGGAAGCGCTAGCCGCGCTGCGCAAGAACCCGCGCGTGCAGGTGCACGACCTGAGCGACGCCGAGCGCGCCGTCTGGCGCACCACGCTGCTGCCCGTACACAAGGAGATGGAGCCGCGTGTCGGCGGCGCCCTGCTGACTCGGGTCTACCAGGCCACCGGCGCCGCGAAGTGAGCCCGTTCCCACCGACACCCAACCATTCCAAGCAAACAAGGAGACACGCCATGAACCTCTTCACCCGTCGCACCGGCCTCGTCCTGGCCGCCCTGATGACCCTGGGCACCGCCGCCCAAGCCCAGGCGCCCATCGTCATCAAGTTCAGCCACGTCGTCGCCAACGACACGCCCAAGGGCAAGGGCGCGATCCGCTTCAAGGAGCTGGCCGAGCAGCGCACCAACGGCCGCGTGAAGGTCGAGGTCTACCCGAACAGCCAGCTCTACAAGGACAAGGAAGAGATGGAGGCGCTGCAGCTGGGCTCGGTCCAGATGCTGGCCCCGTCGCTGGCCAAGTTCGGCCCGCTGGGCGCCAAGGAGTTCGAGGTCTTCGACCTGCCCTTCCTGTTCAAGGACACGGCCGCCTTCCGCGCCGTCACCGACGGCCCGCTCGGTGCCGACCTGTTCAAGAAGCTGGAGCCCAAGGGCATCAAGGGCCTGGCCTACTGGGACAACGGCTTCCACATCATGAGCGCCAACAAGCCGCTGCACCACGTGGCGGACTTCAAGGGCATGAAGATGCGCATCCAGTCCAGCAAGGTGCTGGACGCGCAGATGCGCGCGCTGGGCGCGATCCCGCAGGTCATGGCCTTCAGCGAGCTCTACCAGGCGCTGCAGACCGGCGTCGTGGACGGCACCGAGGGCGTGCCCAGCAACTTCCTGACGCAGAAGATCTCCGAAGTGCAGAAGCACATGACGCTGTCCAACCACGGCCACCTGGCCTACGCGGTCATCGTCAACAAGAAGTTCTGGGACGGCCTGCCGGCCGACATCCGCACGCAGCTGGAAGGCGCCATCAAGGACGCCACGACCTACGCCAACGCCATCGCCGCGACCGAGAACGCCACCGCGCTCGACAAGATCAAGGCCAGCGGCAAGGTCACGGTCTACACGCCCACGCCGGACGAGATCAACGAGTGGAAGAAGGCGCTGATGCCGGTCCACAAGGAGATGGAGTCGCGCGTCGGCAAGGCCACGATCGACGCCGCCTACAAGGCTGCCGGCTTCGTCGCGCCGAAGTAAGCCCCGCTCCCGAGTCGTCCCGCCTTGCCCCGGCCACCCTGGCCTGAGGCGGGCGTGGCCGTTTCCGTTCATCGGAGAAAACAATGCTGAACAAAGTGCTGAACCATCTGGAGGAGTGGCTCATCTCCCTCCTGATGGCCTCCGCGACGCTGATCATCTTCGTCGCCGTCATGCACCGCTATCTGGCCGGTGTGCCCTACATCCAGGACTACGCGCTCAAGCTCGACATGAGCTGGGCGCAGACGCTGTGCACCATCCTGTTCGTGTGGATGTGCAAGTTCGGCGCGGCCTACGGCGTGCGCACCGGCATCCACGTCGGCGTGGACGTCGTCATCAACCGCATGAGCGACAAGAACCGCGGCCGCTTCGTCATCTTCGGCCTGATCGCCGGCGCGGTGTTCACCGGCGCCATCGCCGCGCTCGGTGCCGTCTTCGTGTGGAAGAACGGGGCGCACTACGCCTTCCTCGATCTCATCGGCCGTCCCAGCGACGACGTGCCCGAGGGGCCGACCGACCCCGACCTGGAATGGCACACCTGGATCATCTACCTGGCCATTCCGCTGGGCTCGGCGCTGATGAGCTACCGCTTCATCCAGGTCTGCGTCGCGTTCTGGAAGACCGGCGAGCTGCCCAAGCATGACGAGTCCCACGTCGAGGGCGTGGACGAACAGGCGCCGCTGCAAGTGGAGGCCCGCCAATGAACGCCCTCATCATCTTCGGCCTGCTGCTGGCGCTGATGCTGACCGGCATGCCGATCAGCATCTCGCTGGGCCTGACGGTGCTGACCTTCATCTTCACGATGACCGATGTGCCCGCGATGGAGGTGGCACACAAGCTGTTCACCGGCATCGAGAAGTGGGAAATCATGGCCGTGCCGTTCTTCATCCTGGCCGGCAACTTCCTCACGCACGGCGGTGTCGCGCGGCGGATGATCAACTTTGCGACGAGCATGGTCGGTCACTTCCACGGCGGCCTGGCGCTCGCGTCCATCCTGGCCTGCTCGATGTTCGCGCTGGTCTGCGGTTCGTCGGTCGCGACCGTCGTGGCCATCGGCTCCATCGTGCTGCCGGCCATGGTGGCCCATGGCTACCCGATGCGCTTCGGCGCCGGCGTCATCATCACGGCCGGCTCGCTCGGCATCCTGATGCTGCCGTCGATTCCCAAGGTCATCTACGCGATCTCGACCAACACGTCGATCGGCGCGCTGTTCGTCGCCGGCCTGCTGCCCGGCATCGTGCTGGCGCTGATGCTGGCGGCCGTGACGTGGTGGATCGCCCGCCGCAACAACTACCCGCGTCTGGCGCGAGTCGGCTGGGGCGCCCGCTTCAAGGCCTTCCGCGAAAGCTTCTGGGGCCTGCTGCTCGTCGTCATCATCGTCGGCGGCATCTGGTCGGGCGCCTTCACGGCGACCGAGGCCGCGGCGATGGCAGCGGTGTACTCGTTCTTCGTCTCGATCTTCGTCTACAAGGATCTGAAGCTGAAGCAGGTGCCGAAGGTCCTCAGGGACTCGGCCAACATGTCCGCGATGCTGCTCTACATCATCACGAACGCGGTGCTGTTCTCCTTCGTGCTGACCAACGAGAACCTGCCGCACCAGCTGGCCGACTGGCTGCTGTCGATGAACCTGGGCCAGCACGGCTTCCTGTTCGTCGTGAACCTCGTGCTGCTGGGCGCCGGCAACTTCATGGACCCGTCGTCCATCATCCTGATCATGGCGCCGATCTTCTTCCCCGCAGCCATGCAGCTGGGCGTGAACCCGGTGCACTTCGGCATCCTGATCGACGTGAACATGGAAGTGGGGCTGTGCCACCCGCCCGTGGGGTTGAACCTCTACGTGGCCTCGGGCATCTCCAAGCTCGGCATCACCGAGCTGACGAAAGCCGTCATGCCCTGGCTGCTGACGATGATCGCCTTCCTGATTCTCGTCACCTACTGGCCGTGGCTGACGCTGGTCGTCCCGCACGCGATGGGCATGCTCTGACGACTTAGCATCCCGTCCACCAAGCCCGGCCCCGGCCGGGCTTTCTTCCATCTGGACACCCTCACCGATGAGCCCTCTCTTCTTCGCGCTGGCGCTGGTCCTCGTCGTGCTCTTCGTCTACATGGGCCGCTACAGCGGCCGTGTGCGGGCGGAGGCGACGCGCTTCATCGCCTCGCCGCCGGACGCCGTGCAGGCCCGCGTCGCGGACCTGGCGCAGTGGCAGGCCTGGAACCCCTGGCTGGAACACGCGCGCGACACGCCGGCCCGGGTGGACGGCGCCACGCTGTCCTGGGACGTGCCCCAGGTCGGCCGCGGCCGTGTGGTGGCCCGGGGCCCGCTGCGGCAGCAGCTGTCGTTCGCGCTGCCCTTCAAGTTCCAGGGCCGTTCGGACTGGCGATTCGAGCCCGCCCCGGGTGGCACGAACGTCACCTGGCGCTTCAAGGGGCGCGTCGCGTTCACGCTGCGCGCCTTCGCCGCAACCGTACAGGGCGCCACCCAGCTGGACCTGCGCTTCGGCCTGGACCGCCTGGCCGCCGCGCTGGGCGCCGATCCCGAGGCGTACACGCTGGACTACGCCGGCGCGCGCGACCAGTCGGCACGAAGCGTCGCCCAGCAGCCCTACCGCGGGCCGCTGGACACGCTGGCCGCCGAACTGCCGCCGCGCATCGCCGCTGTGCGCGCGCAACTCGCCGGTGCCGGCGTGGGCGCGGACGGCACTGCCATGGTGCTGTACCTGAAGACCCAGCTCAAGCTGCGCGTCGTCGACTGCCAGGTCGGCGTGACGCTGTCGGCCGACGCCGCGCCACCCGACGGCCTGAGCCTGCGCGAGCTGCCCGCCCACCGCGCCTACGTGCTGCGCTTCGACGGCCTGCCCGAGGCGCTGGAGCTGGCCTGGTACCAGGGCATGCAGCGCCTGCGCGTCGAGCAGCTGCGCCCCCACCCGCAGCTGCCGCCATACGCCCTCTATCTGGGCGAAGCCGCCCCCGGACAGCGCGCCGTCGTCGAGCTGCACCTGCCGCTGCTCGGTTGAGGCACGCAATTTGCACTGCCCCGGGGCATGGACACGTCCCCATTCCCTCTGCCGGGTCTGCGCGTGCTGCTGGCCGACGCCGGCCAGCGCCGCAGCCCGGTCATCCGCCTTGAGCTGATCCGGCTGCGCTGCCAGTTGGTCGACGTGCTGGACCTCGTCGCCGAACCCGATGCGCTGGCCCTCGCGCTGCAGCGCCAGTCGCCCGAGATCCTGCTGATCGACTGCGACCAGCCCACGCCAGCGCTGCTGGCCCAGCTGGCCGAGGCCCAGCGCCAGCACCCGCGGCCCGTGCTGCTCGTCGCCGAGCAGATGACGCCGGAACAGATGCGAGCCGCACTGCAGGCAGGCGCCAGCGCGCTGCAACTGGCCGGCCTGCCGCCACAACGCCTGGGCGCGCTGCTGCAGCTGGCGCTGGCGCGCTTCGAGCACGACCAGTCACTGCAGCGCGAGCTGCGCCAGACCCAGACCCAGCTCGCCGAACGCAAGCTCGTCGAGCGCGCACGCGGCATCCTGATGCGCGAGCAGGGCCTCGACGAAGAGGCCGCCTTCCAGCGCCTGCGCCAGCTCGCCATGGCCGGCGGCCAGACCCTGGCCAGCGTGGCCACGCGGCTCATCGACGCCGATCAACTGCTGCGCCAGCGCTGATCGCGCACCGCCGTCGCGCCCCGTCTCCGGCCTGGGGCGCGACGCACCAACAAACTCTCCCGACCCATGCACCGTCGCGACGCAAACCGCACGTCGCGGCCGCCGCCTCGCGCCAAGCGCGTGCAAAACGCCGGCATCCACGGCCCGCAAAAGCTGGCACGCAACCTGCTGAAAGCGGTGTGAGGCCTGCAATGGCGCAGGCCTCTCGGGCCGGCCGGCTGTGAGACGGCCGGCACTTCGGGACAACGGCGTCCGACCTCCTCCTTTCCGCACGCACCATCAATGCACGGTGCGGGCGGAGCCTGGTCGCACGGCGTTGCGCCCTGCATGACTAGGAGCCCGTGATGACCGCCTTCGATAACTCGACCGCCACGCCCCACCCGCAACGCCGCAGCCTGCTCGCCGCCGCTGCCGCACTACCCTTCACCGGCCTCGCCGGTGGTGCCTGGGCCCAGGGATCGGACAAGCCCGAGAAGGAGGAAGTGCGCATCGGCTTCATTCCGCTGACCGACTGCGCCAGCGTCGTCATGGCCTCGGTGCTGGGCTTCGACAAGAAGTACGGCATCAAGATCATCCCGACGAAGGAAGCCTCCTGGGCCGGCGTGCGCGACAAGCTCGTCAACGGCGAGCTGGACATGGCCCACGTGCTCTACGGCCTGATCTACGGCGTGCACCTCGGCGTGGCCGGCCCCAAGAAGGACATGGCCGCGCTGATGACGCTGAACCGCAACGGCCAGGCCATCACCCTCTCCAAGAAGCTGGCCGAGGCCGGCGCCGTGGACGGCCCCTCGCTCGCCAAGGTCATGGCCAAGGACAAGCGCGACTACACCTTCGCGCAGACCTTCCCGACCGGCACCCACGCGATGTGGCTGAACTACTGGCTGGCCGCGCACGGCATCAACCCGCAGAAGGACAGCAAGGTCATCACCGTGCCGCCGCCGCAGATGGTGGCCAACATGCGCGTCGGCAACATGGACGGCTACTGCGTCGGCGAGCCCTGGGGCCACCGCGCCATCATCGACGGCATCGGCATCACCGCCACGACGACGCAGGACATCTGGCCCGACCACCCCGAGAAGGTGCTGGGCACCACCGGCGACTTCGTCAAGAAGTACCCCAACACCGCGCGCGCCGTCATCATGGCCGTCCTGGAGGCCAGCCGCTGGATCGACGCCGGCCTGTCCAATAAGAACAAGATGGCCGAGACGATCGCCGACAAGGCCTACGTCAACACCAGCGTGGACGCCATCAACCAGCGCATCCTGGGCCGCTACCAGAATGGCCTCGGCAAGACCTGGGACGACCCCCGCCACATGAAGTTCTTCGACGACGGTGCGGTGAACTTCCCCTACCTCAGCGACGGCATGTGGTTCCTCACGCAGCACAAGCGCTGGGGACTGCTGAAGGACCACCCCGACTACCTGGGCACGGCCAAGGCCATCAACCAGACCAAGCTCTACACCGAGGCCGCCACCGCGCTGAAGATCAGCGTGCCCAAGGACGCCATGCGCAGCTCCAAGCTGCTCGACGGTGTCGTCTGGGACGGCAAGGACCCCGCCAAGTACGCCGACAGCTTCAAGGTAAAGGCTTGAACATCATGGTCTCCGCCGTCTTCCATTCCCCCAGCGACGCCGTCGCTCCCGAAGCGCCCGTCAGCGCCAACCGCCTCGCGGCGGCCAACGAAGCCGCCATGCCCGTCGAGGCGCCCAAGGCGAAGCCGAAGCGCATACCCTACGACTGGCGCGGCCTCGCCCTCAAGGTGCTGCCGCCGGTGCTCAGCATCGCGCTGTTGATCGGCCTGTGGGCCCTCGCCACGATGAAGGGCGGCAGCTTCCCGACGCCGGCCGCCACCTTCGACGCCGCCGTCAAGCTGTTCGCCGACCCGTTCTACCGCAACGGCCCGAACGACCAGGGCATCGGCTGGAACATCCTGAACTCGCTGGCCCGCGTCGGCATGGGCTTCGGCCTCGCGGCGCTGGTGGGCATTCCGCTGGGCTTCGCCATCGGCCGCTTCGAGTTCGCCAACCGCATGGTGTCGCCGCTGATCGCGCTGCTCAAGCCGGTCTCGCCGCTGGCCTGGCTGCCCATCGGCCTGCTGGCCTTCAAGAGCGCCAACCCGGCCGCGATCTGGACCATCTTCATCTGTTCCATCTGGCCGATGGTCGTCAACACGGCGGTGGGCGTGCAGCGCGTGCCGCAGGACTATCTCAACGTCGCCCGCGTGCTCAAGCTCAGCGAGTGGAAGGTCATCACGCGCATCCTGCTGCCCGCCGTGCTGCCCTACGTGCTGACGGGCGTGCGCCTGTCGGTGGGCACGGCCTGGCTCGTCATCGTCGCGGCCGAGATGCTGACCGGCGGCGTGGGCATCGGCTTCTGGGTCTGGGACGAATGGAACAACCTCAACGTCGCCCACATCCTCATCGCCATCTTCGTCATCGGCACCGTCGGGCTGTTGCTCGAATGGGCGCTGATCTCCCTCGCCAAGCACTTCACCTTTGAAGAGGATTGATGCCATGAAGCCGTTCATTCAGGTTCAAGACGCCGAGATGGTGTTCAGCACCCGCAAGGGCAAGTTCCACGCGCTGCAGGACGTCAGCCTCGACGTGCGGCGCGGCGAATTCATCACGCTGATCGGCCACTCCGGCTGTGGCAAGTCCACGCTGCTCAACCTCATCGCCGGGCTGCTGACACCGACGTCCGGTGCGCTGATCTGCGACGGCCGCGAGATCGCCGCGCCCGGCCCGGAGCGTGCCGTCGTGTTCCAGAACCACTCGTTGCTGCCCTGGCTCTCGTGCCTGGACAACGTGCTGCTGGCCGTCGAGTCCGTCTTCGGCGGCAAGGAGAGCCCGGCTCAGCTGAAGGTGCGCGCCCGCGCCGCGCTGGAGCTCGTGGGCATGAGCCACGCGCTGCACAAGCGCCCGCACGAGATCTCGGGCGGCATGAAGCAGCGCGTCGGCATCGCCCGCGCGCTGGCCATGGAACCCAAGGTGCTGCTGATGGACGAGCCCTTCGGCGCGCTGGACGCGCTGACCCGCGCCAAGCTGCAGGACGAGCTGCTGAGGATCGTTGCCCGCACGCAGAGCACGGTCATCATGGTCACGCACGACGTGGACGAAGCCGTGCTGCTGTCGGACCGCATCGTCATGATGACCAACGGCCCGGCCGCCACCATCGGCGAGATCCTGGAGGTGGGCATCCCCCGCCCGCGCGTCCGCGTGGAGCTGGCGGAGGACCCGCGCTACGTCGCGGCGCGCAAGGAAGTCATCGACTTCCTCTACACGCGCCACGCTCACGTCGAGCAGGCAGCCTGACCGACCATGCCGAAGTAACGCTTGAACGACTGGTCGACCGCGGCCCGGCCGCGGCCGATGATGTTCAGGCCCCAGGTGAAGCCGTAGACGTCATCGAAGTCGATGCCGCTCAGCCGCGCCTGCGTCTCGCGTACCAGCACCGGTCGCGCCGGCACGTGGTTGGGCACGCTGTACATGAAGCTCACGTGGCGGCGGTCCTGCGTCACGTGCAGCGAATCTCCCGCCAGCAGCAGCGACCGCTGCGGGCCCTGCCAGTGCAGCACGGCGCTGCCGGGGAAATGGCCGGGGCAGCGCAGCAGCGTCGCACCGCGGCCCAGGTCCAGCGTGTCGCCACGCCAGAACTCCACCCAGCGCGAGCCGCGGCTGACCCAGTCCCGGTCGTTCTCGTGCACATAGATGGGCACACCACCGAGCGCCTCACTCCAGCGCACCATGGCCGCGTAGAAATGCGGGTGGGAGATGCAGATGCGGTCCACGCCGCCGCGCTGCTTCAGTGCCGCCACGGCGTCCTCCGTCACCAGCGCCGTGCTCTCCCACAGCACGCCGGCCTCGGGCAGGTGCAGCGCGCGCTGCGGGATCGCGAAGCCGGGCGACACGCCAACGCCGAACAGCCCCTGGTCCATCTCCAACCGGTTGCGGTGCGTGGTGGCCAGTTCCTCGTGCGTCGTCCAGGCCTGGCCCTGCCAACCCACGTATTGCCGCTCGTCGGTGCAGATGGGGCACAACACGGGCGGCCGCGGGCTGTCCTCGTGCTCGCTGCCGCAGGTGCGGCACATGAAATGGGGCATCAGACGCTTTCGTGACTCGGAGCCGGCAGCGTAGGCAGGCCGGCCCCCGCGTCACAGAGCCAAGTCCGGCAATTCAGAGGGTGCCAAGCACCTGGGCCAGGCGCCGCACCGCCTCAGGGATGCGTGCCGCATCGATCGCGCCGTAGCCGAACACCAGCCCGTCCGGACCGCCGGCCGCCATCCGGTAGCGACTCAGCGGCTCCACGCCCACGCCGGCGGTCCAGGCACGCCGCGCCAGCTCGTCGCAGTCCACCGGCAGCGCCACCGCCAGGTGCAGGCCGGCGATGGCCGGGTAGACCTCGGCCTGCGCGCCCAGATGGCGCTGCAGGCTCTGCTCCAGCACGCGCCGCCGCTCGGCGTATTCGCCGCGCATGCGCCGCACGTGGCGCAGCAGATGGCCTTCGGCGATGAAATCCGCCACGGCCATCTGCAGCAGCGCTGGCGAGCTGAAGTCCAGCGTCTGCCGGGCCGTGACGAGGGCGTCGCGCGCCCAGGCGGGCGCAACGATGAAACCGATGCGCAGCGCCGGCAGCATGCTCTTGGACAGCGTGCCGACGTAGAAGACACGGCCGTCGCGGTCCAGCGTCTTCAACGCGTCCAGCGGCCGCGGCGTGAAGCGGAACTCGCCGTCGTAGTCGTCCTCGACGATGACGGCCTGCTCGCGCGCCGCCCAGTTCAGCAGTTCGCGCCGCCGCGCCAGCGACAGCGCCACGCCCAGCGGGAACTGGTGCGACGGCGTCACGCAGACGATGCGCGTGCCGGCCGGCAGCGCGCCGACGACGAGACCGTCGCGGTCCACCGGCACCGGTGCCAGCCGGGCACCCGCGCTCGCCAGCGCGGCGCGCAGCGGCGGGTAGCCGGGGTCTTCCACGGCGGCCAGCGTCTGCCCCGGCGTGACGAGCACGCGCGCGATCAGGTCGAAGGCCTGCTGGGCGCCGGCCGTGATGACGATGTCGTCCGCCGTGCAGGCCACCGCGCGAGACGAGGACACATGCTTCGCGATGGCCTCGCGCAGCGCCGGCAGGCCTTGCGGGCGCGGGTAGCTCGCCGGCTTGCGCGCCAGCGCCTGCAGCGCGCGCGTCCGCAGCCGGCGCAGCACCTCGAAGGGAAAGCTCGCGATGTCCGGCGTGCCGGTCATGAAGCGGTACGCCGGCCGCGGCCCGGTGGGGATGCTCCAGGGCAGCGGCGTGATCTCGCCACGCAGCCAGGGGCTGTCGGCCCAGGGCGCGACGCTGGCGCGGTCCGACACCTGCACCGCGGCCCGCGGCAACTCGGCGACGTAGCTGCCACTGGCCCCGCGCGACTCCAGCCAGCCCTCCGAGGCCAGCAGCTCGTAGGCTGCCACGGCCGTGTTGCGCGACACGCCGACGCTGGCCGCCAGCTCGCGCGACGACGGCAGCCTCAGCCCCGGCGCCAGGCGGCCGTTGGCGATGGCCTCGCGCAGCGCCGCATGCAGGCTGGCCAGCCGCGAACCACGCGCGGCGATGTGCAGATCGAGTTCGAGGCTTGGCTCCATGTCTTCCCGGCCGCTTGGCCCTTACCTGGAGCCATGCAAGCCGGCACTCTAAGGCCTTCAAATAGCGGAGCCCTTCATGACGATGACGACACCCCTGGACGGCCTGCAGCCGCACGTCCAGCCCCATGTGCGCGCCGCGCTGGCGCGTGCCGGCCTGGACGCATGGATGCCCGAGGGCGAGGGCAAGTGGTCGCTGCCGCTGCAGTTCCTGCCTGAAGCCGAGGGCGGCGGCTGGGTCGAGCTGATGCGCCTCGCACCCGGCACGGCGCTGACGCTGCACCGCCACCACGGCGAGGTGCACGGCCTCAACCTGCAGGGTCACCGCCGCCTGGACGACGGCCGCGTCATCGGCCCCGGCGACTACGTCTTCGAACCCGACGGCAATGTCGACAGCTGGGCCGCGGTGGGCGACGAGGTGCTGGTGCTGCACGTCGTCGTGCGCGGCGACGTGGACTATGTGGCGCCCAATGGCGCGCTGCAGCGGCGCATCACCACGGCCGATCGCATCGCCGATTACCGCGCGTTCTGCGCGGCACGCGGCGTGCGAGCCCGCCTCCTGGACTAGGGCATCAACGCGACGGCGTCCGCGCCCGCTGCGATCCGCATCGGCGCGTCGGCCTCGGTCGCCGCGCGCCACACGGCCTGGGCCACATCCTGCGCCTGCGTGACGGCCTCGGTCGACTGCGCCCAATCGGCGAACACGCGCCCGGCCAGTTCGGCGTAGGGCCCGGGGATGCTGCCGTCCATGCGCGAACGGGCGTTCTCGCCGAACTTCGTCGTCGGCGCGCGGCCGGGCAGCACCAGGCGCGTCTGCACGCCGAACGGCGCCAGCTCCAGCGCCAGCACCTCGGTGAATGCGTTCACCGCAGCCTTGCTCGCGGTGTAGACGGCCAGCAGCGGCAGGTCCTTCAGCGTGACGCTGGACGTGACGTTGACGATCACGCCCGAGCCGCGCTCGCGCATCTGCGGCAGCACGGCCTGAGTCAGCGCCATGGTGCCGAAGGTGTTGGTCTCGAAGATCTCCCGCACGCGGTCCATCGGGATGCCTTCCAGTGCGCCCAGCAGGCCGATGCCGGCGTTGTTGACCAGCACATCGATGCGGCCGGCGGCGGCGATGCAGTCGCGGATGCTGGCCGCGTCCGTCACGTCCAGCTGCAGCACGCGCAGGCGCTCGGCCGGTGTCAGCACATCGGCTCGCGGCGTGCGCATGGTGGCGACGACCTGCCAGCCCTGGGCGAGAAAGTGGCGGGCGGCGGCCAGCCCGAAGCCTGACGAGCAGCCGGTGATCAGCACGGTGTTCATGGGGAAAAGCCTTTCGTTGAAGCGAGGCCTTCACGATAGGGCTGCATCACCGGACTTACTACAATTGAAAGTCCACAAAACATTCGCCATCGTCCTGCCGTGATCGACCCCCTCGCCGATGTCGTGGGCCTGCTGCAGCCCGCCGCGCGCCACTCCAAGGTGGTGACCGGCGCGGGCGCGTGGCGGGTGCGCCGGGCCGAGGCCGGGTTGCCGTTCTATGCCGTGGTGCTGGACGGTGCCTGCCAGCTCACCGTCGACGGGCAGGACGCGCTGGCGCTGCAGGCGGGCGACTTCGTGCTGGTGCCGGCAGCCCAGCCGTTCACCAACAGCAGCGCGGTGCCACCGCCGACCGACACCCCCGACACCGTGCCCACGCTGCAGCCCGACGGCAGCTACCGTGTCGGTGCGCCGGACGCGTCGCCCGACGTGTGCCTGCTGGTGGGCCACTGTCACTTCGGCTCACCCGACGCAGCGCTGCTGGTGTCGCTGCTGCCGCAGCGCGTGCATGTGCGCGGCGAGCCACGGCTGATGGCGCTGGTGCAACTGCTCATCGACGAAACCCGCGCCGGACGCCCGGCGCGCGACGAGGTGCTGGCACGGCTGCTGGAGGTGCTGCTGATCGAGGCGCTGCGTTCGGCCTCGGGCACGACGGCGTCGCCGGGCCTGGTGCGCGGCCTGGCCGATGCGCGCCTGGCGGCCGCGCTGCGAGGCGTGCACGAGCAGCCGGCGCGCGCGTGGACGATGGCGTCGCTGGCCAGGGAGGCGGCGCTGTCGCGGTCGGCGTTCTTCGAGCGATTCACGCGTGCCGTGGGCGTGGCGCCCATGACCTATCTGCTGACCTGGCGCATGGCCCTGGCGCAACGGCTGCTGCGCGGCCAGGGTCTGCCGGTGGCTGACGTGGCGGAGCGCGTAGGCTACAGCTCGGCCAGCACGTTCAGCGTGGCTTTCACGCGGCACGTGGGGCAGCCGCCGGCGCGGTACGCGCGGCGGGCGGCCTAGAACACGACTTCCGCCCGCAACCCACCCTCGACGCGGTTGCTCAGTACCAGCGCACCGCCCTGCCGCTGCACCAACTGCTGCGCGATGTAGAGCCCCAGGCCGGTGCCACCCGTGGCGCGGTTGCGCGAGCCCTCGACGCGGCGGAAAGGCTGGCGCACTCGCTCCAGCTCGGCCTCGGGGATGCCGGGGCCGTCGTCCTCCACCACCAGCCGCGTCACACCGGCGGACAACTCGACGCTGACGCGCGCGTTGCCGGCGTAGCGCAGCGCGTTGCCGACGAGGTTGTCGATGACGCGGCGCAGGGACACCGGATCGGCACGCACGACGGCGGGCGGCCCGTCGAAGCTGACCGTCAGGCCGGCCTCGGCCAGGTCGTCGACGGCGGACTGCGCCAGCGCCGACAGGTCCACGCGCTGCGGCTGGGCCATCTCGGCGGGGCGGAAGACCTCGATGACGCTCTCGACGAGCCGGTTCATCTCGCGCAGGTCGTCGATGCAGCGGTCGCGCACCTTGGGCTCGACCTCGCCCGTCTCCAGCCGCAGCCGCATGCGCGTCAGCGGCGTGCGCAGGTCGTGGGAGATGGCCGCGATCATCAGGCCGCGCTCCTCGAACTGGCCGCTCAGCTCGGCCGCCATGCGGTTGAAGACGGCCGCGGCCTCGCGCACCTCGACCGTACCGGTGTCCTCGTCCAGGCGAGGCGCCGGCCGCCCCCGGGCCAGCGCGGGCGTGAGCTGCTGCGCGGCACTGACGAGCCGGCGCACCGGGCCCGCCAGCCAGCGCGAGCCCCACCACGCCGCCAGCGCGATGACCAGCAGGCGCACGCCGTAATCGACGAGGCTGGAGCGCCACGGCAGGTCGGGCGGCAGTGACGGGAACGTGGGCACGCGCACCTGCATGCCGGCGGGCGGCGCCATCGGCGGCTCGCCGCGCGCCGGCGGGCCGGCGTCGCCGAAGTCGTCCCGGCCCTCGTCGCGGGGGCCGCCGGGCCCGCCCGGGCCGAACGCGCCGGGCGGCGGCGAGCGGCCATCCATGCGCATCTGCGGCGGGCCGCTGGGAAAGCGTTCGCGCAAGTCACCCTTCAACGGGCCATGCAGCGCCTGTGACAGCAGCAGCCAGGCGGCCAGATGGCTCAGCGCGAGCGCGGCCCACATCAGCAGGAACAGCCTCAGTCCCAGGCCATCCCAGGACTTGAGCCGGTTCAGCATGCAGTGACCTCGGCGTCGAAGAGATAGCCCTCGCCGCGCACGGTGCGGATGAGGCTGGGCTCGCGCGCCGTGTCGCCGAGCTTGGCGCGCAGCCTTGATACGGCCAGGTCGATGCTGCGGTCGTTGACCTCCACGCCGGGCGCACGCGTCAGCTCGATGAGCTGGTCGCGGTTGAGCACGCGGCCCGGGCGCTGCACGAAGGCGGCGAGCAGCCGGAACTCGGCGCTGGACAGCGCGACGCCGACGTCGTCGGGGGTGACGAGCTGGCGGGCCAGCCGGTCGAAGCGCCAGCGGCCGAAGCGCAGCGTGCGCGTGTCGTCCTGCACCGGCGAGCCCTTGTTCGAGCGCCGCAGCAGCGCCTGCAGCCGCGCCACCAGCTCGCGCGGCTCGAAGGGCTTGGCGAGGTAGTCGTCGGCGCCCAGCTCCAGGCCGACGACACGGCTCATCGTGTCGCCGCGCGCGGTCAGCATCAGCACCGGCGGCGAGTCGGGCTGGGTGCCCAGCCAGCGCAGCAGCGCCAGGCCGTCCTCGCCAGGCAGCATCAGGTCCAGCACGACGACGTCGGGTCGGACCGCCGCCATCGCCTGCCGCATTGCCCCGCCGTCCGCCGCCAAGGTGATCTGCCAGCCGAACCCTTCGAGGTAGGTCTTCAGGCTGGTGCGGATCTCGGCGTCGTCATCGACGACAAGGCAATGTCCATTCATACAGAGATGCCCACTTTCAGTTTGGCCACGTAGCCGGCGCTGTTGGAGCCGGTGACCGTGGTCATTTGCGTCGAATACCCGTCGCTGAAGATGCCATCGGTGGAGAAGCTGATGGCGCTGTTGTTGGCCGCGCTGCCGCTGTAGCCGCTGCCGGCGTAGACGGCGGCGCTGACGTCGGTCGGGAAGCACATCTGCGAAGTCTTCAGCTTGTTGCTGTAGCTGCTGGCCGTGTTGGTGCTGCGGTAGACCTCGAAGTGGATGTGCGGCACGCGGCCAGAGTAGCAGCCGGGGTAGATGGTCTGGAAGGTGACCGTGCCGTCGCTGCCGGTGGCCTGCACACCGCGCAGATAGTTCTCGGCGGTCACGCCGCTGGAGTACATGGAGTAGCGGCCCAGCGCGTCGCAGTGCCACAGGTAGATGGCGTAGCCGGACAGGTCGGCGCAGGAGGCGTTCGTGTTCACGAGCTCGATGATGACCTGAAGCGACACGCCCGTGGCGACGCCGCTGGCGCTGCCGATGCTGGAGCGGATGTCGCTGCGCACGATGCCCGACAGCAGCAGCGCGTTGGCGATGCTGCCGTTGGCCGTGTTGGAGCCGTCGCCCGGGTAGGGACCTTGCGTTTCCTCGGGGATGACGGAGCAGCTCGTGCTGCTGGAACTGGAGCTGCCCGACGACGAGCTGCTGCCCGACGAACTGGAGGAAGAGGACGACGAGGAGGAGCTGCTGCTGGCGGCGTCGCTGCCCCCGCCGCCGCAGCCGGACAACAGCAGCGTGCCGGTGCCGCCCAGCGACACGGCGCCCGCGCCCATCAGCCAGCGCAGCGCGGCGCGGCGCTCCAGCGCCTGCTGCTGCAGCCGGGTCAGGTCATGGGCCAGGCCCAGGTCGTGGTCGTGGTCGTGTTCGTCGTGCATTGCGTCTCCTTCGAAAGTCGGATGGAGGCATTGCATCGCGATGATGTATCGAGGGAATCGGCAGATTGTGTCCTGGCTGACATGGTGCCCCTCACCCGGCTGCGCCACGCTGTACGCGGATGCCGCCGGTCGGTCACCCGAGGGGACGGCGATGCAGGCGGCGTTGAGCCGCTTGCACATCGCCAGCGCGGGCCGGCCCGGCGCTCGGCCCCGAAGGCACGACGGCCGCAGGCAGCTAGCCGAGGATCAGCTGCAACGACCCCTGCAGCGCCCGCGTCAACGCCTCCAGCGCCTGCAGCAGCCGCTCGCTGCCCTGGTGCATGCGCTGCACGGCGTCGCCCTGCTCCACGCGCAGGCCGCGCAGCAGCACCAGCCAGGCCTCGTCCACGGCGGCGAAGGCGGGCTGCAGTGCCGGGCCGGCCAGCGGCGCGGCACGCACCTCGTCGTAGGCCCTGATGAATTCGTCCAGCCCCGCGGCCAGCCCGCTGGCGTCGTGGCCGGGCGTGACCTGGGCGAGCAGGCCCTCCTTGGCCAGCCGCTGGCTGAGCAGCCGCAGCCGTGTCACCTGGGCCAGCAGGCCCACGGGGCGCTGGCCGGCACGCTCGGACAGCCGCGCCACCAGCGTCTCGCTGGTCTCCAGCAGCTTCTGCGCAGCGCGGTCGCTGCGGGCCAGGTCGGGCTGGCGGGCGGCCAGCGCCGCGTCGAGCTGGGCCCAGGCAGTGGAGACGGCCCCCAGCTCCTCGGCGAGGTCGCTGCGCAGCAACTCGGCCAGCCTTGCCAGGTTGGCGGCCACGCGCTCGGCCGACACGTCCAGCAGCGCCTGCGCTTCGCGCTTCTCGGGCGGCGCCAGCCGCGGCCACTGGCGCAGCGCCTGCAGCTTGACGATGCGCTGGCTCAGCATGCGCTGCGCGCCGGCGCGCTCCAGCGCCTCGGCCAGCTCGCTGGTGTGCACGACACCCCGCGCCACCTCGGGCAGCTTGGACTGCGTCTGCATCGCCGTGTTGCGCAGCAGCGCGAAGGCGGCTGCCTCGTCGATGCCACGCGCCTGCATCAGCAGGCCCTTGGCGCGCTCGGTCCACTTGCGTTCGTCGAGCTTGGCCTGGGCGGCACTGTCGCGGGCCTGCAGCTGGGCGGCGAGGTCGTGGGCCCAGCCCAGCGCCTGGTCGAGCTGGGCCGCATCGGCGTCAGGCGGCAGCCACTGCAGCACGCCACGGGCCAGCAGCGCACGGCGCTCGTCGCCCTCGGGCGGTGGCGACAGCAGCACCACGGGCAGGCCGAAAGCCCGCTCGGAGTGCAGCAACTGCGCCAAGGCGGTGCGATCCGGGCACCAGAGCAGGCCCAGCGCCTGCCCGTCGGCGGGCGCGGCAAGCTCGGAAACGGTGCGCACCGTCCAGCCCAGGGCCTGCAAAGCAGCGCTTTGCGACGGCGGCTCGGGGCTGCACAGCACGGGAGACAGGGAGGGGGAGAAAACGGTTTCTGACATGACTGGATGACTCACGCCCCAAAACGGCGCAAGAACCAGGCCAGCCTGCTCGCCGTTGAGTGGGCATGAGGTTTGCAAGTATCGGCGCGTGGTGGTCGCAATGGTGCGAACGCCTTCCCGCTGTGACGTCCTGCCGCCCTGGCATGCGACCGGTGGGTGCGCATGGGCGCTCGCGGCCAGCAAGATAGAGCCCGAGATGTCCGCATTCCAGAACTTCAAACGCGCCGGCCACAGCCCCACGCTGTTCGCCGCCTTCCTGTATTTCGCGTTCTCCTGCTGCATCTGGGTGCTCAACGGCGCACTGGCGCCGTTCATCAGCGAGGCCTACGGCCTGACGCCGGCCCAGAAGGGGCTGATGCTCTCCATCCCCATCATGGCCGGCGCGCTGATGCGCTTCCCGCTGGGCCTGCTGTCGCAGTACATCGGCCGCAAGAACGCCACGCTGGTCGAGATGGGCATGATCACCATCGCCATGCTGTACGGCTACTTCATGGTGAAGAGCTACGACGACATGCTGGCCATGGGCGTGCTGCTGGGCATCGCCGGCGCGAGCTTCGGCGTCGCGCTGAGCCTGGGCTCGGGCTGGTTCCCGCCGCAGTACAAGGGCCTGGCCATGGGCCTGGTCGGCGCCGGCAACGTCGGCACGGCCGTGTCGGTGCTCGTCGCGCCGCCGCTGGCCCAGGCCTACGGCTGGCAGACGGTCTACGCCTTCGCCGCCTGCGCCATCCTCGTGCCGATGATCGTCATGATCGTCTTCGCCAAGGAGCCGCCGGACGTCGACAGCCATGCCTCGATGCGCGAGCACGTCGCCTGCCTGTTCGAGAAGGACGGCTGGGCCTTCAGCCTCATCTACGGCGTGACCTTCGGCGGCTTCATCGGCCTGACGACCTTCCTGCCCACCTACTACTACGACCAGTTCGGCGTGTCCAAGGTGCAGGCCGGCCAGCTGACGATGCTGGCAGCCTTCATGGGCGCCGCGGTGCGCGTCATCGGCGGCGCGCTGTCGGACCGCTGGGGCGGCGTCAACGTGCTGACGCTTGTGCTGGTGGCCGTGGCCGTCTGCCTCGTCGGCGTGGGCTTCAGCAGCGGTTCGCTGGTGCTGACGACGCTGCTGCTGATCGCCTGCTTCGCGGCACTCGGCGCCGGCAACGGCGCCCTCTTCCAGCTGGTGCCGCTGCGCTGGCCCGCGGCCACGGCCGTGGCCGGTTCGATGATCGGCGAGATCGGCGCACTGGGCGGCGGTCTGGTGCCCAACCTGATGGGCATGTCCAAGCAGCACGCCGGCACCTACGCCTGGGGCTTCGTCGTGTTCGCCGTGCTGGCCGTGCTGATGCTGGGCGTCATGCGCGTCATGCAGATCCGCTGGACCCGCACCTGGGCCGAAAAGGGAGGCCGCGCCCGCCGCGCCGCCGCCGCCGCGCAGGACGCCGACCCGGTGCACTACCAGCGCGTCTGACGCGCAAGCCGGTTGAACGCCGGCCTCACCAACAACAAGGCCCTGGGCGCCTCGCGGCTCCCGGGGCCTTGTCAGTCCTGGTGCCGACTCACTTCGGCAGAAACAGCAACCAGGCGATCAGCAAGAGGTTGAACAGCACCGACACGCCGAAGGCGATCTTCCACGTCGTCGCCGGGTCGCTGCCGCCATGGCCGTTGCGCGGCGCGCGCGCGGATGCCGGCTGGTCGCGCGCGGCGCTGCGGTCCAGCGCGAGCAGCAGCTCCTCGGCCGTCTCGAAGCGCGCCTTGGCCTCGCGGGCGACGGCACGCATGACGACGCGGTCCAGCGGCATTGGCACGCTGGGCTGCAGCCGGCTGACGCTCACCGGCTCGCGCTTGTAGCGGGCCAGCTGGTAGGGCTCGATCTCGCCATAGGGCAGCTTGCCGGTCAGCGCCTGGTAGAGCGTGACGCCCAGCGCGAACAGGTCGGAGCCGGCGTCCGGCGGCTGCGGCGGGTCCTGCCACTGCTCGGGGTTGATGTAGCTGGGCGTGCCGGCGTGCAGCTCGCGGGCGGCGGCTGACGAGCGCCGGCTCAGCGCGACGCCGAGGTCCAGCACACGCCACTGACCGTCGTCGCCCAGGTGCAGGTTGCCGGGCTTGAGATCGCGGTGCACGACGCCGGCTGCGTGCAGCAGGCTCAGCGACCGCGCCACCGCAGCGCCCAGCGCCAGCGCCTGGGCCGCATCCAGCGGGCCCTTGGCCAGCAACTGCTCCAGCGTGTGGCCGTGGTGCCAGTCGAACACCGCATAGAAATGCGTCGCGCCATCGGCCGGCGCATGCACGCGCACGAAGCCGCTGCTGGCGCCGCCACCACGCCGGCTGCGCGGCGCCTCGGCCAGACGCAGACCCAGCCAGATCTCGTGGGCCAGCATGGCCCGCTCCTCGGGGTCGTCGGCGCGGCCGGGGCGCAGCATCTTCAGCGCGACGAGGCGGCCCGTGGCCAGCTCGCGCGCCTGCAGCAGGCGGTGCACGCCGTTGTCGGCGACGAGGGCCGTCACTTGGTAGCCATCGAGCGTGGCCCCCACGCCCAGCGGCCCGGGGCTGGGCAGCGTACGGCCCAGCGCGGCGAGGTCGTTCAGGCCGGGGTCGGCCAGGTCCTTGACGTCCAGCACCAGCGCGGTGGCGTTGTCCAGGCTGCCGGCGGCCAGTGCCGCGGCGGTCAGCGCGTCGGCGGCGGCTTGCGCGCCCGGCGTGCCGCGCAGCAGGTCGGCGATCTGGCGGCCACGCAAGGCCCCGTGCACGCCGTCGCTGGTCAGCAGCAGGCGGTCGCCGACGCGCAGCTCGCCCTGGCTGTGGTCCAGCCGCAGCGCGTCGTCCAGGCCCAGCGCGCGCGTGAGGCCGGCGAAGTCGCGGCGCTCCATGCGGTGGTCCTGCGTCAGCAACAGGCATTCGCCGTCGCGCAGCAGCCAGGCGCGGCTGTCGCCGATGTGGGCGATGGCATAGCGGCGGCCACGCAACGCCAGCGCCGTCAACGTCGTCAACGCCTCGCGCGGTTGTCCGTCGGCGCCGGGGCGGCGGTTGTGCGAAGCCAGCCAGGCGTTCTGGTGGCCCAGCAGGCGATCCAGCGCGACGCTGGTGTCCCAGTCGGCCGGCACCGCGTGGAAGTCGCGCAGCAGGCTCATGACGGACGTCTGCGCGGCCATCAGCCCATCGCCGTTGGCGTGCTCGCCGCCGCTGACGCCGTCGGCCAACGCCGCGACCCAGCCGCGCTCGGCCTCGTGCGTGGCGGGCGCCTGCACGCCCGCGAAGTCTTCATTGCGCGCGCGTTTGCCTTGCAGGCTGGACAGGCCGGTATCGAGTTCGAAGCGCATTCAAAAAGGGGCAGTCACCGAGCGGTCACAAGCCCGCTGTTGGTGCAATTTTTAGGGTGAGTGCACCCGCACCGGGCCTTGATTCGCTTCGGCGTGGGGCGCCGCTGGTCGTTTTGCACGCTGCGGCCGGTCGAAAGGCCAGCTTCATCGCTGGCACATGCCTTGCAAAGCAAAGGGCAGACCAGCTTTGCAGTAAGGGGTTAGGCATGAAGAAGATGAAGCTCGTGATGGTGGGCAACGGCATGGCCGGCGTGCGCACGCTGGAGGAGCTGCTGAAGATCTCGCCGGATCTCTACGACATCACCGTCTTCGGCGCCGAGCCGCACCCCAACTACAACCGCATCCTGCTGTCGCCCGTGCTGGCCGGCGAGCAGACGCTGGACGAGATCATCCTGAACCCGCTCTCCTGGTACGAGGAGAACGGCATCACGCTGCACCTGGGCAAGACCGTCACCGAGATCGACCGTCAGCGTCGCCGCGTCATCGCCGCCGACGGCACGGTGGCCGAGTACGACCGCCTGCTGATCGCCACCGGCTCCAACCCCTTCGTGCTGCCGGTGCCGGGCAAGGACCTGGAAGGCGTCATCGCCTACCGCGACATCGCCGACACGAACACGATGATCGAGACGGCCACCAAGTACAAGCACGCCGTCGTCATCGGCGGCGGCCTGCTGGGGCTGGAGGCCGCCAACGGCCTGATGCTGCGCGGCATGCAGGTCACCGTCGTGCACCTCGTCGACACGCTGATGGAGCGCCAGCTCGACACGGTGGCTGGCGACCTGCTGCGCCAGTCCCTCGTCGAGCGCGGCCTGAACTTCATGCTCGGCGCGCAGACGCAAGCGCTGCTGGCCAGCGACAGCGGCCGGGTCCGTGCCATCAAGCTCAAGGTCGCCAGCGGCGACAGCATCGAGGTGCCGGCCGACCTCGTCGTCATGGCCGCCGGCGTGCGCCCCAACACGACGCTGGCCGAGCAGTCCGGCCTTCTGTGCAACCGCGGCATCGTCGTCACCGACACGATGCAGACGGTGACCGACCCGCGCATCTACGCCGTCGGCGAATGTGCCGCGCATCGCGGCGTCGCCTACGGTCTCGTCGCGCCGCTGTTCGAGCAGGGCAAGGTGCTGGCGACGCACCTCGCGCAGGTCGGCATCGGCCGCTACCTCGGCTCGCAGGTCAGCACCAAGCTCAAGGTGACCGGCATCGACCTGTTCTCGGCCGGCAACTTCAGCGGCGGCGCGGGCACCGAGGAGATCGTGCTCAGCGACCCCTTCACCGGCGTCTACAAGAAGCTGGTCATCCAGGACGACCAGCTCGTCGGCGCCTGCCTGTACGGCGACACCGCCGACGGTGGCTGGTACTTCAAGCTGCTGCGCGAGCGCCGCAACATCGCCGACATCCGCGACCGCCTGATGTTCGGCGAGGACTACGCCAACGAGACCGCCTGCGCCGCTGCCTGAGAACACCATGCACCTGAACCGCCGCACCACGCTGCTGGCCGGCCTGACCCTGATCGGCGCCCTCCCCCCAGCCCACGCGCGCATTGCGCAACTGGGCGATGCCATCGACAAGGCCGGCGCCCAGCGCATGCTGAGCCAGCGCATGGGCAAGGCCTGGCTGGGCCAGCTGCGCCCCGAGCTGGCCGAACGGGCCCGCGCCGTGCTGCAGTCCAGCGAAGCGCGTTTCGAGATCCAGCTCGCCGACCTGCTGGCCTACGCGCCGACGCCCGAGATCGCCGGCAGCTACAAGGCCATGCAGCACCGCTTCGGTGACTACCGCGCGCTGCTCAAGAGCACGCCCAGCCCCGACCGCGTCGATGACCTGATCAAGGCATCGGGCGAAATGCTCAGCCTGGCCCAGGTCGCCACGGGCCAGCTGCAGGAACGCTCCGGCGAGGCCGGCGCGATGCTCGTCAACATGTCGGGCCGCCAGCGCATGCTGTCGCAGCGCCTGGCGCTGTTCTTCCTGGCCGACCAGCAGGGCGCACGCCCCGACCTCGTGCGCCGCGAGACGGCCAAGGCCCGCGCCGAGTTCGAAGCCGCGATGCGCACGCTGACCGACGCGGCCGAGACGAACGACGCCATCCGCGCAAACCTGGAACTGGCGCAGAGCCAGTGGGTGTTCCTGCAGGCCGCGCTGTCGGGCCAGAGCCAGGGTTCCAAGGCCGCCGCCGAGGTGTTCGTGGCCAGCGAGAACCTGCTGGCCGTGATGGAAACCGTGACGGGCCAGTTCGCCCGCCAGCTGGGCTGACCCGGAAGCCCCGGCGAAGAAGAAACATGAACGAGACAAAGTCCACCTGCCGACACGCGCTGACGCGCGATCGGCATAGCCGTGACATGGCGCACGCCCCGCTCATCCCCTCGCCGGTCGAGGGGCTCTGTACTGGAGTGCGCGCATGAGCATGCAGGAAACCAAATCGACCTGTCCCTACTGCGGCGTCGGCTGCGGGGTCGTCATCGAGCATGACGGCACGCAGATCACCGGCGTGCGCGGCGACCCCGACCATCCGGCCAACTTCGGCCGCCTGTGCACCAAGGGCACCAACCTGCACCTGACGGCCACGCCCGTCGTCATCCAGCACCAGCGCCTGCGCGAACCCGCCAAGCGGGCCGCCCGCGGCGCGACGCCCGAGGTCATCAGCTGGGAGCAGGCCAACCGCGAGATCGCCGACAAGCTGCTGGCCATCCGCGCCGAACACGGCCCGGAGTCCATCGGCATCTACATCTCCGGCCAGCTGCTGACCGAGGATTACCACGCGTTCAACAAGCTGGCGCGCGCCGTCCTCGGCACGCCGCACATCGACTCCAACTCGCGGCTGTGCATGAGCTCGGCCGTCGTGGGCTACAAGCAGGCGCTGGGCGCCGACGCGCCGCCCTGCAGCTACGAGGACATCGAGCTGGCGGACTGCATCCTCGTCAGCGGCGCCAACCCGGCCTGGGCCCACCCCATCCTGTTCCGCCGCCTGGAAGCGGCGCGCAACGGCAAGCCCGGCCACAAGCTGATCGTCATCGACCCGCGCAAGACCGAGACCGCCGAGCTGGCCGACCTGCACCTGCAGATCCGCCCCGGCACCGACGTGGCGCTGTGCCACGGCCTTCTGCACGCCGTCATCTGGCAGGGTTGGACGGCAGACAAGTTCATCGCCCAGCACACCGAAGGCTTCGACGCGCTGAAGGAACTGGTGCGCGACTGGGCACCGTCGCGCGCCGCGCAGGTCTGCGGCGTCAGCGAGGCCGACATCTGGCAGGCCGCCGAGTGGTTCGCCACGTCGCCGTCCGCGCTCAGCCTGTACTGCCAGGGCCTCAACCAGAGCAGCAGCGGCACGGCCAAGAACACCGCACTGATCAACCTGCACCTGGCTACCGGCCAGATCGGCAAGCCGGGCGCCGGCCCGTTCTCGCTGACCGGTCAGCCCAACGCGATGGGCGGCCGTGAAAGCGGCGGCATGGCAACACTCTTGCCCGGCCACCGCGACCCGGCCAAGGCCGAGGACTGGGCCGAGATCGAGGCCCTGTGGGGCGTGCCCGGCCTGCCGGGCAAGCGCGGCCACACCGCCGTCGAGATGTTCGAGGCCGCCGCGCGCGGCGAGATCAAGGCGCTGTGGATCGCCTGCACGAACCCGGCGCAGTCCATGCCCGACCAGGCCACCGTGCGCCAGGCGCTGGAGCGCTGCGAGCTGGTCGTCCTGCAGGAGGCCTTCGCGCACACGGCCACGGCCAAGTACGCCGACTACCTGCTGCCCGCCGCCACCTGGGGCGAGAAGGAAGGCACCGTCACGAACAGCGAACGCCGCATCAGCCGCGTGCGCCCGGCCGTGCCGGCGGCCGGCGAGTCCCGCGCCGACTGGCGCATCGCCCGCGACATCGGCGCCCTCGTCGACGCCGGCCTGGGTCGCGCACCGCGCATCGCCGCCGACGGCGCCGAAGACCTCTGGCTGGAACATCGCGACGCCACGCGCGGCCGCGACCTCGACATCACCGGCCTGAGCTGGGCCACGCTGGACGCCGACGGCCCGCAGCAGTGGCCTTACGTCACCGGCTCGACCCCGCGCCTCTACACCGACGGCCGCTTCGCCACCGCCGACGGCCGCGCCCGCTTCATCACGCGGCCCTACCAGGCTACGGCCGAGACGACGAGTCCGCAGCGCCCGTTCGCGCTGACCACCGGCCGGATGCGCGACCAGTGGCATGGCATGAGCCGCAGCGGCAGCGTGCCCAAGCTGTTCGCGCACGAAGGCCGGCCGCTGGTTCGCATCAACCCCGGCGACGCTGCGGCAGCCAAGCTGGCCGAGGGCGAGCTGGTCCACGTGCGCTCCAGCCGCGGCGCGGTCGTGCTGCCCATCAAGCTCGACGAGAACATCGCACCGGCCGGCGCCGACATCGCGATGCACTGGGGCGACGAATTCATCGGCGCGCAGCTGGGAATCAACGCCGTCACGCACGGCGCTTTCTGCCCCGACTCCAAGCAGCCCGAGCTGAAGTTCAGCGCCGTCGCCATCGAGCCGGCCCGCCTGCCGTGGCGCCTCAGCGCCTGCGCCTGGGTCGCCCCCGCCGACGGCCCGCGCCTGCGCGAACAGCTGCGCGCACTGATGCCGCGCTTCGGCTACGCGCACTGCCTGCCCGAGCCCGCGAAGCCGGGCCATGGCGAGCAGGTCGGCTGGGCCTTCGAGGCCGCCTGCTCCGAGGTGCCGGCGCCCGAACTGATCGCGGAACTGACCGCCGTGCTGGGCCTGACCGGCGCCAACGTGCTGAGCTACGCCGATACCCGCCGCGGCCGCCTGCGCCTGCTTCGGCTCGACAGCGGTGAGCAACAAACCGCGCCGCTGCAGGCGCTGCTGCGCGTGGGCCAGTACGACGAAGGCGCGTGGCTGGTGGACCTGTGGCGCGAGCGCAGCGCCGCGGCGCCCGTGGGCCGCTGGCTGCTGTCGCCCGGCGCACCACCCACCAACCCCGGCGCCAGCGCCAGCCCGCAGGTCTGCAACTGCTTCGACGTGCGCGAGGACGTCATCCGCTTCACGCTGGCTCGCTGCAGCGGCAGCCCCGCCGAGCGCCTGGCCAAGCTGCAGGCCGAGAAGCGCTGCGGCACGCAATGCGGCTCCTGCCTGCCGACGCTGCGCCGCCTCGTCGCGACGACGCCCGAGGAGGTGCCGGCATGAACCACGTCAAGGGACGAGCGCCGGGCCACTCCCAAGCCGGCCCGCATCCCCTTGGGGGATCGGTCGATGTACCCAGCGGCCGAGGGGTTCCAGTCTCGCTGGTGGGCGCCGGCCCGGGTGACCCGGAACTGCTGACCGTCCGCGCCGTCAAGCGCATCGAAGCCGCCGACGTCGTGCTCGCCGACGACCTCGTCGACCCGCGCGTGCTGGCGCTCGTGAAGGGCCGGCTGCTGCGCGTCGGCAAGCGTGGCGGCTGCATCTCGACGGACCAGCACTTCATCCACGCGCTGATGATCCGCGAGGCCCGCGCCGGCCACCGCGTCGTGCGGCTCAAGGGCGGCGACCCCTTCGTCTTCGGCCGCGGCGGCGAGGAGGTCGACGCGCTGCGCGAGGCCGGCCTCGACGTCGAAGTGGTGAGCGGCCTGACCAGCGGCATCGCCGGCCCCGCAGCGGTCGGCATTCCCGTGACCGACCGCCGGGCATCGCCGGGCGTCATCCTCGTCACGGGCCACCCTGGCGAAGGCCGCGACGAACCGGACTGGGCCGCGCTGGCCCACACCGGCCTCACACTGGTCATCTATATGGGCGTGGCCCGGGCGACGCACATCAGCGCGCAGTTGCTGGCCGCCGGTCTGCGGCCCGACCTGCCCGCGGCCGTCGTCAGCGCCGCGCATACCGCCCGGCAACGCCATGCCGTGACGACGCTGGCCGCCCTGCCCGACTGCATCGCCCGCGAAGGGTTGAAGAGCCCCGCGCTGCTGGTGGTGGGCGAGGTGGCCGCTCGAGCGAGCGCCAGCGATATCGGCAAGCTCGTCAGCTCAGCTTGAAGCCGCTGACCAGGCCTGCCAGCCTCACGGCCTGCTCCTTCAACGACTGGGCTGCGGCGGCAGACTCCTCCACCAACGCGGCATTCTGCTGAGTCATCTGGTCCAGTTCGGTCACCGTGCCGCTGACCTGGGTGATGCCGCGGCTCTGCTCGGAAGCCGCCGCGCTGATCTCGCCGATGATGTCGGTCACGCGCTGCACTGAGCCGACGATGTCGGTCATCGTCGTGCCGGCATCGTTGACGAGCAGCGTGCCCGCCTCGACACGCTCCACGCTGGCGCCGATCAGCGCCTTGATCTCGCGCGCCGCCTCGGCGCTGCGCTGGGCCAGCAGGCGCACCTCACCGGCCACCACCGCGAAGCCTCGCCCCTGCTCGCCGGCCCGCGCCGCCTCCACCGCCGCGTTCAGCGCCAGGATGTTGGTCTGGAACGCGATGCCGTCGATGGTGCCGATGATGTCGGCGATCTTGCGGCTGGCATCGTTGATCTCGCCCATCGTGCTGACGACGCGCGACACGACTTCACCGCCACGACCGGCTGTCTCGGCGGCGGCACCGGCCAGCTGCTGAGCCGTCACGGCCGAATCGGCGCTCTGGCTGACCACGCCCGTCAACTGCGTCATCGAACTGGAGGCCTGCTGCAGGTTGGACGCGGTCTGCTCGGTGCGCTGACTCAGGTCCATGTTGCCGCTGGCCACTTCGGTAGACGCCACCTGGATGCTCTCCGCCGACTCGCGCACCTGGCCAACGATGCTGGCCAGCGACGCCTGCATCGCCGCCAGCGCCCGCATCATCTCGGCCGACTCGTCCGTGCCGCGCGCCTCGGGCGCCCGTGACAGGTCGCCGCCGGCCATGCGGTCCGCGAAACGCCGGGCCGCCTCCAGCGGGCGGATGATGGAACGCGAGATCTGCACCGCCAGCAAGCCGCCAACGACGACACAGACGGCGAACGCCACCAGGAACCCGACGAAGACGCCGCTGACCAGGCCGTCGACCCGCGCGAAGACCTCGTCGCCACGCTTCCTCAGGTCGTCCTCGATGTTGGTCAGCATGGCCAGCGCCGGCTCGTAGGCGGCGGCCGCGGCCTTCATGTCCTCGAAGGCGGCCTGGGCGTCGGGGTAGCCATCGGCCACCAACTTGTCGGCCACCGGCAGGACGGCCTTGCGGTACGCAGCGACCAGTTCACGGAACTTGGCCAGCGCGTCCCTGCCCTTCTGCTCCGTGGCCATCGCGCCGAAGTCGTCCATCGCCTTGTCCAGGCCGGTCTGGGCCGCTGCCCACTCCTGCTTGGCGCCGGTCATGCCGTCCTTGTTGAAGATGGCCGCCACCAGCGTCGCCGTGGCCGCGCGGCTCTGCAGCAGGTGGCTGCGCGCGGCGACGGTGATGTTGGACGTCGGGATGAGCTTCTGCGTGATGCCCTCGATGGCCTGCTGCGACACGCGCAACCCGAAACCACCCACCGCGACCAGCACGGCCGTCATGGCCAGGATGACGCCGAAGGCCAGCCACAGCCGTGCCTGGATGCGAAGACGACGCAGCATGGAATCCCTCCTGATCGGGCCTGCAGTGGCCGCTCCTGATTGAAGCAGAAACCCGCGGATCGGGAGGCAAAACCTGCTGGTAGGCTTCGCGCCATCGCCAACGCCCCGCTCCAGCATGAGCTTCCTGGCCATCGACATCGGCAACACCCGGCTCAAATGGGCCGTTTACCCGGAAGGCGCCGAGCCCGGCAGCCAGCCGCTGCAGCATGGCGCCGTCTTCCTCGAGAACATCGACCGCCTCGCCGACGAAGACTGGCAAAACCTGCCCCCGCCGACGCGCGTGCTGGGCAGCAACGTCGCCGGCGACGCGGTGCGTCGCCGCGTCGAGGAGCAGATGGAGCACTGGGACCTGACGCCCCGCTGGGTCGTGCCGTCGCCCGAAGCGGCGGGCATCCGCAACGGCTACGACCATCCCACGCGGCTGGGCGCCGACCGCTGGGTGGCCGTCATCGGCGCCCACGCCCATGCCCGGCAACGGGGTTTCGACGGCCCGGTGCTGGTGGTGATGATCGGCACGGCCGTGACGGTGGATGCGCTCTCCACCGACGGCCAGTTCCTCGGCGGCCTGATCCTTCCCGGCCACGGCATCATGCTGCGCGCGCTGGAAGGCGGCACCGCCGGCCTGCGCGTGCCGACCGGCGAGGTACGCGATTTCCCCACCAACACCAGCGACGCGCTGACCACCGGCGGCACCTTCGCCATCACCGGCGCCATCGAGCGCATGCACCGCCTGCTGCACCAGCGCGAGGGGCACGAGCCGCTGCTGCTGATGACCGGCGGCGCCGGGTGGAAGGTGGCGCCTGCGCTGGACGCGCCGCATGAACTCATCGAAGGGTTGATCTTTGATGGGTTGTTGGCGATGGCCTTTCCCACGGCACCTCCGTGACAACCCGTCCACAAGTTTGATGATGTAGCCCAGCCCCGCCCCGGCAATGCTGCGCCCCGCGCCACTTGAAAAACAAGCACACCGGGAGACTGCATGCCTCATCGTTTGAAGTGGCTGCTGGAACTACTTTCTGATGACTCGGCCGCAGCGCCCGTGATCCGCGGGCTGAACTTGGCGCTGCCACTGGCCGAGCCCGCCAAGTTGCCGCTGTTGCTGTGGGATATCGCTGCCGCGCAGCCCAAGATCCAGCGAGCGATCCGGGAGCTGTCATTCCTGCACTTCGCGCGCTTCGTGCCGTCCTGGGACGGCACCGCGCTGATGGTCATCACCGAGTTCGACGGACCGCTCGACGACTACGTGCTCGACTTCGCCATCGTCATCGGTGACGTGTTCGACCGGCTCCTGAGCTACGTCGCGTCGCCGCCACCGCTGCCGGTGTGCGACAACCACACCGCCTTCCTGACCTGGGTCAGGCAGTGGAACCGGCTGCCCTACGGCCCGCGCCGAAGCCCGCACCGGCCCTCCTTGCTGCCGAGCATCTTTGAGCCTCCCGTCTACAAGGCCTACCCCAACAAGACGGTGCTGGACATCTGCGTCGGCGCAGAGTTCCAACGGCCACGCCAGCCTGTCATCGACGGCCCGGCCGCCGTCATCGACTTCGCCGACGTGCAGGGCAACATCCTGAAGGGCTACCGGGCGGAGAGGTCCGTGCACCTGTTCCTTAGCGTAGACAAGCCTCAGAAGGCGCGGCGCTGGCTGGCCAAAGACTTCCCGTCCCCGACTTCCGCTTGGAAGGGCGTGATGAGTGCGAATTCGTGGGAAAAGGGAGAACAGATCGTCAAACCCGAGGTCGCGGCCAACATCGGTTTCACGGCCGGCGGACTGCGCAAGTTGATGCCATGGCGCGAGCAGGACCTGGCGACTTTCCCAGCGGCGTTCAAGCAGGGTGCCCGTACACGCGCCGAGGACAACGGCGACGTCAACCAGCCCCCGAAGGAGTGGCGCTTCGGTGGTCCGGACACGGACGTCGACATCGTGATTTCATTGTTCGGATTCGATACCGCCAATGCCGAACCTGCCACTCCATTCGACGAAGTTTGTGCGGCACTGCGCAAAGCCTGCGCGCTCCACGGCCTGCACATCGTCTGCGAGCAGGCCGGCGGGTCGCACAGCACCAAACTGTTCGGATTCACGGACGCGATCTCGCAGCCACGCGTTGCCGGCACGGACGATGCCGGCAAGCCGGGCGAAGTGCTTCCGGCCGCCAGCCCGGGCGAGTTCCTGCTCGGCAAGCGCTATCTGAACGTCTACGGCGGCACATCGCTGCGCGACATGCCCAAGGACCTCGCACGCAATGGCAGCTTTGGTGTCATGCGGCTGTACGAACTGCATGAGGACGCCCTCAGGGAAGCAGAAGCTTCCAAAGCTGCGGCTGAGGCGAACATAGGGCCTGACATGGTCAGGGCACGCCTGATGGGGCGCTGGCAGAACGGCGATCCGCTATCGCTTGGCATACACCCACCCGAACCTCCGGCGGCGCTCAATGACTTCGACTACGCGCCGAGCTGGGAATACCCGCAGGTGCAAGACGACAACCGAGGCGCAACCTGCCCGCTGGGCGCACACATCCGCCGCGTGAACCCGCGCTCGGCGCACGTCCCGGGGCTGCGCCATTCACGCCGGCTGATTCGTCGTGGAGTGCCGACAACGTTGAAAGACGCGAGCAATGCAACGTCACGCCAGGGCCTGCTAGGCCTGTTCTTCTGTGCCGACATCGAGCGCCAGTTCGAATTCATCCAGCGGCATTGGATTCAGGACTCGGCCGCCAACTCGCAGCGCGGCACGCAGGACCCGATCGCCGGCATCCGTCGCAGTGATCAGACGACGCCTTTCGAGCTGATGCCGGCCGGGCATGGACGAGCTGCCGTCAACATCGACGTGAAGCCGCTGGTGACTCTGCATGGCTCGCTGTACCTGTTCTACCCCGGCCTGGGCATGCTGAAGCACCTTCGCAAGCCGCGCGATCCAGACACGCAAGCCAACGACTGCAAGCACCCCGTGGGGCGTCTGCAGGCCCTGCCGGCGCGCGCGCTTCCGCCGCTGCAGAAGTGGCTGCAACGCAGTGGAGAGCGTGTGCTGTACCGCGCGCTGCAGCGCGGCGCGGATGTCGTTCTCAACGAGAACCGCCTGCTGCGCTGGCGCGACAAACTCGAGGAGTGGATTCCGCAACTGCTGCCGACAGTCTTTGCTGGTCCACCCAGGCAGCAGGCGGAACAGGCGGCCAAGCTGCCGGTATCTCCCACGTCCGCGGCGTTCCTGGCGGAGCCCTACGCGTCAGGATTCAAGCCCCTGCTGGCCAAAGGTGACGTCGTCACCTGGGTGCCCGAGCACCACGCATTCTGGGTCTTCGGGCAGGCAGCCGGTGCAGCGGTGATGGCCACGCATGACGAGTTCCATCAGGCGCCATCGACCGCTCGACTGCGCGGCATCCTGCGTCAGGACGGGCACCGTCACACGGAAGTGCGCCAGGCGGTGGTGCAGGCTTTCACCATCGCCACCCAGCATGTCGACGGCACCATCGAACAGGTGCTCGAAGACGTGTTGCCGCGGTTGCACGACCTGCCTCAGTTCGACTTCGTCCGCGAGTTCGCGCAGCCGGTCCCGCGCCGCGTGTTCTGGCGCTTTTATGGCCTGCCGGCTGACGCCGTCGACGAGGCCGACCGGCTGGCGCAGACGATGATGCGTTTGTACAAGCTGCCTGAGCCCGACCGTGCCGCCAGCCGCAACGGCTTCACCGACTGCATGTTGCGGCTGTCCTACTGCATCGCCGGCGCGCTGGTGCGCGCCTGGGTCGACGACCTGAAGCCGGGCGATGGCAGTGGCGCCTTCGATGGGACCCTCATCGGCGAGATTGCCCGGCGCACGCAAATCGATTTCAGCGAACTGCCGCTGGACCTGCCGGTGCCGCCACAACTGTTCCGGCTGCGTCTTCCGGCCCGGCAACGCCCCCTGGCGGCCCTGGAGTCGCTGGCGATCCTCATGCAGGTGGTGTTGGCGGGCTACATGTCCACGCAATTCCTGGCAGCCTCGACGATGCTGAACTTGCTGCGCCCCGACCCGCGCGCCGGTCGCGAGAAACCGTGGGTGACGCTGCACGAGAATTTGACGCTGCTCGACGGCGCTCTGCACGAGGCGCTGCGCTTCGACCCGCCCATGTCGGTCGTCGAGCGCTACATCGCACGCAACTGGACGGATGAAGAGATCGACGCCCTTGAGGGCCAGCCGTTGTACGACGTGCTGAACGCTGTCCGGAAGAGCGGTATCGAACCGGAAAAGATGAAGGACTGCCCGGTGCATGTCGTCGTCGCCTCGGCCAATCGCGATGGCAACGGGCTCGACGAATTCCGGCTCGACCGCGGCCCGGCCGCCAGCCTGTCACTCGGTCATGGCGTGCACGAATGCATCGGCAGGGTGCTGCAGCAGAAGATCACGCGGCTGAGCTTCGATAAGCTGCTGCGGGAGTTCAAGCATCTTCGGTTGTGCGCTCCGAACGCGGTTCCGGCCTGGGGCGACAACTTCTATTTCCGCAGCCTGCTGACGCTGCCCGTGGCCAAGAAATGACGGCGCTGCGCACCGAGGCCGGCGCAACGATGCGCTTCAAGCGCTTCGAGATCCGGCCGTTGGAACGGCAGGTGTGGGTGGGCGATTCGGCCGTACCGCTCGGCGGCCGCGCCTACGACCTGCTGATGCTGTTGCAACTGCACAGCGAGCGCGTGGTGCCGAAGGAAGAGATCCTCGATCGCGTCTGGCCCGGACTTGTCGTCGAGGAGAACAACCTCAGCGTGCAGATCTCCACGCTGCGCCGGCTGCTCGGCAGCGACGTGATCGCCACCGTCACCGGACGAGGCTATCAGTTCACCGCACCGCGCCTGCTCGACGCCGACGCGCCGCCGCTGCGCGTGCTGCCTGGCAACCTGCCTTTGCGACAGCCCCCCCTGCTGGGGCGCGAGGCAGAGCTGGCCGAGCTGCTTGACGCCCACGACGCCGCACCTTGCGTGACCATCTGCGGACTGGCCGGCATCGGCAAGACGGCCCTGGCCGACGCCGCAGCGCAGCAGCTTGCGGCTGGCGGGCGCTATCCGCAAGGCACGTGGCGCGTGGACCTGACCGACGTCAGCCACCCTGCGCTGCTGCCTATCACCCTGTGTGAAGTGCTGGGCGTGCAAGTCGAGGCTGGCGGCGATGCCGCGGCCGCATGCCTGGCCGCACTGCAGCATCGTGCATTGCTGCTGGTGCTGGACAACTGCGAGCATGTCGTCGACGCCGTGGCAGACATCGTCGGCTCACTGCTGGCAAACGCGCCGCACGTGCATGTGCTCGCCACCAGCCAGGAACCGCTACGGCTGGCCGGCGAGCGCGTCATGCGGCTGAACCCGCTTGCCGTGCCACTGTCGGCCGATGCGCAGGACGCGAAGGAATATGGTGCCGTCTTACTGCTCCTGCAGCGAGTGCGCAGCGCGATGGGCGGCACCTACGATCCCAGCCAGCAAGAATTGGTTGACCTGGTTGAGATCTGCCGCCAGCTCGACGGCATTCCGCTCGCGCTGGAGTTTGCCGCCAGCCGTGTGCCGCTTCTCGGCCCGGCCGGCGTACGCAGCCGCCTCAACGACCGGCTGCGGTTGCTGGCCGGCGGTCTGCGCAGTGCGCCGCTGCGCCACCGCAGCCTGCAGGCCGCGCTGGAGTGGAGCCACCAGCTACTGAGCCCGGCAACTCAGGAAGTGCTGCACCAGCTGTCCATTTTCCCAAGCGGCTTCAGCCTGGAGGCCGCGCGGGAGTTGCTGGGTGCGAACGCCGAGTCGGACCTGATCGAGCACCTGAACGTGCTGGTGGATCGCTCGCTGATCGTTCCGGTGATCAGCCAGCGGCCGCGCTACCGCATGCTGGACACGACACGGGCATTCGCCATGGAATGCCTCAGGCAGCGCCAGCCCGATTTCAACCCTGGCGCCCAGCTGGCGCGCGTGATGTCGCGCATCTGCGTGCTGGGCGCGCAGATGCGCGACATCGTCGCCATGCTGCAGGAGATGCCCAACGTCCGTGCAGCACTCGCGTGGGCACTGACCGAGCCGACCGCGGCGCACGCCGCCGTCACGATGGTCACCTACACAGCGGTCGTGCTGAGCCCGACGGGCTCCATCGGGGAGGCGCTGGACAACCTGCTTCGCGTCCAGCCGCTGGTATCGGAGCAGCTTCCCATGACGCTGAGCGCGCGCTATTGGCACTGGCTGGGTCGCCTGGGGGTGGAGGGCCGCGTGCCTGCACCGCTGTGCGTCCAGGCACTGGAGCGCGCCGACGGCATGTTCCAGGTGCTGGGCGATGCCCGCAACCGACACGGTTGCCAGCGCCACCTGGCCGAGGCGCACTTGCGCACTGGCCGGTTGGACCTGGTCGAGCAGCACTTGCACTGCGCACGCGCGCTGGAGGCAGACAACCCGCGCCCGGCCGACCGCGTGCGCCGGCTGAGAGTGGAAGGCCTGCTCGCCGACGCGAAGGGCGACCACGCCACGGCATTGCGGCATGCACAGACCGCGCTGGCGCTGGCCGAAGCCCATGGCATCGACCGTTCACGGCTGCTGTTGCTGGGCGACATGGCCTGGACGCACCTGCAGATCGGCCACGCCGATGCGGCAGCGGCAGAGTTCCAGGACTTGTTGACCCACTTCGGCAACCAACCAGGCCACGGTCAGGCCCGCGCCCGTGCGATGGAGGGCCTGACCGCCGCACTCGTGGCCGCGGGGCGGATCGACGACGCTCGCCGCAGCGCGCTGCGAACGGCTCGCGAACTGCAGCTCGACAACCTGCTTCGCGGTCGCTGTGACATCTTTGCCTGGCTGGCCGCGGCCTGCGGTGCAGACACCGCGGCGGCCCAACTGCTGGGCGCCAGTGAAGACTTTGCGAGCCGCACCAACACCGAACGCGATCCCGTCGCCAAGCTGGCACGGCGCTGCGCCGAGCAACTCATCGATGCGACGCTGAACGACGAGGAGCGCACCTATTGGCAGACACAGGGCTCCGCCGCCAATGCTGCCGAACTGATGCATCTGTTGCAGCGAACCTTCGCACCTGCCAGTGCCAACTTCACACAGGAGCCGCATTGATGAGACCGCTCGTCTTCAGCCTGTCCCACAAGGTGGGTGCAAAGCGTGCTGCCGAGGTGGCCGACAGCGCCGATGCCCGGCTGGCCAGCCTGTTGCCGCGGCTGATCAACCCACTGAAAGTGCTTGATGACCAGCATGTCGAGATGTCCGCTGCACTGTTCGGGGCGCTGCGCCTGACCCTCGGCGCTGACGGCACAGCGCGTGAACTGAAAAAACTCGGCCTCGTGGATGCGCGACCGCTCGCCTGGTCGCTCTTGCTGCGCCGTGATCGCCACATCGAGCGTGACGAGGCCGCCTCCGCTCGGACCGACAACGCAACCGACGTCATGGACGACAACAACTGGCATCTGAAGCTGTGCAGGGTGCCGGAGTTGGAGCCGAAGGACGATCCGCGCAAACACGACTGGGGGACTGTACGGGTGGGCCAGATCGACACCGGCATCACGTCGCATCCGGCGCTGGGTTACCCCGCGCACAGCTGGGTCGACGAACGCGCTGCGCGAAGCTTCGACGGCTACGACGGCCTGCCGGGGCGCGATGGCATGCGCGGGCTCAATGCCGGGCACGGCACAGCCAGCGCCAGCCTGTGCGCCGGCTACGATCCTTCCGCAAAACCGCCCTACAACGGCGTGGCGCCGTGCGTGCCGCTGGTGCCGGTGCGCCTCGGGCACAGCGTCGTACTGGACCATCACACGCACAATTTCGAAGCCGCCGTGCACTACCTCGTCGACGAGGCCAAGGTCCCGCTGATCACCGTCAGCATGGGCACCTTCCTCGTCAACACGGCGCCCGAACCGATGTGGCGCGCCCTCAATCACTGCTACGAACGCGGTGTGATCCTCGTCGCGGCAGCCGGCAACTTGCCGGTGCCGGGATGGCCGGCGTATCCCGCCGCCCTGCCCAGAGCCATCGCCGTAGCCGGCGTCAACCGCCGGGGCCGCGCCTGGGTGCTGAGTTCCAGCGGCGCCTATGTGGACATCAGCGCGCCGGCCGCAAGCGTGCGCCGTGCCGTGGCGATCAATGAATCGCAGTTCATCTACAGCCTGCATGCCGGCGGCACCAGTTGCGCCACCGCCATGGTGGCCGGAGCCGCAGCGTGCTGGCTGCGCCACCATGACGGCGCGCTGGCACCGTACGTCGGCCATTGGCGCATAGTGGAGGCGTTCCGGCTGGCACTGACGAAATCCGCGACACGCGATGCCAGGCCACCTACCGCCATCGGCGCACCTGAAGCCGGCTGGGTGCCTGAGTCCGGCTACGGCGCCGGAATCCTGAATGTCGAGGCACTGCTGGCCTACCCGCTGCCGCCGCCCACGGCGTTGACGCGCCGCTGACATCTCAGTGTTTAGGACCTTTTCAGGCTGTTAAAGGACGCCGCATTCGGCGCTGCGGAAACTGCTTCCTGTCGGCCAAAGAGGCCGCGGAAGGATTGTCATGGACGCAGTGGCTTGGGACATCGCCCACGAAAAGTTGCCGCCGCTGAACACTCAGTTCAGCCACGGCCTGATCGTTGACCTGCTGCCGCAGGCGGTGTTGCTGGTACAGGATGACGGCCGGGTGATGGCCAGCAATCCGACGGCCCGGCGCTGGATCGGCGACGGCTCCGTCCGGGTGGCCGAAGGCCGGCTCACTGCAGTAGGCCAGCTGAACGAGCAGCAGCTGTGCCAATTGCTACGTCAAGCCGCCGCCGGCAGCGCGCTGGACTGCGCCGTATGGTTTTCGCAATCGCTGTGCACGGGGCTGATGCACCTCTCGAGACCGCCACTCGATGCATACGCCACACAGCCGCCCGGCGCGGTGCTGCTGGTCGTGCAGACCGACCAGCCGGCGCTGATGCAATCCGCCCGCATCGACGCATTGACGCAGAAGTGCCGGCTGAGCCCTGCCGAGCGGCATGTGCTGATGCTGCTGGCAGACGGTATGCGGGCCGAAGAAGCCGCGCGTCATCTGAGCCTGCAGTTGTCCACCGTGCGCAGCCATGTACGCAATCTGCTCGGCAAGACCCACGCTCCATCGCTGATGCAGTTGCTGCGCTGGACCGGCAGCGCGGCCACGCTGCCGCACTGACACAGCGCCCCGTCAGAGGATGAACCGGCTCAAGTCCTCGTTCGCAGCCAGCGCCGCGAGCTTGGCGTCCACCGCTGCCGCGTCCAGCGACACCGTCTGCCCCGAGCGGTTGGGTGCGTCGAAGCTGATCTCGTCCAGCAGCCGCTCCATCACCGTCGCCAGGCGCCGCGCGCCGATGTTCTCGGTGCGCTCGTTGACCTCGAAGGCGATCTGGGCGAGGCGGCGGATCGCGTCATCCTGCAGGTCCAGCACGACGCCCTCGGTCGCCAGCAACGCCTGGTACTGCTTGACCAGGCTGGCGTGCGTGCTCTTCAGGATGGCCTCGAAGTCGGCCACCGACAGCGAGTCCAGCTCCACGCGGATGGGCAACCGGCCCTGCAGCTCGGGGATGAGGTCGCTGGGCTTGGCGAGGTGGAAGGCGCCGCTGGCGATGAAGAGGATGTGATCGGTCTTCACGAGGCCGTACTTGGTCGACACCGTCGTGCCTTCGACCAGCGGCAGCAGGTCGCGCTGCACACCCTGGCGCGACACCTCGGCACCGCTGCTCTCCTGGCGCGACGCGACCTTGTCGATCTCGTCGATGAAGACGATGCCCATCTCCTGCGCGTTGACGAGCGCCGTCGCGCGGATCTCTTCCTCATTGACGAGCTTGGCGGCCTCTTCGTCGACCAGCAGCTTCATCGCCTCGCCGATCTTGAGCTTGCGCGTCTTCTTCTGGTTGCCGCCGAACTGGCCGAACATGCCCTTCAACTGCTCGGCCATGTCCTCCATGCCGGGCTGATTGCCGAACGGCGTAAGCACCTCCAGGCTGGGTTTGGGCGCCAGCAGGTCGAGCTCGATGTCCTTGTCGTTCAGCTGACCCTCGCGCAACTTCTTGCGAAAGCTCTGGCGCGTCGCGTTGTCCGCGTCGGAGCCGGGCAACAGCACATCGAGAATGCGCTCCTCGGCGGCATCCTCGGCGCGCGTCTGGCAGCGGCGCATGGCGATCTCGCGCTCCTGCTTGACGGCCACTTCGACGAGGTCACGGATGATGGAGTCGACGTCCTTGCCGACGTAGCCCACCTCAGTGAACTTGGTCGCCTCGACCTTGATGAAGGGCGCGCCGGCCAGCCTGGCCAGGCGGCGGGCGATCTCGGTCTTGCCGACGCCGGTGGGGCCGATCATCAGGATGTTCTTGGGCGTGATCTCGGCACGCAGCTTCTCGTCCACCTGCTGGCGGCGCCAGCGGTTGCGCATCGCGATCGCGACGGCACGCTTGGCGGCGTGCTGGCCGACGATGTGGCGGTCCAGCTCGGAGACGATTTCCTGGGGCGTCATGCTGCTCATGATGTTGGTTAGATTTGGGGTGCCGCGCCCTCAGGGGCGCTCGTCGCATGGACATGCTGAACGAGGCTGAGGCGGGCAAAACAAAACACAGGGGGTATTCGACGATGAAAGCGAGCCGCACCGCTCAGAGCGTGGTCGTGCTGAGCTGCACCGCACTGCTGCTAGGTGGTTGCGCGACGACGGCCGGCAAGGTCAAGTTGCAGAGTGTGCGCGTCAGCGTGGTGAACGAGCGTGGCGCGGATCTGGGTGCGGCACGCTGCCAGCTGCGCAACGCCAGCGGTGAATGGCAACTGGCGGCGCCGGGCTTGGCAACCGTCAGCGTCGATGCCGAGCCGCTGCGCATCCGGTGCACCAGCGAGGACGGCAGCCAATCGGGTGAAGCCCGCCTCGAACGCCGCAACACGACGGGCCGCAACATGCTGATTGGCGCAGGCGCCGGCCTGCTCGTCGGCGGCGCCATCGGCGAGAGCCAGCGCAGGAAGGACAGCCACAGCAAGAACATCGGCGACCAGATCTTCGCGCCCCTCGGGCTGATCGCCGGCCTGCTGTTCGGCAGCCTGATCGGGAGCGGGGCTGGCGCGGCCAGCGGTGACGACGGGTATGCCGACGCCGTGCGTGTCACGCTGAAGCCGCTGCCCAAGCCCACCTCCAGCTCCGCATCCAGTCCCACGACCTGACTCCGTGGCCCGTGCTGCCGGGGTTCTCAGCCGCCCGTCGGCTCAAGGGTCTCGAGCGTGTGGTTCTGGTTCGTGTAGATGCAGATCTCGCCAGCGATCTCCAGAGACTTCTTGACGACCTCCGCAGCACCCAGCTCGGTGTTCGCCAGCAGTGCCTTGGCCGCGGCCTGTGCGTAGGCGCCGCCGGAGCCGATGGCCACGATGCCCTGCTCAGGCTCCAGCACGTCGCCGTTGCCGGTGATGATGAGCGAGGCCGTGCGGTCAGCCACGGCCAGCATGGCTTCCAGGCGCCGAAGCACGCGGTCCGTGCGCCAGTCCCGCGTCAACTCGACGGCGGCACGCACCAGGTGACCCTGGTGCTTCTCCAACTTGGCCTCGAAGCGCTCGAACAGCGTGAAGGCATCGGCCGTGGCGCCGGCAAAGCCCGCGAGCACCTGGTCCCGGTAGAGCTTGCGCACCTTGCGCGCGCTGGCCTTGACGACGGTGTTGCCCAGGGTGACCTGGCCGTCGCCGCCGATGGCGACCTGCCAGCCGGCGGGCGTCTGACGGCGCACCGAGATGATGGTGGTGCCGTGATAGATGGCGGAAGAGGAATCAGAAGACATAGCCGTTCCAGTTGAGGTCCGGCCCGAGTTTCGCAAGGCCGGATCAGTTGATTCTGACCTTCACCTTGGCATGCTCGTTGATGCCCATCGCGCCGAAGAACAGCGCGACCAGGCGGTGGGCGTCGTGGAAGACGACTGAACGGTTCTCGCTGCGGCGAGACAACACCCAGTTCAGCAGGTCGCCCGCGGCCATGAAGTCCAGGCGGATCAGCTTGGTGCAGGAGATGTTGATGAGGCTGGCATCGCCGACCTCACCGCCCATGACCTTCAGCGTCTCGGAGATGTCACCGCTGAGCTGGCCCATCAGTTCCAGCTGAGCCACGTGGGCCTCGGCCACGCCGGTGTCGAGGAAAGTGGACTGCGCCTCGCTCTGCATCGTGCTGGTCGCGGGGCTGTTCGTCGACGCACCTTCGCCGCCGAAACGCACGCGGCAATTGGCACGCTCCCACGACGGCGGCGAGACCTCGTAGGTGACGCAGTAGTCGATGGCCGCCTCGTCGAACTGGTCCGGCCGATTGGCCAGGCGCAGTGCCTCCAGGCGCAGCATCCATAGCGCCGGGTCGGTATCGCGCTCGCCAACGGGTGCCAGCTCCTTGAGCTGGTTCAGGAAATGGTCACCCCTGATCCAGCGCTGGTCGACCTGCTGTTGGGCCCAATGGCGAAACAATTGGCGCAGCTGGATGGCGGCCTCGATCTCGACATCGTCCAGCGTACCCCAGTCGAAGACCCAGGGCATAGGAAGTGTCTCGGAGCGCTTCTGCAGCGTTGCCACGTCGTCGGCAGTCAGCAGTGACGGCGCACTCCAGCTGACCTGGCCGGCCTTGCCCATGGGCGTGCGGCTGGCATGGCGGGCCGATTCGGCCACCAGCTTGGGCATGGAGAACCATTGCGGCGCCGACAGACCGAACTGCTGCGCGTACTCGACGGCCAGCACCTCGAACTTGCCCTGGGCGCCGGTGGCGCGGTAGTGGTCGAACAGCACCAGCCAGGTCTCGCCGTGCAGGTTGCGGCTGCCACCCGGGCGCACCAGCTCGGTCAGCGCGCCCTCGCTGTGCTCGTAGTCGGCGTTGGCGAAGGCGATGACGGCTTCGTCCAGTTCGGGGTCGTGCACGACCTCCTGCACCTCCAGCGGCACCGACGGGTCGGCCATCGCGAAGGACAGCGACATGTCCAGCGGCGGCAGGTCGGGCAGGAGGCTGGGCGGCGAGTCCGACAGCGGCGGGATGGCCGCCCCCATCGTCACGGCAGCCGGCGGTGTCGGCGCGGACAGGCGCTGCACTTCCTGCGGCGTGGAGAACTCGCTGACGCGGCCGCCAGAGGCGTCCAACGTCGGCGCGGTGGAGGTGGACGCGAAGGCCACCGGGCGCGTGCTGGTCTCGAAAAAGCCCGGCTGCTGCTTGGGCACGGCCTGCGTCGTCGCAAAGCTCTCGCCCACCATCTGCTGCTCGATCTCGTCGATCTTGGCCTTCACGCCGAGGTCGATCTTGGAGCTGGGCTCGCTGATGCGCTCGTCGTCGCCCATGCGGGACGGCGACGCGGCCAACGCAGCTAGTTGCTCGGGCGTCAGCCCTTCGCGGCGGATGCGGCGCAGCATGTCGAGCTCGCGCTTGCGCACGAAGTCGTTGCGGCGCTTGCGCTCCACCATCGCGCGCAACTCGGCCTTGGCGAGATCGCCCTCGGGGTCGTCCTGGCGCGAGTTGATCTCGGCCCAGTCCGTCGTCGGGTTGGCGACGAAGCGCGCAACCTTGCGGAAGAAGCTGTCGCCTTCCTTGGGGTCTGCGGGCTTGGATTCGGACATGGGCTGCAAAGGGTATCAGTCCCCGAACATCTTCTGCTTGAGCTCGCGGCGCTGTTGCGCTTCGAGCGACAGCGTCGCGGTCGGGCGGGCGATCAGGCGGCCGAGGCCGATGGGCTCGCCGGTCTCGTCGCAATAGCCGTAGTCGCCACTGTCGAGGCGGCCGATGGACTGCACGATCTTCTTCAGCAGCTTGCGCTCGCGGTCGCGCGTGCGCAGTTCCAGCGCATGCTCTTCCTCGATGGTGGCGCGGTCGGCCGGATCGGGGACGATGGTCGTGTCCTCGCGCAGGTGCTCTGTCGTCTCGCCGGCATTGGAAAGCACCTCGTTCTTGAGGCCTTCCAGCTTGGCGCGGAAGAAGTCGACCTGCTTGGCGTTCATGTACTCCGAATCCGGCATGGCCAGGACTTCGGCGTCACTCAGCTCGGCGCCCGGCTTGGTCTTCCAGGCGTTGGCCAACTTCGGGTCGCCCTTGGCGGCAACACGCGGCGTGTCGTCGGCCTGGTTCGCGCCACGCACGGGTGGTTTCGGCGGGGCGAAGCGGTCGGCGAAACGGTTCGCGGGCGCTGGCGCTTCCAACGTTGCGACGTCGGCGCCAACATCGGTCTTCTTCGCGCCCTTGGCGGGCGCGGCGGCGGTTTTGGTGGCCGGGGTCTTGCTCACAGTCTTCTCCTCGCTCAGGGCTTGCATCGGCGCGGTGTCAGACCTTGATCCCACTGCTTTCCAGCCTGCTGCCCAACTTTGAGCGCGGCGGATTGTAGCCATGTGGATTCACGTGCCTGCTCACCTCCAAAAGATGGCCGCGGACGGCCAAAAACATCACGCCAGACAGCCTTCCAAGCCTTGCAACAACACCTCTTTCGGCAGATCGATGCCGATGAACACCATCTTGCTCTGCTTTTTCTCGCCCGGCATCCATTTCGGGCCGAGATCGGAGCCCATCATCTGGTGGACACCCTGGAAGATGACCTTCTTTTCGGTGCCTTTCATGTAAAGCACCCCCTTGTAACGCAGCATCTTGGGACCGTAGACCTGCACGATGGCCCCCAGGAAATCTTCCAGCTTGGCCGGATTGAAGGGCTTGTCGGCGCGGAACACGAAGCTCTTCACATCATCATCGTGATGATGGTGGTGCGGGTGGTCGCAATGCTCACCATGCTCATGATCGTGATGGTCATGGCCGTGGTGATGGTGGTGGTCGTGCCCATGATCGTCCGCCTTCAGGAAGTCGGGATCGATCTCCAGCTTGGCATTCAGGTTGAAACCACGCAGGTCGAACACCTTGGACAGCGCCACCTCGCCGAAATGGGCGGTCTGGATGGGCGCACGCGGGTTCATGTGCTTGATGCGGTGGTTCAGCGCCTCGACCGCGGCCGGCTCGACCAGGTCGCTCTTGCTGATGAAGAGCTGGTCGGCGAAGCCCACCTGCATGCGCGCTTCCTGGCGCGTGTTGAGCTGCTCGTCGGCATGCTTGGCGTCCACCAGCGTCAGCACCGAGTCCAGCAGGTAGGCCTCGGCGATCTCGTCGTCCATGAAGAAGGTCTGCGCCACGGGGCCGGGGTCGGCCAGGCCGGTCGTCTCGATGATGACGCGGTCAAACTGCAATTCGCCCTTGCGGCGCTTGGCGGCCAGGTCGCTCAGCGTGGTCCGCAGATCCTCGCGGATGGTGCAGCAGACGCAACCGTTGCTCATCTGGATGATCTGCTCGTTGGTGTCCGACACGAGGATGTCGGTGTCGATGTTCTCCTCGCCGAACTCGTTCTCGATGACGGCGATCTTCTGGCCGTGGGCCTCGGTCAGCACGCGCTTGAGCAGCGTGGTTTTGCCGGCGCCGAGGAAGCCCGTGAGGATGGTTGCGGGGATGAGGCCTTGGGCAGTGGACATGGTGGGGACCGTTTTTCGGGAAGGCAGCAGATATAGGGACTAGGCGCCCCAGGACAAGGTCTTGTCAAATCAATCGGCTATTCTGTCCCTTCCGCAATACCCTGACAGCTCCCTTGAGCGAACCGCAATCAGGCAGGCCCCCGTCGCGAGGGGCCGCCAAACACCCGCCAGAGGCCCGTGGCCTGCTGGAGCGCATGCTGGAGTTCCTGCACCCCGGCCCCGACTCCAAGACCGAACTCATCGAAACCCTGGCCGAGGCCGAGCATCGCGAGCTCATCGAGCCCGAATCACGACAGATGCTGGAAGGCGTGCTGCGCATGGCCGAGCTGTCGGCCGGCGACGCCATGGTGGCGGCGCCGCGCATGGACCTGCTGGACATCGATGCGCCTTATGACGAGCTGCTGGCCGTGGTCATCGACACAGGCCACTCTCGATTTCCCGTCTACGAAGGCAGCCGCGACAACATCATCGGCATCCTGCTCGCCAAGGACCTGCTGAAGATGCAGCGCGCCCCCGAGCTGAATTTGCGCGCGCTGCTGCGCCCCACGGTCTTCGTGCCCGAGAGCAAGGGGCTGAATGAGCTGCTGCGCGACTTCCGCTCCAACCGCAACCACCTGGCCATCGTCATCGACGAGTTCGGCAACACGGCCGGCCTCATCACCATCGAGGATGTGCTGGAGGAGATCGTCGGCGAGATCGAGGACGAGTTCGACGAGCAGAGCTCCGACACCGGCATCTACACGCTGGCCGACGGCAGCCAGCGCGTGGCCGGCGACGCAACCATTGCCGCCGTCAACGGCAGCTTCGGCCTGAGCCTGCCGGACAACGACTTCGACACCATCGGTGGTCTGGTCGCGCACGAGCACGGCCGCGTGCCGCGCCGCGGCGAGACCGTGCAGGTGGCCGGCCTGAACTTCGCCGTCATGCTGACGCGCGGCGGTGCCGTGCGCTGGTTCAAGGTCACGCGCGCGCCCGACGAAGAGACCGAGGCGTGAGGGGCGCCCGCGCCGCGGCCATCGCGCTGGTCGCTGGCCTGCTGCACACGTCGGCCTTCGCCCCCACCGGGGCCTGGTATCTGCAGCTCATCGCGTTGGCGCTGTTGTTCGCTGTCGCCGAGCAGGCCACGCCCCGGCGGGCCGCGCTGGCCGGGGCGCTGTTCGGCTTCAGCTGGCTGGCCTCCGGCCTGTGGTGGCTGCACATCAGCATGCATCAGTTCGGCGGTATCCCCTGGGTGCTGGCCGCGCTGGCGGTCGCGCTGCTGGCGGCCTTCTTGAGCGGTTACTACGCGCTGGCACTCGGGCTGACGGCACGCTTCATTCCGGCCGGACGCTGGCGCTTGCTGGCCCTCGTGCCGGCCTGGCTGCTGGCCGAGCTGGCGCGGGCGACATGGCTCAGCGGCTTCCCGTGGATCGCCTCGGGCTACGCGCACACGGTGGGCCCGCTGGCCGGCTGGGCGCCGTGGGTGGGCGTCTACGGCATCTGCGCGCTGGCAGCGCTGGCCGCGGTCGGCTTGGTGCTGCTGAAGCGCGGCGCCACGGCCTGGGCAGCGCCGGCGCTGCTGATCCCGCTGTGCGGCTGGCTGCTGCCGCAGGACTTCACGACATCCACCGGCAAGCTGGCCGTGTCGCTGGTGCAGCCCAGCATCCCGCAGGACCAGAAGTTCGACCCCGAGCGTTACGCCGTCAACCTCGAGACGCTGGCCCGGCTCGTCGAGTCGGCGCGCGGCCAGGTCGTCATCACGCCGGAATCCGTCGTGCCGCTGCCGCTGGCGGATCTGGACGAAGCCACGCTGGCCCGCCTGTCCCGCCCTGAGCGGCCGGCGCTGCTGGGCGCCTTCTTGGGCAATCAGACCGACGGCTGGGTGAACTCCGTCGTCGGCCTGGGCAGCGACTATCACTACGGCAAGCGCCACCTGCTGCCCTTCGGCGAGTTCATCCCGCCGGGCCTGGGCTGGTTCGTGCACGCGATGAACATCCCGCTGGACGACCAGGCCGAAGGCGACACCCAACGCGCCTGGGCCGTCGCCGGCCAGCGGCTGCGCCCGCTGATCTGCTACGAGGATCTGTTCGGCGAGGACGTCGTGAAGAGTGCCTTGTCGGACTCGGGGCCGGACGCTGCGACCGTGTTCGTCAACGTCAGCAACCTGGCCTGGTTCGGCACCGTCATGATCCAGGACCAGCACCTGCAGTTCTCGCAGATGCGGGCGTTGGAGTTCCAGCGTCCGTTGGTGCGTTCCACCAACACCGGCGCCACGGCCGCCATCGACCATCAGGGCCACATCACGGCCCGCCTGCCGCCACTGCTGCGCGGCGTGCTGGAGGCCGAAGTCGATGGCCGTACCGGCACCACGCCCTACGCCCGCTGGCTCGCCGCGCTGGGCTTGTGGCCGCTGTGGGTGCTGGGGCTGCTTGCCCTGATCGGCGTGCGCAGGGCCGCCCAATAGAATCAGCCACCCCCGTTTCCCCCTGCCCCATGCTGACCTTCCAGCAAATCATCCTGACGCTTCAGGACTACTGGTCCAAACAAGGCTGCGCGCTGCTGCAGCCCTACGACATGGAAGTCGGTGCCGGCACCAGCCACACCGCGACCTTCCTGCGCGCCCTCGGCCCCGAGCCCTGGAAGGCCGCGTACGTGCAGCCCAGCCGCCGCCCCAAGGACGGCCGTTACGGCGAGAACCCCAACCGCCTGCAGCACTACTACCAGTACCAGGTCGTGCTCAAGCCCGCGCCGGCCAACATCCTGGAGCTTTACCTCGGCTCGCTGGAAGCGCTCGGCTTCGACCTGAAGAAGAACGACGTGCGCTTCGTCGAGGACGACTGGGAGAACCCGACGCTCGGCTGCTGGGGCCTGGGCTGGGAGGTGTGGCTCAACGGCATGGAGGTGACGCAGTTCACCTACTTCCAGCAGGTCGGCGGCATCGACTGCAAGCCCATCACCGGCGAGATCACCTACGGCCTGGAGCGCCTGGCCATGTATCTGCAGGGCAAGGAGTCGGTCTACGACCTCGTCTACACCGACGGCCTGACCTACGGCGACGTGTTCCACCAGAACGAGGTCGAGCAGTCCACCTACAACTTCGAGCACAGCGACGTGGAGTTCCTGCTGTCGGCCTTTGCCGCGCACGAGAAGACCAGCCAGGCGCTGATGGCCGAGAAGCTGGCCCTGCCCGCCTACGAGCAGCTGCTGAAGGCCGGCCACAGCTTCAACTTGCTGGACGCACGCGGCGCCATCAGCGTGACCGAGCGCGCCGCCTATATCGGCCGCATCCGCAACCTCGCCCGCGCCGTGGCGCAGAGCTATGTCGACAGCCGTGCGCGGCTGGGCTTCCCGATGGCGCCCAAGGCCTGGGCGGATGAAGTCGTCGCGCAGATCGAACTGAAGAACAAGAAGGCGGCCGCGTGATGACGAACCTGCTCGTTGAACTGTTTGTCGAAGAGCTGCCCCCGAAGGCGCTGAAGAAGCTGGGCGAATCCTTCGCCGGCGTGCTGGCCGACAGCCTGAAGGCGCAAGGCCTCGCCGCCGCGGACGCCACCGTCACCTCGTTCGCGTCGCCGCGCCGCCTGGGCGTGCTGGTCACCGGCGTCTCGCCCAAGGCCGCCGACAAGGCCGTGCAGCAGAAGCTGATGCCCGTCGCCGTGGCCCTCACCGCCGACGGCCAGCCCACGCCCGCGCTGCTGAAGAAGCTCGCGTCCGTCGGTGCCGGCCCCGAGGTCGTGCCGCAGCTCAAGCGCCAACCCGACAGCAAGGCCGAAGCGCTGTTCTGGGACAGCGTGCAACCCGGCGCCACGCTCGCCCAGGGCCTGCAGAAGGCGCTGGACGAGACGCTGGCCAAGCTGCCCATCCCCAAGGTCATGAGCTACCAGCTCGCCGACGGCTGGACCGACGTGAAGTTCGTGCGCCCCGCGCATGGCCTCATCGCGCTGCACGGCGCCGACATCGTGCCGGTCCAGGCCCTGGGCCTGACCTCCGGCCGCACGACGCAAGGACACCGCTTCGAGGCGGCGCAGGCCACCGTCAGCATCGAGTCCGCCGACAGCTATGCCGCGCAACTGCGCGAGCACGGCGCCGTCATCGCCAGCTTCGCCGAGCGTCGCGCCGAGATCTCGCGCCAGCTCAAGGCCGCCGCCGACGCGCTGAGCCTCACGCCCATCGACGACGAAGCCTTGCTGGACGAAGTGACCGCGCTGGTCGAGCGCCCCAACGTGCTGACCTGTGCCTTCGAGCCCGAGTTCCTGGCCGTGCCGCAGGAGTGCCTCATCCTGACGATGAAGGCCAACCAGAAGTACTTCCCGCTGCTGGACGCCCAAGGCAAGCTGACCCGCCACTTTCTGGTGGTCAGCAACATCGCGCCGGCCGACGCGTCGGCCGTGACCGGCGGCAACGAGCGCGTCGTGCGTCCACGCCTGGCCGACGCCAAGTTCTTCTTCGACCAGGACCGCAAGAAGAAGCTCGCCGACCGCCTGCCGGGCCTGGCCAAGGTCGTCTACCACGGCAAGCTGGGCTCGCAGGGCGAGCGCGCCGAGCGCGTCACGGCCATCGCGCACGCCATCGTGCAGCAGCTCAGCATGGCGACGCTGCCCTACACGGTCGAGGCCGACGACGAGTTCAAGGTGCTCGACAGCAAGGTCAAGCAGGCCGCCACGCTGGCCAAGTGCGACCTGCTGACCGACATGGTCGGCGAGTTCCCCGAGCTGCAGGGCATCATGGGTGGCTACTACGCCCGCCACGAGGGCCTGCGCGACGGCGTCGCCATCGCCATCGAGGACCACTACAAGCCCCGCTTCGCCGGCGACGCGCCGCCGCGCAACCACACCGGCACCGTCGTGGCGCTGGCGGACAAGCTGGAGACGCTGGTGGGCCTGTTCGGAATCGGCCAGCTGCCCACCGGCGACAAGGACCCGTTCGCGCTGCGCCGGCATGCGCTGGGCGTCATCCGCATCCTGGTCGAGAAGAACCTGCCGCTGGAGCTGCCGGCGCTGATCGACGCCGCCGTGCCGCCGTTCGGCGAGCTGATCACCAACCCGCGCGAGGCGCTGCTGTCGTTCTTCGCTGACCGCCTGGCTGTCTCCTTGCGCGACCAGGGCTACAGCGCCCAGGAAGTCGACGCCGTGCTGGCGCTGCAGCCCACGCGCCTGGGCGACGTGCCCAAGCGCCTGGAGGCCGTGCGTGCCTTCGCCGCGCTGGCCGAGGCCGCGTCGCTGGCCGCCGCCAACAAGCGTGTCGGCAACATCCTGAAGAAGGTCGAGGGCGAACTGCCCACCGAGGTCAAGCCTGAGCTGCTGCAGGAAGCCGCCGAGCAGGCGCTCGCGAAGGCCATCGCCGATGTGCAGCCGCAGGCCGACACGCTGTTCGAGCAGCACGACTACACCGGCTCGCTCCAACGCCTGGCTGCGCTGAAGGGCCCGGTCGACGCCTTCTTCGACGACGTGATGGTCAACGCCGAAGACCCCGCGCTGCGTGCCAACCGCCTCGCGCTGCTGGGCCGCCTGCACGCTGCCATGAACCGGGTCGCCGACCTGTCCCGCCTTGCCTAAGACCCCCATGCGCGCCGACCACGCCCACGGCATGAAGCTGGTCATCCTCGGTCGTGACGGCACGATCAACCGCTACCGCGACGATCACGTCAAGGCGCCCGAGGAACTCGACCCGCTGCCGGGCGCGCTGGAGGCCGTCGCGCGGCTGAACCACGCCGGCTGGCACACCGTACTGGCCACCAACCAGGCCGGCATCGGCCGTGGCCTGCTGGACATGGCGTCGCTGAACGCCGTGCACCTGCGGCTCAACCAGTTGCTGGCCGAAAAGGGCGGGCGGCTGGACGCGGCCTTCTTCTGCCCGCACACACCCGAGGAAGGCTGCGACTGCCGCAAGCCGCTGCCCGGCCTCGTCCAGCAGATCGGCGAGCGCTTCGACGTGGAACTGCGCGACGTGCACATGGTCGGCGCGTCGCTGACCGACCTGCTGACGGCGCAGAACGCCGGCTGCGTGCCTCATCTCGTGCTGACCGGCCCGTTCGGCAGCCTTGACACCGACGAGCTGGCCAACCTGCTCGTGCAGGTGCCCACCGCGCGCGTACACGACGACCTGATGAGCTTCGCCGAGACGCTGATCCAGGCAGAACGCCGTCGCGTCGCCGAGCAGCGCGGCCAGGCCCTCACCCCCGACACCCAGGCCGGAGACCTGAACTAAATGTCCAACCTGCTGAGCGCCATCCGCTCGCTGATCTTCGTCATCGTCCTGACCGTGACGGTCATTCCCTGGGCGCTGGGCGTGCTGCTGCTGTCCATCTTCCGCCGCGGCGACCCGGTCTACTGGGCCTGCGCCGGCTGGCTCAAGGTCGCCATCTGGAGCGCGCGCTGGATCTGCGGCGTGCGCTGGCGCATCCAGGGCATGGAGAACCTGCCCTCGGCCGCCGACCGCCGTGCCGGTGTTGTGCTGCTGTCCAAGCACCAGAGCACCTGGGAGACCTTCGCCTACCCCGCGCTGCTGAGCCACCCGCTGGCCTACGTGTTCAAGCGCGAACTGCTCTACGTGCCGTTCTTCGGCTGGGCGATGGCGCGCATGGACATGATCCACATCGACCGCGGCCGCCGCACCGAGGCCTGGAACAAGGTGCTGACCCAGGGCAAGCGCCTGGGCGGTCAGGGCAACTGGGTCATCATGTTCCCCGAGGGCACTCGCATCGCGCGCGGCGAGGTGGGCGAGTACAAGACGGGCGGCACGCGCCTGGCCATCGAGGCCGGCCTGCCCGTCGTGCCCATCGCCGCGACCGCCGCGCGCTGCTGGCCACGCAAGAGCTTCCTGCTCAGGCCAGGCGTCGTCGACATCTCCATCGGCCGGCAGATCCGCCCCGAAGGCCGCAACCCGGCCGAGCTGATGCAGGAGGTCAAGGACTGGATCGAGAGCGAGATGCGTCGCCTCGACCCGGAGGCCTACGACAACCCTCCGCCCGCCGGCGTCGCCAACCAGCACTGAGCAGCAACGTCATGCCTGCCAAGCGTCCGGCCCCTCTCCTGCAGGACAGCCAGCTGTCCCTGTTCGAGGCCGCGGCCGACGTCGAGCCCGCCGAGCCCGGCGCGGCGCGGTCGCGGCGCGAACTGTGGCTGGGCCAGCACCGCGTCGGCTACGAGCTCAAGCGCGCGCGGCGCCGCTCCATAGGCTTTGTCGTGGGGCCGCAGGGCCTGCGCGTCAGCGCGCCGCGCTGGGTGCCCATCGGCGAGATCGAACGCGCGCTGCACCACAAGGGCGACTGGATCCTGCGCAAGCTCGTCGAGCAGCGCGAACGCCAGCAGCGCATGCAGGCCGCCCGCATCGACTGGATCGATGGCGGCCGCCTGCCCTACCTGGGCCAGCCGCTGACGCTGGTCGTCTCGCCGGGCGAGCGCGAGGTCGTGTGGGACGCCACGACGCGCGAGCTGCGCCTGCCGCTGCCGCACGGCGCAGCGGCCGAGCAGATCCGCGACCTCAGCCAGGCCTGGCTGCAGGCGCGTGCGAAGGAAGACTTCCTGCCCCGTTGCCGCGAATTCGCCGCCAAGCTGGGTGTGGCGATGAAGTCGCTGCGGCTGTCCTCGGCGCAGACGCGCTGGGGCAGCGCCAGCGCCGACGGCTCCATCCGCCTGAACTGGCGCCTCATCCACTTCGCGCCGGCCATCATCGACTACGTCGTCGCCCACGAACTGGCCCACCTGCGCGAGATGAACCACAGCCCCGCGTTCTGGGACACCGTGCGTTCCGTGCTGCCCGACTTCGAGCGCTCACGCGAGGCACTCCGCGAGGAATCCATCGTGGTTCAGTGAGCCCCTCGCCCGGTCTGGCCACGCTGAACGCGGGCCGGCTCGGGAGCGGCCCAGCGCCTGGCCCCAAACACCCGCCACGCCAGGCTGCAATGGTTTGCAGGTGAATATTCCCTCGCCGCCGTCACGCAGAGTCATTCACGTTCAGCAACACTTCGCCGCGACGCTGTCACCACAGGTACCGAAGGCCAGCAAAGCGCTGGTGGGAGATTGAGGGAGAGAAGGTACCGGGCAGAGATGCCGCCCCGGATGATTCCGGCGGCGGCATTTTTCTTTCTGCCGTCAGGCTACCGAGAACCGGTAGACGCCGTCGGCGCCCAGCTCCCGCGTCAGTTCACCCTTCAGCCACAACGCGTTCAGGTGCGCGATCGCCTCGCCCATCGCGAACGTGGTCTGGTGCAGGTCCAGCTTGCGCTTGAACAGCACGCCCAGCAGCCCGGCGGCATGCGTCGGCTCGGCGCGGCAGGCGGCAATGACGTCGGCCAGACGCTCGTCGTGATGCTCGCGCAGCTGGTCCACCCGCGCGTGCAGGCCCGTGAACGGCTTGCCGTGCGACGGCAGCACCAGCGTGTCGGCGGGCAGGTCCAGGTAGCGGGTCAGCGAATCCAGGTACAGCGTCAGCGGGTCGGCCTCGGGCTCGACGTCGACGACCGACACGTTGGTCGAGATGCGCGGCAGCACCATGTCGCCGCTGATCAGCAGCCTGGCCTCCTCGCAGAACAGGCTGATGTGCTCGGGCGCGTGGCCGTAGCCGGCGATGCAGCGCCAACTGCGGCCGCCGATGTCGACCGCCATGCCATCCATCAGCCGCCGGTAGCTGTGCGGCACGACCGGCACCATCTTCGGGTAGTAGTCGGCACGGGCGCGGATCTTGTCGAGCGAATCCGGGTCGGTCAGCCCATGGCTGCCGAAGAAGGCAGCGGCCGCCGCACCACCCATGCCCACTGTCGAGCTGCTCGCCAGGCGGGCGAGGTTGAAGTCCGTCGCGCTCATCCACAGGCGGCAGCCCCAGCGCTCGGTGAGCCAGTGCGCCAGCCCCAGGTGGTCAGGGTGGAAGTGCGTGGCGATGACGCGCAGGACAGGCAGGCCGTCCAGTCGCTCGGCGAAGACCTTCTCCCAGTTCGCCCGCGTGTCGTCGCTGGCGATGCCGCAGTCGACGATGGTCCAGCCCTCGCGGCCGTCGATGCGGTCACGCAGCAGCCATAGGTTGATGTGGTCCAGCGCGAACGGCAGGCCCATGCGCACCCAGCGAAGCCCCGGCGCAAGGTCCAGCGCCTCGCCCGGCTGGGGCAGGGTTTCGCCCAGGGGGTAGTGAAGTTCCGATTCGCGTGGATTGCCCATGACCGTTCTAGACTGACGTTAACGTCAATCCAGTTTAGCCATGCCTCCCCGCAAGTCTGTCTCCGCCGCGACCGAGCCGCAGCAGCCGACCTTCACGATCACCGAGCTCGCGGCCGAGTTCGACATCACGCCGCGCGCCATCCGCTTCTACGAGGAAGCCGGCCTGCTGGAGCCAGGGCGCAAGGGCCGCAACCGCGTCTACAGCCCGCGCGACCGCACGCGGCTGAAGCTGACCCTGCGCGGCAAGCGGCTGGGACTGGCACTGCAGGAGATCAAGCAGCTCGTCGACATGTACGACAGCCAGGCCAGCGCCGCGCCGCAGCTGCGCGCCTTCCTGGCCATCCTGGCGCGGCACCGCGAGCAGCTGGAGCAGCAGCGCGACGACATCGAGGTCACGCTCGGCGAGATCCGCCAGCACGAGAAGCGCTGCCGGGCGCTGCTGGGCCCGGCATGAAGCTTCGGTGAAATAACTCGTCAAATTGCACAGTTGGCGGGACAAACCCCGCTACCGTCGCGCGCCGGCTTGACTAGAGTGCGCCGCCGTACCGTCCCCCAATTCCCGCTGTCGTCCCTCGTGGAGCTGTCATGACCTCTGGACCTCGTGTCGTCCTAACGTTCAACCTGACCGCCATCGCCACCGCCTTGCTGCTGCTGAGCCAGCCGGTGGCCGCGCAGACCGAGCCAGCCGCGGCTGACAAGAGCCTGGAACGCGCCCAGAAGGCCGCCGACGCCGTCTTCCACTGGATCAAAATCAACGGCGACAAGGGCGCAACCCGCCAGGCGCCGGCCCCCGCACCGAGCCCGGCGCCGGCCCCGGTGGCGCGCAAGGCGGCCCCGGCGCCGGCGCCCATCGCCGCCGCCCCCAGGCCCGCCCCGGCTCCCGTGGCGGCTCCGGCGACCGCTCCCGCCATCGCTGCGGCTCCCGCGGTTGCCGAGCCCATCGTTGCCGCAGCAGCCCCAACGCCCGAGCCCCAGCCCGAGCGCCCCGTGCTGCTGGCCGCCGCCGAACCTACGCCTGCGCCCGCCGCGCCGATGGCCACTGCCGCCCGCGCCGTGGAGCCGCCTCCACCGCCCCCCGAGGAAGAAGCCGAGGTGCCGCTCAAGCTGCTGTCGCGCGTCAACCCCGGCATCCCGCGCCAGCTGCAACAGACGACCTTCCGCAACGGCTTTGCGCGCGTGAAGTTCACGGTGGCCCCAGACGGCACCGTCAGCAAGGTCGAGGTGATCGGCGCCAGCCATTCGCGCCTGGGCACATCGGCCGTCGACGCCGTCAAGCAGTGGCGCTTCGCGCCCATCCCGACACCCCGCGAGGTCGCCATCGAGTTTGCGTTCAACAACGTGGACGAGTGAGTCCGCCAGCTGGCAGGACTGCCGGGCGATGCGCCGTCAGCGGCCCTCGATGCTCCCGGCGCCGTGCACCGACCGCGCGGCGCGGCTTGCCGCGGGCCTGTTCGTCGTCGCGCTAGGCGCCCGGCGCCGGGCAGGTCTCCAGCAGCGCTGACACCGCCTCCAGGAACACCCGCGTTCGCAGCGGCATCAACCGCCGCTCCGGGAACACGGCCCAGCAGCTGGAGCCGGGCAACTGCCAGTCCGGCAGCACGCGTTGCAGCCGGCTCAGCGCCACCGAATGGCTCACCAGCAGCCGGTCCACGCCGGCGATGCCCACGCCGCTGAGCGCCAGCTGCGCCAGCAGGCTGGGCGAGTTCGCCAGCGTTCGCTCCACCGGCTGCACGACGACCGGATCGCCGCCGCCACGCTGCAGCCGCCACGGCACGGCATCGCCGGTGCGGGTCAGCAGCATCAGCCCGTGCATGCTGTCCAGCGCCTGCGGCAGCAGCGGCTCGCCGACGCGCTCCAGGTACTCCGGCGCGGCGTACAGGCCCCATTGCGTCGTCGCCAGCTTGCGCGCGGCGAGCTGGCTGTCCTCGTCCAGTTGGCCCATGCGGATGGCGAGGTCGAAGCCTTCGCCGACGATGTCCACGCGGCGCGGTGTCAGGTCCAGCTCCAGCTGCACCTCGGGGTAGTCCTGTGCGAACTGGGCCAGCATACCGGCCGCGACGCGCTCGGCGAAGTCCGCCGGCATGCTGACACGCAGCCGGCCGCTGGGCTTGCTCTGGCGGTGCAGCGCCAGCGCCAACGCGCCGTCCACCTCGGCGGCCACGGCACGCGCGTGCTCCAGCACGCCGGCGCCGAAGTCTGTCAGCGTCAGCTTGCGCGTCGTGCGCTGCAGCAGCTTCTCACCCAGCCGCGCCTCCAGCGCCGCGATACGCCGCGACACCGTGCTCTTGGGCCAGCGCACGCGCTCGGCCGCGCGGCTGAAGCTGCCGGCGTCCATCACGCGGGCAAACAGCAGCAGGTCGTCGGCATCGGATTCCATCGTTTTCACCCAATTGATCCATCAGTGGAACAATCTTATGCAATTCGGCGCCTTCCGGAGTTGATTGGCGATTCCTACAGTTCATTCCATCGCAACCGACTTCCCCGGAGTACCGAATGAACATCCTGCAAATCAACGCCAGCGCCCGCCGTGCCACCGATGACCAAGGTTCGACGTCCACCCGCCTGGCCAACGAACTGACCGCCGGCCTGCGCGCCGCCAACCCGGCCGCCACCGTGACGGTGCGCGACCTGGCCGTGACGCCCCAGCCCGTGCTGGACGAGGTCGCACTGGGCGCCCTGTTCACGCCGGCCGACAAGCGCAGCCCCGAGCAGGCCGCCCGCGTGGCGCTGGACGATGCGCTGATCGCCGAACTGCAGGCCGCCGACACCGTCGTCATCGGCGTGCCGATGTACAACTTCAACGTCACGGCCCAGTTCAAGAACTGGATCGACGCGGTGGCCCGCGCCGGCGTGACCTTCAAGTACACCGAGAAGGGCCCCGTCGGCCTGCTGACCGGGAAGAAGGTGTTCATCGTCACCAGCCGCGGCGGCATCCACCGCGACCAGCCCAGCGACCAGATGACGCCCTACCTGCGCACCGTGCTGGCCTTCCTGGGCATGACGGACGTGGAGTTCGTCTACGCCGAGGGCATGGCCTTCGCCGCCGAGCAAGGCCTGGCCGCCGCCCGCACCCAGATCAGCCAACTTCTCACCGCCTGAAAGCACGCCATGAACACCGTCGCCACGTCCCTGTTGAACCAACCGCGTGAGGTCGAACGCCTCGTCGCCGGTCAACCGACCAGCGACGGTGCCGGCGTCAAGCTCAACCGCGTGCTGACGCAGAACCTGCAGCGCCGACTCGACCCGTTCCTGATGCTGGATCACTTCGGCACGGACAACCCGGACGACTACATCGCCGGCTTCCCCGACCACCCGCACCGCGGCTTCGAGACCATCACCTACATGCTCAACGGCCGCATCCGCCACCGCGACTCGGCCGGCAACGAGGGCCTGGTGTCGGACGGTGGCGTGCAGTGGATGACCGCCGGCCGCGGCGTGATCCACAGCGAGACACCCGAGCAGACGGCGGGCCGCATGGCCGGCTTCCAGCTGTGGCTGAACCTGCCCGGCCGCGACAAGATGCGCGACCCCTGGTACCTGGACGTGCAGGGCGCCGACGTGCCGGAGTTCGAGCAGGACGGCATCACCGTGCGCGTCATCGCCGGCGAGAGCCACGGCATGATGGGCGCCGTGCAGCGCGACGTCACCGAGCCGCTGTACCTGGACGTGCACCTCGCACCCGGCGCGAGCTTCGAGCAGCCGCTGCCGGCCACGCACAACGCCTTCGTCTACGTCTACGACGGCGCGCTGAAGTACTCGACCGGCTGCCTGCAGCCTGCCGGCCGCATGGCCATCCTCGCCAACACGGCGGGCAGCGACGGCGTGCGGCTGACGGCGGGCGACGCGCCGACCCGCGCCATCCTCGTCGCTGGCAAGCCGCTGGGCGAGCCCATCGCACAGTACGGCCCGTTCGTCATGAACACCGAGGCCGAACTGGTGCAGGCGGTGCGGGACTTCCAGGCCGGCCGGCTGGCCTGAAATGGAGGCCCCTCGCCCAGTCTTGCCACGCTGAACGCGGGCAAGCCTGGTCGGTCTTGCAGACCGCGCAGCCGACGGAGCGGCTGCTCTTCGGCAGGCACGACAAGTCCACAGGACTTGCCATGTCCAGCCTCAGCCCCACGGGGACGGCGATGCAAGCGGCATTGAGCCGCTTGCACATCGCCTGCAAGCCGGCTTGGGGCGGCCCGGCACCGGTCCGCGGTTTCGTTCGCAACACCTGGAACCTCGCGTGACAGCGCCGGTGCGGCAGGGCAGACTCCTTCCACGCTGCCGCGGCCGCCCGGGCCGCGCACCACACCGTCCGGAGGAGCCGAGATGAACCCACTGCAATGGAAGATCGGGCCGCGCCTGGCGGCCGCGATGGGCGTGATGCTGGGCTTGATGATGCTGCTGTCGGGCATCGCGATGCTGCAGATGCTGAGCATGCGGTCGCGCACGCACGAGATCACGGCCAACTGGCTGCCCAGCGCGTCGCTGGTGAACCAGATCAACACCAACACCGCGGACTACCGCGTCGCCGAGACCGGCCACGTGCTCGCCACGGATGACGCGGCGATGGCCGCGAAGGACAAGGAGATGGCGGCGGCGCTGGCCGAGTTCGAGAAGAACCGCGCGGCCTTCGAGAAGCTCATCAGCTCGCCCGAGGAGCGTCGCCTCTACGAGAGCTTCCAGGCCGACTGGAAGGCCTACATGGCCGCGCACGAGAAGCTGTACGTCCACTCGCGCAAGAACGAGAACGACGAGGCCCGAGCCATCCTGGAAGGCGACTCGCTGAAGTTCTACAACAGCTCGTCGGACATCCTGGAGAAGCTGATCACCCTGAACACCCAGGGCGCCAACCAGGCCGGCGCCGACGCCGATGCGGCCTTCGGCACGGCACGCCTGGTCGTCATCATCACGCTCGCGTTGTCCATCACGATGGCGTTGATCATCTCGCGCCTGCTGATCCGGTCCATCACGGTGCCGCTGCAGCGCGCGGTCGGTGTGGCCGACGCGGTGGCCGGCGGCGACCTGCGCGAGCCGGTCGCCGCGCACGGCAACGACGAAGCGGCGCTGCTCATCCGCGCGCTGGAACGCATGCGGCAAAGCCTCACGCAGACCGTGTCGCGCGTGCGTGCCAACGCCGAGTCCGTCTCCACCGCCAGCAGCCAGATCGCGCAGGGCAACGCCGACCTGAGCCAGCGCACCGAGGAGCAGGCCACCGCGCTGCAGGAGACGGCGGCGACGATGTCCGAGCTGGCCAGCACCGTGCGCAGCAACGCCGACAACGCCCGCCAGGCCGACCAACTCGCCCGCAGCGCCAGCGACGCGGCCCGCCAAGGCGGCAGCGCGGTGGGCGATGTCGTCGACACCATGCGCGGCATCAGCGACTCCAGCCGCAAGATCGCCGACATCATCGGCACCATCGACGGCATCGCGTTCCAGACCAACATCCTGGCGCTGAACGCGGCGGTGGAAGCCGCCCGCGCCGGCGAGCAGGGGCGCGGCTTCGCGGTCGTCGCCGGCGAGGTTCGCTCGCTGGCGCAACGCAGCGCCGACGCGGCCAAGGAGATCAAGAGCCTCATCACCGGCAGCGTCGAGCAGGTCGAGCGCGGCAGCCAGCAGGTCGACACGGCCGGCCAGTCCATGCAGTCGCTGGTGCAGGCCATCCAGCGCGTCACCGACATCGTCGGCGAGATCAGCAACGCCAGCGTCGAGCAGGCCGACGGCGTGGGCCAGGTCGAACAGGCCGTCTCGCAGATGGACCAGGTCACGCAGCAGAACGCCGCACTGGTGGAGGAGTCCGCGGCGGCGGCGGAGAGCCTGAAGCAGCAGGCCCTGCAGATGGTGGACATCGTGTCGACATTCCGCCTCGGCGGCGACGCCGCGCGAACACCGGCACCGCCGAAGGCCCGGGCAGCCCGCCCGGCCACCACCACGCCTCCATCCACGCCGAAGGCCAAGGCACTCCCGCCCCCCGCCGCCAGGCCCGCACCGGTGGTGGCCACCGCATCGGCAGGGGCGACGGACGACGACTGGACCAGCTTCTAGCCGATGCGCGAACGCCGCTACAGCCCCGCCGCCGAACGCAACGGCCCGCCCATCCTGGCGGTGCTGCAACGCCTGCTGCCGCCGACCGGCTTCATGCTGGAGATCGCCAGCGGCACGGGCCAGCATGCGGCCTTGCTCAGCCACGGGCTGCCCGGCTGGCAGTGGCAGCCCAGCGACTTCGACGCGGCGGCGCTGCCGTCCATCGCGGCGTGGTGCGAGGGGCTGGACCGCGTGCGCCCGCCGATCACGCTGGACGTGCTCGACACCGCCTGGCCCGGCGTGCCGGCTCAGGTGGACGCGATCTACTGCGCCAACATGATCCACATCGCGCCGTGGGCCTGCACGGCGGGGCTGATGCGGGGAGCAGCCCGGCACCTCGCACCGGGCGGGCTGCTGCTCACCTACGGCCCCTACTTGCTGGACGACGAGCCGACGGCGCCGAGCAACCTCGCCTTCGATGCCGACCTGCGCTCACGCAATCCAGCGTGGGGCATCCGGCGGCTTGCCGACGTTGCGGCCGAAGCCGCCGCCGTGGGCCTGCGACTGCGCGAGCGGCTGGACATGCCGGCCAACAACAAGCTGCTGGCCTGGCAGCGGCCCCAGGCCCACCGGCCCAACGCGACCACGGACGCCTAGAGCCCGCCCTTGCCGGGCGGGGCTCGCCGCGGGACGCTGGCTCAGGCCGGCGCCAGCCCGGCGGCCAGGTGGTCGCCAAAGGCCTTGACCTTGCCCGACAGCCGCCGCTGCGGCGGGCTGACGAGCTGGATGGGCAGCGAGCGCCCGAGCCACTGTGGCATGACGACCTCCACCTCGCCGCTGGCCAGCTCCACGTCGAACAGCCATGTCGGCGAATACGCCAGCCCCATGCCCGACAGCAGCGCCTCGCGCACCGCCTCGCCGCTGTTGGTGCGCAGCGTGCCCCCCACGCGCACGCTGACCTCGCTGCCCGGCGGCGCCGCGGCCTGCGAGCCTGCTTCGAAGGTCCAGATCGGCCCCGTGCGCAGCTCGCTGTAGACGATGCAGTCGTGCCGCGCCAGGTCCGCCGGCTGCCGCGGCGGCGCGATGCCCCGTTGCTCGAAGTAGCCGCGGCAGGCCATCACGGCACGGTGCGTCGTGCCGATGCGGCGCGCGACGAAGCTGGAGTCCGGCTGCTCGCCGATGCGCACCGCGATGTCGATGCCCTGCTCGATGAGGTCGATGAAGCCGTCGTTCAGCCTCAGGTCGATCTGCACGCCCGGGTGCGCCGCGAGGAAGCTGCGCACCAGCGGCATCAGCTGGCGCCGCCCGAAGGTCACCGACGCCGCCACGCGCAGCGTGCCCTGCAGCCGGTGCTCGCCGGCGCGCAGCTCGCTCTCGGCCTCGGCAATCTCGGCCACCAGGCGCCGCGCCTGCTCCACGTAGCGCTCGCCCGCCTCGGTCAGCTTCAGCGCCCGCGTGCTGCGTGCCAGCAGCTGCGCGCCGAGCGCTTTCTCCAGCGCCGCCACCTGCTTGCTGACGGCGCTCTGCGTGCTGCCGGTCTCGCGCGCCGCGGCCGAGAAGCTGCCCAGTTCCACCACCCGCACCAGGGTCTGCATGGCCTGCAAACGGTCCATCTGTCGTTGCCCTCAATTCCTGTCTGGAATAAATCTTAGGCAGCGCGGCAGGCTACTGCTTTAGTGGGGCAGCAATCACAGTGAAGTCACTCAACCACCGTCTGCCCTGGAGCACTCACATGACCTCTTCTCCCATCGTTCTCATCACCGGCGCCCTGACCGGCATCGGCCGCGCCACCGCCCTCGCCTTCGCCCGCGAAGGCGCCACCGTCGTCGTCAGCGGCCGCCGCGAACCCGAAGGCCAGTCGCTGGCCACCGAGTTGCAGAAGGAGGGCGCGCCGGCTGCCGCCTTCATCCGCGCCGACGTGCGCCACGAGGCCGACGTGCGCGCCCTCGTCGAGCGGACCGTGACGCGCTTCGGCCGCCTGGACGTGGCCGTCAACAACGCCGGCACCGAAGGCGCCACCGGCCCCATCACCGAGCAGAGCGCCGAGAACTACGACGCCATCTTCGACACCAACGTGCGCGGCGTGCTGTTCTCGCTGAAGCACCAGATGCGCGCGATGCTGGCTCAAGGCAGCGGTGCCATCGTCAACCTGTCGTCAGTGGCCGGGCTGATCGGCTTTGCCGGCGCGTCGGTCTATGCGGCCAGCAAGCACGCGGTCGAAGGCCTGACCAAGAGCGCGGCACTCGAAGGCGCCGCCGCCGGCGTGCGCGTCAACGCCGTCGCGCCGGGCCCGATCCAGACCGACATGATGGAGCGATTCACCGGCCACAACGCCGATGCCAAGGCCGGGCTGCTGGCCAGCGTGCCAGCCCAGCGAGCCGGCACCGTCGACGAGGTTGCGCAGACCATCGTGTTCCTGGCGAGCGACAAGGCGAAGTACCTGACGGGGCAGTCCATCGCGGTGGATGGCGGGTTCACGGCGCAGTAGGGGCTGTGGCGGCCGGCCCCCGTCGACTTGCCTTCAACGCTTGTCCTCGCCGCCCCGCCACTGTTGCTTGAAGCCTTCGGGATAGTCCGGCGCCCAGAGCCACTGTGTGTCGATGGCGCCCCAGCGCAGCAGCAGTTGCTTCAGCGAGCCGGTCACGAAGGCGTGCAGCAGCGCGAGCGACACCAGCGCGGCCACGAACGCGGCAACGGCGAGCAGCACCTTCCAAGGCGCCACGGCCGGTGCGATCTGCGCAGCGGCAACCAGTGCGATGCCGCCGATGGCAACTACCGCAACGACGATCTTCGCGACGAACAGCTTCATGTGCACTCCCGGTTCAAGCCGCTGAATACTAACCTTGCCGTTCCGCGCCAAGGTAGGTCTCGATGACCCTCGGGTCCGCCGCCAGCTGATCCGCGGGTCCGCTCAACCCGAACTCCCCCGTCTCCAGCACGTGGCCGTGATCCGCCACGCGCAGCGCGGCGCGGGCGTTCTGTTCGACGAGCAGGATGCTGACGCCGCCGGCGCGCAGGTCGTCGACGATGGCGAAGATCTCGCGGACGATCAGCGGCGCCAGGCCCAGGCTGGGTTCGTCGAGCATCAGCAGCTTGGGTTGGCCCATCAGCGCGCGGCCCAGCGCGAGCATCTGGCGTTCGCCGCCGGACAGCGTGCCGGCCGCCTGCGCGCGCCGCTCCTTGAGCCGCGGGAAGCGCGCGTAGACGCTCTCCAGCCCGTCGCGCCAGCGCTTGTCGCCCAGCGTGCGTGGCCGCCAGCCGCCCAGCAGCAGGTTGTCTTCCACGCTCATGGTGCCGAACAGCTCGCGCTTCTCGGGCACCAGCGCGAGGCCGGCGAGCACGCGCTCTTCGAGCGTCAGCCGGGCGATGTCCTCACCTGCAAAACGCAGCACGGCGCTGCGCGACGGGATCAGGCCCATCAGCGCGCCGAGCAGCGTGGATTTGCCGGCGCCATTGGGGCCGATGACCGTGACGACGCTCTTCTCCTGCGCCGCAAAGCTCAAGCCGTGCAGCACTTCGGCGCGGCCATAGCCCGCGTACAAGCCGCTCACTTCCAGCAGCGCGCTCATTCGTCCGCTCCCAGGTAGGCGGCACGCACGGCCGGGCTGGCCTGCACCTCGGCCGGCGTGCCTTCCATCAGCCAGCGGCCGAACTCCATGACGACGATGCGGTCGGTGAGCTTCATGACGAAGTCCATGTCGTGCTCGACGAGCAGCAGCGACAGGCCCTCGGCCTTCAGCTGCTTCAGCACCTCGGCGAGCGCCTCCTTCTCCTTGTGGCGCAGGCCGGCGGCAGGTTCGTCCAGCAGCAGCAGCGACGGGTCGCTGGCCAGCGCGCGGGCGATCTCGACGAGACGCTGCGGGCCCAGCGCCAGGTTGCCGGCGAGCTCGTGAGCCTGGTCGGCCAGGCCGATGCGGCGCAGCTGGCGCAGCGCCTCGGCGCGGGCCTGGCGCTCCTCGGCGCGGTCCAGGCCCAGCATCGCGGCCATCGCGCCGCTGCGGGTGCGCAGGTAGCAGCCCAGCGCCACGTTCTCCAGCACCGTCATGTCGGGCACCAGCTTCACGTGCTGGAAGGTGCGGCTCAGGCCGGAACGGGCGATGTCGCGGCTACCGCGACCGTCGACACGCTGACCCAGCAGTTCCACCTCACCGGCGGTCAGCGGCAGCACGCCGGAGACGAGGTTGAAGGTCGTGCTCTTGCCCGCGCCGTTGGGGCCAATGAGCCCGACGATGTCGCCGGCGCGGATGGCGAAGCTGATGTCATTGACGGCGACCAAGCCGCCGAACTGCTTGCGGATCTTGCGCACGTCCAGCAGCGCCGCGCCGCGCTCGGGGTGGCGGCGCGAACCGAGCGGCTGCGCACCTTCATCGACTGCGCGCTGCCCACGCGCCGGCAGCCAGCGCGCCATCAGCGGCCACAGGCCATCGGGCGCAAACCGCAGCACCAGCACCAGCACAACGCCGAACACGATGATCTCGTAGTTGCCCGAGCCGCCGAACACCAGCGGCAACCAGACCTTGAGCTGGTCCTCGGCCAGCTTCACGAGCGCCGCGCCGGTGAACGCACCGCCCACCGCGCCGATGCCGCCCAGCACGGCCATGAACAGGTACTCGATGCCGAACTTGATGCCGAACGGCGACGGGTTCACGCTGCGCTGCATGTGCGCGTAGAGCCAGCCCGACACCGAGGCCAGCAGCGCCGCGATGACGAACATCACCAGCTTGTAGCGGAAGGTCGACGCGCCCATCGCCTCGGGCATCGTCGCGCCGCCGCCGCGGTTGGTGTTGAGCGCACGCATGACGCGGCCGGGCCGCGAGTCCAGCAGCCGCGTCACGCCCAGCGCCGCCAGCAGCGCGGCCAGCCAGATCAGCAGGTAGATGCGGCGCTCGCTCTGGAAGCTGAAATCGCCCAGCGTGATGGCGGGCAGGCCCAGCAGCCCGTCGTATTTGCCCAGCGCCTCCAGGTTGCCGACCAGGTAGTACAGCGCCAGGCACCAGCAGATGGTGGCCAGCGGCAGGTAGTGGCCCGACATGCGCAGCGTCAGCGCGCCAATGACCAGCGCCAGCACCAGCGTGACGGCCAGCCCGGCCACCAGCCCCAGCCACGGCGACAGCCCCAGCACCGTCGTCAGATAACCCGTGGCGTAGGCCCCCACGCCGGCGAACGCGGCCTGGCCGAAGGACGTCAGCCCGCCCACGCCGGTCAGCAGCACGAGGCCCAGCACGACCAGCGAGAACAGGCCGATGTAGTTGAGCTGCGTGATCCAGAAATCCGGCACCGGTGCGAACGGCAGCGCCAGCAGCACGACGACGGCCGCTGCCGTCAGATGAGTACGGTTCATCGGTCAATGCTCCTCGTGATGCGGGTCCACGAAGGACCGCCACAGCAGCACCGGCAGGATCACCGTGAACACGATGACCTCCTTGAATGCACTCGCGTAGAACGAGCCGAAGCTCTCGATGAGGCCCACGCCGATGGCGCCGCCCAGCGCCATCGGGAAGCTGGCAAGGCCGCCGAACACCGCGGCGACGAAGCCCTTCAGGCCGATGAGAAAGCCGGTGTCGTAGTAGATCGTCGTCGACGGCGAGATCAGCAGGCCCGACAGCGCGCCGATGAAGGCCGCCATCGTGAAGCTCATCGCGCCCGCGGCGTCGCCGGAGATGCCCATCAGCCGCGCGCCGGTGCGGTTGACCGACGTGGCGCGCAGCGCCTTGCCCGTCAGCGTGCGCTCGAAGAAGAGGAACAGCGCGGCGATCAGCGCGACCGACGCGCCGAAGATGATCAGCGTCTGCCCCGTGAAGCTCAGCGGCCCGACATCGAAGCGCGCGTCCCAGAACGCCGGCGTGCGGTAGCCCTCGGCGCCGAAGAACACGAGGCCGATGCCCGTCAGCGCGAAGTGCACGCCCACCGAGACGATGAGCAGCGTCAGCACGCTGGCACCGGACAGTGCGCGGTAGGCCAGCCGGTACAGCAGCGGGCCCATGGCCGTCACGAGTCCCAGCGTCAGCAGCACCTGCACCAGCAGCGGCGGCTGCTGCGGCGCCAGCCCCAGCGTGACGCCCGCGATGGCCAGTGGCAGCACCAGCGCCCCCAGCAGCCGGCGCGCGATACGCCCCGGTGCGCAGCGTTCGCGCAGCGCCTGCGTGATGTCCAGCACCGCGCCGGCCACCGCCAGCATGGCCAGCAGCCAGACCGTGCCGGGCACCTTGCCCAGTTGCAGCGAGGCCAGCGTCAGCGCACCGAACGCGACGAATTCGCCCTGCGGGATGAAGATGACGCGGGTGACCGAGAAGACCAGGACCAGCGCCAACGCGACGAGGGCGTAGATGGCACCGTTGGTCAACCCGTCGAGGCCCAGGATGGCAGCGATGGTGAGATCCATCGGCTCATCCTATCGGCGAACCCCGCCCGCGCCGCCGAGGGCAGACCATGACAAAAAGAAGGGGCGCCCCATGAGAGGAGCACCCCCGTCGACAGCCGCGCGGCGGCCGGTCAGCCGTGCTTCGGGCTGACCACCAGCTGGTTGTCGACCTGCTTCACGCCGTCCACGGCGGAAGCGAGGGTCGTGGCCCGCGCGCGCGATTGCGCATCGGGCGCCTGGCCGGTCAGCGTGACGCGGCCTTCGCGGGTGTCGACGTTGATCTGCGTGGCCTTGAGCTTGTCATCGGCCACGAGCGCGGCATTGACCTTGGCGGTGATGGTCACGTCGCTGGAAATCTCGGCCGTCTTCTCGGCGGCGCGCTTGGCCGACAGTTCGGCGTCGCTGATGGCCTCCTTGGCGTCGCGCCGGGTCTCTTCGGCGGACTGCTTGGCATCGGCGATGGCACCGTCCAGGCGCTGGCCGGCGGTGCGTTCATCGTCCTGCTTGCCGCAGGCGCTCAGCGCGGCGGCCACCGCCAGCGCGGCCAGCAAGGTCAGGCGGGATCGGGTAGGCGTGATGGGAGAAGTCATCGGTCGTCCTTTCGGGAGGTGAGGCCGTTCGGGGCCGGTACTGCCACTTTGGATGCCGCAGGCCATGCCGCGTTTCAGCCCAGGCGCCGATCGCCTGTCGGATCGGGCCGACAGCGCCGGGTCCTACGCCCTCGGCCGCCGCCGTCCCACGCGCCGGCGCGCGGCGACTGCCCAGCATGACGGCATGAAGAGGACAGGCCCGGTCATCGTCGGCACCCTGCTGCTGGCCGCCATCGCCGGCGTCGCGGCGCTGGAGTACGCCGGCTGGCCGGGCCTGGCACCGCGGCTGGCCGCGCGCGGCGGCTACGGGCTGCGAATGGACCCGGCCTCGCGCGTGCACCTCTTCTGGAACCCGCGGCTGCTGGCGCCGCAGCTGCGCGTCATCGGTACTCAGGGCGACACGCTGGCCGACGCGCGCGACGTGGTGCTCGCCTGGCAATGGGGCGACCTGTGGCGCTGGCGTCATGGTGAGCCGCTGCGGCTGCGGCTGGTGCAGGCCGAGTCGCTGGCGCTGACCTGGCAGCGCGATGCCGACGGCCGCACGACCTGGCCGCTGCAGTCTTCGGCCGGCGCGAAGCACGAGCCCGTGGCCATCCCGCAGATCGACCAGCTCGTCATCCACAACGGCACGGCCCGCCTCGACGACGCCCCGCTGCTGCTGCTCGGCGAGGCCCGCTTCGCAACCGACAGCGACGGCCGCTGGACGGCCGACGTGAAGGGCCGGCTGCGCGGCCAGCAACTGGCGCTGGACGCGCAGGCCAGCGCAGGCCTGGCGTTGCTGTCGACACCGCAGGCCGGCGTGCCGCCCGTGCGGCTGCGCGTGGCGCTGAGCCAGGGGCCGCAGCAGCTGGACTTCGACGGCACCGCCGCATCGCTGCTGGACGCTCGCGCGCTGGACGGCTGGCTGCAGGTGCGCGGCAGCTCGCTGGCCGCCGCGGGCCGGCCTTTCGGCGTGGCGCTGCCACACACGCCGGCCTTCGAGCTCGGCGGGCGGCTACGGCATGCGTCTGGCCTGTGGCAGCTGGGCGCCGTGCGCGCTCGCATCGGCGGCAGCCGGCTGGCAGGCGACTTCGCCTTCGACACACGCTCCCGCCGCCCGCTGCTCAACGGCACGCTGCGCGGCGGCCCGTTGCGCCTGGCCGACCTGGGCCCGGCCATCGGCACGGACGCGCCGCCCAGCCGCCCCGGCCGCGTGCTGCCCGACCGGCCGCTGGACCTGCCCGCGCTGCACATGATGGACGCGCGCGTCGACGTCGCGCTGACACGGCTGGACCTCGGCTCCCCGCACCTGGCGCCGCTGTCGCCTGTCGACGGTCATGTCGTGCTGGCCGACGGCGTGCTGACGCTGAGCCAGCTCCGGGCGGGTGTGGCCGGCGGCAGCATCTCCGGCTCGGCGCGGCTGGACACGCAACCCGTGCCGCCGGTGTGGCTGGCCAGCCTCGACGCCAGCGACCTGGCCGTCGAGCGCTGGTTCAAGCCCGACGTGAAGGCGTTGACCGCCCACCCCGTCACCGGCAGGCTCCAGGCCCGGCTCGACGTACAGGGCCGCGGCCACAGCACGGCCGAACTGATGGCGAGCCTGAACGGCCCGGTGCAACTGCGGCTGGAACACGGCAGCGTGTCGCACCTGCTGACCGAAGCGATGGGGCTGGACGTCGCCCAGGGCCTGGGCATGCTGATCAAGGGGGACGAGAACCTGCCGTTGAACTGCGCCCGGCTGGACGGCCGCTTCACCGCCGGCGTGCTGCGGCCGCGCACCGCGCTGATGGACAACCGGGACAGCCGCATCGACGTGGACGGCAGCATCAGCCTGGCCAGCGAGACGCTGGACCTGCGTGCCGTCACCCGGCCCAAGGACTTCTCGCCGTTGGCGCTGCGCGCGCCGCTGCGCCTGCAGGGCACGCTGGCCGCCCCGCGCGTGGCGCTGGAAGGCCGGCGCCTCGGTGGCCGCGCGATCGCCGCGCTGGCGCTGGGGTCGCTGGCCCCGCCGGCGGCGCTGCTGGCCTTCGTCGACCCGGGCGAAAAGCTGCCGCCCGTCGATTGCAGCCTGACGCCGCGTCAGAGCGGTTGAGGGACCAGGGCCTGTCAACGCTGCGGGAGTAAGCCGCGAAGGCAGTGTTAACAGGCCCTAGCGTCGCTTGTGCGGTTGCTCGTGCACGGCGTCGAGGAACTCGGCCAGCGTCTCGTGGCACGGCCCCTCGGGGCACAGGAACAGGCCTTCGGCCTCGGCCGGCACGTCGCTGGGGAAGCCCAGCGCCCCCAGCGAATTCACTGCCTCGCCGCACAGCGCCACCGTACGCCCGCAGCGCCAGGCCATCTTCAGCAAAGCCTGCAGCCGCGCGCAGCCGGTGGGCGCGGCCCAGACGTCGGAGTTCAGCACGACCAGGCCGTCGGCCCAGTCGGCCGCGGCCGGCGGCTCGCCGAAGTCGTCGTCCAGCCGCCAGTCCATGCGGCTGACCTCGTCGGCGCGCAGCGCCAGCAGGTCGTCCTGATGCCGCGCCAACGCCTCGGCCGTGCCGACGACGCAGATCATCAGCTCACCTCCGCGCTGGGCAGGGGGCACTGGGGGCTGGCAGTCGGTCGCACTCATGGCGCGTCTCCCCGAAATGGATACGCCACTCTGGCCCCTCGCCACCGCCGCGCTTGTGAGCGCCCGGCGCAACGCGCTGTAGGACGACGCGCAAGCGCCTTCAGTCGCCCAGGCGCTCGGCCAGCATGCGGTCCACCTTGTCGGCCAGGCGGCGCACCAGGCGACCCAGCTCGGCCCGCTCCTCGGGCGTGAACTCCGACAGCGCCTCGGCGCCGATCGCCTGCATGACGGCACGCGACTCGTGCATGCGTTCACGGCACTGCGGCGTCAGCAGCACGAGGCGGCTGCGGCCGTCGGCCGGGTCAGGAATGCGCTCGACGAGACCGTCACGCTCCATGCGCGCCAGCAGCTGCGCCATGCTGGGCTGCTCCACCTGCGCCAGCCGCGCCAGCTCGGCCTGCGAGTGCGGCCGGCCATCTTTCAAGGCCATCAGCACCGGCAGCTGGCCCATCGCGAAGCCGCGCTCGCGCAGCTGCGGGTCCGCCACGCGATGGAAGCTGCGGTGGATATGGCCCATCAGCTTCAACGTCTGACCGTCTTCACTGGGGGCGGGGGTCGAACGGGTGGGCTCGTCCATGAATGCGCGCAATTGGCCGACGAATGTCGTTGACTTTACATAGGCGCCTATCTTAATATGAATAGGCACCTATGAATTTCAAGCCGGCACGCGACCGGCCCCTCCCCTGCTGCCACGCCTGGACACGGCCCCGCGCAACACTGCGCCGCCGCAGGCGCCGGGTTTGCCCCGCCCGCTGGCCCCCGAACACCGAAAGCCCACCCCCCATGCCCGAAGCCACCACCGCCCTCAAACCTCCCGCCGCGCCGCCCGCGGCGTTCACGCCCTACCAGCGCTTCGCCACGGCGCTGCTGACGCTGCTGCAGTTCGCCGTCATCCTGGACTTCATGATCATGTCGCCGCTGGGCGCGATGATCATGCCGGCGATGTCGATGACGGCCCAGCAGTTCGGCCTCGTCGTGTCGGCCTACGCCTTCAGCGCCGGCATCTCCGGCATCGTGACGGCCGGCTTCGCCGACCGTTTCGACCGCAAGAAGCTGCTGCTGTTCTTCTACGGCGGCTTCCTGCTCGGCACGCTGTGGTGCGGCCTGGCGACTAGCTTCGAGTCGCTGCTGCTGGCACGCATCGTGACGGGCCTGTTCGGCGGCGTCATCGGCTCCATCGTCATGGCCATCGCAGCGGACCTGTTCGAGCCGGCGCTGCGCGGCCGCGTCATGGGCCTGCTGCAGGGCGGCTTCGCGGCCAGCCAGGTGCTGGGCCTGCCGTTCGGCCTCTACCTCGCCACGCACTGGGACTGGCACGCGCCCTTCCTCGCGCTGGTGATCTTCGGCGCCGTCGGTGGCCTGCTGATCGCCTGGCGCATGAAGCCGGTGGACGCCCACCTGAAGCTGCAGACAGACCGCAGCGCCTTCGCCCACCTGTGGCACACCGTGGCGCAACGCCGCCACCTGCACGCCTTCCTCATCACGGCGCTGCTGACGACGGGCGGCTTCATGATCATGCCGTTCGCGAGCGCCTTTTCGGTGCACAACGTCGGCATCGACCTGCAGCACCTGCCCATCGTCTACCTCGTCACCGGCATCAGCACGATGTTTGTCGCGCCGACGGTGGGCCGGCTGGTCGACCGGCTCGGTCCGCTGCCGGTGTTCTTCACCGGCAGCACGATCACCATCGCGATGGTGGCGCTGTACACGCGGCTGGGGCCGTCGTCGCTGACGACGCTGATCGTCATCAACGTCGTCATGTTCGCCGGCATCTTCTCGCGCATGGTGCCGTGGCAGGTCATCGTCACCGGCATCCCCGCACCCGAGCAGCGTGGCGCGTTCACGGCCATCAACGCGGCGCTGCAGCAGCTGGCGGGCGGACTCGCGGCGCTGGTGTCGGGCCACATCGTGAGCATCGGCGCCGACGGCCGCCTGGAGCATTTCCCGTGGGTGGGCAACGTGATGATCGGCACGACGCTGGTCGTCTGCGTGCTGATCTGGCAGATCCAGCGAACGCCACGGTGACGTGGCAGGCGGCGCCCCGCTAACCCACAGGCGCGTTGCCCCGGCAGGGTCGCTGCGCTATCGTGCGGCGACCACGGACACCGCCGGGAGGTTGCATGGGTCGGTCGCCGGGAACGCGCTGCGGCAATGGTCACGATGGGGCCATCCTCCCCCGCCGCCGCCTGCTCGTCGCGCTGCTGGCCGCCGCGGGCGTGTGCCACGCCATCGATGACGACGACGGCAGGAGCGAATACCAGGTCAAGGCGGCCTTCGTCTGCCGCTTCGGCAACTACGTCGAGTGGCCGGCGCAGGCGCTGGGCGCGGCCGACGAGCCCTTTCGCGTCGGCGTGCTGGCCGGCAGCGCGGTGGTGGAGGAATTCCGCCGCGTGGCCGCAACGGCCTCGGTGGCGGGCCACCCGGTGGAGGTGAGACGGTTGGCAAGCGGCGAGGCACCGGAGGGCGTGCACGTGCTGTTCGTGTCGCGCGCGATGGCCGGGCACGCGGGCGAGGCACTGGCCGCCGTACAGGGGCGGCCGGTGCTAACTGTCACAGAGCTTGACCCCGACGGCACGACAGGCATGATCAACTTCGTGCTTGTCGACGACAGGGTGCGTTTCGACGTCCTGTTGCCGCCGGCCACGCAAAGCGGCCTGAGGATCAGCGTGCGGCTTCTCGGCGTGGCACGCCGGGTCGAAGGGAAGTCATGATGTACAGGCTCTCGCTGCAACGCAGGCTGCTCGGCGTCACGATGCTGACGTCGCTGGTGGCCCTGCTCGTCGCGCTGGGTGCGATGGTGACCTACGACCTGCGCGCCTACCACGAGGGCTGGGTGGCCGACCTCCAGGCCCAGGCCGGGCTGATCGGCCGTGCGACGGCGCCGGCGCTGGAGTTCGACGACACGCGCGTGGCCAGCGAGAACCTGGCGCTGCTGCGGCTGCAACCCAGGATCAAGGCCGCGGCCATCTACGGCCCGCAGGGCGAGGTGTTCGCGTCGTACACGGCGCCCGGTGCCGACGGCGCGCTGCCGGCGCGTGCCGAGCAGCCCGGCCTGCGTCGAGCCGACAGCGACCTGCTCGTCGTGCAGCCCATCCTGCAGGGCGGCCGCGAGATCGGCCGTGTCTACCTGCGCGCCGAATACGCGATCGTCGACCGCGTGCTGACCTACCTCGGCATCGCCGCCGTCGTCGCGCTGGCGGCGCTGGGCGTGGCGCTGCTGCTGTCGACACGGCTTCAGCGCGCCGTCGTGCAGCCCATCCTGGCGATCAGCGACGTCGCGCGGGACGTCATGCAGCGCCAGGACTACTCGCGCCGCGCGCCCAAGGCCGCCGACGACGAGGTGGGCGTGCTGGCCGATTCGTTCAACGGCATGCTTGCCGAGATCGAGCGCCGCGCGCAGGAGGTGCGGCGGCTGAACGCCGAACTGGAAGCCCGCGTGCGCGAGCGCACGGCCCAGCTGGAGGCCTCCAACGAGGACCTGCGCCTGGCCACGGCCACGGCCGAGAAGGCCAACCGCGCGAAGTCGGAATTCCTCTCCAGCATGAGCCACGAGCTGCGCACGCCGCTGAACGCCATCATCGGCTTCGGCCAGCTGCTGGCCGGCGACACCGGGAACACCAAGCCAGAACGGCGCCAGGAATTCATCGAGCACATCGTCGACGCCGGCAAGCACCTGCTGACGCTGATCAACGAGATCCTCAACCTGGCACGCATCGAGGCGGGGCACGTGGAGCTGTCGCTGGAGCCGGTAGCGCTGGACGAGGTGATGGCCGAGTGCCGCCAGATGATCGAGCCGACGGCCGCTCAGCGCGGCATCGCGCTGCGCTTCGATGCCGGCTCCGGCCAGGTCGTGCAGGCGGACCGCATGCGGCTCAAGCAAGTGCTGCTCAACCTCGTCAGCAACGCGATCAAGTACAACCGACCGGACGGGTCCGTCGACGTGGGCTGCCACGTCGCCGCAGAGCAGGTTCGCATCCACGTGCGCGACACCGGCCGCGGCCTTGCGCCCAGGCAGGTCGAGGCGCTGTTCCAGCCCTTCAACCGGCTGGGCCAGGAGGGCGGCCCCGAACAGGGCACCGGCATCGGCCTGGTCGTCACGCAGCGGCTCGTGCAGTTGATGGGCGGGCGCATCGGCGTGAACAGCCGGCTCGGCGAAGGCAGCGAGTTCTGGATCGAGCTGCAGGCCAGCGAGCTGCCGGCGGCGCCTCACCCCGACACCGACTGGGGTGCGCTGTTCAACCCGACGGTGGCGGCACCGGCGGTCGAGGTGCCGGCCACCATCCTCTACGTGGAGGACAACCCCGCCAGCCGCCAGCTCGTCGAGGAGTTGCTGCGTGCGCGCCACGACCTGCGCCTGCTGTCGGCCACCGACGGCCGCGCCGGGCTGGAACGGGCGCTGGCCGAGCGGCCCGACGTCATCCTGATGGACAACAACATGCCCCACATGACCGGCCGCGAGGTGCAGTCCCTGCTGAAGATGGACCCGCGCACGGCACACATCCCCGTCATCGCGCTGACCGCCAGCGCGATGCCCGAGGCCGCGGCGTCCAGCCTGGCGGCAGGCTATTTCCGCTACCTGACCAAGCCGCTGAACCCGGCCGCGCTGATGGCGGCGCTGGACGAGGCGCTGAAGGCCGCGCGCACGCGCCGCTAGACGTTGAGCGATTCAGACCGACCGCGTTCAGCGGGTCGAGTCTGGACGAGGCGCTCGTGCCAGCGCCTGCTCGCGCAGGCAGGTCAGCATCAGTTCCGCACCGGGCGACAGCTGATGGCCGCGGCGCGTGACGATGCCATAGGCGTCCATGCGCAGGCCCAGGTCGATGGGCAGCACCGTCAGCAGGTTGGCGTCGAGGTAGGGGCGCACCAGTTCCTCCGGCAGCGCGACGACCATGTCGGACTGCACCAGCAGGCTGGTGATGACCGGCAGCGACAGCGTCTCGACGGCCTGTTGCGGCTGGTCCAGCCCGGCGGTCAGGAACAACGACGTGAGCCGGTCGCGCAGGATGCTGCCGCCCGGCGGCAGTATCCAGCTCTGGCGGGCCAGTTCCTGCAGCCTGAGGTCGCTGCGGCCGGCCAGCGGGTGGCCGGCGCGCACGATCAGCGCGTGGGGCTCGTCGGTCAGCGGCTCGAAGCTCAGCTGCGCGGCGGACTCGCTGTCCAGCACGCGACCGATGACGAGATCCAGGTCGCCACCCTGCAGCTGCTGCGTGAGGATCTTGCTCGTCTCCACCGTGATGGCCACGTGCACGCGCGGCTGGCGTGCCTTCAGCTCGACGACCGCCGCCGGCAGCAGCGTGGTCGACGGCGTCAGCACCGAGCCGACGGCAACACGGCCGGACAGGCCCGACAGCAGCTCCATGACCTCCTGGTGGCCGGCGTCCAGCTCGGCCAGCGCGGCGCCGGCGCGGCGGATCATGACCTCGCCGTACCAGGTCGGCGCCACGCCACGCGGCAGGCGCTCGAACAGCTTCACGCCCAGCGCGTGCTCCAGGTCGGCCAGCAGCTTGGAGGCAGCCGGCTGCGTCAGGTTGGCGGCCTGCGCCGCGTGCAGGATCGACCCGTGCCGCCCCAGTTCCACCAGCAGCACCAGCTGGCGGGTCTTCAGGTGGGAGCGGACAAAGCGATCCGAGCGCGGGTCAGTCATGCGGGGTGGAGGGGGCTACTCGTGGTACAGCTGAGAACGGCCGCCGTCGATGAGGATGTCCGTGGCGTTGATGAAACGCGCCTCGTCGCTGGCCAGGAACAGCGCAGTGTAGGCAACCTCGATGGGCTCGCCGACGCGCTTGGGTGGCAGCAGCTCGACCTGGCGCTTGGCGGCTTCCGGGTCGCTGGCCAGCCACTCGACGACGCGCTCGGACAGGATAAGGCCCGGCGAGATCGAGTTCACGCGCACGTTCTGCGCCGCGTACTGGATGCCCAGCGCCTTGGTCATGCCGATCAGCGCATGCTTGGCGACCGGGTAGGGGAAGGCGTTCGGGATGATGCGATGGCCGTGCACGGAGGCGACGTTGACGATGCTGCCGCCGCCGCCCGCCAGCATGCCCGGCAGCACGGCGCGGGCGCAGTGCAGCGCACCCTCGAGGTCCACGGCCAGGCAGCGCTGCCACTGGGCCGACGTCATCGCCAGCGGCTCGGCGAAGACGTCCATGCCGGCGTTGTTGATGAGCACGTTGATCGCACCGAAGCGCGCAGCGCCCTGGGCGGCCATGGCCTGCACGGCGGCCTCGTCGGAGATGTCGGCCGGGACGAACATCGCGTTGTCTTCACCCAGCTCCCGGATGAGCTCTGCGGCCAGCGCCGCATCGCCGGCCAGGCCATTCAGGATGACCTTGGCGCCCTCGGCGACGAACAGACGGGCGATGGCCTTGCCGATGCCCTGGGTGGAGCCGGTGACGAGGGCGACCTTGCCTTGCAGGCGACGGGAGAGGGAACTCATTGCGTGTACTGCTTCCAGATGTCGAGCACGGGCAGCGCCCGGCCCTTGAAGTCGAACAGGGTGGTGTTGGAGACGACGTTGGGCCCGGGCTCGCCGGTGCCTTCCTTCAGCGCCCAGCCGACGTTGCGGTTGGCGATGAAGATCGGGTCCCAGTACAGGACGCCCAGCACGCGGGGGTGCGCCTTGCAGGCGCCCAGCAGTTCGGCCATGAAGTCGCGCTGCCCTTCGGGGCTGCTCATGCTGGCCGGGTAAGGGCCGTTGTTCTCCAGCTGGCCGGGCCAGCCGTCGGCGCGGTTGGGCGCGAAGTTGAAGCCGGCTTCCATGACGAGCATGTCGCTGTCGTAGCGGGCCGAGACCGTGTCGCAGAAGCTCATCAACTGGCTGACGTTCTTCTTCGTCCAGAACGGGTAGTAGGACGGGCCGATGACGTCCCACTTCACGCCTTGCTCGCGCGCATGGTCGAACCAGTCGATGTACTTGGCCTCGTTGCCGCCATCGTCCAGGTGCAGCACGATCTTGGCCGCCGGGTGGGCCGCCTTCACGCCGGCGTAGCCGGCCTTCAGGATGGCGCCCAGGCGCTGCCAGTTGCTGGTGCTGCCCCAGGGGTAGAGCAGGCCGTGCTCGATCTCGTTGCCGAGCGACACGAATTCGGGCGGCGTGCCCTGGTCCACCAGCGCCTTGACGACGAGGCGGCTGCGCGCCTCCACGAAGGCCAGCAGGCGCTCGAAGCGGGCCGTGTCGTCGCCCAGCGTGTCCAGCGCCTTGCGCCAGGCGGTGGGCGGCGTCTGCGTCTTGGAATTGGTCCAGAAGTCGCTGTAGTGCAGCGTGAACTGGATCTGCATGCCCTGCGCCTTGGCGCGCCGAGCCAGCCGCAGCACGTCGGCCAGGTCCATCGAGCCGGCGGGCCAGTACCAGCCGTCGTTGCCGGTACCCGGCCCGGTGCGGTCGTACATCCGGATGCGCACGATGTTGTGGCCGTAGCGCTTCAGGATCTCCAGGCAGTCGCCGGGCTTGCCGTCACGGTCCTTGTAGACCGCGCCGGCATGCTCCATCCACGTCAGCGCGGAGATGTCGCCGCCGGCCAGCAGCGGCGCTTTCGCAGCGTGTGCGGGCAGCGCGCTGGCGAGCGCAGCAGCAAGCAGCGTGCGGCGATCAAGAACGGCGTTCGCCACGGGTCTTCAGTTGGTCGAGAAGAACGGCCGCCAGCAGGATCAGGCCGCGCACGAGGTACTGGTAGAACGCATCGACGTTGAGCAGGTTCATGACGTTCTCGACCGTGCCCATGATGAGCACGCCGATGACGACGCCGAAGATGCGCGCCTTGCCGCCCTGCAGCGACACGCCGCCCAGCACGCAGGCGGAGATGACGTCCAGCTCGAAGCCGGTAGCCGCGTTGGGCTGGCCGCTGGTGATGCGGGCCGACAGCACGAGGCCGGCCAGCGCGGTGACCACGCCCTGCAGCAGGAAGATCCACACGCGCAGGCGCTCGACGCGCACGCCGGCCAGCCGTGCGGCTTCCGGGTTGCCGCCGATGGCCAGCGTGTTGCGGCCGAAGACCGTGTGGTTGAGCAGCACGCCGAAGATGAGGAAGCAGAACCCCGTCAGCCAGATGGGCAGCGGCAGGCCCAGGAAGGTCGTGTCGCCGAAGGAGATGAAGCCCTCGTCCGCGATGCCCACGGCCTGGCCTTGCGAGGCGATGAACGCGAGGCCGCGCACCATCAGCATCGTCGCCAGCGTGGCGATCAGCGCGTTGACGCGCAGGTAGGCGATCAGCACGCCGTTGAACGCGCCGATCAGCGCACCTGCAGCCAGGCCGCCACCGATGGCGGCGGCGACGCTGCCGGTGCGCTCCAGCACCATCGCGCCCAGCACGCCGGCGAAGGCGATGGTGGAGCCGACGGAGAGGTCGAAGTCCCGCGAGGCCAGACACAGCATCATCGTGCAGGCGACCATGCCGATCTGCGCGACCGACAGCAGCAGGCCGACGATGTTGGCGCCGGAGAAGAAGTTCTCGACGGTAACGGCCAGCACGGCGAACAGCAGGGCATAGCCCAGCGTCATGCTGTGCTCCTTGAGCAGGGCGCGGGACTTGTTGTTCATGGCGGAGCTGGGCGCGGCGGCGGTCGTTTGGGTGGTCGTGTTCATGATCAGTGGACAGGCGCGGCAGGCGCTCCGTCAGGCAGTGCAAGCGCGAGTGCGGCGGTCTCGCTGGCATCGGCGCGGGCCAGCTCGCCGCTGATGCGGCCGTCACGCATCACGATGAGGCGGTCGGAGATGCCCAGCACCTCGGGCAGCTCGCTGGAGATGACGATGACGCAGCAGCCCGAGGCGGCGACGTCGTGGATGATCTTGTAGATCTCGTTCTTGGCACCCACGTCGATGCCGCGCGTCGGCTCGTCGAGGATGAGCACCTTGAGCCCCGGCTCGGCCAGCCAGCGCGCCAGGATGACCTTCTGCTGGTTGCCGCCCGACAGCAAGCGGATCTCCTGCTCGCGGTTGGGCGTCTTGATGCGCAGCTTCTTGATGAAGTCGTCGGCGCGCTGCGCCTCCTGGCCGTGGCGCAGGAATACGCCGCCCGCCAGGCCGTGGCGGCGGCAACTGATGTTGATGTTCTCGGCGACCGACGAATGGGCCAGGATGCCCTGCTCCTTGCGGTCCTCCGGGCACAGCACGATGCCGGCGGCAATCGCGTCGGCCGGGCTGCTCGCGGCCACGCGGGCGCCGTCCAGCAGCACCTCGCCGCCGCGGCGCGAGTCGGCGCCGTAGAGCAGGCGCATCAGCTCGCTGCGGCCGGCGCCGACGAGCCCGAAGAAGCCCAGCACCTCGCCGCCGCGCATCGCGAAGCTCAGCGGCTCGGGCAGGCGCTCGCTGTGCAGGCCGCGCGCTTCCAGGCGCATCGGGCCTTGCTGGCGGGTGCGGTAGTCGTAAATGTCCTGCAGTTCGCGGCCGACCATGTCGGAGATGAGCCGCTCGCGCGGCACGTCGGCCATGACGTCGTGCGTGACGATCTTGCGGCCGTCGCGGAAGATCGTGCAGGCATCGCACAGCTCGTACAGCTCTTCGAGCCGGTGCGAGATGTAGATCAGCGTGCGGCCCTCGGCACGCAGGCGCTTGACGAGCTTGAACAGGATCTCGGTCTCGCGGTGCGACAGGCTGCTAGTGGGCTCGTCGAACGCGATGACCTTGGCGTCCTGCATGACGGCCTTGCAGATCTCCACCATCTGGCGCTGCGCGATGGACAGGTCCGACAGGCGCGCGGCCGGGTCCAGGTCCACGCCGATGTTGGCCAGCTGCTCGGCCACCATCTTGCGCGCGGCCTTGTGGTCCACCAGGCCGAAGCGCGTGGGCAGGCGGCCCAACAGCACGTTCTCGGCCACGGTCAGCTCGGCGACGTACTGCAGCTCCTGGTGGATGATGGCCACGCCGGCGGCGATGGCGTCGCCAGCCGATGTGAAGTGGCGCTCCTGGCCTTCCAGCAGCAGGCGGCCGCCGTCGGGCTTGTACTGGCCGCCCAGGATCTTCAGCAGCGTGCTCTTGCCCGCGCCGTTCTCGCCGAGCAGGCCCATGACCTGGCCCGCGTGCGCCTCGAAGCTCACCCCGTTCAGCGCCTTGACGCCGGGGAAGGTCTTCGTGATGTTGTCGAACTGCAAGACAGACATTTACAGACCCATTTGCTTTCTGAGTTCGGCCTGGTTCTGGCGCGTCATCAGCGTGCCGCTGGTCAGCGTGACCGGGGGCGGCTGCTTGCCCTTCGTGGCCCATTCGTAGACGGCGATGGCCGTCTCGTAGCCATGGCGCTTGGGGCTGATCAGCACGGTGCCGAAGAAGGCGGTGGGCGTGGGCTTGGTGAACTCGTTCAGCGCCGTCTGGCTGCCACCGATGCCAATCGCCAGCATCGCGTCGTGCTTGATGCCACGGCCTTCCGCCGCGCGCACGGCGCCCAGCGCAGCTTCGTCGTTGAGGCCGAAGGCCACCCACTTCTTGAACTTGGCGTTCTTCGTGAAGGCGATGTTGGCGGCGTTGAAGGCGCTCTCGGTGTCGGTCTTGGCTTGCGGCGCGTCGACGACGTTGGCGGCCGGGATGCCGGCGGCCTTCAGCGCGTCGGCGGCGCCCATCGTGCGGTCATGGCCGGTGGGCAGTTGGTCGTAGGCGACGCGCAGCACGCCGACCTCGTCGAGCTTCCAGCCGCGGGCCTTGATCTCGGCCAGCAGGCCGGCGCCGACCTGCTTGCCGATCTCGTAGCCGGAGATGCCCATGTGCGGGATGTCGGCGATGGGCTTGCCGGCGCCGTCGACGAGCTGGTCGTCCACGGACATGACCTTCAGGTTGTTGCGCTTGGCGGCGCGGTTGATGGCCACGCCCAGCTTCACGTCGGGCGCGCAGATGACGAAGCCGACAGCCTTCTGCGCGGCCAGGTTGTCGATGGCGGCCAGCGTCTTCTCGCCGTTGGGCACGCCGATCTTGACGAGCGTGAAGCCCTTCTCCTTGGCGGCTTGTTCGGCGAACTTCCATTCGTCCTGGAACCAGGGTTCCTCGGCCTGCTTGACGAGGAAGCCGACCTTGACCGGTTCCGCGGCTTGCGCCGCGAAGGGCGTGGCGGCCAGCAGGGCCAGGGTGAGAGCGGCGCGTCGTTGCATGTTCATGGTCTCGTCTCCTATCAATCTTCAAACAGGGTATCGGGCACACCCAGCGCCTTCGGCAGGCGCAGCCCGAACAGGCTGCCGGACAGCGGCTGCGCGGCAAGCGCATCGCGGCCCAGCTCCGTGCGGGCGCTGGTGAGCATCAACTGGTCCATGCCTTCGCCACCGATGGCGGGGCAGGTGGTGTGGGCTGCTGCAGCGGTGTAGACGCTCATCAGCTGGCCCGAGGGGTCGTAGCGTGCCACACGGCCCGCGCCCCACTGCGCGTTCCACAGGCAGCCCTCGGCGTCGATGACGGAGCCGTCGGGCCAGGCCTCGGCGTTGTCCATCTGCGTGAACAGCCGCACGTTGTCGACCTGCGCGGTCTCGGCGTCGTAGTCGCACTGCTGGATGCGCTGGGTCAGCGTGTCGCAGAAGTACATCGTGCGGCCGTCGAGGCTGAAGCAGATGCTGTTGGCGATGGCCACGGCCGGCAGCGCGAGGCGGCGCAGGCCGTACTGCAGCGAGAACTGGTAGAAGCTGCCGATGGGCCGCTTCTCCCTGGCCTCGTTCAGCGTGCCGAACACGAAGCAGCCACGCCGGTCGGTGCGGCCGTCGTTGACGCGGGTGCGCGACTCCGCGGCGTCCACCGGTGCCAGCGTCTGCAGCTGCGCCAGCTCCAGGCCGTCGCCGAGCGAGGCGATGGCCAGCCGCTTGGCCAGACCCAGCAGCACGCGGCCGGAGCGGCAGTGCGCGAAGCTGCCCAGCCGGTCCGGCAGCCGGCAGGACTCGACGGCGCCCTGCCCGGGGCGCCACGCGTTCAGCGTGGACGCCTCGATGTCGGTCCACCACCAGCGGCCGCGCTGCCACAGCAGCCCTTCGCCAAGGGTGGCGCCTTGCGGCAGCGCGAGGTCGAGTTCGCCGGTGGGCTTCATCAGAGATCCAGGTGCAGGCTGACGGCGTGGCAACAGGCCAGGAACAGGGGACGGCGGAACAAGAGACGATCTCCGGGTTTCGTCGGGCTGCAGCCGTGCCGCCCGACCGACTCGCAGTGGTCGGCAACCCGTAAGTTACGGATCTGTTCCATTCCGCACTAATCGAATATCGGGTCTTAACTATCCAGTTTTCTGATAGTTCAAGGAGTGATGCTGACGCGGCGCACCGTCAGCAGCCGAGCACCGCGCAGCTCGGCGACCTGGGTCTGGCCGGCGGCGAAGGCGGGGCGGTGGGCAGCGTCGATGTAGACCGGCGCGTCGGCACGCAGCGGCAGCACGCTGAGCTGCAGCTCCGCGCCCGGCTTCAGCTTGAACTGGCGCAGGCCGATCTGCCACTTCTGGCCGTTGTAGTACCAGTCGTCCAGCATGGTCGTGCCGGAAAAGACGCGGCCGATGTCGCCGACGAAGTCCAGCTCCAGCAACACGTCCTCGGCACCGGCAGCCGGCTTCGCGGGCAGCTTCAGCGCCCAGGTCGCGGCGGTGGCGAAGGCCTCGGGCACCGGTTGCACGGCTGCGCCGGCCAGGCCGCCTTTCAGCACCTTGGGCGCATTGCCCGCCTTGCGGGTGACGCTGACCTGCAGCGCAGGCTGGGTGTTGTCTCCAGCCACCACAAGCTGTTGCCATAGGCCGCCGTCCTGCTCGACATGCAGCCCGGCCGCGCGCGGTTTAGACAACGCCGGGAAGACAGCAGCTTGGAGCGCTTGCGGGCCAACACCGCGCAGCTGCAGCTTGCCGTCCGCAACCCATACCTGCTGATTGCTAAACACCAAACGCCGCTGACCGGCGATGTTCAGCACGCTGAGCTGCTCGGCTTCCTCAGGAGACAGCAGCAGCACGCTGACGGCACGACCGTTGCTCGTCCCAACTCGCTGAAGCCGCGAATCACGCTCCAGCGTCTTCACGCCGTCGGGCAGCGCGAACTCGGCAGGGATGCCGGCCGTCGTCGCGAACACATGGACGATGCCGTACGCGCCCGCATCAACGCGCACGACCGGCTGGGCCGTCGCATAACGCAGCTTGACGCCATCGAGGTCGAGGTTGAGCGGCCAGACGAAGTAGGCGCCGTTGGGGATGTCGACCGGCGCGCTGGGCAGCGTCACCGTGCCACCCGGCAGCTGCACCTCGAACTGCGTCGCCGTCTGCGTCGGCATCGGGTACTGGCGCACATGGTTGTTGAAGAACAGGAAGCCGCTGTCGCCGTTGCTGCGGACCGACCAGCGCGGCGTCTGCAGATCGGCCGGGTTGGCCGGCGAGCGCTCGGGCTGGCGCACGGTCATCGTCGCGAGCTGGCCGCCGTAGTCGCGCAGGAAGTAGTGGAAGGGGCGCAGCTTGGTCAGCACCGGGCGCTGCTGGCCGTCCGGGCCCAGCGGTGCCTGGAAGTCGTAGCTGATGCGCGGCACGTCGTTGTAGCCGCCGCTGAGCGTGCTCTCCTCCAGGCCCGTGCCGCCGACGCCAACCGGGTTGCGGCCGCCGTGGAACATGTAGTAGCCGAACAGGTTGACGCCCGAGCCGAGCTGCACCGGCAGCATGGCGGCGATGTCGTCCGGCGACACCAGCGTGCGGCGGCGGTACATGGCCGGCAGGCCGGGGCCGTACTCGGCGCCGAGGAAGGGCACCTTGTCCTTGTCGGTCTCGGCGGTGCCGGGCTGGTGGGCCTGGGTCTGCGCGCCAAGGTCGCCGCTGACGCGGGTGTCGAAGCGGAACGCATGCGTCTCCTTCGGCGGCAGCTCCTTCGTGCTGGTGGCCCACGGCTCGTCGGGGTAGCCGCCGAACACGGGCGTGACCTCGCCGGACGGGTACACCGTGCCGTCCCAGCCGGTCACCGTGTAGAGCGGCACATCCATGCCGGCCTTGAGTGCCAGCTTCTTCAACGCGCTGATGTGTTCCTCGCCACGGCCCGCGCCACGGATGTTGTATTCGTTCTCCAGCTGCACGCCGATGACGGGGCCGCCGTCCTTCCACAGCAGGCCCTTGAGCTGCGCGCCGATCTCCGCGTAGAGCTTCTCGACATGGCCCATGTACTCGGGGTCGTTGCCGCGCGTGGGCATCTTGTCGACGACCCAGTCCGGGATGCCGCCGTAGCGCGACTCGCCATGCGCCCACGGGCCCAGCCGCACGACCACCTTGAGGCCGGCGGCCTGGGCCAACTGCACGAAGCGGTGCAGGTCACGGTTGCCCTTCCAGTTGAACGCGCCAGGCAGCTCCTGGTGGTGGTTCCAGAACACGTAGCTGGCGACGATGTCGATGCCCGCCGCCTTCATCAGCTGCAGCTCCGCGGCCCACTGCGAGGCCGGCGCGCGGCTGAAGTGGTACTCGCCCATGACCGGCAGCCAGGGCTTACCATCCTTCAGCAGGTACTGGCTGTTGGCCGCCAGCGTCTCACCCTTGGGCGAGGTGGCCGTGCCCAGCTTGAGGTAGCCCGTCTGCGGCACTGCCACGGGGGCACGGGCGTCGAGCTTCAGCGTGTCGGCGAATGCCGCAGGGGCGAGCGCCCCCACCAGCAGCGCCGCGGTCAGCGTGCGGATGCGGTTCATGGTTGTCTCCGGGATGTTTTGTTTTTTGTCGATTCAGAGCGCGCGCCAGCCGGCCACGAAGGCCCGCGCGCGCTGGGCGACTTCCGCCGCCGTCAGGCCGGGTGCATACAGCGCCGAGCCGAGGCCGAAACCGGCCGCGCCGGCCTTCACGTATGGGCCCATGTTGTCCGGCGTGATGCCGCCGACGGGCAGCAGGCGCAGCTCCTTCGGCAGCACGGCACGCATCGCCTTGACGATGGCCGGCGTGATCAGTTCGGCCGGGAACAGCTTGACCGCATCGGCACCGGCATGGACGGCCGCGAAGGCCTCCGTCGGCGTGGCCGCACCCGGCACGCAGTACAGGCCGCGGGCCTTGGCCGCGCGGATGACTTCCACGTCGGCATGCGGCATGACGATGACCTTGCCGCCCGCGCCCGCCACGTCGGCCACGGCCTGCACGCTCAGCACGGTGCCGGCGCCGACGACGGCATCGGCCGGCATGCGGCGCGCGAGGCGGCCGATGCTGTCCAGCGCGTTGGGCGAGTTCAGCGGCACCTCGATGACGCGGAAGCCCTCGGCATAGACGGCGTCGGCGATGGCCTCGACCTCTTCGGGCTTGACGCCGCGCAGGATGGCGACGAGGGGGAGTTGCTTCAGGGCGGCGTCGAGCATGTCGGGGATCACAGGTTCATGGTTTGCGCCAGCGCCCACAGGCCGGCCGGCGCGGTGTTGTCGAGCAGCAGCGGCTCGGGCTGGCCGAGGTGCGTCAGCGCCTGGGCGTAACGGCTGCACAGCGCCGGGTCGCCGATCAGCGCGACGCGCGGTGCATCGCCCTTGAGTTCGCTCGCCAGTTCGTGGCCGATCAGCAGGCCGGAGAGGTAGTCGGGCAGTTGCTCGGCGGCGAGCTTGTTGAACAGGCCCAGCGTGCGCACGGCAAAGAGCTGATGGCCCAGGCCGCCCTCTTCCCGCGCGGCGTCCACGCCTTGCAGGAAGGCCTCGGGCGACGCAGGCGAGCTGCCGTCGGCCGGCATCAGGCGGTTCAGCACCGAGTGCTGGCGCAGCAGCGCGAACAGCTCGCCGGTCATGTGCGTGGCGAAGCCGGTCACGCGACCGGCCTTCATGCGCGCCCACTTGGAATGCGTGCCGGGCAGCACGAGGCAGGCCTCGGCGGCCAGCTCGGGATGCAGCGCCAGCGCACCGACGATCTGCGTTTCCTCGCCGCGCATGACGTCGGGCTGGGCCGCGTCGTCGACGAGGCCCGGGATGATGCTCAGGCTGTCGTCCAGCTTCAGCACCTGGCCGGCCAGTGCGGCGGCATCGGCCGGGCAGCGCACGTAGGGCGCCTCGCGCCAGCCGTACTGGCTGCCGACCATGCCGCAGGCCAGCAGCTTGAGCTGCGGATGGTCGGCTCGCCAGTCGCCGACCAGTGCGGCCAGCGCGGCGGCGTACTGCTCGGCGCCCTTCAGCGTGGCGGCACCTGCGTCAGACTGGCGCGACTGCAGCACTTCACCGCCGTCACCCAGCAGGAAGGCGCGCAGCCGCGTGCTGCCCCAGTCCAGCGCAATCAGGCGAGCTGCCGACATCACCATTCCGCGACGCTGCCGTCGGCGTGGCGCCAGACCGGGTTGCGCCAGTCGGGCGGGTTCTTCGCGGCTTCGATGACGCGCTCCTCGTCGATCTCGACACCCAGGCCCGGCTTGCGCAGCGGGTTGATGAAGCCGTCCTCGATGCGGAAGTCGTCCTTGTTCTTGACGAAGTCCAGCAGCTCGGCACCCTTGTTGTAGTGGATGCCCATGCTCTGCTCCTGCAGCACGGCGTTGTGGGACACGAAGTCCACCGCCAGGCAGGACGCCAGCGCCACCGGGCCCAGCGGGCAGTGCGGCGCGAAGGCGACGTCGTGCGCCTCGGCCATGCTGGCGATCTTGAAGCACTCGGTGATGCCACCAGCGTGCGACAGGTCAGGCTGGACGATGGAGATGCCGCCGGCCTGGAACACGCGCTTGAAGTCGAAGCGCGAGAACATCCGCTCGCCCGCAGCCAGCGGGATGGCCGTCTGCTCGGCGAGACGCGGGTAGTACTCGGCCTGCTCGGCCAGCACCGGCTCCTCGACGAACAGCGGGCGGTAGGGCTCCAGCGCCTTCAGCAGCGGCTTGGCCATCGGCGCAGCGACGCGGCCATGGAAGTCGATGCCGAACTCGATGTCATGGCCGAAGGCCGCACGGATCTCGGCAATGCGCGACACGGCCTCGTCCACCTTGCGGGCGCTGTCGACGATGCCGAGTTCCTCGGTACCGTTCATCTTGAAGGTGTCGAAACCGCCTTCGCGCAGACGCTTGATGTCGTTGATGATGTCCGCCGGGCGGTCACCGCCGACCCACGAGTACACCTTCATCTTGTCGCGCACCAGACCGCCCAGCAGCTCGTAGACGGGCTGGCCCATGACCTTGCCCTTGATGTCCCACAGCGCCTGGTCGATGCCTGCGATGGCGCTCATCAGGATGGGGCCGCCGCGGTAGAAGCCGGCGCGGTACATGACCTGCCAGAGGTCGTTGATGCGCGAGGGGTCCTGGCCCACCAGGTACTCCGACAGCTCGTGCACGGCAGCCTCGACGGTGCGCGCGCGGCCCTCGATGACCGGCTCGCCCCAGCCGACGACGCCCTCGTCGGTCTCAATCTTCAGGAACATCCACCGCGGAGGCACGCGGTAGGTCGTCAGCTTCGTGATTCGCATGGGCTCATGGATCGTTCAGGAACGTCCGGAGCTTAGGAGGGACAGCTAGTTCTGAAATATTGTTTCTTCCGCTTCTCCTATATGCAGTTGATATAGAGCCTCGTTGTGTCGCTCGTGGCGGCGTCATGACAACCCAAGCGATTTCAGGGTTAACCCTTGACTACCAGGTGTAAACCCTTATACTGGCGGCGTACCAACGAAACACAAAGGGAAAGAAATGGAACTGCTCATCATCACGCTCGCCTTCTCCTTCATCGCCGTTGTCGCCCAGCTTGGCGAAACGCTGAGCCGCCGTCCGGGCAGCTCCGCGCTGCTCGGCGCCTGACTCCTGGCGCTGCGGCGCCGACGGGTCAATTCACGGCCGATGCGACTGATCTCATCGACCGACTGAAGACTCAACCGATCACCCGAGGGGCACGCAGGCGCCCCTCGTCGTTTTCAGGCTTGGCAGGGCCGGGCCCGGCGCGGGGGAGCGCGTCGTCAGGTAAGTTCCGGCGGATGAAGACCATTCGCGACCTGATGATCCCGCCCGCGCACATCCAGGGCCGCGTCGAAGCCATCGTCGTGCGCGGCACGCCGCGCGACCGGGCGCGTCTCATCGATGAGACCACCGCCCTGGCCGGCATCGGCCTCGCCGACGACCGACTGGGCAAACGCGGCGAGGCCGAGCTGTCGACGCGGCAGGTCACGCTGATCCAGCTTGAGCACCTGCCGCTGATCGCCGCGTTCGCGCGCAGCGGGCCCATCGACCCGGTGGACCTGCGCCGCAACCTCGTCGTGTCAGGCATCAACCTGCTGTCGCTGAAGAACGCGCAGCTGCGCGTGGGCGACGCGCTGATCCAGATCGTCGGCCCCTGCGCGCCCTGCTCGCGCATGGAGGAGGTCATCGGCCCCGGCGGCTACGCGGCGATGCGCGGCCACGGCGGCATGACGGCGCGCGTTCTCGAAGGCGGCGTCATCCGCGTCGGCAGCGCGGTCGGCGTCGTGCCGGCCTGAGGAAACAGCGCGCAACTTGTCGCATCCCACGTTTCAAGCACCTCGTGCCGAAGCATCGCGACACATCCGTCGCCAGCGTGTCACGAAGCGGCATGCAGACTGGTGAGATGACTTTGGAAATCGACCCGAACCCGGTGACGTTGACCGCGGAGCAGACGTTGACCGGCTGGCGCCGCGAGCTGTGCGTGGAGCTGCTTGGCGAAGGCCGGGCGCGCGTGTTCCTGCGCGCCGTGGAGGCCGCGTCGCTGAAGGCCACGGAACTGCACCGCGGCGTGCTGTTCCACCGCGTGGGCGCGGGCTTCGCCGACCTGGCCGGCTGCGTCGCCGCGGCGCAGGCACCGCTCGAACAGCTGGCCAGCACAGCCCAGCGGCAGCAGCCGAGCCAGGACAACCTGTTCGCCGCCGTCACCTACGACCGGCGCGCGTGGGAGGGCGTTGTCGACGCGGTCGACCAGTGGCAGCGCCGCCGTCGCGCGGCTTAGCCGGCAGGCAGCCGAGCGCTGCGGGCCCGCTCCACGACGGCACGCGCGCTCGTCGCGGCGCTGAGCTGCTCGCGCAGGAACTCCGCGAGCCGCGGCTGCTGGCTGAACGCAGCGTTGAAGCGCAGGTGCGGGTCGGCCGCGCCGTCCGCCGCGAACGTCGCGCCGCGCACCAGCAGGATGCCGCGGCGAAAGGCCTCCTTGACGACGCCGTCCACGTCCACGCCGGCCGGCAGCGCTCCCCACAGGAACAGCCCGCCCTCGCCCGCGTGCTCCAGCAGCACGCCGGCATCGCGGAGCTGGCGGGTGGCCGTCACGCGTGCGGCGGCGAGGCGCTGCTGCAGGCGATCCAGGTGCTTGCGCCAGCGGCCGGCGGCCAGCACCTCCAGCAGCACGAACTCGTTCAGCGCCGCCGTCGTCAGCACCGAGACGATCTTCTCGCGCAGCAAAGCCTTCAACAGTGCCGGCTCGGCGGCCATGTAGCCCAGCCGCAGCGCCGGGCTCATGGCCTTGGCGAAGCTGGAGTAGTAGATGACGCGGTCCAGCCCCGACAACTGCGCGAGCCGCGTGGGCGGCGTCGGCGTGCCGGGGTGGAAGTGGCCCTGCACGTCGTCCTCGGCAATGAGGAAGCCGTGGCGCTGGGCCAGCATCAGCACGCGGTGCAGGTTGGCCGCCGTGCTGCCCCAGCCGGTCGGGTTGTGCAGCACGCTCTGGATGAAGAGCAGGCGCGGGCGGTGCTCGGTGCAGGCGGCATCCAGTGCGTCGAGATCGATGCCGTCATGCCGGCGCGGCACCGGCACGATCGTCACGCCGGCCTGGCGCAGGCGGTCGAACAGCAGGAAGTAGCCGGGCGTTTCCACGGCCACCGCGTCGCCGGGGCGCAGGAAGGCGCGGCAGATCAGGTCGATGGCCTGCGTGCCGCCGTAGGTCGTCAGCACGCGGCCGGCGTCGACGGCGATGCCCTGCGCACGCAACAGCATCGCGATGCGCTCGCGCAGCTCCGGCAGCCCCTGCGGCGGGCAGCGCGTGGCCATGCCGGCCGCGGCGCGCGCGAGGCCGCGCTGCACGGCGGCGGCGGGCACGGCGTCTTCCAGCCACGTGGCCGGCAGCGCACCGCTGCTGGCCAGCAGCACGCCGGCCTTCTGGTCGTTGGCCTGCTGGGCCAGCCACACAGCCTCCTGCTCCTCGCCCGCCTCCACGCGCACGGCGTCGGGCATCGCGTTGGCCGGCCCCTCGGCGACGAAGAAGCCGGCCGTGCCACGCGAGTCGATGACGCCCGCGGCGACGAGCCGGTCGTAGGCGCTGACGACCGTGTTGGGGCTGACGCCCAGCTGGGTGGCGAGCTGGCGGATGGATGTCAGCCGCGCGCCGGGCGGCAGCTGCGCGCTGAGGATGAGCGCCTGCAGGCGCTGCTCGATCTGGTCGGCCAGCGGCGTGGGCGAATCGCGATCAAGTGAAAACATCAACGCAGCAGCAGGAGGGCTAGCACGGCCAGAGAGGCAGCCATGATGGCATTGAACGCGCACCGCCGCGTGGCGTTGGACAGGAAGCGGCTGATCCACACGCCGAACAGCGCCCACATCGAAATGCACGGGAAGCCGACGACGGCCCCGAGAACGCTGACGAGCAGCGCGCCTTGCACGACGCCGAGGCCGGCGGGCATGAACACCGACGCGACGGTGACGGACTTGATCCACGTCTTGGGGTTCACCATCTGGAACAGCGCCGCCTCGACAAAGCCCACGCGCTCGGGCGGCCGGTCCTGCGCGGCGGGGCTGCCCGCCAGCTTCCAGGCCAGCACCAGCATGTAGGCCGTGCCGGCCAGCTTCAGCGCGGCATGCGCCGCCGGCCACGCGTTGAACAGCGCGCCCAGCCCCAGGCAGCAGGCGAAGGTCTGCACCGCGCCGCCGCTGTTGATGCCCAGGATGGCCGGCAGCGTGCGCCGGTAGCCGTGGTGGGCCCCGCTGGCCACCAGCATCATGTTGTTGGGTCCGGGCGTGCCGGACATCAGCGTGCAGTAGGTCAGCAGCGGCAGCAGTTCGTTCATGCCGGCATTGCAGCGGGCAAGCGGCGGGGTGGGAAGGGACAGCGGAGCAGGCTGGACGATGCGCTGTATCAGCAGACCGACCCGTACAGCGCTGGGCATACCGTCAGGGCTCGTCCTTCATGGAGAACTTGAATCGCTCACCCCGAACGGATTGAATCGAGAAGTCGTCATCGTCGTTGACCTCCACCACGCTGCCCCATCGGAGCGGGAAGCTGGTGTCCGGTGTCCTGAGCAGCTCAGGGTAGAGCGACCCGTAGCTAATCTCGATCTTGCTCCCGTTGCTCCGGTAGAGGGTCAGGAACGGCGTGGCCGCCGTCGCCTCAAGTCGAGGCGGCGCGAAGACGGCGATCGTGCAGCCCCCCCTCGACACCAGCACGTGCGGCGCATGGAACGGCAAGGTCCACGGGACGCCAGGGTTGTACGTCGGCGTGATGGTGATCGACGGGATGCGCGGGTCGGAGACGGCACAGGCCGTCTGCGCCAGGTTGCAGGTCCGGATCGGTTCGCGCGTTCCCGGAGGCGGCGCCGGCGGCAGATGCGCATGACAGCATGCCGCCACAAGCGCCAGCGCGGCAACCATGAGGCGGCGTGTCCGCAGGTTCACCATGCGATCTCCGCCCGCAACCCACCCAGTGGCGAGTCGCCCAGCGCGACGCTGGCACCCTGCTGCCGCGCCGCCGCCTTCACGATGGCCAGGCCCAGGCCGCTGCCTTCCACCGACACATCCTCGCCACGCTGGAAACGGTCGAACACGCGCTCGCGCTGATCGGGCGGAATGCCCGGGCCGTCGTCGTCCACACGCAGCAGCGGCGCACCCCGCGCGCCGCGCAACGCGCTGACCTCCACCGTGCGGGCACCGTACTTCACGGCGTTGTCGATGAGGTTGCGCAGCGCGCCGCGCAAGGCCTGCGGGTCGCCAGCCAGCGGCAGCACGTCGGGCGCCGCCAGTGTCAGCGCGACGCCGGCCTTGTCCGCCAGCGGCTGCACGTCGGCCACGGCCTGGCGGGCCAGGTCGGCAAGGTCCAGCGACATCGAGGCCGTCTGCGCACCGGGCTCGGCGCGGGCCAGCGCCAGCAGTTGCTCGACAAGGCGTACGGCGCGGTCGATGCCGGTGCGCAGACGGGCAATGGCGGCGTCCTGCTGCTCGCCGGGCGCCGAGTCGCGCAGCAGGCCCAGTTGCAGCTTCAGCGCCGTCAGCGGCGAACGCAGCTCGTGGGCCGCGTCGGCGACGAAGCTGCGCTGCGCGTCGAAGGCCTCGGCCAGCCGCGCGAGCAGGCCGTTGAAGGCGTCCACCAGCGGTGCCACCTCGCCGGGCAGGCCGGTGGTGGGCAGCGCTTCCATCGCCGTCGCGCCGCGCGCCTGCGCCGCCTGCGTCACGCGCGCCAGCGGCGCCAGCGTCAGGCCGATCAACCACCACACCGCCGCTGCCACCAGCGGCAGCGCCACGGCCACCGGCACCACGCTGCGCAGCGCAGCCAGTGCGGCGAGCTTCTGCCGCGCCGCCAGTGGCTGCGCCACCTGCACGACGCGCAGCGGCGTGGCCGCGCTGAACACGCGCCAGTCCTGACCGCCGAAGTGCAGGTTGGAGTAGCCCAGCACCGCGCGCGCCGGCAGCGGCTCGGTCATGCCCTGGGGCCGGCTGGAATACAGCTCCAGCCCCTGCAGCGACCAGATCTGCACGACGTAGTCGAAGCTCGGGTCGGCCAGCGCGGCGGCCTCGTCCGGCGCGACGCGGCCCTGGTCGCGCAGCGACAGCGCCGTCTGGCGCAGCTGGTAGTCGAACAGCTCGTCGGCCTCGGCACGCACGCTGATGTAGGTGGCGCCGCCAACGGCCAGCGCCGTCACGGCGCCCAGCACGGCAAGCAGCGCGAACAGGCGGCCGCGCAGCGTCGACTGCCACTTCATCGCGGGCTCCCGGCGAGCTTGAGCAGCTTGGCCAGGTCGTCGGCCAGCAGCGCGACGGCGTCCGTCCGCCAGGCCGGACCGGCGTGGCCGGCCAGCGCGGCGATGGCGTCTCGGGGCGATTCGCTGCCGCCCTCCAGCCGTGCGGCGGCGGCGCGCAGCGTGACGGCGGCCTGCGCCGCCAGCAGCGCGGCGGCTTCGCCGGCCTGGGGCGACGCGAGCTGGCGCGCCAGCCAGGCGGCGTCCTGGCCCAGCCGCATCGCCAGGCCCAGCAGCTTGCGCCGGCCGTCATCCTGCGTGCCGTGCAGCATCTCGCCCAGGCGGCGCAGCGTGGCGCGCGACTCGCGGCCGAGGGCCTCGCGCCGGTCGGCGTCGGCCGTCGGTGCGGCCTCGACCTGCGCGGCCAGCTCGCGCAGCAGCGCCGCCACGACGGCCAGCGGCCGCACGCCGACAGCCAGCCGGTAGCCCACCCAGGCCGTGGCCATCGCGACACCCGCGCCCACGGCGATGTTGGCGGTGCGCAGCGCCGCGGCCATCACGGCCGACTGCCCGGGATGCGACGCGGTGCCCAACACGATCAACGCCGTGATGGGCGCGGTGCGCCAGCCGATCCGGTCGGCCGTGGCAGCGGCCAGCAGGGCAACGACACCCAGGCCGATGGCTTCACGGCCAAGGCCTGGCAGCGCATGCTCCAGCGCCACGCCGGCCAGGCCGGCCACGGCGCCGAGCAGCGTGGCCATCAACCGCTGGCCGCCCGCCTGCAGCGTGGCGCTGGCGTCCGCACGGCTGACGATGAGGGCACTCATCGCGGCCCAGTGGGCTTCGGGCAGGCCGGTCACGCGCGCCGCGGCATGCGCCAGCACGATGACCAGCGCCAGCTGCAGGCCATGCCACAGGTGCCCCTCGCCGGTGAAGCGTTTCAGCCAGGCGGCGGTCATGCGCCGCCCTTCTCGGGGCCGGCGTAATAGCCCAGGCCGCGCACCGTGTGCAGCAGGTCGGCCCCGAGCTTCTTGCGCAGCTGGTGCATGTAGACGCTGATGGCGTTGCTCTCCAGCTCCTCGCCCCAGCCGTAGAGCCGGTCCTCCAGCTGCGCCCGTGACACGATGGCGCCGGGCCGCTCCAGCAGCACCTGCAGCAACGCGAACTCGCGAGCCGACAGCAGCACGGGCCGCCCGCCGCGCGTCACCTCGCGCGTGGCCGGGTCCAGCCGCAGGTCTGCCACATGCAATGCCGAGTCGGTGCGGCCGCTCTGGCGGCGCGCGATGACGCGCAGCCGCGCCAGCAGCTCGTCCAACTCGAAGGGCTTGACGAGGTAGTCGTCGGCACCAGCGTCCAGCCCTGCGACCTTGTCGGTGGTGGCGTCGCGCGCCGTCAGCACGATGACCGGCGTCGCGTCACCGCGGGCGCGCAGTGCGCGCAGCACTTCCACGCCGTTGCGCTTGGGCAGGCCCAGGTCCAGCAGCACGGCGTCGAAGCGCTCGCCGCTGGCCAGCACGCCGTCGGCGGCCAGGCCGTCGCGTACCCAGTCGGCCGCAAAGCCCTGGCGGCGCAGTGCCTCGCGCAGGCTGTCGCCGATCATGGGGTCGTCTTCAACGAGTAGCAGTCGCATGGGTCGGGATTCTGACCGCCGCACGGCCGGCGGCGGTCATCGCGCCAGCGTCTCAGCGCGCGGCCAGCAGCGCGGCGGCAGCCGCCGCGTCGATGACAGTGGCGTACTCGCCATGCAGGTTGGCCAGCGCCATCTGGTGCACCTCCTCCGCGGCGTGGTGGATACCGCGCAGGTCGGTCTTGTCGAAGGCGAAGCAGGCATCGGCCACGACGTGGGTATGAAAGCCCAGATTGCCGGCGCTGCGCGCCGTGGCCTCGACCGAGTTGTTGGTGCTGACGCCCACGATGACCAGCTCGCCGTGCCCGCGGGCATGCAGCCAGCGCTCCAGCCCCGTGTGCGTGAAGGCGTCGGGCACGTTCTTCTCGACGACATGCTCGCCGTCCCGCGGCGCCAGCGCCGGCTGGAACTCGGCGCCGGGCTGGCCGGGCCAGAACACCGAACCCGGCGTGCGCGACATATGCCGCACATGCACGACCGGCGCGCCGGCCTGCCGCCACCGTGACAGCAGCTGCGCGATGCCGGCCTCGGCCTGTGGGTTGTTGCGGGCGCCGCTGCGCGGCCAGGTCATGCCGACCTGCATGTCGATGATGAGAAGAACGGGCATGCCGCGAGCGTAGCCGCGGTCGACGGTCAGACCATCGTCGACCGGTGCGCACCGAATCCGGCCATGACGCCGTCGCCCACCGCCAGCGCCACGCTGCCCGCCGCCCGTGCGGCGTCGCCGCAGGCGAAGACCATCGGCACGCTGGTTTCCTGCGTCGGGCCGACCTGGATGAAAGGCCCCATCGGCCCGTCGGTCATCGCGCAGCCGAGTTGCTCGGCCACCGGGCTGGTCATGACGGTGCGTGGCTGCGTGAACAGGCCGTTCATTCGCAGTACGCGGCCGTCGGCGAGCACCACGTCGGCCTCGCCATCGATGCGCACGACCGGCACCGGCTCGACGTGAGTGCCGCGCCGGGCCAGTTCGACGCGCTCTTCGTCGTTCGGCGTGTAAACGCCGTTCAGGAACAGCGTCGTGCGGCCCCAGTCGGGCAGCATGAGGGCATGGTGCTGCGCCATCGGCGTGGCCGCGACGACGCCGATCTCGCCGGCGTCCAGCTCGTAGCCATGGCAGTAGGGGCAGTGGAAGACGCTGCGCCCCCAGCGTTCGGCCAGGCCCGGCACCGGCGGCAGGATGTCGCGCACGCCGGTGGCGAGGACGAGGCGGCCGGCGCTGATGCGTTGCTCACCGACGCGAAATTCGAGCCGCCCGTCCGCGGCCACGCGGGCGTCATCGGCGCTGCCGTCCAACCACTGCACGCTCGGGTAGCGCAGCAGTTGGGCCTTGGCGTCGGCGGCGATGGCAGCGGGCGCACGGCCGTCCTGGGTCAGGAAGCCATGCGACGTCAGCCCGGCCTCGTCGACGAAACGGTTGCGGCGCTGTCCGGCGTCCACGACGAGCACGTTGCGGCGCGCCCGCGCCAGCTGCAGCGCGGCGGACAGGCCGGCGTAGCTGCCGCCGATGATGGCGAAATCAATCTGCACGCGTGTGCTCCTCGAGTCGGTGCGCGGCACCGGGGTGGGCACCGCGGTGCAGCGCCAGGCGCTGGTGAAAGTCCTGCGACAGCGCGGCCAGCGTCACGGCACCGAGGCGGGCCAGCAACAGCGCTTCGGCGTCGCGCACGGCGGCGCCCAGTGATTCGTTGACGGCCTGGGCAACCAGGCACTCGGGCCGGTCCTCGCGAAAGCCCAGCGACACGAAGGCCGGCGCACCCAGCGCCTCGTGCACGTCGCGCAGCGTGATGCGCTCCAGCGGGCAGCTGAGCACCCAGCCACCGCCGTGGCCCTTGGACGACGCGACGAAGCCCGCCTCACGCAATCCTGTCATCAGGCGGCGCAGCACGACGGGGTTTGTCTGCATCGCCGCCGCGAGCGCCTCGGACGTGGCCGGGCCGTCGCCCTCGGCCATGTGCAGCAGCACGTGCAGCACGTCGGACAGCTGGCTGTTTTGTTTCATGCAACATTATTAGTTGCATGAAAAAGACCCCGCCTGCCGGCGGGGTTCTGGCTAGAACGCGCTCTTCGTCGTCCCACCGTCCACGCGCAGCGCCGCGCCGGTCGTCGCCGAGGCCAGCGGGCTGGCGACGTAGGTCACCAGCGCGGCCACCTCCTCGGGCGTCGAGAAGCGCTTGATCAGCGACGTGGGCCGCACCTTCTCGAAGAACTCGGTCTCGAACTCGGCGAACGACTTGCCGTTCGACACCTGCTCGACGAAATCGTTCACGCCGCGCGAACGCGTCGGGCCGGGCAGCACGCTGTTGACGGTGATGCCGGTACCGGCCAGCGACTCGGCCAGGCCGCGCGACACGGCGAGCTGCGCGGTCTTCGTCATGCCGTAGTGAACCATCTCGGCCGGGATCTGGATGGCACTCTCGCTGGAGATGAAGATGACGCGGCCCCAGTTGGCCGCCTTCATGGCCGGCAGCACCAGGCGCGCCAGCCGCACGCCGCTGAGCACGTTGACGTCGAAGAAGCGCTGCCAGTCGGCGTCGGGGATGTCCTCGAACGGCTTGGCCTCGAAGATGCCCAGGTTGTTGACGAGGATCTCGATGCCGGGGTGCTGGCGCACCAGCGCCTCGGCGACCTCGGCCTGGCTCAGGTCGCCGGCGAAGCCCAGCGGCCGGTTGCCGGTGGCGGCCTCGATGGCGGCGACAGCGGCGGCGACAGCCGCCTGCGTGCGGCCGTTGACGATGACGCGGGCGCCCTCGGCGGCGAGCGAGTGCGCGATGGCGTGGCCGATGCCGGCGGTGCTGCCGGAGACGAGGGCCAGGCGGTTCTTCAGTTGCAGGTCCATGGTGGGGCTTCCTTGGAGAGGTCGGGGGGACACAAGGTGTAGCCGATGCCGAACGCCCCGGCTCGCCTTGGGGCTGCTCCGCACCGTGCTAGTGCAATCCCGTCGGGATCGGTCCCGGATTTGTGCACAGCGCTTGCATACAAGACAGATAAACGCTGGCACGGAAGCTGCAAAGACCCCGCCATGGGCATCTCCGCCACTGACATCAGCCAGCGCATCGTCGAAGCGGTGCTCGCACAGAAACTCGCGCCCGGCGCGCGGCTGGGCGAGCAGCAGCTGGCGATGCTGTTCGACTGCAGCCGCACCATCGTGCGCGAGGCGCTCACAAGGCTGGCGGCGCGCGGCATCGTCACGGTCAGCGCGCGGCGCGGCTGGTATCTGATCGCGCCGACACAGGACGAGGTCCGCGAGGCCTTCGAGGCGCGCCGCGTCATCGAGCTGGGGCTGATCCGCGGCCAGGGCCGGCTGGCGCCCGAAGCGATCGAGCGGCTGCAGCAGCATCTGCAGCAGGAACAGGCCGCGCTGCGCGGCGACGATGTCGGCGCGCGCAGCTTCCTGCTCGGCGACTTCCACGTCTGCCTGGCCGAATGCCTGGGCAATGGCCTGCTGGCCGACACGCTGCGCGACTTCACGGCACGCACGACGCTGATCGCGATGCGCTACCAGTCCTCGCACGACGCGGCGCTGTCCTGCCAGGACCATGTCGCCATCGTCGGCGCACTGGCCGCCGGTGACAGCGCCCGCGCCGAGGCGCTGATGGCCGAGCACCTCGCAAGCGTGCAGGCCGCGCTGCGCCTGCCCGCCGACGACGACCCGCTGCAGCAGCTGCGCGAGGCCCTCGCGCCCCTGCCCTCACCCACCGCTGAACCCACCGAACCCGCCTACCTAGGAGCCCTGCTATGACCTCGATGCTTTCCCGCCGCCTGCTGATCGCCGGCCTGAGCCTGTTCGCGCTGGGCGCCCAGGCGCAGACCGCGCTGGACACGATCACGAAGAGCAAGACGATCAAGATCGCCATCCCGACCGACTACCCGCCCTACGGCTTCGTCGGCCCCGACATGGCACCGCAGGGGCTGGACGTGGCCATGGCCCAGCTCATCGCCGCCAAGCTGGGCGTCAAGACCGAGCTGGTGCCGGTGACCAGCGCCAACCGCATTCCCTACCTGCAGACGAAGAAGGCCGACCTCGTCATCTCCACGCTGGGCAAGAACCCCGAGCGCGAGAAGGTCATCAACTTCAGCGCGGCCTACGCGCCGTTCTACCAGGCCGTGTTCGCCGCCAAGAGCCTCAGCATCAAGAGCTGGGCCGACCTGGGCGGCAAGAGCGTCGCCGTCACGCGCGGCGCGATGGAGGACCAGGAGCTGGGCAAGGTCGCGCCGTCGACACTGGAGTTCAAGCGCTTTGAGGACAACAACGCCACCATCGCCGCGTTCGCTGCCGGCCAGACCCAGCTGCTGGCCACCAGCGCCGCCGTCGCCGGCAACCTGATGCAGCGCAAGCCCGAGCTGAACACCGAATACAAGCTGCTGCTGAAGGACAGCCCCTGCTTCGTCGGCGTGCTCAAGGGCGAGGACGCGCTGCTGGCCAAGGTCAACCAGATCATCGCGGCGGCCAAGGCGGCGGGCGAGCTGGAGGCGCTGTCCAAGAAATGGCTGGGCCGTGGCGCTGGCGATCTTCCTCTGTGATCCAGATCGGGCAACGCCATGATCAGCTTTGACTTCATGGCAGTGCTGGCCGAATGGCCACTGCTGCTGAAAGGGCTGGCCTGGACGCTGGGGCTCACGCTGGTGGCCACACCGCTGGGCCTGCTGATCGCCACGGCCGCCGCCTGGGCCCGCGCCTGCGGGCCGGTGTGGCTGCGGCGCGTGCTGGGTGTCTACGTGGAGCTGCTGCGCAACACGCCGTTCATCGTGCAGCTGTTCTTCGTCTTCTTCGGCCTGCCGGCCGCCGGCGTGAAGCTGTCGCCCGAGGTCGCGTCGGTCATCGCGATGACGCTCAACCTCGGCGCCTATGGCTGCGAGATCCTGCGCGCCGGCATCCAGGCCACGCCGCGCGGCCAGTGGGAGGCCGCGCAGAGCCTGGCGCTGACGCCGGTGCAGACCTTCACCCGCGTCGTGCTGCCGCCGGCGCTGCAGCGCGTGTGGCCGGCGATGACGAGCCAGATCATCATCGTCATGCTGGGCTCGGCCGTCTGCGGCCAGATCTCGACCGAGGAGCTGAACTACGCGACCAGCCTCATCTACAGCCGCAACTTCCGCAACTTCGAGGCCGTCTTCATCGCACTGGCGATCTACCTCGCGCTGTCGATCGCCGCACGCAAGCTGCTGACGTGGGCCGGCCCGCGCTTCGTCTTCGGCCGGAGGTCGGCATGATCGAGTTCACGCTGTGGGACATCGTCCGCAACCTGCTGCTCGCGCTGCGCTGGACGGTGGCACTGTCGGCCATCGCCTTCGCGGGCGGCGGCCTCGTCGGCGGCCTGCTGCTGGCGCTGCGGCTGCGCTTCGGCACCGGCATGCAGCGCGCCATCGCCGTGTACGTGCAGCTGTTCCAGGGCACGCCGCTGCTGATGCAGCTCTTCCTCGCCTACTTCGGCCTCGCGCTGCTGGGCGTCGAGGTGTCGGCCTGGACGGCAGCAGCGCTGGCGCTGACGCTCTACACCAGCGCCTACCTCGTCGAGATCTGGCGCGGCTGCGTGGACGCCGTGCCGCGCGGCCAGTGGGAGGCGGCGCGCAGCCTGGCGCTTTCTTTCAGCGAGCAGCTGCGCCACGTCATCCTGCCGCAGGCCGGCCGCCTGGCCATCGCGCCGACGGTGGGCTTCCTCGTGCAGGTCATCAAGGGCACGGCGCTGGCCTCGGTCATCGGCTTCGTCGAGCTGACCAAGGCCGGCGGCATGATCGCCAACGCCAGCTTCAAGCCCTTCCTCGTCTTCGGCTGCGTGGCGCTGCTGTATTTCGCGCTGTGCTTCCCCGTCAGCCTCTTCGCCCAACATCTGGAGCGCCGCATCCATGCACGCTGAAGCTCTCACCGACCCCATCGTCCGCATCACTGCGCTGCGCAAGTCGTACGGCACGAACGAAGTGCTGAAGGGCATCGACCTGGACGTGAAGCGCGGCGAGGTCATCGCCATCATCGGCAAGAGCGGCTCGGGCAAGAGCACGCTGCTGCGCTGCGTGAACGGGCTGGAGCAGTTCCAGGACGGCTCGCTCACCGTCAACGGCAAGCCGCTGCTGTACGAGAGCGCCATGGCCATGCGCGCGCTGCGCCAGCAGGTCGGCATGATCTTCCAGGGCTTCAACCTCTTCCCGCACCTGAGCGTCGGCCGCAACGTGATGCTGGCGCCCACCCTGGTGAAGAAGCGCCACCCCAACGAGGCTGCCGAACAAGCCACCCACCTGCTGCGCCGCGTGGGCCTGGCCGAGAAGTTCAACGCCATGCCCGACCAGCTCTCCGGCGGCCAGCAGCAGCGCGTGGCCATCGCCCGCGCGCTGGCGATGGAGCCGGCCGTGCTGCTGTGCGACGAGATCACGTCGGCGCTGGACCCGGAACTGGTGGGCGAGGTGCTGCGTGTCGTCGAGGCGCTGGCCCAGGAGGGCATGACGCTGATGATGGTCACGCACGAGATGAATTTCGCCCGCAAGGTGGCCGACCGCGTCATCTTCATGCACCAGGGCCGCGTGCACGAGATCGGGCCGCCGGCCGAGCTGTTCGGTGCACCGCGCACGCCGGAGCTGCAGCAGTTCCTGTCATCGTTGAACGACTAGCGACGGCGCCGTCAGCGGGCGCCACGTTGGCACGGTTTCTGCGGCGCACCGTGCATGAGCAAGGGCATGGCGGCAGTCCTCGACGACCTCCTCGCGACGCTGGCGGCGACGCCGCTCGTGAGCGTCGCCGCCTTGCACAAGCGCCACGGTCACCGTGAGGTGCTGCGCGGCGTGGACCTGGAACTGCGGCGCGGCGAGGTGGTTGCGCTGCTGGGCCGCGGCGGCGCCGGCAAGAGCACGCTACTGCGCTGCATCGCCGGGCTGGAGGGCTTCCACGACGGCACGCTGAGCCTCCAGGGGCGGCCACCACCGCAGCCCGGTACGTGGCGCCGCGCGGTGGGCTGGGTGTTTCAGGGCCTGCACCTGCCGCCCGACATCGGCCTGGGCTGGCACCTGATGCAGTCGGCGGCACTGGCGGACCGGCCAAACGCCGCGGCGCTGGCACACGAGCTGCTCGCGCGTGTCGGCCTGGCCGAGCTGTTCGACGCGCTGCCTGGCGGGCTGACCGCGGCCCAGCGCCAGCGAGCCGCCCTCGCCCACGCGCTGGCGCCGGGCCCCACCGTGCTGCTGTGCGACGACCTCACCAGCGCCGACGATCCGGAGCAGGCCGGCGAGGTCGGCGCCGCGGCGCGCGCGCTGGCCAGCGACGGTCTGGCGTTGCTGCTGGCCACGCACGATCCGGCCCTGGCCCGCCACGCCGACCGCATCGTCTTCCTGCACGACGGCCGCGTGCTGGAGTCCGGCCCACCCGCCGAGCTGCTGGCCCGGCCGCAAACGCCGGAGCTGAAGCGGCTGCTGGCTACGCAGCGCCCGGCGCCGCATCGCCGAAGCGCGTGGTCGGCAGCACCAGCGTGACGACCGCGCCGCTGCCGCCGTCGGCGCGGTTGCCGGCCCAGACGCGCCCGCCATGGGCCTGGGCGATGCGGCGGCAGATGGCCAGGCCCAGGCCGGTGCCGCCGGCGGCGTCCCGGGTGGCGCTGGACTGCACGAAAGCCTCGAAGACGCTCTCCAGCTCGTCCGGCGGGATGCCGGGACCGTGGTCGGCGATGTCCACGCGCACGTCGCCATCGGCGTCATGCCGGGCGGTCAGTTCGATGGAGCCACCCGCCGGCGAGAAGCGGATGGCGTTGGCCAGCAGGTTGCGCAGCAACTGCTGCAGCCGCAGCGGGTCGCCCAGTACGACAAGCTCGGCCTCGCCCAGCGCCGTGTGCAACGTCAGGCCGCGCGCGGCCAGCAGCGGCGCCAGCTCGCGGGCCACCTCGGCGGCCAGCGGGTTCAGGTCCAGGCGCTGCAGCTGCAGCGGTTCGGCGCCACGCTCGATCTTGCTGAGGTCCAGCAGGTCGTTGACGAGGCCGAGCATGCGCTGGCCGGCGCGGTGCACGTCGGCGAAGAGCTCGGCCAGGCGCAGGTCCTGACGCGCCCGCAGCGCACCGATCTCGGAAAAGCCGAGGATGGACTGCAGCGGCGTGCGCAGCTCGTGGCTGACGTTGGCGATGAAGTCGGACTTGGCGCGCGAGGTCTCCAGCGCCGCGTCACGCGCCGCGCGGGTGGCGCGCTCGGCCTCGCGGAACTCGCTGATGTCCATGAAGCAGACGACCAGCCCCATCGGCCGGCCCTGTGCGTCGGGGAAGGTCGACTTGCTGACGAACAGGTCGCGCCGGCGCCCGTCGTTGCCTTCCCAGGCGGTCTCGTAGCTCATCTCGCCACCACGCGCGAGCAGCTCGTTGTCGCGGACGTCGTCGCGCAGCGCGGCCTCGTCGGCACGCCGGCCCAGCACGCTGCCCCGGCGCCGGCCGGTGAACTGCTCCCACGCGCGGTTGACGTCGAGGTAGCGGTTGGCGTCGTCCAGCACCGCCATCGGCAACGGGCTGCTGGCCAGCAACGAGCGCGCCAGGCCCAGCTGCGCACGCAGTTCGGCCTGGGCCCGCATCAGGCTGCTGACGTCGGCAGCGCTGCCCACCCACTCCAGCAGACCGTCGTGGCGGCGCAGCGGCACGAGGTGGATCTCGAAGCTGCGCGCCTGCCCGTCGGCCGCCAGCCACTCGGCGCGCAGCTCGTGCGGCAGCGCCTCGTCGGCATCACAGGCGTCGAACAGCGCGGCCACGGCCGGCGAGCCGCCGAACAGTTCCTGCAACGGCCGGCCCAGCACGCGGCTGACGGCCTGGCCGCTGAGGCGGGCATAGCCCTCGTTGATGAAGGTGACGCGGCCGGCGGCGTCGGTGCGGAACAGCAGGTCCTGCACGCTGCCGAAGATGGCACTGAGCTCGCGCTCGCGCTCGGCCACCTCGCGCTGCGCCTGGTCCAGTTGCAGTGCCGCACGTTCGCGTGCCCGCAGCGCCGCCGCGCCCACGCCCGACAGCGCCAGCAGCGCCGCGGCGATGCCCAGCGACGGCAGGCCCAGGTCGCGCACGGAGACCAGCCACTGGCGACGCAACTCGGCCTGCGGCAGCTCGACGAGCACGACGAAGGGCCGCGCCCGCAGCGCGCGGTAGGCGCCGAGCTGGTCGGCCTCGCGCAGCCCCGGCCCCTCCCAGCGGCCCAGCTCGGCGCCGGCGCGCACGGCGGCCAGCGGCGCGCCGGCGGCCAGCAGGCGGGGCAGCTGTTCGCCGGGCAGGTGCTCGGCGCCGCTGGTGGCGGCGAGCACATGGCCGCCAAGGTCGACCAGGGCCGCCGCCGCCTGCGGGTCGTTCAGCGTGAGCTGCTGGAAGTTGGCCAGCGCATCGGGGTTCAGCAGCGCGACGAGCAGCGCGGGCCGGCCATCGAGCAGGCGCAGGCCGTGCAGCACGGGGATGAAGCCCACGCCCGGCGGCACGATGGCACCTTCCTGGCCCAGGCTGGCCAGGCTGCGCGCTGCGATGAATCCGCCGATGCTGTCGCGCCCCGCCGCCGGCCAGGGCCCGAGGGACGCAAGCGCGCCGGGGCTGAGAAAGGCGCCGCGGTCGGCGGGGTCGGCGGCGGCCAGCACGCGCCCCGTCTCGTCCAGCAGCGCCACGCCGCGCAGGAAGCCCAGGCTGGACTGGGTCTGGTCCAGCAGCGCCTGCAGCACCTCCGGCGGTGCGTTGCGCGCGGCAACGTCGGCCAGGCCGGCCAGCGCGATCTGCGCGCCGTCCAGGCTGCGGCGGGCGTGGTCCTCCAGCACGCGCACCAGCAGTGACTGGCGCGCGACGGTCTCGACCGTCAGCTCGCGTCGTTCGCGCAGCAGGCCATAGCCGCTGCCGGCCAGCAGCACCGCGGCGAGCAGCACGCCGGCACCGGCCGTGATGATGCTCGGTCGCCAGCGGCTGCGGTGCGGCATCACCGCGTGCGAACGATCGCGCCCAGGCCGTGGCGCTCGGCCGCCGCGCGCAGCCGGCCGTCGCGCTGGATGCGGGCGACGAAGTCGTCGACCTGCCCCTGCCAGGCCTTGTCACCGGGCTTGACCGCGTAGGCGTAGGGCATCACGTAGAACGCCGAGGGCGGCGCGACAAGGCGGGCCCAGTCGGCGCTGTCAAGCAGGCGGCGGCTGTAGGGGTAGTCGGTCATGAAGGCATCCACGCGGCCGGCCTCGAGCTCGCGCTCGCGCGTGTCCGGGGGCCGCACGACCACGAGGGTAGCGCGCTTCAACGCGCCCGCCATGACCGTCTCCATGAAGGTGCCGGCCTGCACGGCGATGCGCACGCCGGGCTTGTCCAGGTCCTCCCAGCGCTGCACGACGCGGCTGCTTCGCGTCGTCACGGCGTAGATGTCGCTCTCCAGGTAGGGCCGGCTGAAGCGCAGCTCGCGCTCGCGCTGGGCCGTGCGGCCGACGGCGAACATGGCCACGTCGCAGCGGTCGTGCAGCAGGTCGTCGACGAAGGTCTGGAACGACGAGTCGACGTAGCGCGGCGTGACGCCCAGGTCGGCAGCGAAGGCAGCGGAGAGGTCGATGTCGATGCCCGACAGCTGGCCGGTGCGCGGGTTGCGCAGCGAGATGCCGTAGTAGTCGGGCCAGATGCACACGCGCAGCTCGCCGCTGGCGTGCACGCGCTGGGCCACCGGCGGCGGCGCGGCACCGGCGGCAGCGCCCAGCAGGAGGCCGAGGACGGCCCCGATCAGCCGCTTCACAAGCCCGCCCGCCGCGGCATCGCCGCGCCGGCACCGGCCGCGTCGATGCGGTCGCGCAGCGCGATCAGCGCCGGCGCGTGGGCGAGAAAGGCGGCGACGATCTCGGGATCGAAGGCGCTGCCGGACTGCTCGGCCAGCATGGCCAGCGCGCGGTCGTCCGCACGGGCGGGCCGGTAGCGGCGGTTCATCGTCAACGCGTCGAAATAGTCCACCACCGCAACGATGCGTGCCGACAGCGGGATGGCCTTGCCGCGCAGGCCCTGCGGGTAGCCGTTGCCATCCCAGCGTTCGCGGTGGTGCAGGGCGATCTCTGCGGCCAGCGCGAACAGCGGCAGCCGCGAGCCGCCCAGCAGCGCCGCGCCGCGCTCCGGCTGCGCCTGGCGACGGCGCCGCTCCTCGGCGGCCGTCAGCGACCAGGGGGGCTCGAAGGCCGCAGCGGGGTCGGCTTCACCCACGTCGTGCAGCGGCGCGGCCAGCCGCAGCAGCTGGGCCGTGTCGGCGTCCAGCCCCAGGTGGCGGGCCAGTGCCTCGGAAAGATGCCCCAGCCGTACACGGTGAGCGTGGGCGCCCTCCTGGCGCCGTAAGTCCGCCGCACTGGAGCGCTGCGGCGCCGTGGCGCGGGCATCGGTCGGAACCTGGGTGGCGGTGACGGGCATGGCGAAACTCCGGCTTGGATAAGGAATTATCGAATAGACATATTTTTATCAAATAAACAGTGCTGGGCGTCACTCCGGGAATTCGGCAAAATGTCGCGTGTGAATCGCACCGCAACCGTGCCCGAAACCTGTTCCACGACCGAGGCCGCCCAGCAGCTGGGCATGGCCGTGCGCTCGGTGCAGCTGATGGTGGACCGCGGCGAACTGCAGGCCTGGAAGACGCCCGGCGGTCACCGCCGCATCCTGCGCAGCTCGCTGGACGCCTGGCTCGCCAGCCGCGGCGGCACCGCCGCTGCAGCGCCGCCGGAGGCCGGGCACGAAGCCCCCGCCACGGGGCGGCCGATGACGCTGCTGCTGATCGAGGACTCGGTGCACTTCCAGAACCTCATCAGCCTGATCGTCAAGCGCGAACTGCCGGGCGCCGAGCTGCACGTCGCCTCAGACGGCATCGCCGGCCTCGCGCTGGCGGGGCGGCTGGAGCCCGATGTGCTGCTCATCGACATCCTGCTGCCCGGCATCGACGGCGCCACGCTGATCACCAGCCTGCGCTCGCACCCGCAGTTCGCCCGCAGCCGGCTCATCGTCGTCACCGCGCTGGACGAAGCCCAGCGCGCGCCCTACCGCTTCGCGCTGGAGGGCGTGCCGGTCGTGCACAAGACATCCCTCGTCACACAGCTGCCGCCGCTGCTGGCCGAAGCCACCGCAGCACAGCCGGCCTGACGCTGCCCGCGATGGCCGCGCGCCTGCTGCTCATCGAGGACGACGCCTCGATCGCCCGCTTCGTCGAGCTGGCACTGGAAGAACTGCCCGGCCACGATGCCGCTGCGCCGGCGGTCGAGCTACATGTCGTGCGCAGCCTGGCCGGCGCGCGCCAGGCGCTGGTGGAGGGTGGCTGGCAGCTCGTCGTCAGCGACCTGATGCTGCCCGACGGCTCGGCCGAGACGCTGCTGGCCGAAGGTTTCGCGCTGGCCGACGGTGCGCCGCCGTGGGTGGTCTTCAGCGCCGGCCTGCATGAGACCCGCCAGGCTGCGCTGGAGGCCCGCGGCGTGGCCCGCACGCTGCGCAAGCCCGTGCCGCTCGTCGAGCTGCTGGACACCGTCGCCGAGCTGCTGCCCGGCGGCACGCCCGCGGCGACGGCTGCGGCGGTGGCGGACGACCCGGTGCAGCGCCACTTCGGCGGCGACCGTGCGCTGTTCGAGAGCTTCCGCGACGGCTGCATTGCCCGCTTCACGGACGACCTCGCGCAGGGCGATGCCGCGGTCGCCGGCGCCGATGCTGCGGCGTTGCGCCGCGTGGCCCACGGGCTCAAGGCGGTGCTGGAACTGATCGGCCACCCCGGCCTGGCCGATCAGGCCCGTGCCATCGAGGACGCCGCCGCGCTGGGGCAAACAGGCACCGGCTGGGCCGACCTGGCGCAAGGCCTTGTGAGCCTCGGCGCGCGCCGCGGCGTCTGAACACGCTCCGGCACTTCAAGCAATACTTCCGGCAAATCCGCGGCGCTGCCCCCGGATTCAGGGGCAGACGACAAGGGCATTCCTATCAATAAATTTGATAATGGCACTTGACCATTTGGCAGTACCACGATGACCCGCACCCGCTTCGCCTCCCACCTCCACCCCGCACCCGCGACGCGGCTGCCGAGCAAGAGGGTGGCATGACGATGCGCGTGGTGCTCTACGTCGAGGACGATCCGGTCAACGCGATGCTGATGCAGGGCATCGTCGAGTTGCGCACCGGCTGCAGCCTGCTGGTGGCGCGCAGCGGGGCCGAGGCACGGCGCTTCGTGGCCGAACGCCGGGTGGACCTGGTGCTTTGCGACCTGCACCTGCCCGACGCGGCCGGCGACGAGTTGCTCGCCAAGCTGCGCGACGCCGGCCTCCCGGCCACCGTGCCGGCGGTGCTCGTGACGGCCGAGGCCGAGTTCGTTGCCGCCGACCTGGCACGCCGCGGCGGCTTTGACGGCTACTGGTCCAAGCCGCTGGACGTGGCGGCGACGCTGCGCAGCCTGGAGCGCTGGCTGGGCTAGGAGCCTGCGCCACGATGACAGTCCCTCTTGTGCGGGACGCTGTCAGACGTTGACACAAATCTTTGCGCTGGGGTCACACGGCCTTGCGTGGTCGGCGGGATGCTTCGTTCAAACGACGGAGTTCCGCCATGAACAAGAACCGCCGCTTCATGTTGAGCAGCGGCGCGGCGCTGATGGGCGCCGCCCTGCTGCCCCACCACGGCAAGGCCGCCACCGGCCCCGGCCTGAGCGCTGACGAACGCGCGCTGCACGCCCTCAACCGCCTGGGCTACGGCCCGTGCCCGGCCGATGCCGCGGCCATCGCCGAGCAGGGTGCCGACAAGTGGCTGGAGCGCTTCCTCACCGAGCAGCTGGAGCCTCGCCACCTGCCGCAGCCCGCCGCGCTGACCGAACGACTGGGCGGACTGGACGTGCTCAAGCTGGGCCAGGCCGAGCTGCTGGGCCGCTACCGCGACGCCATCAAGGCCACCCGCGAGGCCAAGCGCGAGCAGGCCAAGGGCGAGACACCCAGCGCCGACGCGCTGAACGCGGTGCGCGAGAAGGTGCGCCCGCTGGTGCAGCAGGCCGCCACGGCGCGGCTGGCGCGCGGGCTGCAGAGCCCGGCGCAGCTGGAGGAGGTGCTGACCGAGTTCTGGTTCAACCACTTCAACGTCTATGCCGGCAAGGGGCCGGTGGGCGTGCTGGTGGCCGACTACGAGCAGCGCGCCATCCGTCCTTTCGTGCTGGGGCGCTTCCGCGACATGCTGGGCGCCACCGCCAAGCACCCGGCGATGCTGGTCTACCTGGACAACGCGCAGAGCGTCGCACCCGGCTACCAGCCCTCGCGCGCCGGCCGGCGCTTCCTGGCCCAGCGCCCGGAGCTGAAGGCGCGCGTGCCCAAGGGCCTCAACGAGAACTACGCCCGTGAGGTGATGGAACTGCACACGCTGGGCGTGGACGGCGGCTACACGCAGCGCGATGTGACCGAGCTGGCCCGCATGCTGACCGGCTGGGGGCTGGAGCAGCGCAAGGTGCTGATCGGCGGCAGCGGCGACGTGTTCGAGTTCGATGCGAACCGGCATGACCACGGCAGCAAGACCTGGCTGGGCCAGCAGATCCGGGGCGGTGGCCAGGCCGAAGGCGAGCACGCACTGGACGTGCTGGCCGCCCACCCGGCCACGGCCCGCCACCTGGCCTTCAAGTTCGCACAGGCCTTCGTCGCCGACGAGCCGCCGGCCAGCCTCGTCAACAAGCTGGCCGACAACTTCAAGGCCACCGGCGGCGACCTGCGCGAACTGACGCGCACGCTGATCCGCGCCGACGAGTTCTGGAGCCGCGACGCCTATCAGGCGAAGTTCAAGACGCCCTACCAGTACCTGCTGTCCACGATGCGCGCGCTGGACCTGCCCCTGAACACCCCGCAGCCGCTGCAGCAGGCGCTGACGCAGGCCGGACAGCCGCTGTACGGCGCGCTGACACCCGACGGCTACAAGAACACCGCCGCCGCCTGGCGCAACCCCGAGGCGCTGACGCAGCGCGTGCAGCTCGCGACGACGCTGGGCCAGCGCAGCGGCATCACTGCCGAGCGGCTGACCAGCACGCTGGGCGCCTCGGTCAGCGAGCCGACGCGGCGCACGCTGGCCACCGAGCCCGCCGGCCAGCAGGTTGCGCTGCTGCTGGCGTCTCCCGATTTCATGAAGAGGTAGAGGTCGTCATGCCCCCACGTTCACTTCGTTCACTGCCCCCCGAGGGGGCGCTTCAGCCCCTTCGGGCGGCCGCGCGGGGCTGACCATGCTCCGCCGTCAACTGCTCCACTTCGGCGCCTTCACGCTGGGCGGCCTGCCCGTGTCGCTGGTGCGTGCCGAAGGCGCCAGCCAGAAGAAGCTCGTCGTCGTCATGCTGCGCGGCGCGGTGGACGGCCTGTCGGTCGTCGCGCCGTACGGCGAGCGCGAGTACGCCGCCAGCCGCCCGCAGATCGGGCTGCCGCCCCCCGGGGCGGACGACGGCCTCATCAAGCTGAACTCGCTGTTCGGCCTGCACCCGTCCTTGAGCCCGCTCAAGCGCCACTGGGACGGCGGCCAGCTCGCCTTCGTGCACGCCAGCGGCTCGCCCGACCCGACGCGCTCGCACTTCGACGCGCAGGACTATTTCGAATCCGGCACGCCCGGCCGCAAGTCCACACCCGACGGCTGGATGAACCGGCTGCTGACCGCCCTGCCCGGCGAGCCGGCGCCTACGCGTGCCATCAGCCAGGGCAGCACGCCGCCACGCATCTTTGCCGGCACCGCCAGCGTCGCCAGCCTGGGCCTGGGCCCCGATGCGATGCGCCGCCGCGCCATTGACGACCCCAAGATGCAGGCCGGCCTGGCCAAGCTCTACGCCAACGACGCCCAGCTCAGCAGCACGCTGCACGAGACCACCGAAGGCCGCGGCGAAATGGCACGCAGCATGGCCTCGGGCATGGGCGGCGACGGCGGCAAGTCCATGGACCCGAGCGCCGACGCCGGCGCGCCGTCTGCCCGCAGCTTCGCCGCCGACGCGCGCCGCCTCGGCACGCTGATCCGCAAGGACCCACACACCCAGCTCGCCTTCACCGCCGTGGGCGGCTGGGACACGCACGTCAACCAGGGCGCGGCGCGCGGCCAGCTCGCCAACCGCCTGGCCAGCCTGGGCGAAGGCCTGGACGCGCTCGCCACGGGCCTGGGCGACACCTACAAAGACACCGTCGTCGTCGTCGTCAGCGAATTCGGTCGCACGCTGCGCCAGAACGGCAACGGCGGCACCGACCACGGTCGCGGCAACGTGATGTGGCTGCTGGGCGGCCCGGTGGCCGGCGGCCAGGTGCTGGGCGACTGGCCCGGCCTGGACCACAGCGCGCTGGCCGACGGCCGTGACCTCGCCGTGGCGACCGACTTCCGCCAGGTGCTGGCCCCCGTGCTGCAGCGCCACCTGGGCCTGTCGGAAACCGCACTGGCGACAGTGTTTCCACAAGCCCCGCAAAGTTGGCGTTATGCGGACAAGCTGATGCGCGCCTGACGCCGTGCTGACCCACCGCAGGGAGATGGACATGACACGAATTCCGTTCTCATCGTTCGGCCTGTGCCTGACGGTCGCCGTGCTGGCGTACTGCTTCCTCGTCGCCACCGGCACCGTTTGACGGTTGAGGCCCGCTCCCCAAGCGGGCCGGCTTGGGGGGCCCGGCGCTCGGCCCCGAATACGCTGGCTTGCAGCCAGGTTTCAGCGCTCGATTTCTGCTGGCCTGTGCGCACCTGCCCGCCGACAATCACCACTCCTTCACTGACGGCATTGCCATGAACCCAGCACCTAGTTGCTGGCCTTCGCCGTCCAGTCAGCAGCCCTCGGCCACGCGCTGAAACGGCTGCGCACCGGGCGGTGGGGGCAGACACCCACCACCCGGGACCCGCGAGTCAACCCAGGCGGCATCGGCCGCCAGGCCCTCCCCCGGCACCTTCGTGACCTCGCGGCGCTCCAGGCGCGCCGCCCATGTCCGCCGTGCACGCGCCGCGCCCGGCGGCGGGGAGATTCCCGTGCAACAACTGCTCCAACGCAACCCCTTCCTGGCCCGGGCCGCCGAGACCGCCCGCGGCCGGCTGGCCGACACCCGTGACCTGGCCCAGCGCCTGGGCCCCGGCCTCATCACCGGCGCCGCCGACGACGACCCGAGCGGCATTGCCACCTACTCGCAGGCCGGCTCGCAGTTCCGCTTCGGGCTGGTCTGGACGCTGCTGCTGACGACGCCGCTGATGATCGGCATCCAGATGCTGTCGGCCCGCATCGGCTGGGTCACCGGCCAGGGGCTGGCGGCCAACATCGCCAAGGTCTGCCCGCGCTGGCTGACGCTGACGCTCGTGACACTGCTGGTCGTGGCCAACACCATCAACATCGCGGCCGACATCGGCGCCATGGCCGAGGCCGCGCGCCTGCTGGCCGGCGGCCCGCGCGTGCCCTTCATCGTCGGCTTCGGCGCCGTCTGCGTGCTGGGCCAGGTGTTCTTCTCGTACGAGCGCTCGGTGCGCGTGCTGAAGTGGCTGACGCTGGCGCTGTTCTCTTACGTCGCCGTCGTCATGGTCGTGCACGTACCCTGGCGCCAGGCCACGGCCGAGTCACTACAGCCCTGGGCCTTCCTGCCCGAAGGCACCCATCTCAGCGACTACGCCAGCATGGTCGTCGCCGTGCTGGGCACAACGATCAGCCCCTACCTGTTCTTCTGGCAGGCCTCGCAGGAGGTGGAGGAGTTGCAGAGCCGCCCGCACAGCGCCGCCGAACGCCTGGCGCCCGCCCAGGCCGGCGCGCACCTGAAGCGCATCCGGCTGGACACCTGGGTCGGCATGTCCTTCTCCAACCTTGTCGCGCTGTGCATCGTGCTGGCGACGGCCGTGACGCTGAACCTGAACGGCATCACCAACATCCAGACCTCCGGCGAGGCCGCCGAGGCGCTGCGCCCGGTGGCCGGCGAGTTCGCGTTCGCCGTGTTCGCGCTGGGCATCATCGGCACGGGCCTGCTGGCGGTGCCGGTGCTGGCGGGCTCGGCGGCCTACGCGGTCAGCGAGGTGTTCGGCTGGAAGGCGAGCCTGGCCCACGGCTTCCACGAGGCGCGCGGCTTCTACGCCATCATCATCGCCGCCACCGCCATCGGCGCGCTGATGAGCGTGTTCGAGCTGGACCCGATCAAGGCGCTGGTCTGGAGCGCCATCGTCAACGGCGTCATCTCCGTGCCCATCATGGCCGCGATGCTGTGGATCGGCCAGTCGCGCCGCGTCATGGGCGCGCTGACGATGTCGGGATCGCATCGCGTGCTGGGCTGGGCGGCGACGGGGATCATGGCCGTCGCGGTGGTGGTGATGTTGCTGACGGCCTGAGGCCGCCCGGACTGTCCGGACACTGTCCGCGGACACCGTCCGCGGCGCCAAGTGACTGATTCATAACGCCCACCCCGCTGGCACATGGCTTGCAAAACAGCAGCCATGAACTCTCGCTTCCGCGACACCTCCGAGCAGGACCGCCCCCTCGCTTCCCGCGCCCACCGCTGGCCCTGGCTGCTGGCTGGCGGTGCCGTCACCGTCGCCTTGCTGTTACTGGCCGCCGGGGGGCGCATCCGCCAGGCGCTGTCGGCCGACGCCGCCTTCAGCGTCTCCCGCCTCAGCATCGCCACGGTCGACGTCGGGCCGCTGACGCGTGACGTGGCCGGCGAGGGCCGTGTCGTCGCCGCGCAGAGCCCCACGCTGTTCGCGCAGGGCGCCGGCACGGCGACGCTGGCCGTCAAGGCCGGCGACCCGGTGAAGAAGGGCCAGGTGCTGGCCACCATCGACTCGCCGGAGCTGACCAACCGCCTCGCGCAGGAACGCAGCAACGTTGACGCGCTGCGCGCCGACCTGGCGCGCGCCGAGGTCGAGGCACGCCAGCAGGCCGCCGCGCTGCAGAGCGCCTACGAGAACGCCCGCATCGACCAGCAGACCGCGCAGAACGACCTGGCCCGCCAGACGCAGGCCTTCGAGGCCGGCGCCACGGCGCGCATGCAGGTGGAGCGTGCACAGGACACGCTGGCCAAGGCCAGGCTGGCGCTGGACCAGGCCCGCGACCTGCGTGGCCTGAAGACCGACAGCCTCAAGCTCGACGTGCAGGCCAAGCAGAGCGCGCTGGCGCGCCAGCAGCTGCTGGTGGCGGATCTGGAGCGCCAGGTCGGCGAGCTGAACGTGCGCTCGCCGGTGGACGGCCAGGTGGGCCAGCTCTTCATCGCCGACCGCACCAACGTCGCCCGCGACGCCAAGCTGCTGTCGGTCATCGACCTGTCGGCGCTGGAGGTGCAGATGCAGGTGGCCGAGAGCTTCGCCCGCGAGCTGCAGCCGGGCATGCCGGGCGAGATCAGCGGCAACGGCCAACGCTGGGCCGGCCAGGTCAGCTCGGTGTCGCCCGAGGTCGTCAACGGTGAGGTCAGCGCGCGGCTGCGCTTCGCCGGCCCTCAGCCCGAGCAGCTGCGCCAGAACCAGCGCCTGTCGGTGCGCGTGCTGCTGGACAAGCGCGACAAGGTGCTGGGCGTCGCGCGCGGCAGCTTCGTCGACGAGAGCGGCGGCAGCTATGCCTACGTCGTGCGCGGCGGCACGGCCGAGAAGGTCGCCGTCAAGCTCGGCGCGCGCTCGCTGGAACGCGTCGAGGTGCTGTCGGGCCTGTCGGCCGGCGACCGCGTCGTCATCTCCGGGTCGGACAACTTCAAGGGCGCGGACCGCGTGCTCATCGCTGATTAAGCCAAGGGAAGAGAACCATGCTCCAGATGGAAAAACTGCAGAAGGTCTACCGCACCGAGATGGTCGAGACCTACGCGCTGCGCGACTTCAACCTGACCGTCAACGAGGGCGAGTTCGTCGCCGTGACCGGCCCGTCCGGCTCCGGCAAGACGACCTTCCTGACCATCGCCGGCCTGCTGGAAGCCTTCAGCGCCGGCACCTACAAGCTGGACGGCATCGACGTCAGCCGCATGGGCGACGGCGAGCGCTCGCGCATCCGCAACCAGAAGATCGGGTTCATCTTCCAGGCCTTCAACCTGATCCCCGACCTCAACGTGCTCGACAACATCGAGGTGCCGCTGCGCTACCGCGGCTTCGGCGCGGCCGAGCGCCGCAAGCGCGCTGCCGAGGCATTGGCGCGCGTGGGCCTGTCGGCCCGTGGCAAGCACTACCCGGCGGAGCTGTCAGGCGGCCAGCAGCAACGCGTGGCCATCGCCCGGGCGCTGGCCGGCGAGCCGCGCCTGCTGCTCGCCGACGAGCCCACCGGCAACCTCGACAGCACGATGGCGCGCAGCGTCATGGAGCTGCTGGAAGAACTGCACCGCGACGGCGCCACCATCGTCATGGTCACGCACGACCCGCAGCTGGCTGCGCGCGCGCAGCGCAACGTGCATGTCATCGACGGGCAGGTCGTCGACCTCACTGCGGAGTTGGCAGCTTGAAGACTGTCCAGCTCCTGTTGCTGTCCGTGCTGTGCACGGCGGCGACAGCCCACGCCGACGACCTGCTGCAGGTCTGGGCCCAGGCCCGCGCGGCCGATCCGGTGCTGCGCCAGGCCGCCGCGCTCAGCGGCGCACAGGAGGCGGCGTCCCGCGAGGCCCGTGCCGCGCTGCTGCCCCAGTGGCAGCTGCAGCGCAGCGAGCTGCACGAGACCGGCGGCACGCGCTGGAACACCACCACCAGCAGCATCAGCCAGCCCCTCATCGACCTCGCCGCGCTGCGCCAGTGGGACGCCAGTCGCAGCGACGCGTCGGCCCAGGCCGCCCGCCTCGTCGCGGCCGAGCAGGCGGCGCGCCAGCGTGTCGCCACGGCCTACTTCGGCCTGCTGTCGGCGCAGGCGCAGCTGGCCACGGCGCGCGCCAACGAGGACGCCTTCGCCCGCCAGGTCAGCGAGGCCGAGACGCGCTTCAAGGCCGGCCTGTCGGCCCAGGTCGAGGCCGACCAGTCGCGCGCCTACCGCGAACTGGCCCGCACCGGCACGCTGGCCGCCGAGGCCGCCGTGGCCGACGCGCGCGAAGCGCTGGCCCAGCTGACCGGCAGCACCCCGCCCACGCTGCAGCCGCTGGGCAAGACGCTCGCCGCCCAGCCGCTGCCCGACGACGCCGAGGCCTGGGCACAGCGCGCGCTGCAGGCCAACCCCGAGCTGCGCGCGCTGCAGCTGGACGTGCAGGCCAGCGAGCAACGCATCACCGCCGCCCGCGCCGGCCATCTGCCCACGCTCAGCCTGGGGCTGGACACGACGCGCCAGCGCGGCGACGGCGTGTCGGCCTTCGACGCCAGCCGCACGCCCACGCAGGTCGCGCTGCGGTTGACGGTGCCGCTGTTCGCCGGCGGCGCCACGGCCGCCGCGGCCGACCGCGCCGGCTTCCAGCGCGCCGCCGCTCAGGAGCAGCTCGAAGCCGGCCGCCGCGCCGTGCTGCGCGAGGTGCGCGCCGAGCATCTGGCCGTCAGCCAGGGCGCCGCGCAGCTGCAGGCCACGCAGGCCGCCGTCGAGGCCGCCGAACGCGCGCTGGAAGCCACGCGCACCGGCCTCGCGCTGGGCACACGCAGCACCACCGACCTGCTGCTGGCCATCCAGACGCTGGCCGGCGCGCAGAACGCGCAGACCAACGCGCGCCACCGCCATGTGCTGGCGCTGCTGGCGCTGCACCAGGCCGCCGGCTCGCTGGGCGACGCCGAGCTGGCCGCCGTCAACGCTCTTCTCGAAAGCCGCTGATGTTTCTTCACTACCTCGAACTTGCCGCCCGCAGCGCCCGCGCCTCCAAGGGCCTGAGTGCGCTGATGGTGCTGGCCCTCGCGCTGGGCATCGGCGCCTGCATGACGACGCTGACGGTCTACCACGTGCTGTCCGGCGACCCCATTCCGGCCAAGAGCGCGCGGCTGTTCAACGTGCAGCTGGATGCCGGCGACCTCGTTGGCTGGAAGGCCGGCGGCGAGCCCACCTTCGACCTGACCCGCTTCGACGCCACCGCGCTGCTGCGCGAGAAGAAGGCCATGCGCCAGGTCATGTCCAGTGGCTTCAATACCTCGGTGTCGCTGCCCGACGCCCAGATCAAGCCGATCTTCTCCAGCGTGCGCATGACGTCGGCGGACTTCTTCGCGATGTTCGACGCACCGTGGCTGCACGGCGGGGGCTGGAACGCTGCCGACGACGAGGGCGAAGCCCGCGTGGCCGTGATCTCGTCGTCGCTCAACGACAAGCTGTTCGGCGGCGCCAACAGCGTGGGCCGCGAGGTCATCGTGCGCGGCCAGCCGCTGCGCATCATCGGCGTGCTCAAACCCTGGAAGGTGCTGCCGCACTTCTGGGACCTGACGCTGGGCAGCTACACCGAGACCGAGGACTTCTACCTGCCGTTCTCGACCGCCATGGCACTCAAGTCGGGCCACTGGGGCAACATGGATTGCTGGGGCAAGGGCGCCAACGGCGGCAGCTCGCTGGACTTGAACGCCAGCTGCTCCTGGGTCCAGTACTGGGTCGAGTTCGCCAGGCCCGAAGACGCCGCGGCCTATCGCGACTACCTCGTCGCTTACTCCGAAGCCCAGCGCAAGGCCGGCCGCTTCGAGCGCCCGACCAACGTGCGGCTGCGCAGCGTGATGGACTGGCTGGGCGCGCAGAAGGTGCTGCCCGCCGACGTGCGGCTGCAGACCTGGCTGGCCTTCGGTTTCCTGGCCGTCTGCGTCGTCAACATGGTGGGCCTGCTGCTGGCCAAGACGCTGCGCCGCAGCGGCGAGATCGGCGTGCGCCGCGCGCTCGGCGCGACACGCGGCGACATCTTCAGGCAGTTCGTCGTCGAGGCCGGCTTGCTGGGCGTGGCCGGCGCGCTGCTGGGCCTGCTGTTCGCCCAGGGCGGCCTGTGGCTGGTGCGCCAGAGCCCCAACGACTACGCGCGCCTGGCCAGCCTGGATGCCAGCATGCTGGCGCTGACGCTGGGCCTCGCGCTGCTGGCCAGCCTGCTGGCCGGGCTGCTGCCGGCCTGGCGTGCGGCGCTCATCCCCCCGGCCGTTCAACTCAAGGTGCAGTGATGCTGACCGACCTGTTGCCCATTCTTTCCACGCTGCGTCGTCACCGCATCGCAGCCGGCCTCATCGTGCTGGAGGTGGCGCTGTCCTGCGCCATCGTCACGAACGCGCTGCACCTGATCCAGACCCGCGTCGAGGCGCTCGGTGCCGACACCGGCCTGGCCGAGTCCGAGCTGGCCGTGCTGACGCTGCGCGGCAGCCGCCCGCTGCCGCCCGAGCGCGCCGGCGGTGTCGTGGCCGAGGACCTGGCGCGGCTGCGCGCGCTGCCCGGCATCAAGGCCGCCACGGTCGCGAACCAGATCGTCTTCGGCAACAACAGCAACAACAGCGGCGTCTCGCTGGAGCCGGACAGCAAGGGCCTGCGCGTCAGCGCGGCGCAGTACACCGCCGACGAGCAGTTGCTGCCGACCTTCGGTCTCAAGCTGCTCGAAGGCCGCAACTTCGCGGCCGACGAGGTGCTGGACGGCTTCGAGGCCTTCAACACGCCCGACCCCAAGATCGGCCAGCTCATCGTCAACAAGGTGATGGCCGACCGGCTCTTCCCCGGTCAGTCCGCGGTCGGCAAGACGGTCTACATCTTCGGCAGCTCACCGTCGACCATCGTCGGCGTCGTCGACACGCTGACGCACACGCAGATGCACCGTGCGCGCGGCGACGGCGCGGGCGCCGCGATGATCCTGCCGCTGCGTGGCGGCGGTGCATACGTGATCCGCGCGGAGCCCGGCCGGCTCGACGCGCAGATCAAGGCCGCTACCGCGGCGCTGGAGGAAACCGACAAGAGCCGCGTCGTCACGCAGGCACGCCCGCTGACCGAGATGCGCCGCGAGTTCTTCGCCCAGGACCGCGCCATGGCCTGGCTGATGGGCGGCGTCTGCGTGGCGCTGCTGCTCGTCACGGCGATGGGCATCGTGGGCCTGGCCAGCTTCTGGGTGCAGCAGCGCACGCGCATGATCGGCACGCGCCGCGCGCTGGGTGCCACCCAGGGCCAGATCCGCCGCTACTTCCAGCTCGAGAACCTGCTGCTAACGACCACCGGCATCCTCATCGGCACGGCCGGCGCCGTCGCGCTGAGCCAGCTGCTGATGCAGAGCTACGAGGTGCCGCGCCTGCCCTGGATCTACCTGCCGGCCGGCGCTGCGTCGCTGTGGCTGCTGGGCCAGGTGGCCGTGTGGGTGCCGGCACGGCGCGCGGCGCGGCTGTCGCCGGTGGCGGCCCTGCGCAGCTAGCGCCCGTTCAGCCGCCGGCCTGCAGCTTGCGCAGGTCGTCGCTCCAGTCGGCCCAGTGCTTGCGGACATGGGCGCGCTGCTCGGCGTTCAGGCCGTTGAACAGCCTGAGCACGCTGGCGATGATCTCTTCGCGATAGCCCTGCTCCGCGGGCAGCGGCAGCAGGGTCTGCATGAACAGCGCCGTGCCGGCCGCCTGCTCCTGGCGCGACCAGGCCCGCAAGGCCTCCACCACGTGGGCCTGGCGCGTGGCACGGCCCTGGGCCATGGCGGCCAGGTCGAAGTGCCAGGCCTGGGCGTCGGCGCGGGCCTGCTTCAGCGGGGCGCGGTCGAGGTCGCCCAGCCAGCGCTCCAGGTTGCTGGTGTAGCGCTTGGCGCGCTCGCCCGGGCCGCCGCGGCCCGAGTTCCGCTCACGCCAGTCGGCGCTCTTCTCGTCCAGCGTCTTCTGCAGGTGCTGCCACTGCTCGGGTCGCAAACTGGCAAGCAGCGGCCCGGCCAGCGGGGCGGCGTGCTGCAGGCTGCGCTCGGCGCTGGCACGCGCACCACGCTCCAGTGCCAACAGCTCGTCCCGCGTGACGCCGTTGTCCAGCGCCGCGGTGGCCTGGCTCAGCAGCGCCTGCAGTTGCGGCAGCTCCTCGCGGCGGTGCCAGGCCTGCCAGGCCTGCAGCTGCTCCTTCAGCCGGGCGCGCTGACTGCTGTCCAGGTCCAGGTAGCTATCGACCCACCAGCCGGCCAGGAAAGGCAGCTGCTGGTAGGCCAGTGTGAGGCTGGAGCAGCCGACCAACGCCAGCAGCAGGGCCAGCGAGGCGACGGTGGCAAGACGCTTCAGCAGGGGCATGGCACATCATGGCCCAGAGTCCAAGGCCGATGCAGGCACGGGTCAATCCATGCGCCGGTACGGCACGGCGCCGTCGGGGCCGACCCGCACCAGGGCCACGGCCTGCAGCACGTTCGGCGCCCCGCGGGCCACTGCCTCCAGCTGCGGCCCCTGCGCGGCGCTGGCCACGCAGCCTTCCAGGTAGACGATGCGGCCCTGCACGGTCATCCACAGGCTGCTCGGCCGCAGCGCGGGCGCCTCCTTGAACCGCTCGCGCAACGCGGCAGCGATGCCGGCATCGAAGCGGTAGGCATTGGGCTCGCTGCACTGGCCGGCCAGCCAGCAGCTGGTGCCGCGCTCGGCACGGTGGTGGGCCTGCACGCGGGCCTCGGCGGCGGTGATGCGCGGGCCGCGCGGCTCGGGGCAGCCGGCGATGTCGGTGGACAGGACCTCGAAGGGGTCGTCGAAGCGGTTCAGCCGCTGCTCGTCGGCGCTGCCGGACAGCAGCAGCGCGACGAGCAGCAAGGGCTTCACGGGCAGGCCGTGCGCTGCAGCGTGAAGTCCACGCCCAGCTCCTTGCCGTTCAGCGTGCCCTCGATGCGGGCGGCCAGGCGGTCGGGCGCGGTGAGGCGGTAGATGACCCGCTGCGGGAAGCCGTGGGCCGGGTTCTCGAACACCGCCTCGGGCTGCTTGGGGTCAGGCTGGCGCGCCAGCTTGAACTCGGTGGGCGGGCGGCCCTGGGGCTGGTCGACGTAGACCAGCCGGCCATCGGTACCGGGGCGGATGTGCATGAACTCGTAGTCGACGACGCGGCCGCCCTTCAACGTGCGGGCCATGCCCATCATCAGGCCGCCGGCGGGCGCCATCCACTGCTCGACCGAGCCGGCGTCGCGGCCCTGCTCGGCCCAGCAACCGGCCATCCAGGCGACGGGTGCCAGCGGGTCAGTCTGGGCCTGCACCTGCGCAAACGGCAGACAGGCGGCGATCAGGAGGGTGGACTTCAGCTTCATGGGCCGGATTCTGTCCCCCGCGGTTATCGTTGATGTCCGCGCAAACCCTTGTCCTCCCTACTGTCGAGATGTCACAGAAGGACCTGCCCCACACCGCCAAGCTGATGACCATCTGGCTGCTGATCGGCCTCGTCATCTTCCTCGGCATCAAGGCCTGGGAGCACGAGCGCGAGGCCAGCCGCTTCCGGCTTGCTGGCGACATGGTCGTACTGACACGCGCGCCCGACGGCCACTTCCACTGGCCCGGGCGGGTAGGCGACGTGGAGGTGGACTTCCTCGTCGACACCGGCGCCACATCCACCGCGCTGCCGCAGGCGCTGGCCGAGCGCGCGGGACTGAAGCCGCTGGGCCCCATCCAGACGCACACGGCGGGCGGCACGGCCAGCGGCTTCGCGGCGCGGGCCGACGTGACGCTGCAGGGTGGGGTGCGCGCCGACCGGCTGCCGGTGGCCGTGCTGCCCGACCTCGCCTCGCCGCTGCTGGGCATGGACGTGCTCGGGCGCCTGCACTTCTCGCAAAAGCCCGGCGAACTCCGCATCGAGCCGAAGAAAGAATGATCCGCACCCTGCTCCTGACCGTATCGCTCGCGCTGGGCGCCGGCACTGCCCGCGCGACCTGCCCGCCCGCCCCCGCCCAGCCCGGCGCCGACCAGGCCGCGGCCTGGGCCGCCAGGGCGCCCGACCGCGGCCCGCTGTGGCGCATCAGCCGCGATGGCCACAGCAGCTATCTGTTCGGCAGCCTGCACGTCGGCAAGGCCGACTGGGCCTACCCCGGCCCGGCGCTGCGCCAGGCCTGGGGCGAGACCGAGGTGCTGGCCGTCGAGCTGGACCCGGCAGACGTCGGCCCCGCGCTGGCCGCCATGCCGCCGCCCGAGCCGCTGCCGGCCCCGCTGGCCAGGCGCATGGAGGCCCAGGCCGCCGCGGCCTGCCTGCCGCCTGCGGCGCTGGCGCGCTTCCCGGTCATGCTGCAGATCAGCACGCTGATGCTGTTCGAGTCGCGCCGCGACGGCTTCGACGCCGGCTTCGGCCAGGACCTGATGCTGCTGGCCTGGGCCAAGCGTGACGGCAGGCCGGTGCAGTCGCTCGAAAGCCTGGAGGAGCAGCTGGCCGCGCTGGAACCCACGGCGGCCGAACTGCCCATCGTCGTCGACGGCTCGCTCAAGCAGCTGCAGAAGGGCCAGGTGCGGGCGCCACTGCGCAAGATGGCCGATGCCTGGGCGCGCGCCGACATGAAGACGCTGGCCGACTATCCGCGCTGGTGCGCCTGCGTCGACACGCCGGACGAGCGCGCGTGGTTCAAGCGCGTCAACGACGACCGCAACGTGCAGCTGGCCGAGCGCATCGGCCAGCTGCACGGCGCCGGCCAGCGGCTGCTCGTCGCGGTGGGGGCGCTGCACATGAGCGGTCCCCAGGCGCTGCCGACGCTGCTGGCCAGGCAGGGTTTCACCGTCGAAGCGGTGCATCTCGCGAAGTAGCATCGCGCAAAGACTAGGAGACGCCGATGAGCGACAACGCCTTCACCAAATTCGTGCCGGGATTCGACTTCCTGCAAGGCCTGGTCAAGAACGCCGGTTCGGCGCTGCCGGGCATCGGCCAGTGGGTGGCGCCCACGCTCAACCCCGAGGAGCTGGCCAAGCGCATCGAGGAGCTGCGCACCGTGCAGTTCTGGCTGGAGCAGAACGCGCGCATGCTGGCTGCCACCATCCAGGCCCTGGAGGTGCAGCGCATGACGCTGTCGACGCTGCAGACGATGAACGTGCCGCTGGCGCAGCTGCGCGACAGCCTCAAGCTGCCCGAGGCGCCGGCCTGGCCAGCCATGCCGCCCGAGGTTGCCGCGGCGGCCGCGCCGGTGGCCCAGGCCGCGGCGAAGGCAGCCGTGAAGACGGCGGCCAAGGTCGCGACGAAGACGGCGAAGAAGGCCGCCGAGGCCGGCGCCGCCAACCCGGCCGCCGTCGTGGACCCGACGCAATGGTGGACGGCGCTGAGCCAGCAGTTCACGCAGCTGGCCACCTCGGCCATGAAGGACACCGCGACCGACGCCGCCAAGAACCTGGCCGGCACGCTGGTCAAGCAGAGCTTCGACGCCGCCAGCGACACGCTCAAGCGCGCGGCCGGCATGCCCGGTGCGATGGTGGGCGGCGTCGCCAAGACCCTGGCCGGCAGCCCGCCGGCAGCCGGCTCCCCGCCCGCCCGCAAGCGCCCGGCGGCACCCCGGCGCAAGGCCTGAGGCGACTCCCCGGCCGACGCTCCCATGAGACGGCGGCACCTGCTCTCACTGCTGGCGGTCGGTGCCAGCCCGGATGCCCGGCCCGGCACCGCGGCCTCCCAGGTCGTCTACCCGCTGCATGACCAGAGCGGCTTGACGCAGTGGCGTTATCACGAGGAGCTGCTGCGCCAGGCGCTGCGACGCAGCGGCGCGGCCTACGAGATCGCCGAGTCCACCGCGCCCATGACCCAGGCACGTGTGCTGCGTGAGCTGGCCAACGGCGCGGGCAGCCTGGACCTGGCCTGGACGATGACCAGCATCGAGCGCGAGGCGCTGCTGAAGCCCGTGCGCGTGCCGGTGGAGCGTGGCCTGATCGGCTTCCGGCTGGCCTTCGTGCGCCCCGAACACGTGGACCGCTGGAAGGCGCTGCGCAGCGTGCAGGAACTGCGCCGCTACGTGGCCGGCCAGGGCATGGACTGGCCCGACACCGAGATCCTGCGCGCCAACGGCCTGCCCGTGCAGGGCGTGCCCCGTCACACGACGCTGTTCGAGATGCTGAGGATGGGCCGCATCGACTACTTTCCCCGCTCCGCCTTCGAGATCGACGGCGAGGTCGAGAGCGGCATGGCCCAGGGCCTCGTCATCGAGCCGCATGTGCTGCTGCGCTACCCGGCCGCCTCCTACCTGTTCGTGCGGCGCGGCCGCGAGCAGCTGGCTGCCGACCTGCAGCGCGGGCTGGATGCCATGGTCGCCGACGGCAGTTTCGTGCGTCTGTTCCAGCAGCACTTCGGCGACCTGATCCGGCGCCACCGGCTGCGCCAGCGCACGCAGATCGTGCTGAACAACCCCCTGCTGCCGCCCGAGACGCCGCTGCACAAGCCCGGCTACTGGTTCGTCCTCGATTGAACCGACGGCGCCGGCCGGCGCTGGACTAGAGTCCAGCCACCATGGCCCCGCCCCGCATCCCGCCCATCCAGTGCCTGCAGGCCTTCGAGGCCGTGGCGCGGCTGCGCAGCGTCAGCGGCGCGGCGGAGGAACTGGCCGTCACGCCCAGCGCCGTCAGCCACCGCATCCGGCAGCTGGAGTCGCAGCTGGGCTTCAAGCTGTTCGGGCGCGACTTCACGCTCGCCGAGGAAGCCCGCGCCTACCTGCCGTCGGTGCGCCAGGGGCTGGCCGCGCTGCAGAAGATCCCCGGCGCCGACGGCGTGCGCTCGCAGGGCGCGCGGCTGCGGCTGGCCGTCACGCCGACGTTCTCGCGCCAGATCCTGCTGCCGCGGCTGGCGCTGTTCCGCCACGCCAACCCGGAGGTGGAGCTGGTCATGCAGGTGGCCATCCCGCTGGCCGATGTGAAGTCAGAAGACGCCGACCTGGAAATCCGCTTCGGCAGCGGCGAGTACCCGGGGCTGGAAAGCCGCCGCGTGCTGACCGACGACCTCAGCCCCGTCTGCAGCCCCGACTACCTGCACGAGCACGGCCCGTTCGAGGGCTTCGACAACGAGGCCGACTTCCGCCGCGTGCACCTGATCCGCAGCCCGCTGGCGCCGTGGGGGAGCTGGTTCGAGGCCCACGGCCTGCCGCTGGACGAGCCGCGCGGCGGCGCGCAGTTCAACGACCTGGGCCTGGTGCTGGACGCCGCGGCCGCCGGTTTCGGCGTCGCGCTGATGCGCATGAAGCTGGGCGCGTCGTGGCTGGAGTCCGGCCGGCTGGTGCGGCTGTCGCCGCGCACGGTGCCGTCGGGCTTCCATCACTACATCTGCTGGAAGCCCGGCACGCTGGAGCGCTGGGAATGCGCGGCCTTCGTCGAATGGCTGACGCGCGCGCTGGCGTGAAGTTGCCCCTCGCCCGGCATCGCGCCGCTGAACGCGGGCGAGTCCGGTCGGTCCCCCGAGGGGACGGCGATGCTCACGGCGTTGAGCCGCTCGCACATCGCCAGACGGGCCGGCTTGGGGCGGCCCGGCGCTCGGCCCCCAAGGGGCAACCCTGTGCCTGTCTTCGGGCCTGAAATTTCTTCACGCCACAGCGCAAGAGGATTCACGCCACCCCAAGGCCTGCACACCCACCATCGCGCCCCAGTTCAAGCACTAACAAACTGGAGACGACCATGGTCTGGCAACAGGTCTACAACCCTTTCGACAACATGCTGCTCAGCACGCTGGTGGCCGCCGTCCCGGTGGTGGTCATGCTGCTGGGCCTGGGCGTGTTCCACCTCAAGGCCCACGTGGCCGCCGCGGCCGGACTGGCCAGCGCCTTCCTGATCGCGGTGTTCGCCTTCGGCATGCCGGCCGGCATGGCGGGGCGCGCGGCGCTGCTGGGCGGCCTCACCGGCCTGCTGCCCATCGGCTGGATCGTGCTGAACATCATCTTCCTGCACCAGCTGACCGAGAAGAACGGCAGCTTCCAGGTGCTGCAGGACTCCATCGCCGGCATCACCGAGGACCGCCGGCTGCAGCTGCTGCTGATCGCGTTCGCGTTCGGCGCTTTCTTCGAGGGCGCGGCCGGCTTCGGCACGCCGGTGGCCGTCACGGCGGCCATCCTCATCGGCCTCGGGTTCTCGCCGCTTGCGGCGTCTGGCCTGTCGCTGATCGCCAACACGGCGCCGGTGGCCTACGGGGCGCTCGGCACGCCGGTCATCACGCTGGCCAAGGTGCACGGCTACGACCTGATGGCGGTGTCCGGCATGATCGGCCGCCAGCTGCCGTTCTTCTCGCTGCTGGTGCCGTTCTGGCTGATCTGGGCCTTCGCCGGCCGCAAGGCGATGTGGGAGATCTGGCCGGCCATCCTCGTCACGGGCCTGTCGTTCGCCATCCCGCAGTACCTCGTCAGCAACTTCATCGGCCCGGAGCTGGTGGACGTCATCGCGGCGATGTGCGCGATGGTGGCGCTGGTGGCCTTCCTGCGCGTCTGGCAGCCGCGGCGTGTGTGGACGTCGGTATCGCTGAAGAACCATGAGCAGGACGGTGGCGAGGCCAAACCCGCCCGCCGGCCCGCCGTGCACGCGCGCGCCGCCGTCGTGAAGGCCTGGACGCCCTGGGTCATCCTGACGGTGTTCGTGTTCGTCTGGGGCCTGCCCGCCACCAAGACGGCGCTGAACGGCCTCTTCGCGCCCAAGTTCACCATCGACGGCCTGCACAAGCTGGTCGAGAAGGTCGCGCCCGTCGTGCCCAAGCCCACGGCCGAGGCGGCGGAATACGTGTTCGGCCTGTTGTCGGCCACCGGCACGGGCATCCTGCTGGCGGCCGTCGTCGGCGGGCTGATCATGGGCTACCGCTTCGGCGGGCTGGTGAAGTGCTTTGGCCAGACCGTGTGGCTGGTGCGCACCTCGCTGCTGACCATCGTGCTGATGCTGGCGCTGGGCACGCTGACGCGCTTCAGCGGCCTGGACACGACGCTGGGCCTGGCCTTCGCCAACACCGGTGTGCTCTACCCCTTCTTCGGCACGCTGATGGGCTGGCTGGGCGTGGCCATGACGGGCTCCGACACCGCCAGCAACGTGCTGTTCGGCGGCATGCAGAAGGTGGCGGCCGAGCAGCTGGGGCTCAACCCCAACCTGATGGGCGCGGCCAACAGTTCGGGCGGCGTGATGGGCAAGATGATCGACGCGCAGTCCATCGTCGTCGCGTCCACCGCCACGCGCTGGCAGAACGGCGAGGGCCCCATCCTGCGCTACGTGTTCTTCCACTCCATCGCGCTGGCCTGCCTGGTGGGCATGTTCATCACGCTGCAGGCCTATGTGCCACCGTTCAGCTGGCTCGTCCACTGACCGGGCTACAGTTGGCCGCCACCGGCCCTTGACCTGAACGGCAGCGATGAACGCCCCCCTTCGAGACCCCGGCCTGGACCGCCAGGCCCGCCTGCAGCAGCTGGTGGCGGCCCTGGCGCCCGTGTTGCCCGCCCATGCGCTGCTGTACCAGGCCGAGCAGACCACGCCCTACGAGTGTGACGGCCTGACCGCCTACCGCCAGCGCCCGCTGGCCGTGGCGCTGCCCGAGACCGAAGCCCAGGTCGGCGCCGTGCTGAAGGCCTGCCACCGGCTGGGTGTGCCCGTCGTCGCGCGCGGCGCCGGCACGGGCCTGTCCGGCGGCGCGATGCCGCACGAGGCCGGCCTCACGCTGGCGCTGGCGAAGTTCAACAAGATCCTGGCCGTCGACAAGCTGGCCCGAACCGCGCGCGTGCAGTGCGGCGTGCGCAACCTCGCCATCTCCGAGGCCGCCGCGCCGCACGGGCTGTACTACGCGCCCGACCCCAGCAGCCAGATCGCCTGCACCATCGGCGGCAACATCGCCGAGAACAGCGGCGGCGTGCACTGCCTGAAGTACGGCCTGACGCTGCACAACGTGCAGCGCGTGCGCGGCTTCACCGTCGAGGGCGAGCCGGTCGAGTTCGGCAGCGAGGCGCTGGACGCCCCGGGGCTGGACCTGCTGGCGCTGGTCGTCGGCAGCGAGGGCATGCTGGCCGTCGTCACCGAGGTCACCGTCAAGCTCGTGCCCAAGCCGCAGCTGGCCCGCTGCGTGATGGCCAGCTTCGACGACGTGCGCAAGGCCGGCGACGCGGTGGCGGCCATCATCGCGGCCGGCATCATTCCGGCCGGCCTGGAGATGATGGACAAGCCGATGACGGCAGCGGTGGAGGACTTCGTGCACGCCGGCTACGACCTGACGGCCGAGGCCATCCTGCTGTGCGAGAGCGACGGCACGCCCGAGGAGGTGGCCGAGGAGATCGAGCGCATGGAGGCCGTGCTGCAGGCCGCCGGCGCGACGCGCTGCCAGGTCAGCGCCGACGAGGCCCAGCGCCTGAAGTTCTGGAGCGGCCGCAAGAACGCCTTCCCGGCGAGCGGCCGCATCAGCCCCGACTACATGTGCATGGACTCCACCATCCCGCGCAAGCACCTGGCCACCATCCTGCTGGACATCCAGCAGATGGAGAAGAAGTACGGCCTGCGCTGCGCCAACGTCTTCCACGCGGGCGACGGCAACCTGCACCCGCTGATCCTGTTCGACGCCAACGACCCCGACCAGCTGCATCGCTGCGAGCTGTTCGGCGCCGAGATCCTGGAGCGCAGCGTGGCGCTGGGCGGCACGGTGACGGGCGAGCACGGCGTGGGCGTGGAGAAGCTGAACTCGATGTGCGTGCAGTTCAGCCCCGAGGAGCGCGAGCAGATGCTGCACCTCAAGGCCGCGTTCGACCCGGCTGGCACGCTGAACCCCGGCAAGCAGATTCCGACGCTGAACCGTTGCGCCGAGTACGGCCGCATGCACGTCAGGCGCGGGCTGTTGGCCTTTCCTGAGCTGGAGCGGTTTTGAACCTGGCCGACCTACAAGCGCAGATCCGCGACGCGCGCACCCCGCTGCGCATCACCGGCCACGGCAGCAAGGATTTCTATGGCGAGGCGCCGGCCGGCGAGCCGCTGTCCACGCTGGCGCTGAACGGCGTTACCGCCTACGAGCCCAGCGAGCTGTTCGTCAGCGTGCTGGCCGGCACGCCGGTGTTCGACGTCGAGGCGCTGCTCGCGCAGAACCGCCAGCGCTTCGCGTTCGAGCCGCCGCGCTTCGGTGGCAAGGGCACGGTGGGTGGCATGGTGGCCGCCGGGCTGTCCGGCCCCGCCCGCGCGGCGCTGGGCTCGGTGCGCGACCATCTGCTGGGCGCCGTGCTCATCAACGGCCGTGGCGAGCTGCTGAGCTTCGGCGGTACGGTCATGAAGAACGTGGCGGGCTTCGACGTCAGCCGCGTGCTGGCCGGCGCCATGGGCCAGCTCGGGCTGATCACCGAGGTCACGCTGAAGGTGATGCCGCTGCCGGCCGCCGTCGCGACGCTGCGCTTCGAGTTCGACCAGCCCGCCGCGCTGGCGGCACTGAACCGCTGGGGCGGCGAGCCGCTGCCCATCGAGGCCAGCGCCTGGTGGGACGGCGCGCTGCTGCTGCGCCTGGCCGGAGCCCGGGCCGCCGTCGACGCGGCTTGCGCCAGGCTGGGCGGCGACGTCATCCCCGACGAGATGGCCGGCGCGTTCTGGCTGGGCCTGCGCGACCACGCCGACGAGTTCTTCCTCGGCGCCGAGCGCGCGGTGGCCGGCGGCGCCAGGCTGTGGCGGCTGAGCCTGCCCAGCACGGCGCCCGAGCTGAAGCTGCACGGCGAGCAGCTGATCGAGTGGGGCGGCGCGCAGCGCTGGGTCGTCACGCCGATGGAGCCGGCCGCCGTGCGCGAGGCCGCTGCCGCCGTGGGCGGGCATGCGACGCTGTTCCGCGCGCTGGACAAGTCGCCCGGGGCCTTCGCGCCGCTGTCGGCCCCGCTCGCGGCCATCCACCGGCGCCTGAAGGCGAGCTTCGACCCGCACGGCGTCTTCAACCCGGGCCGGCTGTATGCAGACCTCTGACAACGTCGAGCAGGCCATGCCGCGCTACTACGCGCAGCGGGCGGCCGAATACGAGCGCGTGTTCGACAAGCCGCACCGCCAGGCCGACATCGCCACGCTGAAGGCCTGGCTGCGCGGCCAGTTCGCCGGCCGCCACGTGCTGGAAGTGGCCACCGGCACCGGATTCTGGCTGCCCGAGGCGACGGCAGACGCGGCCTCGTGGCTGGGCACGGACCTGAACGCCGAGGTGCTGGCCATCGCCCGGCTCAAGCCGCTGGACTTCACGCGCGTCGGCTTCGAGCTGGCCAATGCCTATGCACTGGGCGACACGCTGCGCGGGCGCCGCTTCGACGCGGCCTTCGCCGGCCTGTGGTTCTCGCACGTGCCCATGTCGCGCCGCGAGGCCTGGCTGCGCGGGCTGCATGCGCAGCTGAGCCGCGGCGCGCGCGTCGTGCTCATGGACAACCGCTACGTCGACGGCGACAGCACGCCCGTCACCCGCTTCGACGCCGAGGGCAACGGCTTCCAGCGCCGGCAGCTGTCGGATGGCAGCGAGCACGAGGTGCTGAAGAACTTCCCCACGGCCGACGAGTTCGCCGCGCTGCTGGGCGGCCGGCCGTTCGAGTTCCGCGAGCTCGGCTACTTCTGGACGCTGGTCTACGAGGTCTGAGCATGGCGCTGCTGCGTGGACTGACCCTGCTGCTGATCGCCCAGGCCCTGGGCGAGGCCCTCGTGCGGCTGACGCATGCGCCGCTGCCCGGCCCCGTGCTGGGCCTGCTGCTGATGCTGGCCGCGCTGCGCTGGGCGCCGCTGCGCGAGACGGTGCAGCCGGCCGCCGAGGGGCTGCTGGGCCACCTGTCGCTGCTGTTCGTGCCGGTGGGCGTGGGCGTGATGACGCACCTGCACCTCGTCGGCGAATTCGGCGGCCGGCTGCTGGTCGTGGTGGTGGTGTCCACCGGCCTGGGCCTGGCCGTCACGGCCTGGGTGCTGCGGGCATTCCTGGCCCGCGAGACGAGGGGCTGACATGCTGAAGCCCCCACGCTCACTTCGTTCACAGCCCCCCGAGGGGGCGCGTCAGCGCCTTCGGGCGGCCGGGCGGCGCTGACATGCAGGACTTCGTCCAGCTCTGGGTCTACCTCAGCGCCACGCCGCTGTTCGGGCTGACGGTCACGCTGGCCGTCTACGTGATGGCCCACGCCGCCTATGTGCGCCTGGGCCACGCGGCCTGGGCCAACCCGGTGCCATGGAGCGTGGCCACGCTGGCTGTACTGCTGCTGGCCAGCGGCACGCCCTACCCGACCTATTTCTCCGGCGCGCAGTTCATCCACTTCCTGCTGGGGCCGGCCGTCGTGGCCATGGCCTGGCCGCTGTGGCAGCGGCGCGAGGAACTGCGACGGCGCTGGGGCGCCATCCTGGTAGCGGCGCTGGCCGGCGGCGCCACGGCCTCGCTGAGCGCGGTGGCCCTCGGCTGGGCGCTGGGGCTGCCGCGGGACCTCGTCGCGTCGCTGGCCACCAAGTCGGTCACCGCGCCGGTGGCCATGGGCATCGCCGAGAAGATCGGCGGCATCCCCGCGCTGGCCGCCGTGTTCGCCGTGCTGACCGGCATGATCGGCGCGGTGGGCGGCAAATACCTTTTCGACCTCATCGGCGTGAAGCCCATGGTGGCCCGCGGCTTCGCGCTGGGCACCTGCGCCCACGGCCTGGGCGCGGCGCGCGCGCTGCAGGTGGACGCCGACGCCGGCGCCTACGCCAGCCTGGCGCTGGGCGTGCAGGTGGTGCTGGCCTCGCTGCTGATGCCGCTGATCTTCAAGTTCCTGTTCTAGCTCGCCATGCAAACCCAGCTCGCTCCCGAATTCGCCGGCACGCCGGAAGGCACCGAGGCCGAGGCCATCCTGCGGCGCTGCGTGCACTGCGGCTTCTGCACGGCCACCTGCCCGACCTACCAGCTGCTGGGCGACGAGCTCGACGGCCCGCGCGGCCGCATCTACCTGATCAAGCAGGTGCTGGAAGGCGCCGAGCCGACGCGCGAGACGCAGCTGCATCTGGACCGCTGCCTGACCTGCCGCAACTGCGAGACGACCTGCCCGTCGGGCGTCGAATACGGCCACCTCGTCGACATCGGCCGGCGCGTCGTCGACGCCAAGGTCGAGCGCCCCGCCGCAGAGCGCCGCACGCGCTGGCTGCTGAAGGAGGGGCTGACGTCGCCGCTGTTCAAGCCGGCGATGAAGCTGGGCCAGGTGTTCCGGCCGCTGGTGCCGGCCTCGCTGAAGGACAAGGTGCCGGCCAAGCCGCCTGCCACCGCGCACGACTGGCCCACGCGCCAGCTCAACCGCAAGGTGCTGCTGCTGCTGGGCTGCGTGCAGCCGGCCATGGCGCCCAACATCAACAGCGCAACGGCGCGCGTGCTGGACGCGGCCGGTATCCAGAGCGTCGTGGCCGACGGTGCCGGCTGCTGCGGCGCGATCCGCGAGCACCTGGGCGACCACGAGGCCGCCCTGGACGACATGCGCCGCAACATCGACGCCTGGTGGCCGCTGGTGGCCGGGCCGGGCGAGCGCGTGGAGGCCATCGTCATGAACGCGTCGGGCTGCGGCGTGACGGTCAAGGACTACGGCCACGCGCTCAGCGCCGACCCCGCCTATGCCGACAAGGCCCGCCGCATCAGCGAGGTGACCAAGGACCTGAGCGAGCTGCTGCCCGAGCTGGTGCCGGCGCTCAAGGGCCGCTTGCACCGCACGGGCAAGGCTGCCGGGGCGACGCGGCTGGCCTTTCACCCGCCCTGCACGCTGCAGCACGGGCAGAAGCTCAAGGGCGGCGTCGAGGCGTCGCTGCGCGAGCTGGGCTTCGTCGCCGACTGCGCGCCCACCGACAGCCACCTGTGCTGCGGCTCGGCCGGCACTTACTCCGTGCTGCAACCCGCGCTGTCCAAGCAGCTGCGCGACCGCAAGCTCGCGGCGCTGGCGCCACTGCAGGCCGACCAGATCGTGTCGGCCAACATCGGCTGCATCCAGCACCTGCAAAGCGGCACGACCCAGCCGGTGCGGCACTGGGTGGAGGTGCTGGACGACGCGCTGAGGGGCGTCTAGCGCGCCAGACAAGCCCCTCAGGTCTTGAAGGTCGAGACGAGCTTCACCAGCTCCTCGGCCTGATGCCTCAGGCTCTCGGCCGCGGCGGCGCTTTCCTCCACCAGCGCCGCATTCTGCTGCGTGGCCTCGTCCATCTGTGAGATGGCCTGGCCGACCTGGCTGACGCCAGTGCTCTGCTCCCGGCTGGCCGAACTGATCTCGCGCACGATCTGCGCGACGCGGCCGATGGCGACGACAACCTGCTCCATCGTCTCGCCCGCGCGGTTGACGAGGCTGGCGCCCTGCTCCACGCGCTCGACGCTGTCGCCGATCAGCGACTTGATCTCCTTGGCCGCCTCGGCCGAGCGCTGCGCCAGCGTGCGCACCTCGCTGGCGACGACGGCGAAGCCGCGCCCCTGCTCGCCGGCACGCGCCGCTTCCACCGCCGCGTTCAACGCCAGGATGTTGGTCTGGAAGGCGATGGAATCGATGGTGCCGATGATGTCGCCGATCTTGCGTGAGCTTTCCTCGATGCCGCGCATGCGTTGCACAGCCTCGCCGACGACCTCGCCGCCCTGGCGTGCCACCTCGGTGGCATCGTGCGCGAGCTGGTCGGCCTGGCCGGCGTTGTCGGCATTGAGCTTGACGGTGGCCGACAGTTGCTCCATCGACGCCGCCGTCTGCTGGATGGCGCTGGCCTGCTGCTCGGTGCGCGAGGACAGGTCGTTGCCGCCCATCGCGATCTCGGAGCTGGCCGTGGCCACCTCGTTGGCGTTGTGGCGCACCGAGCCGACGAGATGGCGCAGCGCCTCCTGCATGCTGGCCAGCGCCTGCGTGAGCTGGGCCGTCTCGTCGCTGCCGACACTGCGGATCTCGCGCGACAGATTGCCCTGGCCCACTTCCTGGGCCTCCTGGATGGCGGCCCGCAGCGGATTGACGACGGAACGCGTGATGAGCAGGGCAGCGGCGATACCGATGCTGAGGCACGCGGCGCACAGCACCAGCATGATCGTCTGCGTGCGGCGGGCATCGTCCAACACCTGCGTCGTCACCGTGCGGACGCGCTCGCCCTGGAAGTCGGCCATGCGCGAGATGGTGGCGATGTAGGCCTCGGACGCCGGACGCATCTTGCCCTCCAGCGTCTGAAGCGCGGCGTCGGCCTCGCCCGCCTTCAACTGCGCGAACACCTGGTTGCGGATGTCGATATAGGTCTTGCGCGCATCAGTGATCTCGACCATCAGCGCCTTGCCGCGCTCGCTGTCCTCCACCTTGGCCAGGCTCTCCTGCAACTCGTTGATCTTGGCGCTGCCCGCCTTGATGTGGGGCGAGAAGAACTCGGCCACCGGGCCTGTCCCGCCGGCACGCGCGACCGCTTCGGTGCGGGTCACGTTGAGCAGCGTCTGGGCTCGCCATTCCTGCGCGATGTCCTGGCGGTGCTGCAGTTCGAGCAGCAGTTCGAGGTGCGGGCCCACGGTGCCGATCTGCCGATAGCTCAGCGTCAGGGCCAGCACCAACAGGGCCAGCACCAAGCCGAATCCCATCGCGAGCCGGGTACCGATCTTGAACGATTGCATCTTCATCGCCTGCCTCCTGATCAAATCGTTAGGGGCCTGGTGGGATGAGGCCCGCTCTGTCATGTTCCAACCGACTCTAGCGGCCGATTCAATTTGATGCAATCGGTTTCAATTGATAAATTCGATAGACCGTAAAGACTTGGCATCCGGCCCGTTCTCTCGGGCAGGAAGCGGCAACGCACCACGTTGAGGCAGCATGCCCCAGGGATGTCCGGTGCGATGGCCGAGGGTCGAATCGACGTTGCCAGGCAGCAACGTGGAGGCGGATATCGCCCGCGCTCGGTCAGGCTACGAGCATTGGGCGCGCGCGCAGGCCGCGCCGGCGCAGCGACTCACGTCGGGCCTGCGGCCTTTGACCTTGGGAGACGGGGCTGCGCCGGAAGTCGACCAGCGCGCAGCGCTCGGGGCCTTACAGGCCCGCTGCCGCGCGCAGCGCTGCAGCCTTGTGGTCTGCGTTCATGTCGCAAGCGACATGAACTTCGCCCCAAGCCCCAGGGTTCGCTGACGCGAACGCCGTGCTTACAGCCCGGCCGCTGCACGCAGCGCCTGGGCCTTGTCCGTCTTTTCCCACGTGAACTCGGGCTCTTCGCGGCCGAAGTGGCCGTAGGCCGCCGTCTTGGAGTAGATCGGACGCAGCAGGTCCAGCATCTGGATGATGCCCTTGGGGCGCAGATCGAAGTGCTCGTTCACCAGCTTGGCGATCTGGTCGTCGGGGATGACACCGGTGCCTTCGGTGTAGACCGTCACGTTCATCGGGCGGGCCACGCCGATGGCGTAGGCGACCTGGATCTGGCACTGGCGGGCCAGGCCGGCAGCGACGATGTTCTTGGCCACGTAACGGGCGGCGTAGGCGGCCGAGCGGTCGACCTTGGACGGGTCCTTGCCCGAGAAGGCGCCGCCACCGTGCGGGCAGGCGCCGCCGTAGGTGTCGACGATGATCTTGCGGCCGGTCAGACCGCAGTCGCCCTGCGGGCCGCCGACGACGAAGCGGCCGGTCGGGTTGATCAGGTACTTGGTCTCGGGCGTCAGCCAGGCCTTGGGCAGCACGGGCTTGATGAGTTCCTCGCGGATGGCCTCGTAGAACTCGTCAGTCATGCGGTTGCCCAGGCTGTACTCGGGCGCATGCTGGGTGGACAGCACCACCGTGTCGATGCTGTGCGGCTTGCCGTCGACGTAGCGCATCGTCACCTGGCTCTTCGCGTCGGGGCGCAGGAAGGGCAGGCGACCGTCCTTGCGCAGCTGGGCCTGGCGCTCCACCAGACGATGGGCGTAGTAGATCGGCGCGGGCATCAGCTCGGGCGTCTCGTCGCAGGCGTAGCCGAACATCAAGCCCTGGTCGCCGGCACCGGTGTTCAGGTGGTCGTCGGAGGCATGGTCCACGCCCTGGGCGATGTCGTTGGACTGCTTGTCGTAGGCGACGAGGACGGCGCAGCCCTTGTAGTCGATGCCGTAGTCGGTGTTGTCGTAGCCGATGCGCTTGATGGTGTCGCGCGCGACCTGGATGTAGTCGACGTGGGCGTTGGTCGTGATCTCGCCGGCCAACACGACGAGGCCGGTGTTGCACAGCGTCTCGGCGGCCACGCGGCTGCGCGGGTCCTGCTCGAAGATGGCGTCGAGGATGGCATCCGAGATCTGGTCGGCCACCTTGTCGGGGTGACCTTCAGAGACGGATTCGGACGTGAAGAGGAAATCGTTGGCCACTTTTAAACTCCGGTTGCTGGTGGGTCGGCGTTGCCGACGCTCCGGGAGGTGCGGCGAACGCTTTAGCAGGATTTGTGAATCGCCCCGCAAGTAGTTCCATAACTCGGCGATTCGCGCAGTATAGAAAACATGGGCCTGGTCTTCCGCGTCTTATCCCGTCTGCCCCTGGCGTTTTTGCACGTTCTGGGTGCGGCCCTGGGCTGGATCGTCTACCTCGCGTCGCCCACCTACCGGCGCCGCTTCCAGGCCAACGTGGCCCAGGCCGGCATCGCGTGGCACGACGCACGACCCGCCATCGCCGCGGCCGGACGCATGACGGCGGAGCTGCCGTGGCTGTGGGTCGGGACGAAGCGCCAGCCCCTCGGCGACAAGCTGCGCTGGGACGGTGGCGAGTTGATCGCCGAGGCGATGGCCCAGAAACGCGGCCTGGTCATGCTGACGCCGCACATGGGCTGCTTCGAGATCTGCGCCCAGGCCATCGCCGAGCGCTTCACGAGCGCCGAGGCGCCGATCACCGTGCTCTACCGCCCCGCGCGCCAGGCGAGCCTGCGCGACGTGATGGCCGGCTCGCGCGAGCGCCCGGGGCTGGCCACGGCCCCGGCGTCGCTGGCCGGCGTGCGGCAGATGATCCGCGCATTGCGCAAAGGCGAGGTCATCGGCCTGCTGCCCGACCAGGTGCCGCCTGACGGCCTGGGCGTCTGGGCGCCGTTCTTCGGCAAGCCGGCCTACACGATGACGCTCGCCGCCCGCCTCGTGCAGCAGACCGGCGCGGCGCTGCTGCTGATCTGGGGCGAGCGGCTGCCCGGCGGCGAGGGCTTCGTCGTGCACGTGCTGCCAGCCCCCGAGATCGCCAAGGAGGCGAGCGCCGAAGACGCCGCCGCCACCATCAACACGGCGATGGAAAGCCTGATCCGACGCGCGCCGGGGCAATACCTGTGGGGCTATCACCGCTACAAGGAACCGCGCGGGCTGGACATAGGCGCAGCACCGGATAATCCAGCCCCATGAGATTGCGCTTCACCAAGATGCACGGCGCGGGCAATGACTTCGTCGTCATCGATGCGACCCGCGCGCCGTTTGCGCTGACCAGGGATCAGATGCGCCTGCTGGGCGACCGCCGCTTCGGCGTCGGCTGCGACCAGATCCTCGTCATCGAGCCCAGCACCGATGCCGGCGCGGACTTCCGCTACCGCATCTTCAACAACACCGGCGACGAGGTGGAGCACTGCGGCAACGGCTCGCGCTGCTTCGTGCGCTTCGTCGTCGATGCCGGGCTGACGGACAAGCGCGAGATCCATGTGGACACGATGAACCGCCGGCTGCTGCTGAAGCTGCGCGACGACGGCCGCGTGACGGTGGACATGGGGGCACCGGTGTTCGACCACGCCGCCCTGCCCTTCGACGCTGCCGGCCTCACGCCACGGCTGGAGAACGGCTTCGAGCTGTGGCCGGTCGAGGGTGTCGAACTGGGCGTCGTGTCCATGGGAAACCCGCACGCCGTGCAGCGCGTCGCCGACGTCGAGACCGCGCCGGTGGCCACACTCGGCCCCGTCATCGAACGCCACGCCCGCTTCGCGAAGCGCGTGAACGCCGGCTTCATGCAGATCCTCGGCCGCGACCGCATCGCGCTGCGCGTCTACGAGCGCGACGCCGGCGAGACGCTGGCCTGCGGAACGGGCGCCTGTGCGGCCGTCGTCGTCGGCATCCGCGCCGGCTGGCTGGACAGCACCGTGGAAGTACAGACCCGCGGCGGCCTGCTGCGCATCGAATGGACGGGCGGCCAGAGCCCCGTGCTGATGACCGGCCCCGCAACCAAAGTTTTTGACGGAGAGATCGAGCTGTGAGTTCCAACCCCGCCGCGGACGCAGTGCAAGGCATCACCGAAACCGACATCGCCAACTACCTGGCGGGCACGCCCGGCTTCTTCGAGCGCCACGCGGCGCTGCTGGCCACGGTGCAGCTGCAGCACCCGCACGGCGCACGTGCCGTGTCGCTGCAGGAACGCCAGGCCGAGATGCTGCGGGACAAGATCAAGGGCCTGGAGTTGCGCATCATCGACATGATTCGCAACGGCCAGGACAACGTCGCCATCGCCGACCGCCTGCACCGCTGGACGCTGGCCGTCATGCGCGCCGCCGGCACGCCGGCCGAGCTGCCGGAGGTGCTGCTGGGCGAGCTGCGCCACCAGTTCATGATCCCGCAGGCCAGCCTGCGGATGTGGGGCGTGGCACCTGCACACGAGGCGGCGGAATTCGCGGCCTCCGTCAGTGCCGACGTGAAGAGCTTCGCCTCCAGCCTGAGCCAGCCCTACTGCGGCGTGAACTCCGGCTTCGAGGCGGCGCGCTGGCTGGGCCTGAGCGAGAGCGGCGGCATCGCGACGTCGCTGGCGCTGATCCCGCTGAGCCTGGCCAAGGTCAACGAGGGCAAGCCCTTCGGCCTGCTGGTGCTGGGCTCGCCGGACCCGACCCGCTACACGGCCGAGATGGGCACCGACTTCCTGACCCGCGTCGGCGAGATTGCCAGCGCCGGGCTGGCCGGGCTGCTGGCAACGGCATGACGGCGCTGGGCGCGGACTACCAGGAATTCCTGCAGCACGCCCGTGTGCAGCAACGCCTGAGCCCGCGCACGCTGAAGGTCTACACCGATGGCCTGGAGCGGCTGCAGCGCATGCTGGCCGAGGCTTCCATCGACACGCGGGCGCTGAGCCTCGCGCAGGCCCGACGCCTCGCCGCACTGCTGCACCGCGAGGGCCTCGCGCCCAAGTCCATCGCACTGCTGCTGTCCGTCTGGCGCAGCACCTACCGCTGGCTGGGGCTGCAGGGCCGCGTCACGCTGAATCCGTTCGACGGGCTGAAGGCCCCCAAGGCGCCCAAGCCGCTGCCCAAGGCGCTGGGCGTGGACGACGCCGTGCAGCTGGCCACCCACGTGCCCGACGAGATCGCCGACTCGCGGCTGGAGGCGCGCGACCGCGCAATGGTCGAGCTGCTGTACGGCGCCGGGCTGCGCGCGGCCGAGCTGATCGGGCTGGATGCGCAGGCCAGCGGCACGGCCGAAGGCTGGGTCGACCTGCAGTCGTCGGAAGTCCACGTGCTCGGCAAGGGCGGCAAGCGCCGCAGCACACCGCTGGGCAAGGCGGCGGCCGCGGCGCTGCGCGAGTGGCTGGCCGTGCGCGGCCAGCTCGCCGCAGCGGGCGAGCCGGCACTGTTCGTCGGCGCGCGCGGCCACCGCGTGGCTGGCTCCACGCTGCGCACGATGCTGCGCGCCCGCGCCGTCAGTGCCGGCATGCCGGCCCACGTACACCCGCACATGCTGCGGCACAGCTTCGCATCGCACCTGCTGCAGTCCAGCGGCGACCTGCGCGCGGTGCAGGAGCTGCTGGGCCACGCCCACATCACGACGACCCAGGTCTACACGCAACTGGATCACCAACACCTTGCGCGCATCTACGACGCCGCACACCCGCGAGCCAAGAAATGAGTTTTCGACTCGCCACGCTGATGGCGCTGCTGCCCACCTGCGCACTGGCCATTCCCGATGACGCGCCTTTTTCGAACCCGGCGCGGCTGAACACCGTACGCCCCGCGGCCATCGAGGCCAACTGGACAAGCATGAAGATGCCCGACGGCGGCCGCACGGCTTTCGCGTCGGTCAACTACATGATGGCCTTCGACGACGACTGGGGCTTCGGCCCCGGCTTCTACGGCACGGCCAAAGGCAACTACGGCGGCATCTTCACGGTGGGCTTCACGGGCCAGCGGCGCTGGCGGCTGTCCAGCAACACGCACCTGGCGGCCAGCCTCTACGTGGGCGCGGGCGGCGGGCTGTCGAGCGCCGTCACGCGCTTCGGCGGCGGCCTGATGCTGCGGCCCGAGTTGTCGATCCGCACCGAGAACGGCGGCGGCTGGTACACCGGCGTCGGCATCTCGCAGATCCGCTTCCCGAGCGGCAACGTGAAGAGCGGCGTGGGCCTGGCGTTCACGGTCGGCCGGGCGATGGACTTCGCCAGCTTCTCGCCCGACGACGCCGGCATGCCCGGCCGCTCGGGCCGGCGCACGGGGCTGGGCTTCGACGAGATCGCGCTGATCGGCGGCTTCGAGAAGCCGCGCCCGTCCAGCCGCACGCGCGGCGGCACGCCCTATGCCGGCAAGGTCGGCAAGGCCGGCGGGGAACTGCGCCAGTACATCGCCGAGGGCAGCTGGTGGGGCGTGGAGGCCGCGGGTGCGGCCAAGGGCGGCGTCGACGGCTACATGGAAGTGCTGGGCCAGATCGGCCAGGACTGGTCGCTGTTCGGCACGCCGCGGCTGCGCGTCGGCGGTCAGTTCGCGGCTGGCCTGGGCGGTGGCGGCAATGTCGACACCGGCAACGGCTGGCTGCTGCGCGCCGGGCCCACGCTGCGCTGGATCACGCCATGGGGGCCCACCGTGCGCATGGACGCGGGCTTCACCTACGCACCCAGCGGTGCCTACACGGCGCCGTTCGTGCGCGCCGTGCTGGCGATGCCGCTGGACCGCACACCCACGCTGATCGGCGACGACCCCGGCGGCACGGTGCGTGTGCAACAACTGGGCACCAGCGTCATGCACCTGACGCGCGTGCGCTTCAAGGACGGGCGGCAGGAGGGCGTCAGCCACCTGGCCATCAACATGGCGCGCGAGTTCTCACCGCACATCTATGGCGCGGCCATGGCGGGCAGCGCGGCGGCGGGCAGCGCCGGCGCCTACTCCTTCGGCCTGTTCGGGCTGGGGCTGCAGACCGACCCGTTGTGGGGCCACACACGCGTCGGTGCCGAATGGCTGGTGGGCGCGGCCGGCGGCGGCGGCGTCAAGGTGGGCGGCGGCGCGGTAACGCAGGCTGAGGTCTGGGCGCAGTGGCGGCTCGCCGAGCGGCTGCGACTGCGCGCTGGCGTGGGCCAGTTCCGCACCCTCCGTGGCAGTGACCAGTCATCGCCTCTGACGCACTTGCAACTGAGCTACGCCTTCGGCACGCTGCAGCGATGAGAAACAACAGCCCCCACGCGGCCACACCTCGTGTGGCCACTGCCCCCCGAGGGGGCGCTTTTCACCTTGGGGCGGCCCGGCGATGAAAAAAATCACTTTGCGGCCCGGCAAGGAGCGCTCGCTCGTCAAGCGCCACCCCTGGGTGTTTGAAAGCTCCATCGCCCGCGGCGGCGGTGACTCGGGCGAGACGGTGAGCGTCGAGTCGGCCGACGGCCAGTTTCTCGCCTGGGCCGCGTTCAGCCCCAAGTCGCTGATCCGGCTGCGCGCGTGGAGCTTCGACGAGGCCGAGCGCATCGACGCAGCCTTCTTCCAGCGCCGCATCGCGCAGGCGATCGCGATGCGCGCGCGGCTGGCGATCGCGTCCGACGCCTGGCGGCTGATCCATGGCGAGGCCGACGGGCTGCCGGGCCTGGTCGTGGACCGCTACGGCGACACGCTGGTCGCGCAGTTCGGCAGCGCCGGCGCCGAGCGCTGGAAGGCCGTCATCGCCGACGCGCTGCTGGCCGCGACCGGCCTCACGCGGCTCTACGAGCGCTCCGACGCGCAGGCCCGCGAGTGGGAAGGCCTGCCCGCACAGACCGGCTGGCTGCGCGGTTCCGGCGACACGGCATTGACGATCCAAGAGCACGACTGGAGGCTGACACTGGACGTCGCCGAGGGACACAAGACCGGCTACTACCTCGACCAGCGCGACAGCCGCCACCGCTTTGCCGCCGCGGTGAAGCAGTACGGCGTGCAGAGCGTGCTGAACTGCTTCAGCTACACCGGCGGCTTCTCGGTCGCGGCGCTGGCGGGCGGCGCTACGCAAGTCGTCAGCGTGGACTCTTCCGGCCCGGCGCTGGAGCGGGCCACCGCCCATGTCGCGCTGAACGGCTTCGACGCCGGCCGCCACGAGGCCTGGGACGCCGACGTGAACGCCACGCTGCGACGCTGCCTGGCCGAGGGCCGGCGCTTCGACGCCATCGTGCTGGACCCGCCGAAGTTCGCCCCCACGGCTGCGCACGCCGAGCGCGCGTCGCGGGCCTACAAGGACATCAACCGCCTGGCCTTCATGCTGCTGAACGACGGCGGGCTGCTCTACACGTTCTCGTGCTCGGGCGGCATCGCGCCGGACCTGTTCCACAAGATCGTCGCCGGCGCCGGGCTGGACGCGGGCGTGGACGGCTACATCGTCGAGCGCCTGTCCGCGGCAGCCGACCATCCGCAGACGGTGTGTTTCCCGGAAGGCGACTACCTCAAGGGGCTGGGCATCCTCAAGCGTTGACCTGGAACGAAAGCCACGAATGATTGCACCGCAACGTGTCCTGCCGGCGGCTGTCCTGATGGTGGCTTCCCTGGTGTCGGCGGGTGCCGTGGCCGAGGAGCCGCTCGTCTTCGGCAACCCCGATTACTTCTGCCGAAACGGTGCCTTCCCAGGTGGTGGCGACTACCCGGGCGAGCTCCCTGCGTTCAAGCCGGCACGCATCACGGGCCAGCCGGGTGAGCGCATCCATTTCCTCAAGGATTGGGACTTCTCGAGGACCTCCTATGACCCGGGCCATTGCCCGGATGTGGATGATCCGCAATGCCTGGACAAGCCCTACCTGATCCCCGGCGACACCGTGATCGTGTCCAAGACCCTGAGGGGTTTCGCTTGCGCCTGGTATCAACCGAAGCGAGGCCATGAAACCGTGGGGTGGCTGCCGCTGTCCAAAGTGGCCATGCGGGAGCCCGAGGCCCACCCCGGAGCAGACGCCTGGGCGGGCGTCTGGAAAAGCGGTGATGACACGCTCGTGCTGCAAAGCGGCGACCGTGGCGCGCTGCGCGTCCTGGGGCGCGCCTACTGGCCGGGGCGCAATGCGCCGCCTTTTCATACGGGCTTCGTGGAAGGCATTGCCATCCCTGAGCACAACACGCTCAACGTCGAATACCCGCCCGGAACGGGTGAGGCTCGCTGCCGGCTCCGACTCAGTCTTGTGGGGCCCTTGTTGATCGCCAGCGACAACCATCTGTGCGGTGGCGTGAACGTGGCCTTCGATGGCGTTTACGTCCGGCAGCGCAAGTGAGAGTTCACCCTCCTGCACATCGCTGATTCAGCGCCCTGCTGAGTCGGTGCTTGGCAGGCCAATGCGCGTGTCGAACTTGGCCCGCTTCACGCCGAAGAAGGCCTTGATGTTGCGCACGTTGGCGTCCTGCGTCAGCAGCCGCTGCGTCAGCGCGTGATATGCCAGCATGTCGGCCACCTGCACCACGAGCACGAAGTCCGGCCCCGGCGACACGCGCCAGCACTGCTGCACGGCCGCCTCCTGCACGGCACGGGCCTCGAAGGCGTCCAGGTGCTCGGCACCCTGGCGGTCCAGCGTGATCTCGAGGATGGCGGACAGGCCGGCACCCAGCTTGTCGGGCGACAGGATGGCCACGCGACGCTCGACGACGCCGGCCTCCACCAGCCGCTTCACACGGCGCAGGCAAGTGGCCGGCGACACGGCCACGCGGGCGGCCAGGTCCTGGTTGCTCAGCGAGGCGTCGGCCTGCAGCGCGTCCAGCAGCCGGATGTCGATGGCGTCAAATTCATTCATAGATTGATATTTTTAGAATGGAAATTTCACCTTCAACATGAAAGGAAATATTCATTCATATCCAGTCGAATTTTGCACGCATCTACCGTTCACGTATGCCTAGCATGCCCGCCATTCCCAAAAAACGGAGTCATCCCATGTGCGGCATCGTCGGCGCGGTCAGTCAGCGCAACATCGTTCCCATCCTCGTCGAAGGCCTGAAGCGCCTGGAATACCGCGGCTACGACTCCTGCGGAGTTGCGGTGCATCAGGACGGCGCCCTGCGCCGCGCCCGCTCCACGTCGCGCGTGGCCGAGCTGCAGCACCAGGCCGAGCATGACGGCATCGCCGCCGGCACCGGCATCGCCCACACCCGCTGGGCCACGCATGGCGCACCGGCCGTGCACAACGCCCACCCGCACTTCTCCGTCGGCCCGAACGCCGACACCGGTGGCGTCGGCCGCATCGCGCTGGTCCACAACGGGATCATCGAGAACCACGACGAACTGCGCGCCGAGCTGAAGGCACGCGGCTACCAGTTCCACAGCCAGACCGACACCGAGGTCATCGCCCACCTCATCGACCACCTCTACAGCGGCGACCTGCTGGACGCCGTGCAGCAGGCCCTGCCGCGCCTGAAGGGCGCCTACGCGGTGGCCGTGTTCTGCCGCGACGAGCCGCACCGCGTCGTCGCCGCCCGCGAGGGCTCCCCGCTGGTGCTGGGCGTCGGCGAGCAGGAGAACTTCGTCGCCTCCGACGCGATGGCGCTGGCCGGTGTGACCGACCAGATCGTCTACCTGGAGGAAGGCGACGTCGTCGACCTGCAGCTGGGCCGCTACTGGATCAGCCGCCTGGACACCGCCACCGGCCGCTACGCCGCCGTGCGGCGCGAGGTCAAGACCGTGCACGCCCACAGCGGCGCCGCCGAGCTGGGCCCCTACCGCCACTACATGCAGAAGGAAATCTTCGAGCAGCCCACGTCCATCGCCAACACGCTGGACGCCGTGACCGGCATCAGCCCCGAGCTGTTCGGCGACGGCGCCTACCGCGTCTTCAAGGAAATCGACAACGTCCTCATCCTGGCCTGCGGCACCAGCTACTACTCCGGCTCCACGGCCAAGTACTGGCTGGAGAGCATCGCCAAGATCCCGACGTCGGTCGAGATCGCCAGCGAATACCGCTACCGCGACAGCGTGCCGAACCCGCGCACGCTGGTCGTCACGATCAGCCAGAGCGGCGAGACGGCCGACACCATCGCCGCGCTGAAGCACGCCCGCTCGCTGGGCATGCCGCACACGCTGACCATCTGCAACGTGGCCACCAGCGCGATGGTGCGCGAGTGCGAGCTGGCCTACATCACGCGCGCCGGCGCCGAGATCGGCGTCGCTTCCACCAAGGCCTTCACGACGCAGCTCGTCGGTCTGTTCCTGCTGACGCTGGCGTTGGCGCAGACACGCGGCCACCTGAGTGAGGCCGATGAAGCCGGGCACCTGAAGGACCTGCGCCACCTGCCCGTGGCCGTGCAGGCCGTGCTGGCGCTGGAACCGCAGGTCATCGCCTGGAGCGAGGAATTCGCGCGCAAGGAAAACGCCCTCTTCCTGGCACGCGGCCTGCACTACCCCATCGCCATGGAAGGTGCGCTCAAGCTCAAGGAGATCACCTACATCCACGCCGAGGCCTACGCCGCGGGCGAGCTGAAACACGGCCCGCTGGCGTTGGTGACGGCCGAGATGCCGGTGGTGACCGTCGCGCCCAACGACGCACTGCTGGAAAAGCTCAAAAGCAACATGCAGGAAGTCCGTGCCCGCGGCGGCCAGCTCTACGTCTTCGCCGACGGCGACACGGCCATCGAGAGCGAAGCCGGCCTGCACGTCATCCGCATGCCCGAGCACTACGGCGCGCTGTCACCCATCCTGCACGTCGTGCCGCTGCAGCTGCTGGCGTATCACACGGCGTGCGCGCGCGGCACCGATGTCGACAAGCCCCGCAACCTGGCGAAGTCCGTCACGGTTGAGTGAGATCGTCCGGAGGCCCATCAAAGTGTTCTTGGCAATTAAAGTCGTAAACAGGCAATTAGAGTCGTAAACAAAGGCCTAGCATTTATGCGGCCTGGCGACGAATTGCCGGTTTGCGTGCACAACCACGCCCGTGTTACGGGCGATGGCGGGCCGGTGCGCGAACTGCTTCGATGGCAGCCCGGAGAGACGCTGTTCAGCCTTGTTAGCCGCCATCACCGCATGTGGGGGCATCGGCTTGCCGGGCAAACGGCCCAACTCTTTTTTGGTCACAAAGGTCTTGGCCACCAGCATGACTTCGCAGGTGGCCTGAACCACCTTGTGCAAGCCACTGGAGGGCGTCTGGGAGACGTCGGTTCGATCAGCCTTGAGCGAACACTCCTGCGCTATTACCACCCCTTCTTGACCGAGTCTCGAGAGCAAGACTGCGTCTCTGCCATGGGTGGACCGTCCGTGGCTCACCTCAAATTCCGCTTGGGGTTGCTGACGAGTCGGTTCAGAGCCCATCACCCTCTCAAGACTTGCCTAGCGTGCATTGAGGAGGACCGTGATCAGACAGGTTGGGTCTGGTGGCGCATGGATCACCAATACCCAGGCGTTTGGGTCTGCCCAAGACACGGCGAATACCTCATGGAGTCATCGACGAAGTCGAATGGCGTGAGTCGATTCCAGTGGGTTCTGCCTGACCCACGCCTATGTTGCACGCCTACGCTGATCGCACCGCGTGATACGGAAGTCAGAGCAAGCCTTGCACGCTTTGCCCTTCTTGTCGGCGAAGTCGTTGATCGTCGACCAACCATCCGCCTGGACTCGGAGACTTTGCAGCACCACTATCGGAACACCCTTTCAGAGCGTGGGCTCATGCTCGCCAGCGGCCGCATTGCCCTCACCGCTGCAGCGGGGGCGTTCCTGCAGCATGTGCGGCCACTGCGGGCAGTCTTGGAGCTCGCGGCCCTCCCCGAAAACATCGATCAAGCCAAGGCCCAGCTCGCGAGATTGTTGGCGCCCCTGCGCAGCGGCACGCATCCCTTACGTCATCTGGTGATGATCGACTGGTTGATCGGCGCGTCCTCTGACCTGTTCGCCCGCTTGGCAGCGCCTGTGGTTCCGTCAGCCCCCGCCTTCGGTGAAGCACAAACGTGCATTGCAGGCGCTTCGCTGCCATCGTCGCGGCGCACCGAGGTGATGGCATCGATCCGCGATGGCACGATGTCAATGCGAGCGGCCGCGCGCGCTCTTGATGTTGATACGCAGACCGTGATGGTCTGGGCAGCTCAAATTGGCATTGAAGCTGGCCGGCGGCCCAAGCTGCTCAAGAACGATGTGCGGCCCAAGCTCATTACCGCGCTTCAACAGGGCGCCTCCAAAGCCGACGCGGCATCTCGCTGGAAGGTCTCGGTCACCACCGTCACGACCTTGCTTCGTACCGTCCCCGGCCTGCACGAGCGGTGGCGTGAGGCGAAATTGGATGCGGCGAGGACTACCTCAAGACGTCGTTGGACGGAACTGCTCGCCTCGGATCAGGCGATGGACCTCAAGCGTGCGAGGGCCAAGGAGCCCGCCATCTATGCCTGGCTCTACAGAAATGACAGGGCGTGGCTCGATCAACACAAACCCCACCGGCTGCGTCGCGGTGCCATCTCTCAGGTCGATTGGCTTGCGCGCGATCTTGAGCTCAGCACTGCAGTGGAGCAAGCGGTCAAAGTCGCCCGAACAACTTGGGGCGATCAGCCGCTGCGCACGTGGCACCTCATCCAAGCCATGCCGGAGCTGAGACCCAAGCTCCGGCATCTGGGTCGCCTCCCCTTGACCCGACAGGCCATCGCAGCTGCAACCTGCCACGGCTCCGCCGACAGCGGGCCGGATTCATAACTGCGACCGCTTTCCTTGACATGCAACTATGCATATAAATATTCTTGCATCATGTCGTCTGAATCCTTGCAGGCCCGAGTGCTGCGTGCGGCTCAGCTCTTCAAAGATCTCGGCCTGACGCAATCTGATATTGCTGGAGCCGTTGACGCGAGCCAGTCTCAGGTCAGCCGGGTTCTTGCCGGTCAAATTGTTCGACGCACCAAGTTGATTGACGAAATATGCAACTATGCAGATTCGATCGAGCTTGGCGTGTCGGTTGAAGCTGTCCGCAACAACGAAGAGTTGTTGAGTGCCTTGGCGCAGACCTGGGATGGCAGCGCCGCGCACTCTCGAGCCTTGGCTGCCGTCATCCGTTCCCTGTCCGTGCTGGGCTCAAGCAAGTCGCCCCGCTAACTCGAAAGGGCAAGCATGCTCGCGATCTCCGCTCCGCTTCCCGATGAACTGAGTCGATCATTCCTCGGGCGCCTGATGCGGATGAACGGGGTTGCCGGCGAGAAGGACATGATCGAACGGCTGGCCAGCTTCTTGGGTGTCGCGGAACGGGACCGTAGAAAGGTCACCGTGACCGAGCTACTGAGCATGGCAGCTCGGATGGGTCCCGAGAACTTTGTGTGCCAACACACACTGATTCCGCTGCGACGAAGCATCACCTCATATCTTCCGGATCTGGCGCATGGGGCCCCTGGAAGCCAAGGCGTGCTGTTCCTCAGCGGTCAAAGGCTGATCCGGCCGATCCCGTATCTCTGTGCAGACTGTGTTCGTGCCGACGTAGACAGGTTTGGCATCAGCTATTGGCATCGAGAGCATCAGTTGCCCGGCGTTCTTTGGTGCGCCAGGCACCGAACTCCTCTGAGGTATGCCGACGCCGAGGATGCGCTGCTCTGGCCAACGTCGCAATGGGTTGGCGATAGCCGTGAAGTGGGCGCCGAATGGTTCAACGAATTGAACGAGCACAAGGTCGTCCGACGCTTCCACGCCATCATTGATGGCCTGATGGATACGCATCGACCGTATCCCGTGCCTCATGTCAGCGCTCGCCTTCGACAGAAAGCACGCGCGCATGGGCTGCTTACCTACTCAAGTAGTAAGCCGCCACGGGGTGCAAGACTGTTGAGTGATGTTGTGAGAGATGGGTTTCCACACGACTGGTTGTCGACTGTGTTTCCGGAACTTGTCGCCAAGGCTCCAGAAGCTCAGCTGGTGCAGATGGACGGGGTCCTATATCTGCCAAATTCATCGGCGCCGGCGACCGTCTATGCGCTGGCCTGCAGCGTCTTGTATGACAGTGCCGACGAGGCGCTTACGGACATTGCGACTGGGATGCAGCAGGGAATGGTCATCGCGTCCGGTGGTCGAAGATCCAAGGTCAGTGATGAGGTCTATCGTTCCGCATATCTTGTTCACGGCGGCGTCTATCGGGAGGTAGCGCGACAGATTTCGGTCACGCCCCAAAGCGCAGCAAAACGGCTTCAGCAACTCGGATTGCCGGATCTGAAAGAGCGGGGGTGGGGGCCCATTCGGCGAGCACTGTTTGCCTTTTTCGTATCGGGCATGCGACTCGAAGAAGCTGCGAGGATCGGAGGTATCTCTGCGGAGACCCTGGAGGCGGCGATCCGGCAGGCCGGCGCTGGATTTGTCGGCGTACTGCGGGAGATGGACGCCACGACATCTTGTCGGAGTGCTGGGAAGCCGCGCGTTCAGCCCTTGTCGCCGCACCAAGCGAAATCCGCGAGCGAATCTTGGCAGGTCATAGCAAGCCTGAGCGGCGCGACGAAGCGCTCTTGTAAATCCGGGATCGAAGGCTGAGGGTGGCGCGCCGCATCTTCCGACAGCATCAGGCTGGTGGCGTCGTAATTGGTGAAGATGAGCAGGCCGATGCGCTAGACGCCCAAGGATTGCCGATGCTGGCCCGGGTGCCAGGGCGCGCCGCTGCAGTTGACAGCGTGCCCGCAGTCAATCATCACCCGGTAGGCGCCGCCGCCGACGCGAGGCAGCGTCAGGAGGGCGCACAGCCCGTGGTCGACGTCGAAGACCTGCAGGCCTCCATCTCGCAGCTGAATGCTCACCGTTCAACTCGGCTGGGGGTCCTTCTTGGGCGCCGCCTTCTTGCGCGCAGCCGTGGGACCGGGAATCGTGCGCAGCGCCTCCAGCAGGCGCTCGGAGTACGCGATGCCCATTCGTCGCACCGCCGCTGACCCGAAGTAAAACCAGGCCACGAACATCGCCGAGGAGACGCCAAGCGTGAGCGCCGAGGAGACTGGCAGATCCATGAACTTTGTGGCGTCGATGTCCCAGGGCCGTGTGGAAACCGAGCCGCTGAGGACGATCCCAATGAGGATGCCGGCGAAGCTGATGGCCCACCCGAGCTTGCGCGCGCCGTACATGTTGCGCCGGAATCCATACGAGATGTTCTCCTTGAGCAGCAGGCTGTACTCCTTGCCGCGGGTCAGGTCACGCAGCATTCGCGCCGCGGTACCGTACGCGTCGTCCGCAGCCTGCGGGTCAGCCAGCTCCTCCTGCGCTGTGGGCATCTTCAGGCCCAGCTTCTGGGTAATGAGCTGGTGATAGACAGTCTTGATGCCCCCCTCGAGTGACCTGTCCCTGTGCCGCAGCATCCACGTGGTCGGCAAGCCACCCCAGCCCTGGACAAGCTTCTCTTGCTTTTCCTTGCCCAGGTCACGCGCCAGGTTGCCCAGCGCGAAGATTGCTCCGCAGGATACGAGCATGCCAACGACGCCGGTGATGATGGGATGCCTGGTTCCCCATGTCGACGCGACGGCGACCAAGATTGGCAGCACCATCAGTAGGCCCGGGAATGCCCGCGCCTTGCGCTCGTAAGGGTCACGGAACATGTCCACGAGCTCATTGAGCCTTACACCCGAGTTTTTATCTGTCGCCACTTTCTTTCTCCATTGATCATTGCGCATCCAGATGCGCCTCTACCTCGTCCCGATTCAGGAGCACGAGTCGATTCGGGCTCGCTGCTGTCCCGACGTCCGAGCTCTCCAGGCGCAACCGGCGCAGCGTGTGAAATAGGAGCGCCTGCCTGACCTCGATGCGCAGTTGTCCATTGAGCATCCCGAACTCCAACTCCACCGCCTTGCGCGCCGTGTCGTTCATCTCCGAGGCCGGCGCCACGTGCAGCATCACTAAGGTATTCCAGGCTTGGTCCTGGTTCGCCGTCCACGGGCTCTTCTCTTTCGCTTTCGCGCTTAGAAGACGTCCGAGGACGAAATCCCGAAATCGCGACTCAAAGTGGCAATACGCTCGCAAATGCCACCGCGTACCGTCGTACGCCAGCGCGGTCGGCGAGACCTCTCTTGTCGAATGAGCCGCCGGGTCCATGCTTTGGTACTCGACTTCCATGGACAACTGCTCGCGTATCGCGCCGAGCAGCGCGGCCAGCACGTCCCCGTCGAAGGTCCGCACAGGCGCCGGGGCCAAGCCGACGGGCGGAGTCCAGCCTAGGAAAGTCGCGCTGCGCTCGAGGATGCCGGTGCTCAGCGCAGCCAGTTCGCTCAGATACATCTGCGGTGAGCTGCGGCCGTACCTGGCCTTGAATTCAGGCCCGCGCACGTAGCACTTCTGGCTGAGGTCGTACTTCATGTTCTCCGGTGCGGCCTCGTCGTATTTGGCCAAGTCGGCCGAGGCTTGCGGCAGGGAGATGCTGAAGAACTCCGTCAGGTCGGCGCGCCTGAGCCGCCCCTCCCACCTCAGCCGGTAGTCGATGAACTTGAACCGACGGTCTTGGCTCCACGTCGTGGCGTCCGGCCGGGCTGCTTCGGGGATGTTCGGTTCCAATTCCATAAACTGGCTTTAGGCAAGCTAGTTGCCCCGTCTGTTTGGCTGATGTAAACTAATCCTGACCATCCATTGTAGAGGGCAGAACTCATGGCCGCCAGCATCACCTTCTTTCCCGTCGACAACGGCGACATGACGCTTGTCCAGCTTGCCGACTTGGCAGGCACGACCATCCTGGTCGACATCAAAGTCCGCGCCGCAGCGGACGACACGAACGACAAGACCCGGGACGTCGCCAAGGACTTGCGGGACATGCTCAAGAAGGACGACAAGGGTCGGCCGTATGTGGACGCGTTCCTGAACAGCCACCCCGATGACGACCACATCATGGGCTTCGAGAAGCACTTCTACGTCGGGCCGTTGTCCGAGTACCCCGATGACAAGAAGCCCTACAACGAGCGCCGCATCGTCATCCGCGAGCTCTGGTGCTCGCTCATCGTCGAGCGCCGCGCGTCGAAGGTGCACAAGTTGACGGATGACGCCAAGGTGTTCAACAAGGAAGCGCGCCGTCGCATCGAGGTCAGCCGCAAGAAAAAGTACGTCGGCGTGGCCGAAGGCGACCGCGTGCTGGTGTTCGGCGAGGACGACGAGTCCGGGGACCTGGGCGGCATCCTCATCAAGGTCGACGAAGCCTTCAGCAAAGTGAACGAGCAGGACGTGTCTGCGTACTTCACGGGGACCATGCTGGGGCCGTTGCCGGCTGCCGACGATGCGGAAGACGAACTGCTCGCCAAGAACGAGTCAAGTGTCATCCTGAACATGTCCATCTCCGCCGATGCCAAGACTCCGGGCGCCTGCCGCTTCCTGACCGGCGGGGATGCCGGGGTCGAAATCTGGCAACGGCTCTGGAAGAAGCACAAGAAGAACCCCGACGTGCTGCGCTACGACGTCCTGCAAGCGCCCCATCACTGCTCGTGGCGGTCGCTGTCGTACGAGAGCTGGGGCGATGCGAGCGAGAAGGGCACGACCGCCAAGGTCAATGACGATGCGCGTAATGCGCTTGCCCAAACCCTGGACGGTGCGTTCATCGTGGCCAGCTGCAAGGAAATCAAGGACGACAAGGACGACCCGCCGTGCTGGGGGGCCAAGCTCGAATACGAGAAAATTGTCAAGGACGTTAAGGGCACCGTCATGTGTACGGGGGAGTACCCGAGCAAGACCTCGCAGGCCCCTCTCAAGTTCGACGTGACCGCAGAAGGTCCGACGATGCCTGCGAAGAAGGCCAGCGACGCGAAGAACCTGGGCATCTCGGCCGCCGCGCGCACTCCGCACCCGCACGGATGAAGAAAGGTCGTCTTTCGCAGCCGCTACTCGAAGCTCAACGCGTACTAGGATTGCACCCTGCGGTCAGGAAGGTTGGCGAGTTCCGCGAGCGGCGGGGCGGCGGGCACGCCATCGACATCGACGTTGAGGTCCCGCTGCCCACGCGGGCACGCTCGAAAGGTCAGTCGGCCTCCGGCGTTAAAGCGGTGGAGACCGTCAGGTTCACGTTCCCAGCCGACTACCCCTCCCGCGCGCCCACACCGACGCTGCGCGCCAAGTTCCCGTCGAACCTGCCGCACATCAACCCGCACGACGCCAACGAACGCGTGCCGCCATGCATCTCCGAGGGGAACGTGGACGAGTTGATGCATCGTTTCGGTTTTGAGGAAGTTGTCGACCAGACGGTGCAGTGGCTCTCTGACGCTGCCAACGGCTTCCTAATCAAGCCCGACCACGGCTGGGAACCCACGCGTCGAGACGACACCACTGCCTGGCTGCGCTTTGACGCGTACTCTGCGCTAGAGGTGCTGCCGACTGACGGCTCGGTCCTGACGATGGAGTCGTACGTCGCCGTGAAGAAGGCCCTCGCCTGGTTCGAGCCCAAGCTTTCCACTGCGGGGACGTCGCCGCAGTTCAGCACGTTGAACGAAAAGGACAACCCGAAGGACGAATGGGCGCGGGGGACGACGACGGTGTTCTTCGCCTGCGCGAAGTCGGTTGACGGCGAGAGGCCTGCCTTGGGCGACTATCGGCCTGACACGGTGGTCGACGGGGCATCGCTACTAGCCCGCGCCGCGGAGTTGGGCATCGACGCAAAACAGCTCGAGCAGGAGGTGGACGCCTGGCTAGAGGCCTGCCTTCCAAAGCCCGGCAAAGACTGGCCTTGGGCATCTGAGATCTGCTTCGGCGTCGTGCTCGCTGCGCGCAGACCTTTCAAGCTCGTCGCCGACCACCACCGCGACGTGGAGTTCATCCCGTACGTGCTGCGCGTGCCCAAAGCAGCGACGGTGAGGTCGCTGAAGACCGCGAAGGTGTCGGGAGCATTGCATTCGCGTGAACTATCCCCGTCCCTGCTCGCAGCTGTCTCAGGATACGCAGACGTGGATACGACGGCGGGCTACCTCCTCATTGGCTGCGGCAGCGTCGGCTCCAAGGTCGCCGCACACCTCGGGCGAGCCGGGTTCGGCAACGCAGTTTTCCTGGACAACGAGTACTTCGAGCCGCACAACACGGCGCGCCATGCACTGAACGTCGGGCGGCGTCTTGCCCTGATGAAGGCATCCGAGATGCAGGCGCTGTTCAAGACGCTCGGCCACCCCGGCACTCGTGCTCTGGAGGGAGATGCCGTGGCCTTCCTTGCTCGCCATCAGCAATCTTTTGGAGAGGGCCTGCCATCCAACTGCAAGTTGATTCTGGACGCGACGGCTTCCCTGCGGGTTGCCGCCGCGGCGGTAGCATCATCAAACCTTGCAGGTGCTCACGCCGGCCGCTATTGCAGGGCAATGCTGTACGGGCAAGGGCAAGTTGCGCTTCTTCTCCTCGAGGGGCCTGGCCGGACGCCGCGCTGCGATGACTTGATGGCTGAATTGTTTGCCATGTGCCGCAACGACCACAAGCTGCGCGAAGCAGTGGGCTTTGGCTCGCGCGACCCGCGGCGTGTTTTCATCGGCGACAACTGCGCATCATTCACGATGCCCATGTCCGACAGCACGCTCTCGAGGTCCACGGCGATGATGGCAATGCAAGTGGAGAAGTGGTTAGCCGCGGGCTTACCAACTGCCGGAGGCTTATTCGTGGGCCTGTCCGAGGGCATCGGCATGCAGTGGCAGGCCAGCGACGTGCTCCCTGTCACCGCGCTCACTTCGGGGCCGCTCGGCTGGGACTTGCGGCTGTCTTCGCGCGTCGTGGAAGCAATCAAGGCCGACGCCGCGCGCTGGGGTAAGCTGGAGACGGGCGGCGTGCTTCTCGGGCACGTCGACGAGTTCTCCCGCACCATCTGCATTTCGGACTTGGTAGATGCTCCGCCCGACAGCACGCGCTCACGGGTGGAATTCAAGCTCGGTACTCAGGGCCTCGAGCAAACGTTGAACTCCGCGCGCGAAGACTCGATTGGCTATCTCTCGTACGTGGGCACATGGCACACGCATCCCATGGGCGGGAAACACTCCGGCACGGACAAGAAGACACTGGCCATCTTGGCAGCGTTCGCTGCAGGAGCTCCGATGGTGTCACTGGTCTGGACGCCCAATGGTTTCCACGTTGAAGTCGCTTACGCACGAGCTGAATGAAGCCCGCGGCGGTCAGGGGACTTGCGCGCCGCTTTCTTAAGGTAATAGAGCTAGATCGAGAAAGGTGGACCTGTATGGCCCTGTACAAAAACGCGCAATTGCTTAGGCAAAGCAGCGATGCTGCATTCGACCAAATACATGTGCCTGGCGTGGAGGCGCCCTATGCTGGCATATACAGGTGCGCAGTTTGCGGGCACGAGATTGCGATTGCTTACGGTCATACACTGCCTCCACAAGGGCACTCACAGCATCCTCCGGGACGGCCCATACAGTGGCAGCTAGCCGTGTTTGCTCAGCACAATTCCTAAGCGTCAATTGCGTGGGTGCGCATGGGAGTGAGCTCCTCATGAAGAGGCGCGCACCCTGCGTTGTGTCCGCTTTCGTTAAGGGTTGTGGGACACCTGCCCGGCGCACGCGCGGCGCGTTGCTCGGCCACGACCTGAGGGCAGGTGTCCAACGCCCCTTAACGGTAATCCCTGTTCGACGAAGCAGATGGCGGCCGCTTGGACTGCCATGTCCGGGGCCATCACTGCCGAGGTCAGTTGAACCGCCGTGAGCGGTAGTCCGGCGAGAACGAACGCCGCGGTCTCGCTGACAGCAATGTGGCCAAGACCACATGTTGGTCCGCCGGCCGCGACCGACAGCAACCGCTGGATTTTGTTGAAAAACTCGATTGAGCACAGCCGTCGAACAGAGTCGATTTGCGGCCACGGGTCATGCGGCAAACGGCAATGGCCTTCAGCGCCGCGCAAAGGGTCTCAGGCGCGATCGCGTTAGCCTTTGGACCGGCGGGACGTCCTGCAAGATGCCGTGAGCCCCTGAGGGCCGAATCTCGCGCAAGATCTCGCCAAATCCGAGTTTTTCAACAGAATCGCGGCGGACCTGCCGTTCGAAGTGGTCAGCTAGCGGTCGATCAATTCCTTCACCTTTCGTCAATGGCGAGAGGTCATTCAATCGCTGGCCATCGACGTCCAAAACAGTCCCCAAAACGCATCTTCCCGAGGAACCAGATCCTCATAACGAGCCATCCGGTGCGGCAAATCGCTGTTGAGAGCTGCGACGGCCTGCTTCACCGGTGCCAGATATTTTTCTGCCGCCCGCCGAAGATCGTCCAATGTCAATGCGTCGTCCTTGCGAGAAAACGCCACGCGGTGCGCCGCAATCCATAGCGCAATGATGATGCGAGGAATACCGGCCGTGAGCTCGATCACGAGCGAGGCCAACTCGTCGGACATCGGCAGCTTCTGCTGCACGTACTGATGCTCAACAAGTTCCTTCAGGATACCCAGCCTGAAGCCCTTGTCCCCGGCACTCTCGAAGCGTTCGAACCGGTGATAACCCATCGTCGAAAACCGCTGCGCATTGGCGAAGCGTCGTGTCAAAGCGCCGACGCCGTCCGGGGTCCCCGAGATCAAGACGGGAATCTGCCAAGTGTTGATCAGCACCAGGAGCCACTTGAGGCACAGGTCTTCGACGATGCTCAGCTCAGGGGCATCCGCATCGCCACCGCGTTTGCTGCGCTTCTTGAGTGCGGCCAGCTTGAAGAAGTTCTGGACCTCGTCCAGATGCAGGATTCCGAGAAAATGGCTAAGGGCGACGTGCCGCCACTCGTCCAGCATCTGCGAGCCGTCGCGCCTCGGTCGTTTCAGGGAGTCCTTGAACCGTGCCGCTCCCGTGCTGTGGTCCCAGGCGATCATCAGGGCCGCGCCAAGATCAACCGATCGACCACCGGGCGGTACGTCGATCGATTGCCACACCACCTGCGTATGCTCGCCCACCATCTGCGGAAAGCTGTTGTGAACGATCAGCTGCGATGGATAGGACAACAGGCTGCGGCGAATCGACTGGGACTTGCCGACGCCGCTGTGACCCACCACGACGGCGGCCGAGGCTGGAGTTAACTGCGCGCCCGTCGGCAGCCACTCGCCACTGATCGGCCGCCATGACCTGGCGTCTCTTGGATCGCGGTGGCGATAGCCTTGCCGCAGCATCAAGTCGATGGTTTGGCGCAAGCGACCTTCCTCTGCTGCCGGAATGTGCAAGTCGATCAGCCGCATCAGGTGGTGCAACCGAACGTGCTTGGGCATGCTGGCAATTTCGTTGGGCCGCCGTGGGATGCTGGTCAGTTGGGCAAGGGCCGTGACTGGCGAGATCAGCGGCCCTAAGCCCGTGACCAGCGGATTTCCGTCGTAGGGATCGTCGAAGAGGGCGTCAGTCGTCATGGTTGTTCGCTGCTGCCATGATGTCGTTCATGATTTCGAAGTACTCCTCCTCGTCACTGGCCGAGGCAGAGGCTGATGCCGGCGCTGAGTCCGCTTCCGAAGCGAGGCCGCCCAGCGACTTTTCTATCTCGCGGGCGAGGGTGGCCGACGGCGCCGCCCCCTTGGCGCGCGATATCGCCTCTGCCGTCGCGTCCATGGCATTGCGCCGAATCCAGCCTTCTCGCAGCATGGACTCCAGCCGGGCGATGAGACGAACGTGCTCCTGCCTGTTGCTGCTCAGCTTCTGGTAGGCGAAGGCATCTGCGACCTCGTCGAAGGTGAGTTCGCTTGAGGCTCGCGCCTGGTCAGAGATCTTGAGTTCTAAAAAGCCTTTTCCCACAGGATGCGGTGTCCAGACGCGGGAAATGCTGCCTGGGTAATAGCGGGCCGTGACATCTTGGTATCCAAGATTGCGCGCCTTCGCGGTCCAGTCGAGCCCAGGCAGTTGTGGCGCCTCGTAGCATTGGCCGCCGACGTAGACGCCGTCCTTTTTGATGCGCCCACCGGTCTCAGGCAGCAAATGCTGGATCAGGTCGGCGGTAGGCGTTGATCGGCTGAAGCCGAGGCCGATCTGATGCCCATAGCGCCACAAGCCGGCGGGGCTCGGATAGACACCTTCGCCGATCATGTGGACGTCCAGCCGATGGTTGCGATCGGCGGTCAGGTTGTAGCGCCAGAAGATCTCGTGGAGATGCTGGACGTACTCCGGCAGTGTGTAAGCGCTGTCTTCCATGCGGACGCGCCGCAACTCATATTCCGCGCGCCTGAAGTCGATGGCACCGGGGATGAACGGGAACTGCTGATCTTTCATGATCCGATGCAAGACCTCGACGAGGCCTTTCAGGTCGGGCCGGTACGGCGGCGCGTAGCTGCCGCAGCCTTCAAGCTTGAGAAGCGTCTGGCGCGCAGCCAAGCTCAGGTACTCACCACGGTCGCACAGCAGGCAGTAGCAGAGCGTCGGGTGCGGATCCAGGGAGATCAGCGGCTGGTACCCCCACAGCGCGCCCATCGTCTGCGGATCGGCGATGGCATTGAACAGGCTGATCTTCGCGGTCGCCCAGCTCGGGCCGGAAAGGCAGACATAGAAGCCGACGATGGCCGTGGACCAGACGTCAACAATGATGTAGACAATCGGGCGCCCGATGATCCAGGCGCGATTGACTGACGATCGCAAGTAGATGTCACCAACGGTCGAGTCGATGGCCCAGGTATGGCCCGGGCCTGGGACGCCCTTCCAGCTCTTGCCTGTCAGGCCGCGCAGCGCGCGATCAAAGTGTCCCTTGGTCGTGCGTTCTTGGATGCATTCGAGCGCGGACTTGCGCGTCGTGATCAGCCATTTGAACTGAGCGAAGTTGGGGTAGGCCCCTTCCTTCAACTCAACAGGGACGACCTCGCGGCCAACCTGCTTGTACTTGAGCACGAAGGCCGTCTTGATGACCTGCTCGTATCGGGCGCGAAGGCTGAGCGTGGGCGCCTGGATCTTGCGGTCCGCTGCGAGCATTCGGTCCTGCCACTCCTCCGTCATGCCCGGCTGTGGAGGATCGATGGGCTTGCCGAACGCTTTGGCGATGCGTTCCTCAATCGTTTTGGGCCCGGGCTTCTTGCGGCCACCCGGGCCGCAGAATCGACGCTGACCGGGCCCGCCAGACAAGTCCTGACGAGGGTACAGACTCAACTCGCTGATGCCGAGGCGAGCAAGCGTTGACCATTGTTTGTAGACATAGGTCCGGCTCACGCCAGCGGCGGACATGGCCTCCTTGACCAGTCCGCCCAAGCCCTGGTGCACGAGGATTCCTTCCTCAAGCCGCTTGAAGTCCAGGAAGCCGGCCATGGCGGCGATGCGACGCTCGTACTCCCGCTGTCGGTGCGCATTTTGCAGTGGACTGAAGCACACCGGATCGCGGTCCAGCTCGATGGACATCAGTAGGTTGGCGGCGTCGAGACGCTTGAGTTCTTCGGCATCCATCCAGATGAGCGCCCCAACGAGAGGCATCGCAGTTTTCTTACGAGCCCGCAGCGTTCGCTCAAGGCGCCGTCGACCACACTTGCGTTCTGGCTGCCTTTCCGGTGGATCCAGGTGGACCGCGACGACTTTTCCCATCCCGGGCTCATTGAGGATGACACGGTACAGGCCGGCCGCGTAGACCGCGCCGTGCTCGGGTTCCAGGAGCTTGAAGAGCTGGTTGTGCATCAGTTCCATGCCGACCTCCGCGAGACGATCGGGTTCTGGGCATGGAACGCGGTCAGATCAACGTGACGCAAGGGGAGGTGGTTGCGCCAACCTCGGTCCAGATCGACAGGTAACCTCCCTGTCCAGATCGATTGCCAAAGGGCGCGCTGCGCCCGCCCCAGGTCGCCCAGTAGTTGAGCCAAGGTTTCCAGCACGAGCCGCTCTGACCGGAACTGGAGCTTGTGCGCGGCGGCGACAGCAAAACGCAGGTCCTTGTCGCTCACGACAGGCCCCAGTGCCCATTGCGCGGTTCGTCGCAGCGTCAGCCCGACGGCCTTGCAGTATTCGTTGGGCGTGATCAGCAGCCACTCGACCTCGCGGGCTCGCCAGTAGGCTTGCTCGATGGTGAGGAGCTCGCGCTGGCGCGGGTTCTGCCAATCGTTGTTGGGCTTGTCGGATATAGCCAGGAGGACTGGGCCTCGTTCGGAAGTGAACGTCAACAGAAGATCTGTCGTCGGCACCCAGTCGGCCTTCTCAGACCGATCCCTTATCACGGGGTGCTCAATGCCAAGGCGGCGAGCGAGTTCCCGTGTTCCTGGTGCCCACGCGCCGACGTAGTCGGCCGAATAGGCAGCGAGTTCGTGCCGGCCAGGTTCCAGCGACAGCGGGAACTGCGCGCGCATGTCCAGAAGGCCGGGCACCATGATTGCGAAGAGGGCCACCACCCATTCGCCATCGCTGAGAAGGTCGTGCTGGCGGCCGTTCCACAGCTGGATATGTGATCGACCTCGGCTGGCCGGGTCTCCCCGGGAGACCTGATGCCATGCCTGATAGGCGTCGAAGATTCCCGTGCCACGCCCTTGACGAGCGAAGCGGCGCAGGACGGCCGGAGTGAAGCGCTTGGTAGTACGCATGAGTTCCCCCTCCGCGGCGCTTCGGGCGCCGCGTCAGAAATCGAAGAAAAAGGGGGAATTGACGGGCCGCAAACGGGCTCGTAGACTAGTCTTGTGATTGACAGTCTGGGGAATCCCCCCAGCAGGAACGGCGCGTGAGTTGCAGCTCTCGCGCCGTTTTTTCTTGACTATGGCCAGGTCATGCGGTTGGCTTGATTGCGGTGCGGAACCTCCAACAGTCGTTGTCGGAGGTGACGATCCATGAGCGCGGCGAGCGCCTAGGTCCCGCCGATTGTTTTGGGCCAGCGCAGAATGTCCAACAGTCAAAAAGCCGAAGGGTTTTTGACAGACCGGATTGGTCATGGGCACACTCCTGCCGTGCCTCATTCCTGCTCCAATTCCGGAGGACGCCCTCGAGTACCGCCGCACCTGCGGCTGCGCGACCGCTATCTCGCGCTCTGGCTCCGGTTCAAGATGCCGGACAGCTCGTTTGGCGAGATCGAGCGGCTTTTGAGCAATCGCACCTTCATTCGCCGGGAGGGGAATTCGCACGGGTTTCAGCAGCCGCAGAGCGTCGCTCGCGCGGCGCGCGGCCAAGGCATGTTGCCGGTCGACTTGATCGAAAATGCACGGCTTAAGCTGCCCTGGTTTGAGCCGGTCTATCTCAGTCCGCTGTGGGCAGCGCTCGGGAAGCGGGGGACGCAATCCAGCGGTGAGCCCCGGTTCTCGCAAGCCTGGCTCTCCACAACTGGACTTGATTCCCAGAGGTTCGCGAATTTCTGGACTGCGGAGGGTGAATTGCGAAGAACCTCCCGCTGGCTCATTCAACGTGCCGGCCGAACTACGAGTCTTGACGCACTTGGCCTGCTGGTTCTGTGCGGCCGACGCGAGCACTGGTTTCTCCGTGCCTCCTACGCCGGTACGTATGCCGTCGACGTGTTTCGGCGATTGTTGACCCAGTCAACAGAAGAATCTGATGCTGCTCCCCGACATCCCTTCGAGGTACTTGCCGCTGAGATTGATAGCCTGATTCATAAACAGCTACCCCGGTGGAGCCTGCTCGAAGCGGCTGCTCAACAGTTGCCAATGATCCGACCACGTCCAGCCTGGGACTATGCTGAGCAAGAACGACGAGCCAAGGCCGCACGTCGGGCTGAACTTCGTCGCCGCTCAAGAGATGTTGGCACGCGTTGATCTCCTGAACACGGAATCCGGCGCCTGATGAGTACCTTATCCGGAGGTTTCTCGCAGGGCAGCATTTCCGGCGACTTCACCACTCGGTCCGGCGCCGAGTGCGGAGATGAATCACTCCGGCAAACCCCAGGGCGATTCAGAGATGCTGGTCGCTTAAGGATGACTCCAGGCGGTCGTTTCGATAATGTGGAGCGTCCTCTCCAAAAAACAGCGGACTGTGAAGTCGGCCACGGATAGAAGCATTCGTGCGACTCGAAACTGCAGCAGGCATTCATTCGACGCCGCCGACCTTCTTGTCCGCACGTTACGCATGTGTGGGGGGGACGTACTGCTCACCACTCTGACCAAGGTCCGTACACCTCGTGATCGGTGAGACGCGCGTGAATGGATCTTGGGCGGATCCGATGCGCTCACCGCAATTTCGTCCGAGTGGCTTCTGCGCCATCCGCTCGTGGTCTACGATTCATCAGATGATCCGCGACGATGGCTATCCAGAATTCTTGGCCAACCAAGGCGGTCCGTTCGACCATCCGAAGGTTCGACAATTGCTCAAGGTTCTTGCCGGGTACAGCCTTGAGAAGACTTTGACTCTTGCTGCTGGTCTTTGCACTGTGCCACGCTTCCAGGCGAACACATACCGGCTTGAGCTGTTCGTGCAGGCCGTCGTCGCAGGGTGCAGAGGGAAGAAGACCCCGACGTGGCAGCAGCTCCAGACCTGGTTGAACTTCTTCGTCGGGGACTTCGAGATTGTGCGTCTCGAAGACCCACCTGAGGACGCGTTCGTTTTAAACGTCCTGACGAGCGTTGGCGACTTCCGCGTGCTGGGTGGCACCTGGGAGGCAGGCGAGCACGCCGCTTCGCTGCTCATAGAGGCCGTAGGCGGCCTCAAGCTGAAGAACCCAGGCCGCTTCATGGCGACCATACTCGCGCTCCTGCGAATGTCTGACGCGGTCGCCGCGCGAGCCGGCCTACCCCGATGGCACGCTGAGCAGTCGGTCTCCAAGCGCGCGCTTTCCATCGGCGCCAAGACACCATTGACCGAATGGGCCAAGCGCGTCGTCTTTACGGTTCCTGAGCTGGTCGAACTGGGAATCGAGCCTGAGCATTTGAGCCCGCTGGTTCTGAGCCCGGAAGCATATTCATCGCTCGCGGACCAGAGCAACCAAGAGTCCGATCTGCACCGGTATCCCGTCCTTCGCGTCGCTGACAGTTTCATTCTTGCGTTACCTAGCGCCGTGACCTATACCGTCCGACGCTTCATCGTTTCGGTTGCGGATGAGCTGGACCTGGTCGGCGACCTGAACAGCGCGATGATGAATCGAGTCCTCTCTCGTCTGCAGGAGGCTTTGCGAAATTCGCATCGACACCCGGTGGCCAACCTCGATTTGCCAGCGTCGGTGAGAAGCATTGGTGGCTGGTGCGTCAGCATCGTCATTCGGGTCGGGCAGCGGCGCTTTCTGCATTTTGTGGTCGTCGCGTTCGGACTTCAGGACATCGCCGATTCTGGCTACCTGCACCCTCGCGAGCTCTCGGATTCCAGGTCTCGACAGCTCCTCGAGCATATGGACGTCGTACGCAAGCATCTGGAGGACACGCAGGAGGTCGACTCCGGGCATACGTTCCTGATGGGTGGCCATCTGGGGGAGGGTGTTCTCTGGGAAGTACCGCAGCCACGCGATCGTTGGACGTTCTCGGTGGCCAGGCTTGCCGACCTCGAGATGCTCTTTCGAGACCAGGACGACCCGTCTGAACGGCTCATCCTGATGCTCAATCAGCAGGAAGCCCTTGAGCGACAAGGCGTCGAGATGCTGTTCGACAACGGCTTGCTCAATCGGTACGCCTTCTGGCTGAAGCAAGACTTCGTGACACGCATCCCAGAGATGCGCCACGACCAGGGCGGCATGCTACAGATCGCTACCGACTACGTCACGAGCTATCGAGTTCGCCGGCGTCGGTCGGTCGACGAGCATTGCGAACGTCTACCGATGGGCAAGTCCACCGTCGTGCAGCGTGCCAGCTCGGAGTCGGTGTACTGGGTCAAGCGAGATCTCGACTGTTACGTCAGCATGGATCTGCTCGAGGAAGGTGTCCTTGCCTTTTGCGCACCTCACCGCGGCTCTCTCGTCTGGGTCGCCATGGAGTCGAACAGGGGGCAGCGGATGGACCGCGCCGTGTTCGACCTTTGGGAAGGCTTGCAGCTGTTCGTGAGCCGAGCCCTGGAACTGCTTGTCGATGACCTGACTTTTGTCGCACCAGTTGTCGGCGTTCATATCGACTTCTCGGCGGTGCTACTCAGGGCGGCCCCCGAAGCTGAGAAGTCAACTAAGAAGGCACTCCGCACCTACATCCAAGCTGGGGGTTGGACGGCCCAGATAGAAGCCGAGCCGGGCTTCCTTCAGAACTTCGACAGCGTCGAAAATCGCGGCGAACAGTATCTGCTTGCAGAGGTCATCCGCGCGCTGGCGCTCGTGTCGCACGATCTTCCGCGGGGAAGGCAACTCGATTGCGAGGCGCTGGCACTTCGGGTACTGGGTGGAACAGGCGCGCGCATCCTGCATGTGCTCAGACCGTCGACGCAAGTCGAAGCTCTGCTCGCCTCAGACCGTCGTCGCATCTATCGGTCGCCGACTGAGCACCTGGAATCCAGGTTGCGCGAGGCCTTTACCTGGATGCAGGCGCCGGCGAAGCCGGTCATGCTCGATGCCGCAGCGAGCAAGGAGCGCCTGAACAAGGCGGTCGAGGTAAAGGCGCTTGCCCTCATTGCTAGGTTGCGGAAGTTCGATCGAGTTGCGATTATCGAAGAACTGCTCCGCTGCAATGAGACTCTCCTGAAGGATGCGCAGCGATGGAAGACCACCGCTCGCGCCGTGCGAGGCCTGTATGGTGTCGATGATGGCACCCGTGCTGCGCGTGAGTCCGATGCAAGCAGATCCCAGCTCCAGATAACGCTTCGCGCGCTCGTCGAGGCGGCGGCGTGCGAAGCTGTCGATATCGGTGGTCGAAGGCCTGACGACTTTTCCACGGACGAACTTGTTGGCGAGATGGCTGCGCTCATCAACCTGGGGCGGGACTCGGATGTTGTCCACTACGGGCTCTCCACACAGGGAATCCTGCAGTTCCCCAACGGCTCCTATGAGTTGAGCGCTGAGGTCATCGCGGAGCTCAGCGAACCGTTCCATAGGGCCACATTCGGACAGGGGTACGCGTCCGCGGCTGAGCGCTACGAGGAGTGGGCCGTGTACAAGCCTGCACCTGTGGATGCACTTGACGGGTCGGTCTTTGTGGAGAAGGCCTTCGTTGACGCCTGGGCAGCCGAATACGGCCTTTCGTTCGAGAGCTTTCGGCAGATCTTCGGGGGTCTCATGGACCTAGGCGCCACCAGATCCTCGGTCGTAGTGCGAGCGCGCGCCTCCGAGATCGTTGAGGCACGGGCGAGCGTGGGCGTCACGGAGGCAGACGTGGCAGCCTTTCTGAGGTCGTTTGGGCTTCCTCGGCGCTCGGGTTGGTTAGCGAAGGCTGGTCTGGACAACCCCAAAGACGTCAACCCATGGCGATACGAGCGGCGTCTGTCGGTCATGCTGCGACCGCTCATCATCCTGGATGAGGGCCAGGGAGAGTTCATGTACGGCGTTGGCGTATGCCGCGACGCTCTTCTGTATGTCATGGACAGCGTTGCCGACGCAGCGTTCGACAAGGATGTGTTCGGCTCCAGGGCGATGCGGTCGTGGCTCGGTGGGCGCGTCGCCAAGCTCGGGGCGGGATTCTCGGCGGAGGTTGGCGCACTTCTCGAATCTCACGGCTGGAAAGTGCGGCTCGAAATCAAGCTAACGGAGCTTGGCGCTCCCAAGAATCCAAATCTCGGCGACATTGACGTCTTGGCATGGCGCCCTGACGGACGGGTGATGCAGATTGAGTGCAAGCGCCTGAAGGCGAGTCGCACGATTGCGGAGATTGCTCAGACGTGTGGCCGCTTCCGCGGCAACGTGGGTGACCATCTTCACAAGCATCTGCGCCGCAGCGAGTGGGTGCGCGAAAACCAGGCCAAGATAGCCGAGTTCACCGGTGTCGACGTTGACAAGCTCCTTGTGAGACAACCGATGGTGGTGAGCCGGCCGGTACCGTTTGGCTACCTAAGCGACCTGCCCATCCCAGCATCGGAGATTGTGCAAGTCGACTCGCTGCTCAACTATGTTGAGTCTTGGGACCGAGGTGCGCTCTAACCTTGTTGTCATGAAGAAGACGCCTCACCGCCGAGGCTGCGTGGGAAGTCATGAAACCTGAGGACAGACGAAAAGTTCTTGGCGCACAACAGGTGTAAGTCAACTTGAACCTCCCGGGACCTGCGGCCGGGAAGAACGTTCAAGGTGAGTTGCCCGGACGGATACTGTCCAGCTGTCAGCGGATCAGGAATGCGCCAATGATCGTCGCTCAATTCGGCTGCGATGTCCGCGATGATCAATCTGGACTTGGCCTCCAGCTGCCCGCCCTCAACGGCCGGGGCGTCGCTGGGCAAGCCGGTGATCAGTGTCGTGACGGTCGAGTGATGCAGTGCCAAGCAACGGCACTATTCGACTTTGCCGAGTTGCGCTGAGCGATCTCTCAGTGGCCTTCCGCAACTGCCAGCTCGATGACGCGTGCCGCGTCACCCTCTTCAATGGCCTGTCGAGGCGTCCTGCCCTGAAGGCCGCCCAGCGGGGTCTCCAGAAATGAAAGCAAAGCCCAGCCCTCGGTGGTTCCCAGAGCCTTAGCAAGCGCAGGGATCACGTCCCAGACGGTCGGCTCGAACTGCCACCTGGGCAGCCGAAATCCGCGGCGGGTGCGAGTGAGGCCGATTGCTCGGCCTTCGATGATCCAGGCGTTGATGGTCGCGCGCGTGGTGCCAGCCAGCGCTGCAGCCTGGTCAGCTGTAACCATATCGCCCGCCTGCAAGCGTTCGCCGAGCGCAGCCAAGCTGCCGACTCGAAGCGAACGGGTTTGGGCAGCTGAGACATATGGCGACGGGCGCTTTTTGTTGCGGCCAATACGCGCCGAGCTTCTTGCGGATGAAAGAGTGGCGGTAGTTGCGTATTTCGGCCCAACGTGACCGCCGATTTCGGCATCGTGACCGGTCATTTCGGTCATCGTGACCGACCGCTGATTTCGGCTCATCGTGACCGGCCGTTTCGGCATCGTGACCGCCCATTTCGGC
>NZ_JBIGIC010000078.1:0-280 GCF_043555985.1 Pelomonas candidula | reverse complement strand
GAAGCGGACAACAGGCTTAACGGCGCGGTGTTTGGTCTTTTTAAGATCGAGGACACAACCGAGCAACCCGAAGCCGAGCCTACGACGAGCGGGACAGCGGAGCCGACCAACGCACCAACCCCGGAAACGTCCCTCAAAGGAAGCGGCGGAAAACTGATTCAAGAATTTACGATCACGGAAAACGGGGAATATACGATCACGGGCCTACCTTACGCGCATTATTACATCAAGGAATTGCAGCCCCCGGACGAAAGCTACCAGCTTAACGAAGTGGAATATA
>NZ_JBIGIC010000077.1:0-282 GCF_043555985.1 Pelomonas candidula | reverse complement strand
ATATGGGAAAGGAGCAGGAGAAGAATTCCTCAAAGGAATTGAATGGAGCACACGGTATAGCCTAAAGGAAAGCGCCGGAGAGGGCGCTTTTTTGGTGGGGAAAAACCGTGCAGAGATAGAGGAACTATTCTGGGCGGAAAACGGAAGGCTGAACGAGACGATCGGTCTGGAACAGGACATTGGAACGCTTGCGGCGGAGGAGCAGGCGCTGTGCCGGGAGGTGCAGGAGGCGGTGGAAAGCGGACGGGTGACGGCGGAGCTGAAGGAAAAGCTGGGGCTTCC
>NZ_JBIGIC010000076.1:0-283 GCF_043555985.1 Pelomonas candidula | reverse complement strand
GGACGCCAGCTTCAGCCCCACGATGCCGGCCACGATCAGCCCCAGGCTGACCAGCCGGCCCACACTGGCCAGCTCGCCGAACAACACGATGCCCAGCGCCGCCGTGCCCACCGCGCCCACGCCCACCCACACCGCGTAGGCCGTGCCCACGGGCAGCGACTTCATCGCCACGCCCAACAGCCCGACGCTCAGCACCATGGCCGTCACCGTACCCACCGTGGGCCACGGCCGCGTGAAGCCCTCGGTGTACTTCAGGCCGATGGCCCAGCCCACCTCCAGCAAG
>NZ_JBIGIC010000075.1:0-284 GCF_043555985.1 Pelomonas candidula | reverse complement strand
GCGAGGCCCGGCGCAGCTGGTCGCGGTAGGCGCGCTTCAGCACCGAGCAGGTCACGATGAGGCCGGGGCGAAGGCACAGCTGCTCGCTGAGGCTGGCGAGCCAGCTGGCGCGGTCGTCGTCCGTCAGCGGTTCGCCCTGGGCCATCTTCTGGCGGCTGGCCTCGCTGTGGAACAGGTCGCCCTCCAGCCAGTGGCGGCCCAGCTGCTCCGCGACGGTCGCCGCGAGCGTGGATTTGCCGCAGCCGGCGACGCCCATGACGACGAGGGAGGCGGGAGCGGATGGA
>NZ_JBIGIC010000074.1:0-285 GCF_043555985.1 Pelomonas candidula | reverse complement strand
ATGGGATATGAGAGTGAGAAGTTCAGGCCAGGCCGAGGGCGACCAGGATCAGGTCGATGGCCTTGATGCCGATGAAGGGCACGATGACGCAGCCCAGGCCGTAGACCAGCAGGTTGCGGCGCAGCAGCGCGGCGGCGCCGATGGCGCGGTAGCGCACGCCCTTGAGCGCCAGCGGGATCAGCACGACAATGATCAACGCGTTGAAGATGACGGCGCTCAGGATGGCCGAGTTGGGGCTGGCCAGCCGCATCACGTTGAGCGCGGCCAGCTGCGGGTAGGTCGACA
>NZ_JBIGIC010000073.1:0-285 GCF_043555985.1 Pelomonas candidula | reverse complement strand
TCTTGCGGACAGCGACGCGGATTTTTAAGCGCAACGGTGCATTTCGGCGTTAAGCCGCAGGCTCCCTTATGCGGTGAATAACAGGCCCCCGAGCGTTAGCGGTCCGTTTGAGAAAAAGAGGGAGCGATCCGCATGAAAGCGCGGTTTTGGACGTAAGTACGAAGCAAGCGGATTGCAACGCATATCCTGCCGCCGCTATGCGAATTGCGCGGCGCGCGAATAAAAAGCGAATGGCGGCGTGCATGTAATACAGATAAATTTTAAGGAGTCTATGATCTTATGAAA
>NZ_JBIGIC010000072.1:0-285 GCF_043555985.1 Pelomonas candidula | reverse complement strand
ACGCTCCGGTTCTTTTCATTTTCTGTGATGCATGGTCCACTCTGTCCGTTTCCAAGAACACAATCCCCGGAAATTGTACAGGACTGCAAATCGCCGCTCTTTTCCTGCTCTGATATGTCCCCTTTGATTTCTTGCCGCTCCGTATATCCTGCCATTCCATGAGCAATATATGAATATTCCGTATCGCCCGGCATACCCGAAGCCATTGCCGTACAGGGAAGCATAGTTCCAACCACAGCAGCCGTCAGCATACATAAAAAACGTTGATATCTTTTATATTGTCTC
>NZ_JBIGIC010000071.1:0-285 GCF_043555985.1 Pelomonas candidula | reverse complement strand
TGGTGATCACTCCTCACACCCCCGCCCAGCTGTGGATATCTCGGGCAGGGTAGGTTGAACACCTGGGTCAAATTTGGGTCGGCAGGGCCCTCACGGGTGGGTCAAATTTCAGTCGGCGTCAACACGCCACACGCTACGACGGCAATCGCCAAGTCACAGGCGTGATCAAGCCTTCAGCCAATGGTCAGGCCCCGTGGCCCGCGGTCCGCAACACGTACGACCCCGCGCGTCGGGTCCTCGTGTCGGTCGAAGAGGGCGTGCTGAACGCTTGGCAAGACGATACCG
>NZ_JBIGIC010000070.1:0-287 GCF_043555985.1 Pelomonas candidula | reverse complement strand
CGTGAAGCTGGCCACCGTGCTGCGCGCGGCCTTCGCCGCGGCCGCGTCCGGCGACACGGGCGGCAACGGCACCACCGGCACCAGCAGCGGCGGCCTGGGCAGCACGAACACCAGCTTCGGCGGCAACGCGACGACGCCCACCGCCACCAGTGGCACCACCACGTCCACGACCGGCGCGTCCACCGCCTCGACGTCACCGCTGTCGGCCTCGGCCGGCCCGTCCACCGGTGGCTTCGTGCAGGCCGACCCGTCGACGAACTCGCTCATCATCACGGCCGCCGAGCCGC
>NZ_JBIGIC010000069.1:0-289 GCF_043555985.1 Pelomonas candidula | reverse complement strand
CATTGATGATGCGCATCTTTACGTCCGCAATTTCGCTCGGCTCCACCAGGAGCAGTCCGTCCGCGCCTACCGAAAGACGCCGCCTGCACAGGCCGCGCGCCAATCCGGCGGGGTCCGCAGCCCGCTCTTCAATTACAATAAAATCATTTCCCAGTCCGTGCATTTTCGTGATATGCATGCTTTACACCTCACTGCTCTTAACCTGATTCCCCGCTCTTTTCAAATAAGAAGCCCTTCACAAGGGCAGGGGGCAATCGCCCCACGCGGAGTTTTGGCCCTTCGGCCAAAA
>NZ_JBIGIC010000006.1:0-352435 GCF_043555985.1 Pelomonas candidula | reverse complement strand
CCATGGTGATCACTCCTCACACCCCCGCCCAGCTGTGGATATCTCGGGCAGGGTAGGTTGAACACCTGGGTCAAATTTGGGTCGGCAGGGCCCTCACGGGTGGGTCAAATTTCAGTCGGCGTCAACACAGATTGCCGCCGTCAGCGTAGCGACCTGGCTTCTTCAGGTTCTTGACGACCAGCGCGCTCAGGCGGTGAATGGCGTGAGCACCGGGCTTTTTGGGCATCGCAGCGCTCCAAAAGTCTACCCACAAAAATTTCGAGGCTTCGAAATTCCTACCCACAAAGCTTACCCACAAATTGACCCACAAAAAAGCGTGGGAAGCAGTGGGATATTGGGGGACGACGTGGAACGATCAGCGAGGAGCGCTGAGCCGGTTTCTCCTATGAAACGGGCAAAAAAAGACCGTCTCTGGGACGGTCTTGGACGTTCTGGGAACGGTGTTCTGGCGGAGAGGGCGGGATTCGAACCCGCGGTGGGTATTAGCCCACACACGCTTTCCAGGCGTGCGACTTAAACCGCTCATCCACCTCTCCTGCAAGCCCATGATCATAACCCATTACGGCGCTAATCGGCGCAATGTTGGCTGATCTATCGTGCTGCGCCAGTCGAGCCGGTGAATGACATTGTTCAAGTGCACCATGCGCCGCGACCGTGCCAGCGCATGTCCATCGCCGTCGATCAGGGCGACGTTGCAGAGAATGCGCATCGGATCGAACAGCGCCACGATGTCGGGCTGGATCTCGGTCCACTCCCAGGCGATCTGGATGGGCGAGTTGGCCGCAGTGGACCAGACCTCTTGGCCATGGCGCAGCCCGCGTCGCTTCTTGTCAACCCGTACGCTGCGGCCGACCTGCCGCAACTCGTGGGTTGCCAATTCAAACTCGTTTACAGTCTTCACGACCATCTCGCAGGCCATCAGTCGCCATGCTGCCAACTGCATTCGGGTCTCCCGTCATCTGCATGACATGCAGTTTGCGTTCGTCGATGGTGCGTTGCGCCTACCAACCCTAGTAGCGTCTGGTGCCCCGATGAACCTGCAGCGGTACGAACAAGTCAGTCAAGCCGAGGATTTGGCGTCCTTCAGGCAGGGGTTGATCGACTTCGCCAGCGACCTTGATTTCGGGCTGGTCGTCGCCGTGTTGGCGGTCGAGCGTCGGGGGCTGGAGTCGAAGGTCAGTTGCTTCCCGGTGGGAAACACGCCGGAGAAGTTCCTGCAGGCATCGCGAGATCCGGAGTTCGCCCGGCGCGATCCGGTGCACAGCCGACTGCTTCGGCAGTCCACGCCGCTGACCTACGACCAAGCTTTCTACGTCGAGGCGGGTGCGGGCGAGTTGTGGGAAATGGTGGCGCCATACGGATACCGTACCGGCGTCGCTGTCGCCGTGCACATGCCGGGCTACAAGCGGCTGCTGCTCGGCATGGATCGTGAAGAACGCCTGCCCGACGATCCCATCAAGCTGAACCGGCTGATTGCGGACCTGCAACTGCTGGCAGTGCATGCCCAGGATGCCGCGGTGCGACTGTTGCTCCCCGACGAACGTCCCAAACTGCCAGCGCGGCAACTCGAAATCCTGAGGCTGACGATGGAGGGCAAGAGCGCCTGGGTCGTTGGCAATCTGCTGGGCATCAGCGAGAACACCGTCAACTACCACATGAAGCGGCTGTTCCAGGAGCTGGATGTTTCCACCAAGAGCCAGGCCGTGCTGAAGGCGATGGAGCTGGGGCTGCTCTGACGGCCACCCCTACAAGGGTTTGTAGTCGCCCGGAACTGCGCGGCCATCCACACTGAAGCCATCTCAACACCGCTGCATGGATGGCTCAAATGAACAATGTGTCGCTCTGGGATGTCATTGCCGAACTGCTGGGCTTCCCGTTCACCGGCGGCAACTAAGCAGCTTGGCCCCTGGAGGTCACTAGAAAAGCGTCTCCTCCATCGCTTTCGTTCGGCGCCCCCCGAACGTCTTGCGCCCGCGACCGCCCTTCACCGGGCCCTCGCGGGCTTTTTTATGGCGCCTTGCCTCCGGCCTTGAGCAGGCTCATTGCCGTGCCGATGAGCCCTGCCACCTCGCTGACATTGCCCGGCACGATCATGGTGTTGTTCTTCTGCGCGAGCTGGCCGAAGGCCTCGACGGCTTTTTCGGCGACCTTGAGCTGAACCGCCTGGTCGCCGCCGGGCTGCTGGATGGCCGACGCGATCTTTCGGATGGCGTCCGACGTGGCATCGGCCACTGCCGTGATGGCCGCCGCCTCGCCCTGGGCCTTGTTGATCTCGGCCTGCTTCTGGCCTTCGGACTTCGCGATCGCCGCCTCGCGCTCGCCGGTGGCGATGTTGATCTGCTCCTGGCGCCGGCCTTCGGACGCTGCGATCAGCGCACGCTTCTCGCGTTCCGCCGTGATCTGCGCCTGCATGGAGTGCAGGATGGCCGGCGGCGGCGTCAGGTCCTTGATTTCGTAGCGCAGTACCTTGACGCCCCAGTTCAGCGCGGCTTCGTCCAGCGCCTGCACGACGGAGCTGTTGATCAGGTCGCGCTCCTCGAAGGTCTTGTCCAGCTCCATGCGCCCGATGACCGAGCGCAGGGTGGTCTGTGCCAGCTGGGAGATGGCCACGATGTAGTTGCTGCTGCCGTAGCTGGCACGCATCGGGTCGGTGATCTGGAAGTAAAGGATGCCGTCGACCGTCAGCTGTGTGTTGTCCTTGGTGATGCAGACCTGGCTCGGCACATCGAGCGGAATCTCCTTCAGCGAGTGTTGGTACGCCACCCGTTCGATGAAGGGTACGAGCACGTGAGGGCCGGGCGCCATCGTGCGGTCATACCGGCCGAGACGTTCGACGACGAAGGCGTGTTGCTGCGGCACGATCTTGATCGCGCGGACGATGAAGATGATGGCGACGATGGCCAGGACGAGAGCGATTTCCATGGAGTCAGGCTTTCACGAGTTCGAGCATGTTGCCGCGCAGCGCGGCGATGCGGTGGGGGCCGGGGCCGGGTGTGCCATCGCCGACGAACCGGGCGCGCCATTGCGAGCCGCGGTAGTTCACGTCAGCGCGACCCTGTTCGTCCCAGCGACCGACGTCGACCGATTCGCCGACGTCCAGGTTGACGTCGCGGTTGGCGTTCGCGTCCGGTGCGTCCACGCTGCGGCGACGGTTGCGCCAGTGCCAGAAGCCCGTCGTGCAGGTGCCGGCAAGGGCGGCCAGAACCACCTGGGTGCTCACGCCTGCGCCCGCGTGGGCGGTGAGGGCGCCGACGACGCTTCCCAGGGCCAGCATCAGCAGGTAGAAGGTGCCCGTGGCCAGTTCGACGGCGACGAGCGCGCCGGCTGCGGTCCACCACGCGGTGGCCGAATTCCAGTCCATCTTTGTCTCCCTGAATGCTGTGGCGTCGAAGCAGTTTATAGACCGCGCCGACACGGACAGAACACATCACGGCCCTACACTTCGCCGCTTCGTTTTTTGATGCCCGCCCGCTGGAGGCTGCCCATGATCCGTTTTCACTTTCCCGTCGTCATCATCGACGAGGACTACCGCTCCGAGAACACCTCGGGTCTGGGCATCCGTGCGTTGGCCGAAGCCATCCAGAAGGAGGGCATGGAAGTCCTGGGCGTGACGAGCTACGGGGACCTGTCGCAGTTCGCCCAGCAGCAGAGCCGCGCATCGGCCTTCATCCTGTCCATCGACGACGAGGAGTTCACGCCCGGTCCCGACCTCGACCCGGCCGTGCTGAACCTGCGCAAGTTCATCGGCGAGATCCGCTTCCGCAACCCGGACATCCCGATCTACGTCTACGGCGAGACGCGCACCAGCCAGCACTTGCCCAACGACGTGCTGCGCGAGCTGCATGGCTTCATCCACATGTTCGAGGACACGCCGGAGTTCGTGGCCCGCCACATCATCCGTGAGGCCAAGAGCTACCTCGACGGCCTGGCGCCGCCGTTCTTCAAGGCGCTGATGGACTATGCGGCCGACGGTTCGTACTCCTGGCACTGCCCCGGGCACTCCGGCGGCGTCGCCTTCCTGAAGAGCCCGGTGGGCCAGATGTTCCACCAGTTCTTCGGCGAGAACATGCTGCGCGCCGACGTTTGCAATGCCGTGGAGGAACTCGGCCAGTTGTTGGACCACACCGGTCCCGTCGCCGCGTCGGAAAAGAATGCCGCTCGCATCTTCAACGCGGACCACTGCTTCTTCGTCACCAACGGCACGTCCACGTCCAACAAGATGGTGTGGCACCACACAGTGGCGCCGGGCGATGTCGTCGTCATCGACCGCAACTGCCACAAGAGCAACCTGCACGCCATCATCATGTGCGGTGCGATCCCTGTCTTTCTGACACCGACGCGCAACCACTACGGCATCATCGGTCCCATTCCCGAGAGCGAGTTCAGCCCGGAGACCATCCGCGCCAAGATCGCCGCCAACCCGCTGCTGGCGCACATCGACCCGGCGACGGTCAAGCCGTCCATCGTCACGCTGACGCAGAGCACCTATGACGGCGTGCTCTACAACACCGAGACCATCAAGGCCAAGCTCGACGGCTATATCCCGACTCTGCACTTCGACGAGGCCTGGCTGCCGCACGCGGCTTTCCACGATTTCTACGGCCAGTTCCACGCGATGGGCAAGAACCGCCCGCGCCCCAAGGAGGCCATGGTCTACGCGACCCAGTCCACGCACAAGCTGCTGGCCGGCATCTCGCAGGCCTCGCAGGTGCTGGTGCAGGACTCGCAGTCGGTGAAGCTCGACAAGCACCTCTTCAATGAGGCCTACCTGATGCACACGTCGACCTCGCCGCAGTACTCGATCATCGCGAGCTGCGACGTGGCCGCGGCCATGATGGAGCCCCCTGGCGGCACGGCGTTGGTGGAGGAAAGCATCAAGGAGTCGCTGGACTTCCGCCGCGCGATGCGCAAGGTCGAAGGCGACTACGGCGACGACTGGTGGTTCAAGGTCTGGGGGCCGGATTACCTGCGTTCGGAAGAGGGCAGCGAGCCCGTTGCCGCCGACTGGATGCTGCATGCCGACGAGGACTGGCACGGCTTCGGCGGGCTGGCCGAAGGCTTCAACATGCTGGACCCGATCAAGTCCACCATCATCACGCCCGGGCTGGACATGGAAGGCCGCTTTGCTTCAAGCGGCATCCCCGCGTCAGTGGTGACGAAGTTCTTGGTCGAGCACGGTGTCGTGGTCGAGAAGACAGGCCTGTATTCGTTCTTCATCATGTTCACCATCGGCATCACCAAGGGCCGCTGGAACACGCTGCTGACCGCGCTGCAGCAGTTCAAGGACGACTACGACAAGAACGCGCCGCTGTGGCGCATCCTGCCGGAGTTCTGCGCGCAGTTCCCGAAGTACGAGCGCATGGGCCTGCGCGACCTCTGCCAGAGCATCCACCAAGCCTACGCCGAGGGCGACATCGCACGCCTGACGACGGACATGTATCTGTCCAACCTGCAGCCGGCCATGACGCCGACCGACGCCTACGCGCACATCGCGCAGCGCAAGACGGAGCGCGTCGCCATCGATGACCTGGAAGGCCGCATCACGACCTCGCTGCTGACACCTTACCCGCCCGGCATCCCGCTGCTGATCCCGGGCGAGCGCTTCAACAAGAAGATCGTCGATTACCTGAAGTTCACGCGCAGCTTCAACGCCAAGTTCCCCGGCTTCGCGACCGATGTGCATGGTCTGGTCCACGAGGTGGACGAGGAGTCGGGGCGCGGCTTCTACTACGTGGACTGCGTCAAGCAGTGACGAACGCCGGTTGAGCTGCGCAAAAAAGGGCCCCTCGGGGCCCTTGTCGTTTCAGTGGGCTCGCCTTACTCGGCGCCAGCCAGCGCCACGTGGCTGAAGCCGCCGTCGACGTACATGATCTCCGCACTGACGCCGCCCGCCAGGTCCGACAGCAGGAACGCCGCTGCATTGCCGACGTCTTCGATGGTCACATTGCGGCGGATTGGAGCTGAAGCAGCAAATTGGTTGAGCAGCTTGCCGAAGTCCTTGATGCCAGAGGCGGCCAGCGTCTTGATCGGGCCGGCGGAGATGCCGTTGACCCGCACGCCCTTGGCGCCCAGGTCATAGGCCAGGTAACGCACGCTGGCTTCCAGCGCCGCCTTGGCCATGCCCATCGTGTTGTAGTTGGGTACGAAGCGCTCGGCGCCCAGGTAGCTCAGCGTCAGCAGCGATGCGCCCTGGCGCAGGCGCGGGGCCGCCAGCTTGGCCATGGCTGGGAAGCTGTAGGCCGAGATGTCATGGGCGATGCGAAAGTTCTCGCGGGTCATGCCGTCGAGGAAATTCCCGGCGATGGCCTCTCGCGGCGCGAAGCCGATGGAATGGACAAAGCCGTCGAACTCCGGCCAGACCTCGCCCAACTGATTAAAAAGCGCTTCCATCTGCTCGTCGCTGGTCACGTCGCAGTCATAGACGAGCTGGGAGCCGAATTCGGCCGCAAATTCGCTGATGCGCTCCTTGAAGCGCTCGCCCTGATAGCTGAAGGCCAGTTCGGCGCCTTCGCGGTGGCAGGCGCGCGCAATGCCGTAGGCGATGGAGCGGTTGGACAGCACGCCCGTGATCAGCAGCCGCTTGCCGGCGAGAAAGCCCATTCGTGTCTCCTGTGAGGTCTCAAACAGCCTCAGATTCTGGCATGCGCAGAGCGTGGCATCTTGCCGGCATGGGACTTGCACAGTACAATCCGACCTTCACCAGAAACGAGGTAAACCCTCGCGAGCGCCGGACGACATCCCCCGGCGCTGGCTTTGGTGATTGAGTTGGGCGGATTCATCCAGCCCATTTTTTTTGCTTTTTCGCTTTTTGCACCCCCAAACGCGCACGCATGAGTTGGCAAACCGCTGTTGAAACGACCGTGGCCGGTCTTGGCTACGAAATCGTGGACTGCGAACGCAGTGCCGGCGGATTGCTGCGCGTGACGATCGACAAGCTGCCGGCGCAAGCCGAGGCGGGCGAGTTGATCACGGTGGACGACTGCGAGAAAGTGACTCGCCAGTTGCAGTATGTGTTGGAAGTCGAAGGCCTGGAATATTCCCGGCTCGAGGTGTCCTCGCCGGGGCTGGACCGCCCGCTGCGCAATGCCGCGCACTACGCGCGTTTCGCCGGCCAGGAAATCGACATCACGCTGAAGCTGCCGTTCCAGGGGCGCAAGAAGTACCGCGGTGTTGTCAGTGCCCAGCCCGAGGCGACGAGCGATCAGGCCTGGCGTCTGGTGTTCGACGACGCTGGTGCCGAGCACGCACTCGATTTCACGCTGGACGAAGTGCGCGAAGCGCGCCTCGTGCCGGCGTTCAGCTTCAAGGGGCGCGGCGGCGAGCCGGCGCCCGACCGCAAGCCCGGCCAGCGGGGCGTCATCAAGCCGAAAAAAGCGGCGACAAAGAAACAAGCGGGCGAGCCTGAACAGGCGGCGCCCGGCCAAGACAAGGTTGACGGAGGTCTCAAGCAATGAACCGCGAAATGTTGATGCTGGTGGACGCGATCTCGCGCGAAAAGAGCGTGGAGCGCGATGTCGTGTTCGGTGCGGTGGAAGCCGCGCTGGCCTCGGCCTCCAAGAAGATTTATGGCGGTGAAGCCGACATCCGCGTCGCGGTTGACCGTGACTCCGGCGAATACGAGACCTTCCGTCGTTGGCATGTCGTGCCCAACGAGGCCGGCCTGCAGAACGCCGACGCCGAGATCCTGCTGTTCGAAGCCCAGGAACAGATTGCCGACATCGAGGTGGACGACCACATCGAGGAGCCGGTCGAGTCCGTGCCCATCGGTCGTATCGGCGCGCAGGCCGCCAAGCAGGTCATCCTGCAGAAGATCCGCGATGCCGAGCGTGAGCAGCTGCTGAACGACTTCATGTCGCGCGGCGAGAAGATCTTTGTCGGCACCGTCAAGCGTCTGGACAAGGGCGACATCATTGTCGAGAGCGGTCGCGTTGAAGGCCGCCTCAAGCGCAGCGAGATGATCTCGAAAGAGAACCTGCGCACTGGCGACCGCGTGCGTGCCGTCATTCTCGGCGTGGACCCGACCCAGCGTGGCCCGCAGATCATGCTGTCGCGCTCCTCGCCCGAGTTCATGAAGGAACTCTTCGCGCAGGAAGTGCCCGAGATCGAGCAGGGTCTGCTGGAGATCAAGAGCTGCGCCCGCGATAGTGGTTCGCGCGCCAAGATCGCCGTCCTCAGCCATGACCGTCGTGTCGACCCCATCGGCACCTGTGTCGGCGTGCGCGGTTCGCGCGTCAACGGCGTGACGACCGAGCTGGCCGGCGAACGCGTCGACATCGTGCTGTGGAGCGAGGACCCGGCTCAGTTCGTCATCGGCGCGCTGGCCCCGGCCAATGTGCAATCCATCGTCGTCGATGAAGAGCGTCATGCCATGGACGTCGTGGTCGACGAGGAGAACCTCGCAATCGCCATCGGCCGTGGTGGTCAGAACGTGCGCCTGGCGTCCGAGCTGACTGGCTGGCGCATCAACATCATGTCGGCCGAGGAATCCGCCGCCAAGCAGGAGCAGGAGACGGAGAGCGTGCGCGCGCTGTTCGTCGAGAAGCTCGACGTCGACGCCGAAGTGGCCGACATCCTGATCGCCGAAGGCTTCACCAGCCTGGAAGAAGTCGCATACGTCCCGATGCAGGAAATGCTCGAGATCGAGGCCTTCGACGAGGACACCGTCAACGAGCTGCGTACCCGTGCCAAGGATGCGCTGCTGACGATGGAAATCGCCAAGGAAGAGAAGGTCGAGGAGGTCTCCCAGGATCTGCGCGACCTGGAAGGCGTCACCCCCGAGCTGCTGGCCAAGCTGGCCGCCGGCAGCATCAACACCCGCGACGACCTGGCCGACCTGGCCGTGGACGAGCTGGTCGACCTGTCCGGCCTGGACGAAGCGGCGGCACGCGCGCTGATCATGAAGGCCCGTGAACACTGGTTCAACGACTGATTGATCAACCCACATCGCGCCGCACCGAAAGCAATTTGAAGGATTCCCACATGGCCGTGACTACCGTCGCCCAATTCGCCGCCGAGCTGAACAAGCCGGCGGGCACGCTGCTGGAGCAGCTGCAAGCCGCGGGCGTCAAGAAGTCTTCCGTCGACGACTCGCTGAGCGAGACCGACAAGGAACGCCTGCTCGACCACCTGCGCTCCGCTCACGGTACTGCCGGTACCGAGCGCAAGAAGATCACCCTCGTCAAGAAGTCCACCACCGAGATCAAGCAGGCCGACGCCTCCGGCAAGGCCCGCACGATCCAGGTCCAGGTCAAGAAGACGCGCACTTTCGTCAAGCGTGACGATGAGGTCGCGGCAGGCCCGGACGACGCCGAGTTGGTGCGCCGCGAGGAAGAAGCCCAGGCGCAGGCCGAAGCTCTTCGCGTGCAGGAGGAGGAGCTTGCCGCCAAGGTGAAGGCTCGCGAGGAAGCCGAGCGCGCCGCGCGTGAAGCTGCTGCCGCCGCGAAGGCCGCAGCAGAAGCCGCCGCAGCCGAAGCCGCCGCCAAGGCCGCAGCAGAAGCCGCCGCTGCTGCCGAAGCCGCGAAGGCCGCTGCCGCCAAGCCGGAGGACAAGACCGACGAGCAGGCGGCCGAGGCGCGTGCCCGCAGCGCCGCTGCCGCCGCCGCTGAAGCCGCCGCCATCAACAAGGCAGCCGCCGCCAAGCGCGCGCCCAAGGCTGTGCCTGCGCCTGCCGAGGTGGTGGCGCCGCCGCCGCCCGCGCCAGAAGTCGTTGCGGCTGCTCCGGCCGCACCCGTCGAGGCGCCCAAGCCGGCGCTGCGCGTCGTCAAGGCTGTCGATGCTGCTGCCGAAGAGAAGCAGAAGCAGGACGACCTGGCTCGCCGCCGCAAGGCCGCCGAGGAAGAGGCCGCCAAGATCCGCGCGATGATGAACGCGCCCAAGAAGGTTTTGGTCGCGCCGAAGAAGGAAGAGCCCAAGCCCGCCGAAGGCGCTGGCATCAAGGGCACCATTCACAAGAAGGCCGGCGCCCCGACGCCGGCGGCACCGGCGCCTGCAGGTACCGGCAAGCCGGGCGACAAGAAGTCGGTCAAGTCCGAGAAGCTGTCTTCCAGCTGGGCCGACGACGCCGCCAAGAAGCGCGGCCTCAAGACCATCGGTTCCGGCCCGGCCGGCGCCGGCCGCCCGGGTGGCGGTGGTGGCAACTGGCGTGCTCCCGCACGGGGTGGCCGTGGTGGCCGCGGTGGCCGTGAGGATGGTCAGTCCAGCTTCACGCCGCCGGTCGAGCAGCAGGTCATCGAGGTCCATGTGCCCGAGACCATCTCGGTCGCCGATCTGGCGCACAAGATGTCGGTCAAGGCCGCCGAGGTCATCAAGCAGTTGATGAAGCTGGGCCAGATGGTCACCATCAACCAGCAGCTGGACCAGGAAACGGCCATGATCCTCGTCGAGGAAATGGGCCACAAGGCGGTCACGGCCAAGCTGGACGATCCGGACGCCTTCCTCGAAGAAGAGGGCACCGCCGCCGAGCAGCAGCACGAAGCGCTGCCGCGTGCGCCGGTCGTCACCGTCATGGGTCACGTCGACCACGGCAAGACCTCGCTGCTGGACTACATCCGTCGCAGCCGTGTGGCTGCGGGCGAAGCCGGCGGCATCACGCAGCACATCGGCGCCTACCACGTGGAAACCCCGCGCGGCATGATCACCTTCCTGGACACCCCGGGTCACGCGGCCTTCACGGCCATGCGGGCTCGCGGCGCCAAGGCGACGGACATCGTCATCCTCGTCTGCGCGGCCGATGACGGCGTCATGCCGCAGACCAAGGAAGCCATCCACCATGCGAAGGCGGCCGGCGTGCCCATCGTGGTCGCGATGACCAAGATCGACAAGCCGGATGCCAACGCCGAGCGCGTGAAGAGCGAGCTGGTGGCTGAAGAGGTGGTGCCGGAAGAATTCGGCGGCGATGCACCGTTCATCGGCGTGTCGTCCAAGACCGGCCAGGGCATCGACGAGCTGCTGGAGCAGGTGCTGCTGCAGGCCGAAGTGCTGGAACTGAAGGCGCCGGTCGAGTCCATGGCCAAGGGCCTGGTCATCGAAGCCAAGCTGGACAAGGGCCGCGGCCCGGTCGCGACGGTGCTGGTGCAGAGCGGCACGCTCAAGCGCGGCGATGTCGTGCTGGCCGGCTCCACGTTCGGCCGCGTGCGCGCCATGCTGGACGAGGACGGCAAGGCCACCACGGAGGCAGGCCCGTCCATCCCGGTCGAGATCCAGGGCCTGACCGAAGTGCCGCAAGCCGGCGACGAATTCATGGTGCTGGGCGACGAGCGTCGTGCCCGCGAAGTGGCGACCTTCCGTTCGGGCAAGTACCGCGACGTGAAGCTGGCCAAGCAGCAGGCCGCCAAGCTGGAGAACATGTTCAGCGAGATGGGCGCCGGCGACGTGCAGACGCTGCCGCTGATCATCAAGTCCGACGTGCAGGGTTCGCAGGAAGCGCTGGCCGCCTCGCTGCTCAAGCTCAGCAACGCCGAGGTCAAGGTGCAGATCGTCCACGCGGCGGTCGGCGGCATCAGCGAAAGCGACATCAACCTCGCCATCGCCTCGAAGGCCGTCATCATCGGCTTCAACGTGCGTGCTGACGCCGGCGCGCGCAAGCTGGCCGAGGGCAACTCGGTCGACCTGCGCTACTACAGCATCATCTATGACGCTGTGGACGATGTGACCAAGGCGATGTCCGGCATGCTGGCGCCCGAGCAGCGCGAGGAAGCGCTGGGCACGGCCGAGATCCGCGTCGTGTTCGTCGCGTCCAAGATCGGTACGGTGGCCGGCTCGATGGTCACCAGCGGCCTGGTCCGCCGTGGCGCCAAGTTCCGCCTGCTGCGCGACAACACCGTGGTCTACACGGGCGAAGTCGAGTCGGTGCGGCGCGAGAAGGACGACGTTCGCGAAGTCAAGGAAGGCTTCGAGTGCGGTATCAAGCTCAAGAACTACAGCGACATCAAGGAAGGTGATCAGCTCGAGTTCTTCGAAATCAAGGAAGTGGCCCGCACGCTCTGACCTCCAGCTCTGAGGGTGAACCCCGCCCCTCGGGGCGGGGTTTGTTCTTTCAGGAATCCATGCCATGAGACACAAACGCGCCATCCCCAACCGCAGCTTCCGCGTCGCCGACCAGATCCAGCGCGATCTGGCCGAGCTCATCCGTGAGCTGAAGGACCCGCGCATCGGCATGGCGACGATCAGCGCGGTCGAGGTCACGCCCGATTACGCCCACGCCAAGGTCTTCTTCTCCGTGCTGATCGGCGACCCCGCCGAGACGCAGGAGGCGCTGAACGAGGCTGCCGGCTTCCTGCGCAACGGCCTGTTCAAGCGCCTGCAGATCCACACGGTGCCGACGCTGCACTTCCAGTTCGATCGCACCACCGAGCGTGCGGCCGAGATGAGTGCGCTGATCAGCAAGGCCAACGCCACCCGCGCACTGGAAGACGAGGAGCCGAATGACTGAGGCCGACGTCTCGCAGGCCCGCCCGGCCCGCGCACAGGACGACGCCCGCCCGCCTCGCGTGCGGGTGCAACGCCGCGCGCTGCACGGCGTGGTGGTGGGGGGGGGGGGGGCGGGGGGGGGGGGGGGGCCCCCCCCAGACCTCGCCGCCCCCCCGGGGGGGTGGGGGGGGGGCGGGGCCGGCGCCCCGCCCCGCCCGCCCGGCCCACCGGCCGCCCCCCGCCCGCGCCGGGGGGGGGTGCACCCCCGCGGGGCGCTGGGCGGTTTGTTGCTCGACAAGCCGCTGGGCTTGTCGAGCAACAACACGCTGCAGAAGGCCAAGTGGCTGTTGCGCGCCGAGAAGGCCGGACACACCGGCACGCTGGACCCGCTGGCCACCGGCCTGCTGCCGCTGTGTTTCGGCGCGGCGACCAAGTTCAGCCAGATCAGCCTCGACGCCGACAAGCGCTATCTCGCGACGCTGGCCCTGGGCATCCGCACGACCACTGGCGACGCTGAAGGGCAGGTGCTGGAGCGGCACGACGCCGACCACATCACGCGTGAGCAGATCGACGCCGCCAGCCAAGCCTTCACCGGCGAGATCGACCAGATGCCGCCGATGTACTCGGCGCTGAAGCACGAAGGCAAGGCGCTGTACGAGTACGCGCGCCAGGGCATCGAGATCGAACGCAAGAGCCGTCGCGTGACGATTCATGCCATCGACATCGTCGCCATGCACGCTGGCACCGTGACCCTCGACGTCCGTTGCACCAAAGGCACCTACATCCGCACGCTGGCCGAAGACATCGGCGCAGCGCTGGGCGTGGGGGCGTCGCTGGCAGCGCTACGGCGAACCGGTTCCGGCGGCCTGACGCTGGACGGCGCCGTGACGCTGGCACAGATCGAAGCCATGCCCGACGAAGCACGCGCCGCACTGCTGACCTCGCCCGACCGCCTGCTGGCCGACGCGCCCGAACTGCGCCTGGACATGCAGGAGGCCGTGCGCTTCCTGTCGGGCCTGCGTCGTCGTGTCGATGCGCCCGACGCCGAGCGCGTGCGCGTCTACGGCCCCGAAGCGCGAGCCTTCCTGGGCAGCGCCCACATCATCTCTGGCGAACTGATCGCCGATCGTCTGTTGACCCCACCGGAGGTCCAGGCGCTGCTCTCCGCCTGAACCGGTTTTTTTAGAAGCAAGCTGTCATGACCACCCCGATCCGCAACATCGCCATCATTGCCCACGTCGACCATGGCAAGACCACCATGGTGGACCAACTGCTGCGCCAGAGCGGCACGTTCGCCGACCACGAGAAGGTCGTCGACACCGTGATGGACAGCAACGCCATCGAACGTGAGCGCGGCATCACCATCCTGGCCAAGAACTGCGCGGTCAGCTGGGGTGGCACGCACATCAACATCGTCGACACGCCCGGACACGCGGACTTCGGCGGTGAAGTGGAGCGCGCGCTGTCGATGGTCGACGGTGTGGTGCTGCTGATCGACGCCCAGGAAGGCCCGATGCCGCAGACGCGCTTCGTCACGAAGAAGGCGCTGGCGCTGGGCCTCAAGCCCATCGTCGTCGTCAACAAGGTCGACAAGCCGGGCGCCAAGCCCGATGCGGTCATCAACGCCGCCTTCGACCTGTTCGCCAACCTCGGCGCCACGGACGAGCAGCTGGACTTCCCGGTCGTCTACGCCTCCGGCATCAACGGCTGGACGTCGCTGACCGAAGGCGCTCCTGGCGAGCAGTGGGGCCCCGACATGTCGGCCCTGTTCGACACCGTGCTGAAGCATGTGCCGGCCCAGTCGGGCGATGCCAAGGCGCCGCTGCAGTTGCAGATCTCGGCGCTGGACTTCTCCACCTTCGTCGGTCGCATCGGCGTGGGCCGCATCAGCCAGGGCACGATCAAGCCCGGCATGCAGGTCGCCGTCATGGAAGGCCCAGACGGCAAGTCCGTCAACGGCCGCATCAACCAGGTCCTGACCTTCCACGGCCTGGACCGAGTGCAGGTCACGGAAGCCGGCCCCGGCAACATCGTGCTGATCAACGGCATCGAGGAGATTGGCATCGGCGTGACCGTGACCGACCCGGCCAACCCTGCGCCGCTGCCGATGCTGAAGGTGGACGAGCCGACGCTGACCATGAACTTCTGCGTCAATACCAGCCCGCTGGCCGGTCGCGAAGGCAAGTACGTCACCAGCCGCCAGATCTGGGACCGCCTGCAGAAGGAACTGCAGCACAACGTGGCGTTGCGCGTCTCCGAGACTGATGAGGACGGCATCTTCGAGGTCTGCGGCCGCGGCGAACTGCACCTGACCATCCTGCTGGAAAACATGCGCCGTGAAGGCTACGAGCTGGCCGTGTCGAAGCCGCGCGTGATGTTCAAGGACATCGACGGCGTGAAGTGCGAGCCGATGGAGCTGGTCACTGCCGACGTCGAGGAAACCCACCAGGGTGGCGTCATGCAGGCGCTGGGCCTGCGCAAGGGCGAGATGCTGAACATGGAGCCGGACGGCAACGGTCGCGTGCGCCTGGAGTACCGCATCCCGGCACGTGGCCTGATCGGCTTCGCCAACGAGTTCATGAACCTGACGCGCGGTTCGGGCCTGATCTCGTCCATCTTCGACGGCTACGAGCCGCACAAGGGCGAAATCGGCGGCCGCAAGAACGGCGTGCTGATCTCCATGGACGAAGGCGAGATCTTCACCTACGCGCTGGGCAAGCTGGATGACCGCGGCCGCATGTTCGTCAAGCCGAACGACCCGGTCTACGAAGGCATGATCGTCGGCATCCATAGCCGCGACAACGACCTCGTCGTCAACGCCACGCGCACCAAGCAGCTGACGAACTTCCGCGTGTCCGGCAAGGAAGACGCGATCAAGATCACGCCGCCGATCGACCTGACGCTGGAGTACGGCGTGGACTTCATCGACGACGACGAACTGGTCGAGATCACGCCGAAGAGCGTGCGCCTGCGCAAGCGCTTCCTGACCGAAAACGAAAGAAAGCGCGCCGCGCGCGCTTGAGCGCGCACGGCACGCTTGCTTTCGCAGCGTGTTGAGCTCCCCCAGCCCCCTCCAGGAGGGGGCTCTAGCCAGAGATTTGCCCGCGCCCCGTTAGGGGCGCTCTTCGTTTGATGACGCACCGGTCTGCTGTCTTGCTGATGCTGCTGGTCACGCTGATGTGGAGCTCGGCGGGCGTCGTCACGCGGCATCTGGAGGCGGCGAGAGGCTTCGAGATCACGTTCTGGCGCAGCAGCTTCAATGCGCTGGCGCTGCTCGTCATCCTCGGCGTCATGCGGGGCCGGGCGCTGCCGTCGGCCATGCGTGGCGCGGCCGTGTGGGCCTCGGGTGCCTGCTGGGCCGTCATGTTCACGGCCTTCATGGTGGCGCTGTCGTTGACTACGGTGGCCAACGTGTTGGTCACGATGTCGCTGGGGCCGCTGTTCACGGCGGTGTTCGCGTGGGTCTTCCTGAAGCAGCCCGTGCCGGCGCGGACCTGGGCAGCCATCGCCGTTGCGAGTGCCGGCATCGCCTGGATGTTCGGCGGGCAACTCGGTGGGCCGCTGACCGGCGTCGTCGTGGCTTTGGCCGTGCCGCTTGCCGCAGCGTCGAACTGGTGCCTGCTGCAGAAGGTCGGTACTGACGGCGACATGCTCCCGGCCGTTCTCATCGGTGCGCTGCTGTCCGCCGCCGTCACGCTGCCGCTGGCCTGGCCGCTGCAGGCGCGCGCGCATGACCTGGGCCTGCTGGCTTTCCTGGGCGTGTTCCAGCTGGCCATTCCCTGCCTGCTGGCCGTGCGCATCGCGCGCGAGCTGCCCAGCCATGAGATCGCCCTGTTGGGCCAGGCAGAAACGCTGCTGGGCGTGCTCTGGGCCTGGCTGTTTGCGGGCGAACACCCGGGCAGCGCCGCATTGATTGGCGGTAGTCTCGTGCTCGCTGCCCTGATCGCCAACGAGGCCTTGGCGCCTCCTTCCGTCAAACCTGCCTTGAAGAACGCATGAGCGACCTGATCCCGTCCCTGGTGTCCGATGGCCAGATCCTGGCCGACGTGAACGGCTGCCTTGGCCTCATCACGCTGAACCGCCCGCAGGCGTTGAACGCGCTGTCGCTGGCCATGATCCGCGACATGACCACGCTGCTGAATCACTGGGCCGCGCGCCCCGAGATCCAGGCCGTGGCCGTGCTCGGCGCCGGCCGCGAGGGCAAGCCGCCGGCCTTCTGCGCGGGCGGCGACATTCGCTTCTTTCACCAGGCCGCCCAAGCGGGCGACCCGGCGCTGGGCGACTTCTTCACCGAGGAATACCGCCTCAACCACCTCATCCACGCCTACCCCAAGCCCTACGTCGCGCTGATGGACGGCATCGTCATGGGTGGCGGCATGGGCATCAGCCAGGGTGCCAAGCTGCGCGTGCTCAGCGAGCGCTCCAAGCTCGCGATGCCCGAGACCGGCATCGGCCTGTTCCCGGACGTCGGTGGCGGCTGGTTCCTCGCTCAGTGCCCGGGTCATGTCGGGGAATGGCTGGCGTTGACCGGCGAGGCCATCGCCGCCGGCGATGCCATCGAATGGGGCCTGGGCGACGTCTTTGTGCGCTCCGAGCAGTGGGCTGCGCTTGTCGAGGACCTGCGCCACGGCTCGCAGCCCAGCGCGGAGCATGTCGTCGCCTCGGTCATGGAACGCGTCGACCTCGCGCCATCGCCCGACCCCAAGGGCATCACCGCGCGCATCGACCGCCACTTCGGCCTGCCGACGGTCGCTGACATCCTGGCCTCGCTCGCGAGCGCCGACGACGAGTGGGCGCACCGCACGCGCGAGACGCTGCTGAAGCGCTCGCCGACGATGATGGCCGTGACGCTGGAACTGGTGCGCCGCGGCCGCACGCTGAGCCTGGCCGATGACCTGCGCCTGGAGCGCAACCTCGTGCATCACGCCTTCCACCTGCGTGGCGCGGCGCGCAGCGAGACGGTCGAAGGCATCCGTGCGCTGGCGGTCGACAAGGACCACGCGCCGCGCTGGCAGCCGGCATCGGTCGCCGAGATCGACGCTGCGGAGGTGGCGGCCTTCTTCGTCAGCCCCTGGGGGGGCGATCAACATCCTTTGCGCGACCTGACCTGACCTCACTTCGCCGTCACGGCCCCAGCCGTGCGGTGGGGGCGGGATCACTTGAGACTGAGCCCTCATGGCTGTATCCAAAGACCGCATCGACTTTTCGCGTTTCCTGTTGCGCCTTGCCATTGGTGGCATGGCAACCTGGATGGGCTTCGAGTCTCTCCGCCACAGTGGCTTTCCTGCCACGGTGCTGCAGGCTGCCTACGGGCTGCTCCATCTGACCGAGGTGCTTTGCGGCTTGCTGATCGTCATCGGCCTGTTGATGCCCGTGGCGAGTCTGGTGCTCGCCGTTGTCATGGCCTGGCCGGTGGTGGCCGGCTGGCTGCATGGCGCCCCGCTGCTGGGCAACCTGCATGGCCTGTTCCTGCTGCTGGTGACGCTGGCCGCCGCGTTGGGCGGGGCGGGCAAGTGGTCCGTCGGACGGGACTGACGCTTCGACGCCGTCCCGGCTCCCGCCATGGAGCTGGGACAATCCCGGCACATGCCGGATGAGAGACCCCTGGTGCTTCAAGAAACGCTTTCAGACCCACGCTACAGCCCTTGGCGCCTGTCCGTCGCGCCGATGATGGACTGGACGGATAGGCATTGCCGCTATCTGCACCGCCTCATCACGCGCCACACGCTGCTCTACACCGAGATGGTGACGACCGGCGCGCTGCTGCACGGCGACCAGCCGCGGCACCTGGACTTCAACGCCGAGGAACACCCCGTCGCGCTGCAGCTGGGCGGCAGCGAGCCCGCCGACCTGGCCGCCTGCGCGAAGCTGGCCGAGCGCTGGGGCTATGACGAGGTCAACCTGAACTGCGGCTGCCCCAGCGAGCGTGTGCAGAAGGGCGCGTTCGGTGCCTGCCTGATGGCCGAGCCGCAACTGGTGGCCGACTGCGTGAAGGCCATGTGCGACGCGACGGCGCTGCCCGTCACGGTCAAGCATCGCATCGGCATCGACAAGATCGAGAGCTACGACTTCGTGCGCGACTTCGTCGGCACCGTGGCCGCCGCCGGGTGCGAGGTCTTCATCGTCCACGCACGCAACGCCTGGCTGCAGGGCCTGAGCCCGAAGGAAAACCGCGAGATCCCGCCGCTGCGCTACGAGCTGGTCGCGCAGTTGAAGCGCGAGTTCCCGCAGCTCACCATCGCCATCAACGGCGGCCTCAAGACGCCCGACGAGATCGCCGCGCAGCTGGCCGTGGTGGACGGCGTCATGATCGGCCGCGAGGCCTATCACGAGCCCTGGAGCATGGCGCAGTGGGACTCGCGCTTCTTCGGCACGGCCGACCCGGCGGCGAGCCGAGAGCAGGTCGAAGCGCAGTGGCTGGACTACCTCGACCGCGTGCATGCGTCGGGCCGCTCATGGGTGCATGCGATGCGCCACGCGCTGGGCCTGTGGAACGGCACGCCGGGCGCGCGCCGCTGGCGCCAGGTGTGGAGCGACCACCGCCTGAAGGCGCTGCCCCCGCGCGAGGTCGCTGCGCAGGCCACCGCGGCGCGGCTATCGGGCCTGGCCGTCGCGGCCTGAGTCCCTGCGATGGCGGACTTTGTCGACGACCCCGACATCGGCCCCGTGCTGCCGCCGGACGAGCCGCTGTGGAGCCACAGCTTCGACACGGCGCTGGGCCGCTGCGGCGTCGTCTGGAGCGAGCGCGGCATCGTCGCGTCGCTGTTGCCCGACGCCAGTCCGGCGCGGCTCGCATGCCGCCACCCGACTGCGCAGGCCGTCGTCGCGCTGCCGCCCCACATCGCCCACGCTGTCGACGGCATCCGCGCCTTGCTGGCCGGCGAGGCGCGTGATCTCGGCCACATCGTCCTCGACGAGCGCGGCATCCCCGAATTCCGCCGCCAGGTGCATGCGCTGACGCGTGCCATCCCGCCCGGCCAGACGCGCACCTACGGCGAGATCGCCGCCGCGCTGGGACAGCCCGGCGCCGCGCGTGCCGTGGGCCGCGCCGAGGGCGACAACCCGTTCCCGCCCATCGTGCCCTGCCACCGCGTGATGGGTGCCGGAGGCGAGCCGACGGGCTTCTCGGCGCCAGGTGGTGTCGAGACCAAGCGCCGCATGCTGCTCATCGAGGCCCGCGCTGTGGGGCAACTGGCGGGCGATCAGCAGGCGCTTTTCTGACCCGGCCGCGACGACAATCGCGCATGTCCTTCGCATCCCTGGGCTTGTCGCCCGACCTGCTGCGCGCCGTGCGCGAACAGGGCTACCACGCCCCCACCGCCGTGCAGGCCGCGGCGCTGCCGCCCATCCTGGCCGGCGCCGATGTGCTGGCGCTCGCGCAGACCGGCTCCGGCAAGACGGCCGCCTTCGTGCTGCCGTTGCTGCAGCGCCTCGTCGATGCGCCGCCGCGCCCGGGCCCGCGCGCCCTCGTGCTGGCGCCTACGCGCGAGCTGGCCCAGCAGACGGCCGAGCTGCTGCGCGAAGTGGCCGCGCTGCTGCTGCACCGCCCGCGCATCGCGCTGGCGTTCGGTGGTGTGTCCATCAACCCGCAGCTGATGGCGCTGCGCGGCGGCTGCGACGTGATGGTCGCCACGCCGGGCCGGCTGCTGGATCTGCTGGACCACAACGGGCTGACGCTGGCCGGCGTTCAATGCCTGGTGCTGGACGAGGCCGACCGCCTGCTGGGCCAGGGCTTCGCCGACGAGCTGCAGCGTGTGCTCAGCACTCTGCCGGCGCGGCGCCAGTCGCTGCTGTTCTCGGCCACCTTCCCGCCGGCCGTGCAGGCACTGGCCGACCAGCTGCTGCGCGATCCGGTGCGCATCCAGATCGAAGAAGCGCCGCCGCAGATCACGCAGCGCGCCGTCCAGCTGGACCGCGCCCAGCGCCTGCCCGCGCTGCGCCAACTGCTGCGTGACGAGGGCTGGCAGCGCGCGCTGATCTTCGTCGCCAGCCGCTACACGGCCGAGCTGGTGTCGGACAAGCTGTTCGCCCATGGCTTCAAGGCCGGCGTGCTGCACGGCGAGCTGAGCCAGGGCGCGCGCCGTGATGTGCTGGACGCGTTGAAGGCCGGCAGCGTCAACGTGCTGGTGGCCACCGACGTCGCTGCGCGTGGCCTGCACATCGATGCGCTGGATGCCGTCGTCAACTACGAGCTGCCGCGCTCGGCGGCCGACTACACGCACCGCATCGGGCGCACCGGCCGCGCGGGTGCGCAAGGCGTGGCCATCAGCTTCATCTGCGCGGACAGTGCCGAGAACGCCGAGAGCCATTTCCGCCTCATCGAGAAGCGCCAAGGCCAGCGCGTGCCGCGCGAACGGCTGGCCGGCTTCGGGCCGCAAGCGGTCGCGACCGAGGCACAGGCCACCGGCGGCATCAAGAGCACGACCCGCAAGAGCAAGAAGGACAAGCTGCGCGAAGTCGCAGCCAAGGCAGCACCAGATGGGCATTGAGATCGAACGCAAATTCCTCGTCAGCGGCGACGGCTGGCGTCCGCAGGCCACGCAGCAGACCCGCTTCAGCCAGGGCTACCTGAGCCGCGACCCGGCGCGCACGGTGCGCATCCGCGTTGCCGGTGAGCGCGCCTTCCTGACCATCAAGGGCGCGACGACGGGCGCGACGCGTGCCGAATTCGAGTACGAGGTGCCGGTCGCCGACGCGCAGCAGCTGCTGGCGATGTGCGATGGCCCGGTCGTCGAGAAGATCCGCCACCTGTGCCCGTTCGACGGCATGACCTGGGAGGTCGACGAGTTCCTCGGCGCCAACGCGGGCCTCGTCGTCGCCGAGATCGAACTCGACACCGAGGGCCAGGTGTTCGCACGGCCGGCGTGGCTGGGCGCCGAGGTCACCGGCGACGCGCGCTACGTCAATGCCAACCTTGCGGTCCGGCCGTTCACGAGCTGGGCCGGGTGAGGCGCGCATCCGGCGGTGGCCGGGCTGCGTAGAGCGTGTCATACGCCGGCAACCCGTGCGGCCGAAGATATGCCGTTTGGGCCTGCCCCCCACCCTCGCCACGCTCGTGCCCATCTTCCTGTCATCGCTGTTGCACCGAACGCGCGCCGGCCTCCTCGTGCTGCTGCTCGTCGTGCTGCCGTTGCAGAGCGTGGTGCAGCTCGTTGCAGGCCTGCAGGGGCATCGACATGTGCACACGGGCACGGCGGCACCGTCGCCGCTGCGGCTGCTGCTGGACCGGCTGCACGCTGCGCAGGACCCGCGGCTGCAGGCGGCGCCCAGCGTCACGTGGCTGGTGAGCCAGGGTGACACCGAAGGCCTGCATCAGCACGGCGGGGTGTTCCACAAGCACTCGCATGCCGCGGCCGACGTGCTGGATGTCGGCGATGCGGCCGACGACGCGAAGCAGGGCGGGGCGACTGCCTTCCTGGCCTGGTTGCCGGCCGCCCTGACCCTGCCTGACGTGGATGGCGATGCCTGCCCGCAGGTGGTGGCGCTGGGCTGGCGAGACCGCGTCATCGCGCCGCCGCTGACGCCGCCGCGCGCCTGATCGGGCGGCGCTTTCGCGCCTCTTCCTGCACGTCCCACGCCCGCCCAACGCGGCAGGCGTGCCTGCGCCCGTGCGCAGGGTCCATCGCTTCCCGAGAGATTCCATGCCCAAGAACCGCCGCGGCTTCCAGCCGACGTTGCTGGCCGCTGCCTGCCTGCTCCTTGCCGCCACCGCGCGCGCCGAGCCCGACGCCGTGCTGGAGAAGGTCGAAGTCACCGGCCGCCACTACGACAACGCCATCGGCAGCGCTGATGCCGCTTCACAAGGCACCATCCGCGCCGAGTTGCTGAAGAGCCGCCCCGCGCAGCGCCCGGGCGAGGTGCTGGAGTTCGTGCCCGGCGTCATCGTCACGCAGCACTCCGGCGACGGCAAGGCCAACCAGTACTTCCTGCGCGGCTTCAACCTCGACCACGGCACCGATTTCGCCACCACCGTCAACGGGCTGCCGGTCAACATGCCCACACACGGCCACGGCCAGGGCTACTCGGACCTGAACTTCCTGATCCCCGAGCTGGTCGACCGCATCGAGTACCGCAAGGGGCCGTACTTCGCGAAGAACGGCGACTTCGCCGCGGCCGGCTCGGCCGATATCGCTTACCGCAGCACACTTGACGAAAACTTCGCGGCGCTGACGCTGGGCCAGCATCAGTTCCAGCGCTTCGTGGGTGCTGGCTCCACGGCGTTGGGTGGCGGCGTGAACCTGCTGGGCGCCGTCGAGGTCCAGCGCAACGACGGGCCGTGGAAGCTGCCCGAACACCTGCGCAAGAGCAACGGCGTGTTGACGCTGTCCGGCGGCACGCCGGCCGAAGGCTGGAGCGCCAGCCTGATGGCCTACGACGCGAAGTGGAACTCCACCGACCAGGTGCCTGAACGCCTCATCGACGCCGGCACGTACGACGGCAAGCCCTTCGGCCGCTTCGACGCGGTGGACCCCACCGACGGCGGCCAGACGCAGCGCAGCAGCCTGTCCGGCGAGTGGCATCGCACCACGGATGGCCAGGAGACGCGTGTCGCGGCCTATGCGATGAACTACCGCCTCCAGCTGTTCTCCAACTTCACCTACGCGCTGGAGCGGTCGGACGACGGCGATCAGTTCTCGCAGCAGGACCGGCGCAGCGTCTACGGCGCCAGCGCCAGCCACGCGATCGAGCACACGATGGCCGGCCTGCCGGCGCGCAGCGAGATCGGTCTGCAACTGCGCCACGACCGCATCCGTGTGGGTCTCTACGACACGGTGGAGCGCCGCATCACCTCGACAACGCGCGATGACGACGTGGACGAGACGCAGCTGAGTGTCTACGGTCAGACCTCGGTCGAACTGAACGCCTGGCTGCGCAGCGTTGTCGGCCTGCGCGCTGACGAGGCCGGCTTCAAGGTCGCCAGCCGGCTCGCTGGCGCCGACACCGGCAGCGCGTCCGCCCATCTGTTCTCGCCCAAGCTGTCGCTGATCGCTGGGCCCTGGGCGAAGACCGAGTTCTTCTTCAACGCCGGACGGGGCTTCCATAGCAACGACGCCCGCGGCGTGACGGCGCGCGTCGACCAGGCTCCGGGCCTCGTCGCCGCGCGCGGTATGGAGTTGGGCGCACGCACGGAGTGGGTGCCGGGCCTGCAGTCGTCGCTGGCGCTCTGGAAGCTGGACTTCGATTCCGAGCTGGTCTATGTCGGCGACGCCGGCGCGACCGAGGCGAACCGGCCCAGCAAGCGCTTCGGGCTCGAATGGAACAACCGCTACATCCCGGTGCCCTGGCTGCTGATCGACGCCGACCTGGCCTGGACGCATGCGCGCTTCGCCGATGCGGACCCGGCCGGCGACCGCATCCCCAACGCCGTCGACAAGGTCGGCTCCGTCGCCTTCACGCTGCGCGACCTCGGGCCCTGGTCGGGCAGCCTGCAATGGCGCTACCTGGGCTCCGGCGCGCTGATCGAAGACAACAGCGTGCGTTCGCGCTCCTCGCTGACGACCAATCTGCGCGTCAGCCGCAAGCTGTGGAACAAGGCCGAGGTGACCTTCGACGTCTTCAACCTGCTGAACCGCAAGATGAACGACATCGAGTACTACTACGAGTCGCAGCTGCCCGGCGAGGCGGCGCCGGTGGCCGACAGGCACGTCCACCCCGCCGAGCCGCGCACGCTGCGCGTGACGCTGAAGATGGGCTTCTGAGCGGCGCCCGATGCGCGCGCTGCTGCGCGAGCTCGACGTCAGCCATTGCCAGGTCACGCGGGAGCCGTTGACGCACGCCACGATGCGGGGCAGCGACGCGTCGGTGGACCAGCTCAACAACGACGGCGCCTATGTAGCGGCCAATCTCGCGATGCTGTCGGCCCGCGTGAACTGTGCCAAGAGCACGCGCAGCTTCGATGACGTGCTGGACCTGTCGCGGCGTGGCGAGCCCGCGTCGGGCCTTGCGCCCGTCCAGTGGCTGCGGCTGGCAGTGCTGATGCTGGGGCCGGTCCATGCCGAGCGGCCGTTGCAGGCGCCGGCGCTGCCGCTGTGCGTACCGCTGCCGGCCATGTCGGTGCGCACGGCGCTGCAGCAGGTGTGGCGGCTGCTGACGCTGAGCGCCGGCGTGGCGGCCTCGCGCACCCGGCCGCTGAGCGGGCTGCTGCCGGTGTGTGGCAGCGCGTCCTTCGCGGCGCGACTGCGGCTGCTGGCCGACGCGGTACACGTCGGCCTGAAGCGGCTGGCACCGGAGCAGGAATGCTGGCATGTCTGGCTGCGCCCCGGCCTGATGGAGGCCCTGGCCGCGTGGCGCGAGGGCTTCGATCAGGCGGCGTCATGGGCGCGGCTGTCGTGGACGGCCGGTCAACCGGCGCGAACTGGCGCCATGGCAGCTGGCGACGCGGGGCTACCAGCCACCGCTCGCCGGCGCGGCGGTCACCAGGGCGGCGAGTCGCTGACGGCTTCTTCTGCCGTCGGCGCGGGCAGTGCAGCCGGCACGGGCGCCGGCGCGGTGCCACCCGCGGCGGCGAAGTCGTGTTCGCCGCCCAGGCCTTCGATCAGCGCCGGAATCAGGCCGGCCAGTTCGCCGGTGGCCAGCGCGAGGTCGGCGTCGAAGGCCTCGTCGCCGCTGGCCTCGGGCCGGCCCTCGAAGGCCAGGTCCAGGAAGCTGATCTTCTTGATCGCGAAGCCCTCGGTCAGCGTGAAGGCGACGCGTTCCTTCCAGCTCAGCGCGAGGCGCGTGGGCATCTTGCCGCTGGTCAGGTGGGCGCGGACCTCGTCGATGTCCAGCGGGTGGCGGGCGTAGCGCACGACGGGCTTCTGCTCGTCGCTGCCCTTGAGCTCGCACTCGCGCTCGATCTGGAAGCCCTCGGGCGTCACGCCGTCCATCAGCCAGGCGGCCATCACGGCGGCCGGGCTCTCGGCGGTCTGCACCAGCTGCAGGCTCAGGCCCGGGCTGGCCTGGATCAGCAGCGTGATGACCTCGTCGGCGCGGCTGCTGGAGCCGGCGTCGACGAACAGCAGGCCTTGCGCAGGCGCGATCCACACCTGCGTGGCAGAGGTCTTCGTGAAGGCGCGCGGCAGCAGCTCGTGCTGGGCCTGCTCCTTGAGGTCCTTCTTGGCCTTCTTGCCGGGCTTGCGGCCGGTGGTCTCTTCGATGTGCTCGGCCAGCTCGTCCACGCGCTCCTGCACGACGGACGAGGGCAGCAGGCGCACCTCGCGCTTGAGCTTGACGAGCCAGTGGCCGTCGACGACCTCGACGAGCGGCGCGTGCTCGATGCCTCGTGGCGGCGCCCAGCCGACGGCCAGGGGCTGGGTGGGCGCGCAGGGCAGGAAGGGTTCCTTGGCAAGCTGTTCGGCGAGCAGTTGGGCGTCGGCCGTCCAGCCTTCGCCGATGCGGTAGGTGATGAGGTTCTTGAACATGGGCGCTGGAGAAACGAGAAGCCCGCCAGCGGCGGGCTTCCGGAAAGTTGAGCCGTGATTGTCTCAGGCCTCGTCGAGCACCTGCCTCAGCAGCTTCTCGAACACTTCGACGGATTGCCCGCCCTGGATCAGGTGGCGCTGGTTCACGACGATGGCCGGCACCGCGTGGATGCCCTGGCGATGGACTTCGGCCTCGGCAGCTTCCACTTCGGCCGCGTAGCGGTCGCTGGCCAGCAGCTCGCGCGCCTCCGTCTCGGGCAGGCCGGCGGCGGTGGCCAGTTCCAGCAGCACGGCGGGGTCTGACACGTTGCGTCCGTCGGTGAAGTAGGCCTTCAGCAGCGACAGCTTGAGCGTGCGCTGTACGGTGCCGCCGAAGGCTTCATCCGCCCAGTGCAGCAGGCGGTGCCCGTCACGGGTGTTGTAAATGCGGCTGCGCGCTTCCATGTTGAAGGTGAAGCCCAGTTCGGCACCGCGATCGCGGATGGCCTGGCGCGAGCCGGTGAGCTGGGCCGGGCTGGCGCCGTACTTCTCGGCCAGGTGCTCCTCGATGTCCTGGCCTTCCGGGCCCATGCCGGGGTTCAGCTCGAAGGGGTGGAAGTGCAGGTCCAGCGCCAGCCCCGGGATGCGCGCGGCAGCGGCCTCCAGCGAATACAGGCCGATGGCGCACCAGGGGCAGACGATGTCGGAGATGAAGTCGATACGCATGCTTGCCATTTTCGTGGCTTGCTTTCAAGCCCGGGCGGTTGCAAGGGGGATTCCCGCGTGACGGTCTCGCAAATGCTGGAGCCAGGGCTTGCCGCCCCGGGCAGCGCGGGGCTAATAATCGGTCGGCAGCTGCCTGTCGACATGCGCCACAAGACCTCTGCACACCTCTGTTCCAGGGCCCGCGGCCTGCTTGCGGGCCTGGTCGTGGTCGCCTGGGCCGGCACGGCCCAGGGCCAGGAGGCGGATGGCAGGCCCGTGGGGCCGGCGGCGCTGCGTTTCAGCGGCTTCGGCACGCTGGGCCTGAGCCATGTGGATGCGCCCGCAGGCTGGGGCTTCCGGCGCGAGTTGACGCAGTCGGGCTCGGGCCAGTCCTGGCGTTACGACATCGACACCCGGCTCGGGGCGCAGGTGAACTACAGCCTGGGCTCGCAGTTCGAGCTGGTGGCGCAGGTCATCGCGAGGAAGCGCGGCGCCTACGCCAGCCTCGGCGACGCCGTGGAGTGGGCCTACGCGAGCTACCGGCCCGACGCCGACTGGACGCTGCGCGCCGGCCGCGTCAACGTCGACGCCTTCCTGATGGCCGACTACCGCAACGTGGGCTATGGCTTCATGATGGTCCGTCCGCCGGTGGAGCTGTACTCCCAGCTGCCGACGACGCTGGACGGTGCCGACGTGTCGCGCAGCTGGCTGGTGGGCGAGGTGCAGTGGCGTGCCAAGCTGATGGCCGGCACGGCGCATGTGGGCGACCTGCAGACGGGCAAGCCCAGCCGCGTGCGCGCGGTCGCCGGCGGCATGGTGTCGCGCGAGGAGGGGGGGCTGCTGCTGCGGGCCAGCGTGTCCCACGCGCGCATCGACCTCGATCAGACCAGCATCCGGGCTGCGCTGACCGGGCTGGACCAGCTTGGCGCGTTGCCCGTTCCCGCCGTGGCCGACCAGGCCCGCGCGCTACGCGAGCGCCTGGGGGCCAGCAACGTCGGCGCCATGTTCTGGGAGCTGGGCGTGCGCCAGGAGCTGTCGGACTGGCAGTGGAGTGCCGAGTTCGTGCGCGTTTCCGCCCGCCCGGTGACGATGGACGATGCTGCTTACGCGACGCTGGGGCGCCGGCTGGGCGACTTCACGCCCTACGTCGGCTATGGCCGCGCCAGCAATTCGATCGCCCCGTTGCCCGTGCCCGACTGGCAGGCCCCGCTGACGCCGGTGGTCGGTGCGGCCGGGGCCGCGCCCGCGCAGCAGCTGGGCGACACCGTGGTCGCGGCGCTGAACAACGCGCGCCTGCAGCAGTCCACGTGGACGCTGGGCGTGCGCTGGGACTTCCATCCCCAGGCCGCGCTCAAGCTGCAGTGGGACCATGTGCGTGTGCGGCCCAGCGGCTCGGCGCTGTGGACCGGTTCGGGCGGTCAGGGCGGCAGCGCGGACATCGCGACCGCCGTCGTGGACTTCATCTTCTGACGCCATGCCGCGCCGCGTCCTGCTCCTGGCCTGGCTGTCGCTGCTGATGGCGGCGGCGCCCGCGCGGGCCGACTTCTACATCGTCGTGCATGCCGGCAATCCGCAGCGCACGCTGACGCAGAAAGAGGCCGTGGACCTCTTCATGGGCCGCAGCCGCGCCTTCGCCAACGGCGACTTCGCGCTCATCTTCGACCTGCCACGCGACAACCCGCGCCGCGCGGCCTTCTACCAGGCCCTGACCGGCATGAGCGTGGCCCAGGTCAACAGCTACTGGTCTCGGCTGATGTTCTCCGGCCAGAGCGTGCCGCCCCAGGCCTTGCCGGACGAGGCTGCGATGGTCAGCATCCTGCGCCGCAACCCCAGCGCACTGGGCTGGCTCAGCAGGGAGCCGACGGAGCCCGGGCTGCGCACCGTGCTGGTCATCAGGGAAGCCGCCACCAAATGACGAAATCCGCCGCGCCCCGGGTGCGTGGTGCGAACAGCCTGCAGCTGCGCTTCATGCTGCTGGTGTTCGCGAGTGCCACCGTGCTGGCCCTGGTGGCCGCGACCTTTGCCTATCAGTTCGGCAAGGCCCGCGAGCTGGCCAGCAGCCGCAACAGCGTCGAGGCACTGGCCACCGCCGTCGAGAAGACGCTGGCCATCGGTGCTTACGCGAAGGACGAGGTGCTGCTGCAGGAGGTCGCCGGCGGCCTGGTCCGCAACGAGTTGGTGGATGTGGTGGAGGTCGTGGCCGCCGATGGACGCGCGCTGGCCAAGGTCGTACGACCGGGCGGCGCGGAGCGCCATGGCGCGACGCTGCTGACGCGGCCCCTGGTGTCGCCCTTCGATGCTCAGGAGAGCCTGGGCCAGCTGCGTATCCGCCTGAACGACGACAAGGTCCAGGCCGATGCCGACCGTGAGGCCTACACGCTGGCGGCGGCGATGGTGGCGCAGGCGGCGGTGCTGGCGGGCGTGCTCTACCTGGTGGCGGCGCGGCTGGTGTCGCGCCCCATCGTGAGGCTGGCCAGCGCGCTGCGCCGCATGACGCCGGGCTCCGGTGAGCGGCTGGAGACGCCCGCCAGCCACGCGGGCGACGAGATCGGCGTGCTGATCGCCGGCGCCAACACGCTGCTGGACTCCAACGAGCGCGCGCTGCAGACCGAGCGCCGGCTGCGTGCCGAGGTCGAAGCGATGGAGGCGCAGTACCGCCAGATCTTCGACTCCAGCAGCGCGGGTATCTTCGTGCTCGACGAGAACGGTCGGCTCATCAACGGCAACCCGACGGTGTCGCGCGTGGTGGGGCTGTCGATGGACGAACTGCGCCGGCTCAGCGAGGACGACTTCGTCAGCCGCGTCTTCAACCGGCCGGAGCAGGTGCGGCAGATGATCGACGAGGCCGTCGCGCGCGGCGAGACGGTATCGGCCGACCTGGAACTGGTGCAGCAGGGCGATGAGCGGCGCTGGGTGCACTGCCTGATCTCCGTGCAGCGCGCGGACGGGCAGACGGTGGAGGGCGTCATCTACGACATCACCGAGCGCAAGAGCGACGAGAACGCCGTGCGCCACCGCGCCGAGCACGACGCGCTGACGCAGCTCAAGAACCGCGCCGCCGGCCAGGCGACGCTGGAGCGCTTCGTCGCCGACGCGCGTGCCCGCGATGCAGTGCTGACGGTGGCCTGCATCGACCTCGATGGCTTCAAGCAGATCAACGACAGGCACGGCCACGCTGCCGGCGACGAGGTGCTGGTGGCCTGCGCCGATCGCATGCGCGCGGCGGTGCGGCGCTCGTCCGACCTGGTCGCTCGGCTGGGCGGCGACGAGTTCCTCATCGCGCTGCGCGACGTGGGGCCGGGCGACGCGGTGCTGATCCAGGTCATGCGCGCGCTGATCGATGGCCTCGCGCTGCCGATCCGGCTGTCGTCGGGCGCGGAGGTGCGTGTCGGCGTCAGCATCGGTGTGGCCTGCCTGCCCATGCACGGTGTCGAGCCGCAGCGACTGGTGCGTGCGGCTGATGAAGCTCTGTATCACGTGAAGCGCAACGGGAAATTGGCTTTTGCGCTAGCGTTGCCGGCTTGACAGCCCCACAACGCTTCGATGTCCGACTACACCCCGCCCCAGGTCTGGACCTGGAACAAGGCCTCCGGCGGCCAGTTCGCCAGCATCAACCGCCCCGTCGCCGGGGCCACGCACGAGAAAGCGCTGCCGGTCGGCAAGCATCCGCTGCAGCTTTACTCGCTGGCCACGCCCAACGGCGTGAAGGTCACCGTCATGCTGGAGGAGTTGCTGGCGCTGGGCCACGCGGGCGCCGAGTACGACGCCTGGCTTGTTCGCATCAACGAAGGCGAGCAGTTCGGCAGCGGCTTCGTCGAGGCCAACCCGAACTCCAAGATCCCGGCGCTGGTGGACTGCAGCGGGCCCCGGCCCGTGCGTGTGTTCGAGTCCGGTGCCATCCTCGTCTATCTGGCCGAGAAGTTCGGCGGTGCCTTCCTGCCGACCGACCCTGCCGCGCGCGCCGAGACCCTGAGCTGGCTGTTCTGGCAGATGGGCAGCGCGCCGTTCCTGGGGGGCGGCTTCGGCCACTTCTACGCCTACGCGCCGACCAAGCAGGAATACCCCATCGACCGCTATGCGATGGAGGTCAAGCGCCAGCTGGATGTGCTGAACCGCTTGCTCGCGGAACGCCGCTTCCTGGCCGGCGACCAGTACACCATCGCCGACATGGCCACCTGGCCCTGGTACGGCGCGCTGGCCAAGGGCCAGCTCTACGGCGCGGGCGAGTTCCTGTCGGTGCACGAGTACACCCACGTCATCCGCTGGGCCGACGAGATCGCGAAGCGCCCGGCCGTGCAGCGGGGCCGCAAGGTCAACCGCACCTGGGGCGAGCCGAGCAGCCAGCTGTACGAACGCCACGACGCCAGCGACTTCGAGCTGAAGACGCAGGACAAGGTCGCACCATGATCACCCTCTACGACTGCGTCACCGCGCCCAGCCCGCGCCGCGCGCGCATCCTGCTCGCCGAGAAGCGGGTGCCTCATGAAACCGTGCAGGTGGATCTGCGCAACGGCGAGCAATTGGGCGAGGCCTACCGCCTCATCAACCCGCACTGCACGGTGCCGGCGCTGAAGGTGGAGGAGGGGGCGGTGCTGACCGACAACGCCGCCATCGCCGCCTACCTGGAGGCGCGCTACCCCGAGCCGCCGCTGCTGGGCCGCACGCCGCTGGACAAGGCCGAGATCGCGGGTTGGCAGTGGCGTGTCGAGTTCGAGGGGCTGGCTGCGATTGCCGAGGCCTTCCGCAACAGCAGCCCAGCGATGGCCGGCCGTGCGCTGACGGGGCCGGTGGGCTACGCGCAGATCCCCGAGCTGGCCCAGCGCGGCCTGGCGCGCGTGCAGCTGTTCTTCACGATGCTGAACAACCACCTCGCCGGCCGCGACTTCATCGCCGCGGGCCAGTTCAGCATCGTCGACATCACGGCCGTCGTCGCGGTGGATTTCGCACGTGTCGTGAAGGTCAGGCCGGGCGACGAGCATCCGAACCTGCGGCGCTGGCGCGAGGCGATGCAGGCGCGCGGGACGATGGGCGGCTGACGCACGAAGGCCTCAGCGCTTGCGGCGCGCTTCCGTTTCGAGTGTCACGACGGGGGCAAGCAGGTACGGCCGGTCCCGCTCGAAGAAGCCCGGGTCGATGTTGGTGTTCGGCACGGAAAGGAAGCGCGTCTGCCTGTTCCTCAGCAGCTTCAGGCTGTCGCCGAAGCTGCGGTTGAAGAGCAGGTCGAGCTGACCGTTCGCGTAGGCCTTCTTCAGACCGTACTCCAGCCTCTCGGCCAGCAGCGGCTGGCCCTTGGCCACGAAGAAGTACATCGGCATGTAGGTGAAGACGGCGAAGTTGTCGACGATCATCAGGTCGGGGTAGCTGGCCCGCTGCGCGCGCAATTCAGGTTCGACCTCGTAGGCGCTGCGCATCAACAGCTGGAAGCGGCCGGAACCCAGCATCGGGATCAGCGTCGGGTGGGCGCCGCCGTAGACGACCTTGAAGCCGTTGTCCTCCAGGATCTTGGCCGTGGACCAGCCGGGCCCCTGGCCGACGGTCAGCGCGCGCAGGTCGTCGACGGTCTTGATCGAGTCGTAGAGCGGCGCCTCGCTGCGGCGCCCGAGGAAGTAGCGGAAGCTCGCCAGGCCGCGCATGATGGGCACGCGCACCGGCAGCGCACCGTCCAGCCACTCGGGCGTCGGCATCGCCACGGCGACGGACAGGCTGCCCTTGCCCAGCTCCAGCAACTGGCGGCGGATGACGGTTTCGTCGCGCTGCTGGACGATGCGGAACGGACCGTACCTGTCGCTGGACAGCTTGAGCGCCAGCGCCAGCAGCTGGTCCGCGTAGTTGCGGTGCGGCGCCTCGCGCTCCATGTAGGGGATGGTGACGACCAGGGGCGGCGCGGCGGCCGCTGGCAGTGCGGCCAGCATCAACAGCAGCGCCGCGACCCATCTCATGCGTTCAGAGCCGGCGATCGCTCGGCCGCGCCAGGTAGAACCACTCAGTGCCCGGCAGCGACTTCACGTTCGGGAACACGACGCGTCCTTCGCTGGGCGCCAGCACGGCCTCGCCGCTGGCGCGGGTGCCGATCTTCTGGCCCTTCTCGACCGCGTCGAAGCTGGCCCATTCACGCTCGAAGGCGTCGCCCATGTCCTCGCGGTCGATGACGTCGTAGAGCTGCAGCAGCTCCGGCGGTTGCGCGGGGCGGTGCGGCTCGACCGCGGTTTCATCGAGCATGCCCAGGAACACCAGCGCGCGCAGGATGGCCAGGCGCGCGACCTCGGGGCCGTTGGGGTCCAGGTGCTGGCCGCATTCCAGCGTGATGGCCCAGCCGCCGGTGGAGCGCATGTACTCCGTGGTGCCGACGCCGTAGTGCGGGTCGGAGATCAGCGACGCGCGGCGCGAGCCGTCGTGGCTGCGCTGCTGGCGGCGCGCGATGCCCAGAGCGTAGGTCGACAGCCAGCCCTCGACGATGCGGCCCACGCCCAGGCGCGCGGCCAGCGCGGACTCAGTGGCCTCCTGCGAGAACGGCTCCAGCTCGCCGCTGTTGTTGCGCGGGCCGATCATCGCGAACGCGGGGCCCTGGCCCTGGAAGCTGTGCAGGTCCAGGATGCCGTCGTGCTGTGCGATCAGCGGGCACAGCTGCTTAGCGATGCGGTCCTCGAAGTCCTGCGCAATGATGGGCGGGCGCAGGTTGCGGTTGAGGTTGCGGTCACCCTCGCGGCGGTTGAGCTGGTTGGCCAGCGGGTTGACGATGGGCACCAGCGTCAGTGTGCCGCGCAGCAGCGTCAGCTCGCCCGCATCCAATTGGCGAATGATCTCGGCCATCGCCTTCGTGCCGTGGATCTCGTTGCCGTGCACGGCACCCGTCACGAGGAAACGCGGGCCGGGCTGCAGGCCGGCGAACTGGTGGACACGAAGATGGGTGGGCTGGTTCATGACGTGAGCAGGTCGGAAGACAGGGCCTGGGCGGCGGGGAAGACGCGGCGGGGCAGGTCCGCCACGGGCTGGCCGGCACGGCAGGCGATGAGGCGGTAGAGGGTGGCGAAGGCGAAGTCGGGCGGCGCCTCGCCGGCGCCCAGTACCAGCTCGCCGCCGCGGCGCACGGCATCGGCCAGAAAGGCCGGCAGACGCAGGTGATACGGGTTACGTTCGATCTCGCCGGTGTGGCGCTCGAGCGCGGCGATGAGGCGGGCCGTGTCGGCGATGTTGGTCTCGACCAGCGCGTTCGGCTGGTCTTGCGTGGACCAGAACTCGGTCAGTGCCAGCACGGTGTCGACCTTCGCCGCGGCGATGGCCTCGACGACGAGGCGGTGCACGCCGCGGTGGCTGGGGTTGTCGTCGTCGGCATGCGGTGCGAGGACGAGGGCAGGGCGGTGTTCGGTCAGCAGCGCGGCAAGGGCTTCGACCTGTTCGGGCTTGACGGCGTCGGCGCGCACGTCGGACAAGCCGTCTTCACCGACGCGGATGCAGCCGAAGCCCAGCACGGCGCAGGCGTCCAGCAGTTCAGCCCAGCGGGCCTCGCGGCGCTCGGCGTTGCTGCCCAGGGTGACGGCCACGTTGCTGACACGCCAGCCGGCCTCCTGGCGCAGGCGCAGCGGCAGCGCGCCGACGATGCATTCATCGTCGGGGTGGGGCGCGAAGATCAGGCAGTGGCCGGGGGCAGCCCCGGGTGCGGGCGTCGCGTGGCGGTCCGGCGGGTTGCCCAGAAGGGCCGCGAAACGGGTCAGGTGCTCGCGCCAGCGCGCGAGATCGGCTTCCAGGGACATGCCGTCATCCTACCGAGCCCCGGGCTTCACCGGCCAGGTCGCCAGCAGCACACCCACGAGCGCCAGGCCATAGGCGATGGCCTGCTGGGTCGACAGCGTCTCGCCTAGCGCCAGGCCAACGAGCGCCGTGCTGATGGGCAGGAAGACACTGAAGATGCCGGCCTTGGCGGCAGGCAGGCCGCGCAGCCCGGCCATCCACAGCCACACGGTGATGACGCTGGCCGTGGCCGAGTAGTAGGCGAGCAGGCCCCAGTCCTGCACGCGCGGCGCGGTGAAGTCGAAGCCCAGGCCCTGCCAGATCGCCAGCGGCGTGACGAGCACCAGGCCCCACAGGTTGATCAGCGCGCTGATGCGCTTGGGGCCCAGGCCGGCCGTCAGCTGCTTGCCGATGACGACATAGCTGGCTTCGCACAGCACCGCGGCGATCAGCAGCAGGGCGCCGACCGGCGTCGTGTCGGCGCCGCCGTGCTTGCCGGTCGCCACCAGTGCGATGCCGCCCACCGCGCAGGCGATGCCGGCCAGCGTGCGTCTGCCAAGGTGCTCGCGCAGGAAGACGCGGCTGAGCAGCGCCACGGCCGCCGGGATGCCGGCCATGATGACGCCGGCCACTACCGCCGAGCTCTGCCGCAGGCCGAACAGCATGCAGATCGAGAACAGGAAGTTGCCGAGGAAGGACTCGAGGAACAGCAGCAGGCGCGAGCGCGCGTCCAGCGGCGCCTCGTGCGCCGGTTTTTGTAGCCACGACAGCATCAGCACGGCCGCGAAGCCGAAGCGCAGGCCGGCCAGCAGGAACACGGGAAACGCCGCGACAAGCAGCTTGGACAGGCCGACATAGCTGCCCACCAGGGTCATGCTGGCGGCCAACAGCGCGTAGGAGCGCCAGGGAATGGGATGCATGGTTCAGTGTTCGGATGCGGGCCCGGCGCCGGGCCGGGCGCGCATTGTGCCCAGCGCCTTCGACGCCGCTGTCGAGCCGCCTGAAGGATCGGCCGGGCTTCCGGTGTTCCGGCAAGCTCGGGGGTAGGTTCAATCCACCGTCAACGCGACGAATTGCGTGAATTGCTCGGGATTGAAGTTGTTGTCCGACACGAGCACCAGCGTGCGCTTGCCATTGACCGACGGGCCGAAGGTGATGCCTTCGAGGTTGTCGACGGCCAGCGTGCTGCCGTCGTCGTTCTTCAACGTGGACAGGTCCAGCAGCAGGCGGCGCCTGGCGGGCACCACATCGCGCCCCTTGATGGACGGCCAGCCGGCCACGTTGGTGGCACCGGTGGTGTCGATGAGGTAGAGGCGGATGGTGTTGCTGGTGGGTTTGCCGGTCGCGGCCGCAACACCCGGCGTCGTGGCGCCGACGGCATAGGAGCGTTCGATGGCAATGAATTCGTGATCGGACAACGCCAGCATGTCGGCCACGCCGTTGGTGGCGAAGTCGCCGGCCCTGGCCGGGGCGAAGGCGACAGGGCCCACGTCGTAGACGTATTCGGCGCCGGCCCGGCCGGTGTCCAGGTCGAAGGACAGCAGGCGCGCGCGGCTGGTGCGCCCCACGGCGGTCGGCAGGTCGTCCTGGGCCAGCGCGTTCTCGGTCATGGTCCAGAGCGTGCGTCCGTCTGGCGTGAGGGCGATGCTCTCGAAGGCGAGATTGTTGTAGACGCCCATGTCGCCGGCGGCCAGGCCGCCGGCGCTGCCGACCGGGAAGTAATAGCTCGGCACCGGGAACTCGCCGGCCGGACTGCCGTCCAGTTGCATGCGGCGCACGGTCGGGTTCTGCATGTCGCCGTTCTTGCGCTGCCCTTCGTTGCACCAGTAGATCAGCCGGCGGCGGGCGTCCAGGCGCAGGCCTTCGGGGTCGACACGGTTGCGGCCGAAGGGGTGGCCGTCGAGGTCCTGCATCGTCGTCATCGCGATGAAGCGGACACCCTCGCTGCCGGGCGTGGCGGTGCGACGGAACCTGGACAGGTCCAGCGCCAGTTCGTAGAAGCGCGCCGGCGCGATGTCGCTGCGGTCGTCGCTGATGGCCAGGTAGTGGCCCGTGGCGGCGCTGAAGTCCAGGCTGGACAGCCCGCCGACGGCGATGCCCTGGAACGGCGTGCCGGTGGGCACGATCTGCTGGCCGAGGTAGCTCAGCGTCTGGGCGCTGGCCGACAGGCCCAGCAAGGAAAAGGCCGCGAGTGCGGCCAGTTTTGACAACGACTTCATTGCTTGTCCTCGGCGCCGCCGGTGGCGGACGCGGCGCCTTTTTTTGTTCGTGTGGCGCGTGCAGGTTCAGGCGGCTCTTCGCAAAGCGCCGCGCAGCGTGTCGATGATGCGTTCGATGTGACCGCTCTCGATGATGAGCGGCGGTGACAGCGCGATGGTGTCGCCCGTCGTGCGGATCAGCAGGCCCTTGTCCCAGCAGTCCAGGAAGACGTTGAAGGCGCGTTTGGCTGGCTGGCCGTCCAGCGGCTTCAACTCGATGCCGCCGACGAGGCCGATGTTGCGGATGTCGATGACGTTGGGCTCGTCGCGCAGCGAGTGCAGTGCCTTGGCGAACTCGTCCTGCATGCGGGCGGCGCGGGTCAGCAGGTTGTCGTCGGCGTAGGTGTCCAGCGTGGCGATGCCGGCAGCGCAGGCCAGCGGGTGGGCCGAGTAGGTGTAGCCGTGGAAGAACTCGATCAGGTGTTCCGGGCCGGTCATGAAGGCGTCGTGGATCTTCTGCTGCGCGAAGACCGCGCCCATCGGCACGCAGCCGTTGGTGATGCCCTTGGCCACCGTCATCAGGTCGGGCGTGACGCCGAAGGTCTGCGCGCCGAACGGGTTGCCGGTGCGGCCGAAGCCGGTGATGACCTCGTCGAAGATCAGCAGGATGCCGTGCTTGTCGCAGATGTCGCGCAGGCGTTGCAGATAGCCCTGCGGCGGGATCAGCACGCCGGTGGAGCCGGCCACGGGCTCGACGATGACGGCAGCGATGGTGCTCGCGTCATGCAGCTGCACCAGGCGTTCGAGGTCGTCGGCGAACTCGGCGCCGTGCTGCGGGACGCCCACCAAGAAGGCGTTGCGTGCCGGGTCGTGCGTGTGGCGGATGTGGTCCACGCCGGCCAGCAGGCTGCCGAACATCTTGCGGTTGGCCACCATGCCGCCTACCGAGATGCCGCCGAAGTTGACGCCGTGGTAGCCGCGCTCGCGGCCGATGAGGCGGGTGCGGGCGCCTTCGCCGCGCACGCGGTGGTAGGCGATGGCCATCTTCAGTGCCGTCTCGACGGACTCGGAACCGGAGTTGGTGAAGAAGACGCGGTTCATGCCGGTCGGCGCGATCTGCGCCAGACGTTCGGCCAGCTCGAAGGCCTTGGGGTGGCCCATCTGGAAGGGCGGTGCGAAGTCCAGCTCGGCGGCCTGCTGTTGGATGGCCTGCACGATCTTCGGCCGGTTGTGGCCGGCGTTGACGCACCACAGGCCGGCGATGCCGTCCAGCACCTCGCGACCCTTGTCGTCGCGGAAGAACATGCCGTCGGCCTGCGTCAGCAGGCGTGGCGCCTGCTTGAACTGCCGGTTGGCGGTGAAGGGCATCCAGTAGGCGTCAAGCTTGGAAACGTCTGCACTCATGCGGGGCTCCTCGGAAGGCCCCCGAGTCTAGAGCGTGTTTGACGGACTCGTAAGAATCTGACGGCGCCTCAGGGTTCCCAGCAGTGGCATCAACTGCACCAGCAGGATGCAGGCGAGCATCAGGCTGCAGCCGATCAGGCCGGCGGTGTTCAGGCGTTCGCCCAGCAGCGCGTAGCCGAAGGCGGCGGCGAACAAGGTCTCGGACGACAGGATGATGGCGGCGTCCGCCGCGTGCGCGTAGCGCTGCGCCACGACCTGCGCCGTGAAGGCCACGCCCACCGACAGCACGCCGGTGTAGACGATGGGCCAGGCCGCGGCCGTGATGCCGGCCCAGCGCACGGGCTCCATGACGAAGGCGGCGAGCAGCGACAGCACGCCACAGACGGCGAACTGGCCGCTGGCGACGAGGAAGGGTGCGCCCATGCGGTCGGCCCAGCGGCCCACCATCAGCACATGCACGGCCCAGGGGATGGCCGAGCCGGCCACCCACAGGTCGCCCAGGCCGATGTTGAGTTCGTGCGCGCCGGACAGCAGGAAGGCGCCCACGAGGCAGCCCGCCGCCGCAGGCCAGACCGACCAGTGGGCGATATGGCCCAGCAGCAGCCAGGCCAGCACGGGCACCAGCGGCACGTAGACGGCCGTCAGGAAGCCGGCATTGGTCACGCTGGTGAACTGGATGCCGATCTGCTGCATGACGGCGCCCAGCGTCATCAGCAGCCCCAGGCCGGCGATGTGCATGCCGTCCAGCCGCGTCAGCGGCCGGCCTTCGCGGCCCAGGCGCCGCCATTCGAGTACCGCCAGCGGCAGCACGACCGCCGAGCCGATCAGGAAGCGCACGCCGGTGAACAGCAGCGGGCCGACGTCGGCCATGCCACGGTTCTGCGCGACGAAGGCCGAGCCCCAGATCAGCGCGACGACGGTCAGCAGCAGGTTGGCCTGGAAGCGTGTCATGTCTGGGTCAGGGCGGCCAGTTCCGCCTCGTCGAAGCCGGCGGCGCGGCGGGCCTCGAGGTTGAAGGGCGCACGCAGCCTCGGCGCCTGGTAGCGCGCGGCCAGCTCGGCATAGGTGGCGACCGGCTCCAGGCCGCGCTGCTCGCACAGGAAGCGGAACCAGCGGTTGCCGGCCAGCACGTGGCCGATCTCGTCGTGCAGGATGACGTCGAGGATCTCGCCGGCGCGGCGGTCGCCGGCGCCGACCAGCTTGGCGCGGACGGCGGGCGACGCGTCCAGCCCACGCGCCTCCAGCGTGCGCGGCACGAGGGCGATGCGGGCCAGCAGGTCGTGCCGGGTGCGCTCGGCCATGTCCCACAGTGCGTTGTGCGCGTCGAAGTCGCCGTAGTCGAAACCCAAGCCGACGAGGTGATCGCGCAGCAGCGTGAAGTGCCGGGCCTCCTCCTGGGCGATGCGCAGCCAGTCGCGGTAGAAGGCGTCGGGCATGCCCGCGAAGCGCCAGCAGACGTCCAGCGCCAGGTTGATGGCGTTGAACTCGATGTGGGCGATGCTGTGCACCAGCGCGGCGATGCCGGCCGGCGTGCGCATCGAAGGCGGCTTCAGCGTGATGTGCCCGACGAGCCGTGGGCGCGCCGGGCGGCCGGGGACACCCGTTGGCTCGTCCAACACCGCCTGAGGGTCCAGCGGCATGGCCGGGTCCAGCGCGATGGCGGCCGCCGCTTTCGCAAGCGGGTCGGCAAGGCGGAGGATCTGCAGGGCAAGGGCACGGGCTTCCATGCCCGGATTATCGGTGGCGGCCCTGAGGCGTCAGCCGCGCAGCCGGGTGCTGACCAGCGGGTGCCACAGCCGGTCGTCGCCCAGCGGCGTGTCGGCCGGGAGGCCGGGGTTGCGCAGCTTGAGCCAGCGCCGTTGCTCCAGGGCGGCGCGCTGCAACTGCGGGCCCAGCCAGCGATCGAACAGCGCGAAGAAGCTGCCGTCGGCCAGTACCAGCTCCCAGGCCTTGCGCAGCCGCTCGGCGAGCTCGGGCCGGCGGGGACTGACGAAGAAGTAGGACGGCGCGGCATAGGCGATCAGCCAGCCGTCCAGCACGGCCAGGTCGGGTAGGGCGTCGACGATGGGGTAGACCTCGATGGCGCCCAGCGCGAACAGGTCGATGCGCTCGCGTTGCAGCAACGCCGGGAAGCTGTCGCGCCGGGCGATGCCTTGCACGGGCCAGCCGTTGGCTTTCAGGATCTGCGTGTCGGGCCAGCTCTCGACCTGGGCCAGCCGCAGCTGGCGTGCCTGCGCCAGGCTGGCCACGCGCTGCAGCTCGGCGCGCCGGCGGGCCAGGGCGATGGGCAGGCGGATGCCGATCAGGCCGCGGTAGAGGCACACACGCAGCGCCAACGCCTCGTTCTCGTGCGCGGTCGTCGTGATGGACGAGGCGATGTCGAGGTCGCCACTGCCCAGTTGCAGGAAGGCGCGGCTCTGCGTCATCGGCGGGGCGTAGGCCAGACGGTAGGGGCCGTGGGTCGGCCGGGTCTTGTCCAGCAGCAGCGACAACACGGCGAGCTCGTAGTTGGGTGACTCCTGCGGCAGTTGCACCAGCGAGTGGCGCACCAGCAGTGGCTCGCTCGCGGGCAGCGCGGCGTCTATGGCGGGCAGCAGCCCGAGTGCGGACAGGCAGTGCCTGCGGTCGAGGCTCACCGGCATGGTGGCGAGCCTAGCAGGGAGCCCCCCTAAAATCGTCGCTTTGCGGTCACGGGAGGGTGAGCCATGGCCATCTATCAGCTGGGCGACTGGCAGCCGACCGTCGACGACACCGCCTGGGTGGCCGACAGCGCCGAGGTCATCGGCCGCGTGGCGCTGGGGCGTGACGTCAGCGTCTGGTTCAACGCCGTGCTGCGTGGTGACAGCGACACGCTGACCATCGGCGCCGGCAGCAACATTCAGGACGGCTCGGTGCTGCACGCGGACCACGGCTTTCCGCTGGTGCTGGGCGAGAACGTGACGGTGGGCCACCAGGTCATGCTGCATGGCTGCACGGTAGGTGACGAAAGCCTCATCGGCATCGGTGCCGTGGTCTTGAATGGCGCGCGCATCGGCCGCAACTGCATCGTCGGTGCCGGGGCGCTGGTGACCGAGGGCAAGGAGTTTCCGGACGGCAGCCTCATCGTCGGTGCGCCGGCCAAGGTCGTGCGCGAGCTGACCGAGGCGCAGATTGCCGGCCTGAAGGCCAGCGCCGCCCATTACGTGAACAACGGTCGCCGATATGCGGCCGACCTGAAAAGAATTCGATGAGTGAACTGCATAAATTCCTGTTCGACGGCCTGCCGGTGCGCGGCATGCTGGTGCGGCTGACCGATTCCTGGCGCGAGGTGCTGAGCCGCCGCGAGCCCGGCCAGCAATACACGCCCGAACTGCGCGACATGCTGGGCGAGATGAGCGCCGCGGCCGTGCTGATGCAGGCCAACATCAAGTTCAACGGCGCGCTGGTGCTGCAGGTATTCGGCGACGGCCCGGTCAAGCTGGCCGTGGCCGAAGCGCAGCCGGACCTGAGCTACCGCGCGACGGCCAAGTGCGTCGGCACCGTGGAGTCCGGCGCGACGCTGGAGGCCATGGTCAACCTGCGCGGGCACGGCCGCTGCGCGATCACGCTGGACCCCAAGGACAAGCTGCCCGGTCAGCAGCCCTACCAGGGCGTCGTGCCGCTGCACGGCGACCAGCGCGAGCCATTGCAGAAGATGAGCGAGGTGCTGGAGCACTACATGCTGCAGTCCGAGCAGCTGGACACCAAGCTCGTGCTGGCCGCCAACGGCGACATCGCCGCGGGCCTGCTGATCCAGCGCCTGCCGGTCGAGGGTGAGGGCAACCTGGAAGGTCGCCGGAATGAAGACGACATCGGCCTGTCCGACGCCTTCAACCGCATCTCCATGCTGGCCGCCACGCTGACCGCCGAGGAGCTGCTGACGCTGGACGCCGATACCGTGCTGCGCCGCCTGTTCTGGGAAGAGACGGTGACCCGCTTCGAGCCGCAGGCGCCGCGGTTCGCCTGCACCTGCTCGCGCGAGCGGGTCGGCCAGATGCTGCGCGGCCTGGGCCGTGAGGAGGCCGACAGCGTGCTGGCCGAGCGCGGCGATATCGAGATCGGCTGCGACTTCTGCGGCCGGCATTACCGCTTCGACGCCGTGGACGTGGGCCTGCTGTTCGCGCCGGCCGGCCATTCGCCCGAAGGCGGCTCGATTCAGTAGCCCTTGCGCAACGCCCCTCATGCCGAATGAGGATGCGCCGACCGCTGGTGATTGACGCCACCAGCCTGAGCTGAGACCTTGGCGGCTGGCCCGTTTTCGCAAGGGCCGGGAGCGGGGCGATGGCGGATGCCAAAGGTGGCTTGGGCGGTTTCCCTTGGGCGAGTGCGGCGGTGCTGGTGGCCTTCGTGGCCAGCACCCAGCTCGTGCCGCACGCCTTCGAGCCGCTGCGCCCGCCCGAGAAGCCGCGCGCGCTGGTGCCGCTGGACCCGGAGCTGGAGGTCAACGCCCGGCTCTGGGAAGACCCCTTTGCCGCCCTGCGCCGCTACGAGAGCGAGCGTGCCGATCGTTGCGAGCGCTTCCGCAAGCAGGCGTCCAAGGAGGTTGACGTCGACTGCCTGGACCGCGTGGCCGAGGCGCGCGACCCGCGCAACATGCTCGCCAAGCTGGACCGCGATCACGACCAGCGCCTGGACGACACCCTCATCGTGCTGGGCCTGCTGCCGGGGGCCGACTTCGTCGGCGCGGAGGAGGCGCGCCGCCGTGTGCGCTACGCCGCGCTTGCAGGCTTGCTGGCGATGGACTACGTGCCCGATAACGCCGAGCGGCTGAGCCTGCTGGAGTTCGACCTGCTGACACCGCCGCCGGCCACGGCCGCGAGCGCCCCATCGCCAGTAGCGGCCGCGGCCAGCAGCCCAGCGCGGGCCCGCGCACCCTTCGTCATGCCCTACGAGCTGCTGTCGCAACGCAGCGGGCCGCGTGACACGCCCGGCCGCGGCAGCGGGCGCTATGCCCAGGTGGCCGTGCTGTGGGTGGACGAGAATTCGCTGCCCAACCGCAAGCTGGATGCGCTGGCCCGCATGACGCAGCAGCTGGTGGGCGTGCACGCACGCGGCGTTGCCAGCTTCAAGTTCAAGGACGGCGGCCAGCCCAGCCTGGCCGTCATCGGCCCATCATCCACCGACGCGCTGCGCATGGCATTGGCCGACCTGCGCTGCGCGGCCGATCGCAGCACGGCGGCATCGGCCGCCGCCGAACGCTGCGCCGCGCCCGGCGCGCAGGGGCGGCTGGCGCTGGACGCCGACGTGCAGGAGGGCTACCGGCTGCTGTCGCACGCCGAGTTCTACAACTCGGCCTCGACGGCGCCCAACCGCATGCTGGCCGAGCTGAACAAGCAGGACCTGGACGCCTTTGTCACCGAGCAGTTCAGCCGCATCACCGGCGAGAACCGTTCGGTGGTGCTGCAGCGCACGGTGGGCAACGACGGCGACCTGATCCGCAAGCTGGATGCCGAGATCCGCCTGCGGCTGTCGGCGGAGTGCCGGCGTCGCGTCGTCGTCGTCGCCGAGCGGGATTCGCTGTACGCGCAGTCGCTGGTGGCCGAGCTGAAGCACCGGCTCGGGCAGGGCGGGCAGGACCGGCTGCAGCTGGAGGTGGTTTACTTCTTCCGCGGGCTGGACGGCGTGACGTCGAGCGAGACGGCTGCCACCGCGACGGCGAGCAAGGCCACGCAGACGCTGGAATGGCCCGAGAGCCGCGACCAGCTCGACTACCTGCGCCGCCTCGGTGCGGAGCTCAAGCGCAGCGAGTCCAACCCCGAACTGCCGCCGATCGGCGCCATCGGCATCTTCGCCAACGACGTGCACGACAAGCTGCTGGTGCTGCAGGCGCTGCACGAGGACTTTTCCGACCGCATGTTCTTCACCACGGACATGGACGCGCGCTACCTGCACCCGCGCACGCAGGCCTTCACGCGCAACCTCGTCGTCGCCAGCAGCCTGCCGCTGGCCTTCTACCCGCCGCCACCGGCCGACAAGGGCGAGGCGGTGCCCGTCGACCTGCAGGCCGGCACGCCGCCGCTGCGCGACATCTACCAGACCAGCACCTACGCCGCGGCCCGCCGCGCCGGCTGTCGCGACGAGGCCTGCAAGCAGCGCGAGCGCACCGCGCTGGACCTGGCGCTGACCAACCCGTCGCTGTACGAAGTGGGCCGTAGCAACGCCGTGCCGCTGGCCGGCTACGCGCTGGACAACCGGCCGCCGACCAACGGCGCGGGGCGCATCTTCGTGGCTGTGCTGATGATCGCGCTGACCGGCACGATGCTGCTGGTGTGGCCGTCGACGCCGGCCATCAAGCAGGCACGGCGTGTGTTCCTGCGCGAGCCGACGCTGAACAACCAGCCGCAGATGGACATGACCGCCATCGTGCTGGTGGCCTTGCATGCGGGGCTGTTCTCCTACGTGCTGGCCAGCCTCATCGAGTTTGTACTGCCCAGCCGGCTGGACTTCATCCACGCGCTGCTGCTGGCCAGCCTGGCGGCTTTCGGCGCGCTGCTGGCCGTGTTGCCGGCGCTGCTGTCGGCGCGTCGCGAACAGCCGCTGCCGGCCGACCAGCCGGCCGGCGTGGACCGGCTGCACCTCGTCGTGCTGCTGATGGTGGTGGGCGTGTGGCTGTGGCTGGCCTGGCCGGCCAAGGGCTGGCAGACCGGCGGTGTCTGCAGCACCTGCGAGCCGGTGGCCTGGCTGGAGGGCGTCAGCGCCTGGCCGTCGCACCTCATCCACCTGCTGGCGCTGTTCGCGATCTTCTGGACGCTGGACTGGGCCTGGGCCTGCACGCTGCAGCAACTGCGCCAGGACTCCGATTGGTTGCGCCTGCCGCGCGCGGTGCCGCGGCCGGTGGTGCGCAGCAACCTGCGTGAACTGGCGCAGGGCTGGTTCGAGCGCGTCAGCGTGCTGTTCTGGAAGCCGGGCGTGGGCTACAGCTGCGACTTCGACCAGCTCTGGCAGGAGTACGGCGAGCGCGGCGAGGCCCGGCCGCGGGCGGCGCGCGTGCTGGTGTGGTTCGTGCTGACCATCAGCCTCGTCGGACTGATGTTCCTGGGCCTGTCGGACGGCCAGATCCCCGAGGTGCCGGTGCGCGGCGACGAGCACCGGCAGATCGTCAAGGCCACGCTCTACGTCATCCTGCTGATGCTGCCGCTGCTGATCGTCGCCGTGGCCGACGCGATCGTGCTGCTCACGCGCTTCGTGCGGCACTTGAACGCGGGTCGCAGCTTCTACCCTGACGCGACCATCGAGATGTTTGCCAAGTCGCTGGGCGAGGAGCAGCAGGCGCTGTGGGCGCAGCGTTTCTGCGCGCGGCCTGAAGAGCGCAGCAAGGATGGCGGTGGCTTCGCGATGCACACGCTGCTGGACGACTGGATCGACGTGCAGGTGGTGGCCCGGCGCAGCGCGCCGGTTGCGCGGCTGGTCATCGGGCCTTTCGTCGTGCTGGCGCTGCTGGTGGTTGCGCGCAGCCGGCTGTTCGACAACTGGGCGCTGACGCCGGCCATTGCCGTGGGCGTGTGCTTCTACGTGGCCGTGCTGATCGGGCTGACGGTCTTGCTCAAGCAGTCCGCCGAGGCAACGCGCAAGCGCGCGCTGGAGTCCATGCAGGCCGACCTGCGCTGGCTGGCGGGCAGCGGCAAGCCGCTGTCGGACCTGGTGGAGCTGTTCAAGCGGCTGATTGCGCAGGTCGAGAACGAGCAGAAGGGGGCGTTCGCGTCGTTCTTCGACCAGCCGCTGCTGAAGGCCATGCTCGTGCCGCTGGGTGGCGCGGGCGGCACGCAGCTGTTCGACTATCTGCTGTTGGGGCGCTGACGGCGGCGTCCTCGGTCAGTCGTGCGCCGATTGCAAGCGCGCCTTGAACGTTGGCGTCCACCGTCCATACGATGGTCTTCGCGGCATGCGCCGCCTAGTCTCTAGATCGGGGCTGCGAGCGCAACCCTCGTGCGGCCGCCTCGATGCCGAGACCCCGCCGGGCGACCTCCGGCATCGCCTTGCATGCCGGCCGTTGGAGTACCTGATGAACATCGATCAACGACTCTTGGCCCTCATCGGCCGGCGCCTGCCGGCCATCTTCGACGTCATCCCGCGCGGGCCGCAGGACCGACTGGCTGCCGTGGCCATCAATCCCCAGCCGCTGCCGCCCGAGCATCTGGGCGCGGCGCTGGCCCAGGAGTTCGCGCACATGGCCTGGACGGCCGACCGCCTCGGCGTGAACTGGAAGACGCAGGCTCAGGACCTGGACGACTGGTGCCCCACCCAGCCGCGCCGTATCAAGCTGCCCATCGGCTGGCCGCCGATCCCCGAACCCGAACCGCATCCGAACTGGCTGGCGGAACTGCACCTGGGCTTTGCGGCCAAACTGTCAGCGATCTCGGCGGAATACCCCGGCAGCAGCCTGGCTGCCGTGCTGGATCGCACCGTCAACCGCTCCATCGACGCGATCTCGCAGTTGCAGGGCGAGTCAGGCCGGCGTCTGTAGCGCGGACAGTGCGGCGGTGAGGCGGGCGCCGTCGTCGCCGCGGATATCCACCCAGGGCACTTCGGCGCGGGCCAGCGCGTCGCGCAGCCGCGCATCAAAGCGCGCCCGTACCGCAGGCCCGTCGCGCAGGAAGCCGTCGGCCTGCCAGGGCAGGTCGGGCGCGCACACCAACGTCAGGTCGCAGCGGCGCTGGAAGGCGAGCGCGCCGGCGGTCAGCGAGTCGTCGCTGAAGTAGTGTTCGCTGCACAGCGCCGTGATCAGCGGCGTCGTGTCGCAGATGACCAGTGCGTGCTCGCGCGAGGCGGCGTCGATGCGCCTGGCCTGCTCGCCGGCGATGTGGGCCTGCTCGTGCTGCTGCGGCGTGCGGCCGTGGGCTGCACACCATTCGCGCAGGTACTCGGTGACGAGGCCGGCATTGAAGTGCGCCGCCAGCGCCTCGGCCAGTGTGGACTTGCCGGTGCACTCGGCGCCCAGCAGTGCGACGAGCTTGCTCATGCCCGCTGCCATGCCCGCCAGCCGACGACACTCATGGGGATGAAGCCGGCGTACAGGATCACCGTGAGCCAGTAGCCCTTGAGCCCGAACAGCACGACGCTGACCGTGTTGACGACGATCCACGTCGGCCAGTTCTCTTCGTACTTGCGCGCCAGCAGCCACTGGCCCAGCAGGCTGGCGACGGTGGGGAAGGCGTCCCACCACGGCAGCGGGCTGTCGGTGAAGCGGGCGAGGAACACGCCCAGCAGCGGCCAGGCGGCCAGCGTCAGCAGCGCGGGCTTCGCGAGACCTTGCAGGCCCAGCCGCCGCACGGTCAGCACATCGCCCTCGCGGGTGCGGCCGAAGCGCCACTGCCACCAGCCCCACACCGCCAGCGCGGCGAACACGAGTTGCAGCGCCGCCTCGCCGTAGAGCTTGCCATCCAGGAACAGCGCGAAGTACATCAGTGACGCGATGAGCGCGAGCGGCCAGGCCAGCGGATTCACCCGCATGTTGCAGACGACCATCCAGACAGAGAGCACGAAGGCGGCCAGCTCCAGCCACGTGATGGGGCTGCCAAAGGCAGTGAAGGCCGGCGCCAGCAGCGCCGCCCAGAGGGCGGCCAGCATCAGCGCTTGGTGCCCGACGCCGCCGACGAAGTCGCAGCGGCCGACACGGGCACGAAGACCTCGTCGGACTTGATCATGCCCAGGTCGAACCGGGCTTTCTCTTCCACCATTTCCAGGCCTTCGCGCAGGTCCCGCAGTTCAGCCTGGAGCTGGGCATTGCGGGCGCGGGCCTGATCGTTGTCGGCCTGCGCCGCGGCCACCTCCTCCCGGAGGTGGGCCACGTACGGCACGCTGCCCCGGCCCACCCAGAGCTGGGCTTGGATGGCGATCAAGAAAATCGCCAGGACCGCGGCAAGCGCCTTCAACGCTTACTTGAGGTTGTAGAACGCAGCGCGGCCGGGGTAGGAAGCGATGTCGCCCAGGTCTTCCTCGATGCGCAGCAGCTGGTTGTACTTGGCCATACGGTCCGAGCGCGACAGCGAGCCGGTCTTGATCTGGCCGGCGTTCAGGCCAACGGCGATGTCGGAGATGGTGCTGTCTTCGGTCTCGCCCGAGCGGTGCGAGATGACGGCCGTGTAGCCGGCGCGCTTGGCCATCTCGATGGCGGCGAAGGTCTCGGTCAGCGTGCCGATCTGGTTGATCTTGATGAGGATGGAGTTGGCGATGCCCTTTTCGATGCCTTCCTTCAGGATCTTGGTGTTGGTGACGAAAAGGTCGTCGCCGACGATCTGCACGTTCTTGCCCAGACGGTCCGTCAGGATCTTCCAGCCGTCCCAGTCGCCTTCGGCCATGCCGTCTTCGATGGAGATGATGGGGTACTTGTCGACCCAGGTGGCCAGCATGTCGGTCCACTGCTGCGAGGTCAGCTGGATGCCGCCTTCGCCTTCGAGCACGTACTTGCCGTCCTTGTAGAACTCGCTGGCGGCGCAGTCCAGGCCGATGGCGATCTGCGAGCCGGCCAGGTAGCCGGCCTTCTCGACGGCCTGCAGGATCAGCTGGATCGCGGCCTCGTGGCTCTCGACGCTGGGCGCGAAGCCGCCTTCGTCGCCGACGGCGGTGGAGATGCCCTTGTCGTGCAGGATCTTCTTCAGCGCGTGGAAGACCTCGGCGCCCCAGCGCAGCGCTTCACGGAAGCTCGGCGCGCCCACGGGGATGATCATCAGCTCTTGCAGGTCTAGCGAGTTGTTCGCGTGGGCGCCGCCGTTGATGACGTTCATCATCGGGACGGGCAGCTGCAGGCCGCCCATGCCGCCGAAGTAGCGGTACAGCGGCAGGCCGGACTCTTCCGCGGCGGCGCGGGCCACGGCCATGGACACGGCCAGCATCGCGTTGGCGCCCAGGCGGCTCTTGTTCTCGGTGCCGTCGAGGTCGATCAGCGTCTTGTCCAGGAAGGCCTGCTCGGAGGCATCCAGGCCCAGCACGGCCTCGGAGATTTCGGTGTTGATGTGCTCGACGGCCTTCAGCACGCCCTTGCCCAGGTAGCGGCTCTTGTCGCCGTCACGCAGTTCGATGGCTTCGCGCGAACCGGTGGACGCGCCCGACGGCACGGCCGCACGGCCCATGACGCCGGATTCCAGCAGCACGTCGCATTCGACGGTGGGGTTGCCGCGGCTGTCGAGGATTTCTCGGCCGACGATGTCAACGATGGCGCTCATTCTTGGGTCTCCAGGGAAGTAAAAACAGGGCGGCGACAGTGTGCCAAGCGGGCGTTACCGCGTCACAACATCAGGCGCCTTCGGTGCTTGCTACGGCTTCGCGTTAGCAGGAGAAATCATTCTCAAGAAGCGGCTGCTTCTTGACGACACGGTCCAGCGCGACGAGCTGCTCCAGCAGTGTCTTCATGTGCTTGAGCGGCACGGCGTTGGGGCCGTCGCTGAAGGCCTCGGCCGGGTTCGGGTGCGTCTCCATGAACAAGCCCGCCACGCCGACGCCGACGCCGGCACGGGCCAGTACCGGCACCATCTCGCGGGCACCGCCGCTGGAGCCGCCAAGGCCGCCGGGCTTCTGCACGGAGTGGGTCACGTCGAACACCACCGGCGCGCCGGAATTGCGCATCTCGGCCAGGCTGGTCATGTCGGCCACGAGGTTGTTGTAGCCGAAGCTGACGCCGCGCTCGCAGGCGAGGAAGCGGTCTTCCGGCAAGCCCACCTCGCGCGCGGCGGCGCGGGCCTTGTCGATGACGTTCTTCATGTCCCAGGGCGCGAGGAACTGGCCCTTCTTGATGTTGACCGGCTTGCCGCTTTGCGCGACGGCACGGATGAAGTCGGTCTGGCGGCACAGGAAGGCCGGCGTCTGCAGCACGTCGACGACGCTGGCGACCTCGGCCACCTGCGTGTTGTCATGCACGTCGGTCAGCACGGGCAGGCCGGTCTGGCGGCGCACCTCGTCGAGGATCTTCAGGCCGGCGTCCATGCCGAGCCCGCGCTTGGTGGTGCCGGACGAGCGGTTGGCCTTGTCGAACGAGCCCTTGTAAATCAGCGGGATGCCCAGCGTCGTGCAGGCTTCCTTCAGCAGGCCGGCAACGTCCAGCGACATCTGCATGCTCTCGATCGAGCAGGTGCCAGCGATCAGGAAGAAGGGCTTGTCGATGCCGACATCAAATCCGCAAAGCTTCATGGTGATCAGGCCTCGTGCTTGTGGTTCAGCGCGGCCTTGATGAAGGCCGTGAACAGCGGGTGGCCGCCCCAGGGCGTGGACTTGAACTCGGGGTGGAACTGCACGCCGACGAACCAGGGGTGCACCTCGCGCGGCAGCTCGACCATCTCGGTCAGCTTCTCGCGCTGGGTGATGGCGGAGATGACGAGGCCGGCCTTGGTCAGGCGATCGAGGTAGTGCTCGTTGGCCTCGTAGCGGTGGCGGTGACGCTCGGTGACGATGGGACCGTAGATGTCATAAGCCAGCGTGCCGGCCTTGACGTCGGAACTCTGCGCGCCCAGGCGCATCGTGCCGCCGAGGTCGGAGTTGGCATCGCGCTTCTGGATGCTGCCGTCGGCGTCCTGCCATTCGTCGATCAGCGCGATGACGGGGTGGGGCGTGTCGGGCTCGAACTCGGTGGAGTTGGCGCCTTCCAGGCCGGCCATGTGGCGCGCGTACTCGATGGTCGCGACCTGCATGCCCAGGCAGATGCCGAGATACGGCACCTTGTGCTCGCGGGCGTACTGGGCGGCCAGGATCTTGCCTTCCACGCCGCGCTTGCCGAAGCCGCCGGGCACGAGGATGGCGTCGTATTGGGCCAGGCTGGAGACCGTCTCGGGCGTCAGCGTCTCGCTGTCGACGTATTCGATCTTGACGCCGGCATGGTTGTGGATGCCGGCATGGCGCAGCGCCTCGTTGAGCGACTTGTACGAGTCCGACAGATCGGTGTACTTGCCGCACATCGCGATGGTGATCTGCTCCTTGGGGTTCTCGACTTCATAGACGAGGTTGTCCCAGCGCTTCAGGTCCGCGCTCTTGGTGTTGAGCTGCAGCTTGGTGCAGATGAGCTGGTCCAGCCCCTGCTCGTGCAGCACACGCGGCACCTTGTAGATGGTGTTCACGTCCCACATCGAGATCACGCCGTACTCGGGCACGTTCGTGAACAGCGAGATCTTCTCGCGCTCGTCGTCGGGGATGCGGCGGTCGGCGCGGCACAGCAGCGCGTCGGGCTGGATGCCGATCTCGCGCAGCTTCTGCACCGTGTGCTGCGTGGGCTTGGTCTTCAGCTCGCCGGCAGCGGCGATCCACGGCACGTAGGTCAGGTGCACGAAGGCAACGTTGTTCGGGCCGGCCTTCAGGCTCATTTGGCGCGCAGCTTCGAGGAAGGGCAGGGACTCGATGTCGCCCACCGTGCCGCCGATTTCCACGATCGCCACGTCCACGGCCTCGGGCGTGCCCTGGCCCGCACCGCGGCGGATGAACTCCTGCATCTCGTTGGTGATGTGCGGGATCACCTGCACGGTCTTGCCGAGATAGTCGCCGCGGCGTTCCTTCTCCAGCACGGACATGTAGATCTGCCCGGTGGTGAAGTTGTTGGCCTTCTTCATCCGCGTGGTGATGAAGCGCTCGTAGTGGCCGAGGTCGAGGTCAGTTTCTGCGCCGTCGTCGGTGACGAAGACTTCACCGTGCTGGAACGGCGACATCGTGCCGGGGTCGACGTTGATGTACGGGTCCAGCTTGATGAGGGTGACTTTGAGGCCGCGCGATTCGAGGATGGCAGCCAGGGAGGCCGACGCGATGCCCTTGCCCAAGGAGGACACCACACCGCCGGTGACGAAGACGTATTTGGTCATGTCTTGCAGCAGCCCAGAACAGGCTGCTGTGGTGGGAAATTCTGATTGTACGGGAGGGGCTCGTCAGGCCAGCAGCTCAAGCACCAGATCCGCCGTTTCGTCGGGCTTCTCGAACGGGTAGAGGTGGCTGCCTTCCATCCAGCGCCAGTTCTCGCCGGCCAGCTTCCGGGACGCCGCCGCGCCTGCCTGGCGCAGTTCGGCCGAGCGCGTGCCACCGACGAAGGCGACCGGGCACTGCGGCGGCCACAGGCGCAACAGCAGCGGCAGGTGGTGGGGCAGCGTGCGGTAGACGTGGGCCTCCACCTCGCGGCGAAAGCGCAACTGCACCTGGCCGCCGGCCTCCTCGAAGCCGGCATCGATGTAGTCGGCCAGCACCCGTGGGTCCCAGCGGGCGAAGAGCTTTTTGGACGAGAAATGCTTGTAGACCGCTTCGCGGTTGGGCCACACGTGCCGGCGCTCCCGGGCGATCCGGGACGGGCCGTAGCGATGGATCAGCCCGGTCGTCTTGGCAACGGCGACGGCAGCGGCCTTCCAGCCGGAGACGACCGGCGAGTCGAGCATGACGAGGCGGCTGACAAGCTCCGGCCGGCGGCAGGTGGCCAGCAGGCTCACCATGCCGCCCAGCGAGTGGCCTACCAGCGCGACCTGGCCTTGGGGCTTTACCTCCGTGTCGATGAAGTGCAGCAACTGGTCGCGCAACTTGCGCCAGTCGCCGGTGACGGGGAAGCGCGGGTCATGCCCCAGGCGGTCCAGCGCCTCGACACGCCAGCCGGCAGCGCGCCAGCGCTCGAACAGCACGCGGTAGCAGCCGGCGGGGTAGCTGTTGGCGTGCGAGAAGACGAGAACCTTCTCGCTCATGCTTTGGCCAGCCGCTTCAGCTTGTAGAGCGCTTCCAGCGCCTCGCGCGGCGACAGCGCGTCGGGGTCGATGCCGTCCAGCGCCGCGACCAGTCCGCTCGGTTCGGGCAGCGGTGGCGGGGCCGGGGGCGCGGCGAAGAGGTCGAACTGGTCGTCCGCGGCGTTGGAGCGCGCCTCCAAAGCCTCCAGCGTCGCACGCGCCTGGCGCACGAGGCTGGCGGGCATGCCGGCGAGCTTGGCCACCTGCACGCCGTAGCTGCGGCTGGCCGGGCCGGCCTGCAGCTCGTGCAGGAAGACGATGTCGTCGCCGCTTTCGACGGCCGACACGTGCCAGTTCTGCGCCAGCGGGTGCTTGGCCGGGAACTCGGTCAGCTCGAAGTAGTGCGTCGCGAACAGCGTGAAGGCGCGCGTCTTGTCGTGCAGGTGGGTGGCGATGGCCGAGGCCAGCGCCAGGCCGTCGAAGGTGGACGTGCCACGGCCGATCTCGTCCATCAGCACCAGCGACTGGTCGGTGGCCGAATGCAGGATGGCCGCGCCCTCGGTCATCTCCAGCATGAAGGTGGACTGCGCGTTGGCGAGGTCGTCCGCCGCGCCGATGCGGGTGTGGATGGCGTCCATCGGCCCGAGCCGGCAGCTCGTCGCCGGCACGTAGGAGCCGATGGCGGCCAGCAGTGCGATCAGCGCGACCTGCCGCATGAACGTGCTCTTGCCGCCCATGTTGGGGCCGGTGATGACCAGCAGCCGGGTGCGCGCATCGAGCCGGCAGTCGTTGGGCATGAATTCCGCGCCGCCGGTCTCGGCCAGCCGGGCCTGCACGACCGGGTGGCGGCCGGCCTCAATCTCCAGGCAGGGCTGCGAGACAAACTCCGGCCGGCACCAGTTCAGCGTGATGGCGCGCTCGGCCAGCGCGGCCAGTGCGTCCAGGCCAGCCAGCGTGCGGCCCAGCGCGGTCAGCGGCTCCAGGCGCGTGATGAGCGCGTCGATGACCTGTTCGTACAGCAGCTTCTCGCGCGACAGCGCGCGCTCGTTGGCGGACAGCGCCTTGTCCTCGAAGGCCTTCAGCTCGGGCGTGATGTAGCGCTCGGCGTTCTTCAGCGTCTGGCGGCGCTGGTAGTCCATCGGCACCTTGTCGACCTGGCCCTGGGTGACCTCGATGTAGAAGCCGTGCACGCGGTTGAACTGCACGCGCAGGTTGGCGATGCCGGTGCGGGCGCGCTCGCGCGTCTCCAGGTCCAGCAGGAAGCCGTCGCAGTTCTGCTGGATGCCGCGCAGCTCGTCCAGTTCGGCGTCGAAGCCGTTGGCGATGACGCCGCCGTCGCGAGGCAGCAGTGCCGGCTCCTCTGCGATGGCGCGCTCCAGCAGCTCGAGGATGTCGCCGGGCGGGTTCAGCGTGTCGTCGCGCAGCGCAGCTGGGGTCACGGCGCGCAGCTGCGGCAGCACCCGCAGCGTCGCGCGCAGGCCGGTCAGTTCGCGCGGGCGCACCTGGCGCAGCGCGATGCGGGCCGAGATGCGCTCCACGTCGCTGACCGACTTGAGCGCGTCGCGCAGAGGCTCGAAGCCCTCGGCATGCAGTGCGGCGATGGCGTTGTGCCGCGCGATGGCCTCGTTGCGGTCGCGCTTGGGATGCCGCAGCCACTGGCGCAGCGTGCGGCTGCCCATGCCGCTCTTGCAGGTGTCGATCAGCGAGAAGAGGGTGGGTGAGGACTCGCCGCGCAGCGTCTGCACCAGCTCCAGGTTGCGCTGCGTGGCAGGCGGCAGGTCCAGCAGGTCGCTGGCGCGCTGCACGCGTAGGGAGCGCACGTGGGCGAGCGCGCGGCCCTGCGTGTGCTCGGCGAACGCCAGCAGGGCGCTGCCGGCCGCGTGGGCTAGCGTCAGCTCATGCGCGTTGAAGCCTTGCAGGTTGGCCACGCCCAGCTGTTCGCACAGCTTGCGCTGGCCTAAAGCGCCATCGAACTGCCAGCTCGGCCGGTTCGTCACCGGGAAGCGCGCCCGCATGACGCCCGCCGGCTGCTGCTCACGATTGACGAGGATCTCCGCCGGCATCAGCCGCGCCAGCCATGCGGGCAGCTCCACGTCGCTGCACTCGGCCAGCCCGATCTCGCCCTGCGTCAGCGACAGCCACGCCAGGCCGTGTCGCCGGCCGTGGCCGCTGACGCTCAGCAGCACGGCGTCCTGCTTGTCGGCCAGCAATTCGGTGTCGGTGATCGTGCCCGGCGTGACGACGCGCACGACCTTGCGCTCCACCGGCCCCTTGCCGGCGCCGACCTCGCCGACCTGCTCGGCGATCGCCACCGCCTCGCCCAGCTTGATGAGCTTGGCGAGATAGCTCTCCAGCGCATGTACCGGCACGCCGGCCATGATGACGGGCTGGCCGGCGCTCTGGCCGCGCTGCGTCAGCGTGATGTCCAGCAGCGCGTTGCACTTGCGGGCGTCGTCGTAGAAGACCTCGTAGAAATCGCCCATCCGGTACAGCAACAGCGTGTCCGGGAAGTCGGCTTTCAGGCCCAGGTACTGGGCCATCATGGGCGTGTGGGCGCTGAAGTCAGCGGGCTGGGTCATCGGCGTCGTTCGGGAATGGAAAAGCCCTCGGCGGAGGGCTTCAGAATGGGCGGCAGTTTAAGCGGCGGTGGGTTCCGCCTGCCTGGAGACCAAGATGGACAAGGCTTTGCTGGCTGCTCTTGCGCTGGCTGGACTGACGAGCATGCAGGCCCAGGCGATCGAGCCGGCGCCGGCCGATATCGCGGCCGAGACCGCGCCGGTGCCGACAGCCTGCCCGCCGGGTGTCGGCGAGGGCGCGACCTGTCTGGCCGGCAGGGACCGTGAGGGCGCCTTCTACCTGATCGCCATGCCCAAGGCCTGGAACGGCGACCTCGTCCTGCACGCCCATGGCGGGCCGTTCCTCGGTGCGCCGACGGCCAGGCGCGTGGCCGAGGACCTGGAGCGCTGGTCCGTCATGCCCCGCCTCGGCTACGCCTGGGCGGCTTCGAGCTACCGGCAGGGGGGCGTCGCCGTGAGCGCGGCGGCGCAGGACACCGAAAGGCTGCGCCAGATCTTCATCGCCAAGGTGGCGAAGCCCAAGCATGTCTGGCTGCACGGCCAGTCCTGGGGTGCGAGCGTGGCGGCCAAGGGAGCCGAGCTCTTCGCCGAGGGCAGGCCCTACGACGCCGTGCTGCTGACTTCCGGCGTGCTGGGCGGCGGCACGCGCAGCTACGACTTCCGGCTCGACCTGCGCGTCGTCTATCAATACCTGTGCCACAACCACCCGCTGCCGAGCGAGGCGCAGTACCCGCTGAACATCGGCCTGCCTGCCGATGCGAAGCTGACCCCGGCGTATCTGGGCAGGCGCCTAGACGACTGCCTGGGGCTGGACAAGCCGGCCGCCCAGCGCACGGCCGAGCAGGCGGCCAAGGTGAAGACGCTTGTTGATGTCATCCATATTCCGGAGCGCAGCATTGGCTCGCATCTGAACTGGGCGACCTGGCATTTCCAGGACATCACGTTGAAGCGCACTGGCGGCGCCAGCCCCTTCGGCAATGCCGGCGTGCGCTACTCGGGCTCCACGGACGACGAGGCGCTCAATGCCGGCGTATCGCGCTACACGGCAGACCCCAAGGCCGTGGCGATGCTGGCGGCGGACACCGACCTGGGCGGGCACATTCCGGTGCCGGTGCTGACGGTGCATGCCATCCATGACCCGACGGCGATGGTCGAGCTACAGGAAAGCTTTGGCCACGCCATGGCCGCGGCCGGTCACGCGGACGGTCTGGTGCAGACCTACACCGGTGACCGCGACCACAGCTATCTCAGCGACCCGACCTATGCCGCGTTGATGGAAGCGCTGGTGGCCTGGGCGACCCAGGGCAGGAAACCGACGCCTGACGGCATCGCCGCGGCATGCGAGAAGGCGAGGGTGGTGCTGGGGTCGAGCTGCCGCTTCGAGCCGGGCTATATGCCTCAACCCCTCGAGACGCGAGTGCCGCCACGGGCGACGCCATAAAAGCACAAGGCCCGCGATGCGGGCCTTGGTTGCTGCTCACGAACGACAGGCTAAAGGCCCTGTCTCGGGAGGAGTTCAGTCTTCCGACTTGAACACCAGCTTGACTTCGTGGGTCTGGGCGGCGCCCGTGCCTTCGAACTTCCACTGGCTCAGAGCGTCGATGGCGGCGCGGTCGAAGATGCGCTTGGGTTCGGCTTCGACGACTTCGACGTTGGAGACCTTGCCGTCGCCGGCGATGGTCATCTTGGCGCGCACGCTGCCGGCATTGATGTTCTTCTTCACGGCCTCGTTCGGGTACTCCGGGGCCACCTTCTTCAGGACCTTGGCATCGGCGTGGGCCAGCGTGGCGGCAGCGGCGAGGGCGAGAGCGAGAGCGGAGCGAACGAGCATCGGAATCTTTCTTTGAGGTTGCAGGTGGATTCGGTGCGGCGTCGTGCCGCGTTGACCCGCATTCTGGCCAGCCCTCCCCCCACGTCCAAGGGGGTAGGCCGTGCACAAGTCACGGCCGAAAGCTCGGGTTCACCCGTGGTCCAACTTGGTGCCAACTTCGTCACGGCCGAAAACGAAGAAGCCCTCACGCGGAGGGCTTCGAGATCGGAGAAGTCGAGGGTCAGACCGGCGCGTCGTCGCCCTGGTCTGCCTTCTTCAGGCGCACGGGGCCGCGCTTCTTGGGTGCCGGCGTGGGCACGACCTCGGCGGCCTGAGCGGCCGGCGCCGGGGCGTTCAGGTCTTCTTCCTTGATGACGCGGCTGTAGGGCGACAGTGTCTGCACCAGCGGCGCGTAGATGCGCGGCGTGCCGGCGACGACTTCGCGCTGGTGCAGGAAGTCGGATTCGCCGGTGAAGTTGCCGATCAGGCCGCCGGCCTCGGTGACGATCAGCGAACCGGCCGCGACGTCCCAGGGCTGCAGGCCGGTCTCGAAGAAGGCGTCGTAGTAGCCGGCCGCGACATAACAGAGGTCCAGCGCGGCCGCACCCGGGCGGCGCAGGCCGGCGCACTGCTGCATGACCTCCTCGAACATCTTCACGTAGCGCTTGAAGTTGTCGCCGCGGCGGAACGGGAAGCCGGTGCCGATCAGCGCGTCGCTCATGCGTGTGCGCTTGGACACGCGCAGGCGCTTGTCGTTCAGGAAGGCGCCGCGGCCCTTGGTGGCGTAGAAGAGGTCGTTGCGGGTCGGGTCGTAGACGACGGCCTGCTCGATCTTGCCGCGGAACGCCAGCGCGATGGACACGCAGTACACGGGGAAGCCGTGGATGAAATTGGTGGTGCCGTCCAGCGGATCGATGATCCAGACGTAGTCGGAATGCTTGTTGCCGTGGCTGCGGCCGGACTCTTCGGCCAGGATGCCGTGGTCGGGGTACGCGCCCAGCAGCGTCTCGATGATCACCCCTTCGCAAGCGTGGTCGACCTCGGTGACGAAGTCGTTCGGGCTCTTGGTGTTGATGCGCAGAGCCTCGAGATCCAGCGAGGCGCGGTTCATGATGGCGCCGGCTGCACGCGCCGCCTTGATGGCGACATTGAGCATGGGATGGAGGGACGTTTGCTGCATGCGTGCACTCGCTGGGAAGAAGGGGCTGACAGGAGGAAAGAGCGTCGGGCGACGGCAGGTTGACTGACGGCAGGCCCGGATAATCGCGGCATTCTAGCTGCACGCCTCCGTAGAAACCCCGTGGAATCCACACGCTTCGTCCTCATCAACACCAGCCATGCCGGCAACGTCGGGGCGACGGCGCGGGCGATGAAGGTCATGGGCTTTCGCGACCTGGTGCTCGTCGCGCCGCGTTTTGCCGACGTGCTGTGCCACGAGGAAGCCATCGCGATGGCCAGTGGCGCGGCCGACATCCTGGCCCGCGCCCGCGTCGTGCCGACGCTGGCCGAGGCGCTGGACGGCGTCGACTACGCCTGCGCTACGGCGATGACGCCGCGCGACTTCGGCCCGCCGACGCACCAGCCGCGCGCGCTGTTCGCCGAGCTGGCCTCGCGTGAGGCCGCACCGCGGCTGGCGCTGGTGTTCGGCTCCGAGCGCTACGGCATGGCGAACGAAGACGTCTATCGTTGCCACGCGGTGCTCAGCATCCCGACGCACCCGGACTACGGCTCGCTGAACCTCTCGCAGGCCGTGCAACTGCTGGCCTACGACCTGCGCCAGGCGCTGGGTGGCTTCGAGGTCGCGGCCCGCACGCCCGACCCCGAGCGCGCCGACGCCCGCGCCGTGCAGGGCCTGCTCGACCACTTGCAGACGGCGCTGACCGACATCGGCTACCTCGACCCGGCCGCGCCCAGGAAGCTGATGCCGCGGCTGAACCAGCTCTTCAACCGCGCCGGCCTGACAAACGAGGAAGTCCACATCCTGCGCGGCATTGCCCGGCAGATGACCAAGACCTCAGCCCCGTCAGGTCATTGACCACCCGCCTAGACTGGTCCGCCTTTCCTTCCGGCAGCACACCATGTTCCAGCGCCTGCGCGAAGACATCGCCCTCATCCTGCAACGCGATCCGGCCGCGCGGTCGACGTGGGAGGTGCTGACCTGTTACCCGGGCCTGCATGCGCTGTGGATGCACCGTCGCGCGCACTGGCTGTGGACGCGTGGCTTCAAGTGGCTTGCGCGCTGGGTCTCGCACTGGGGCCGCTTCCTGACCGGCATCGAGATCCACCCCGGCGCCAAGATCGGCCGCAAGGTCTTCATCGACCACGGCATGGGCATCGTCATCGGCGAGATGGCCGAGATCGGCGAGGGCTGCACGATCTACCAGGGCGTCACGCTGGGCGGCACCTCGCTCGTGAAGGGCGCCAAGCGGCATCCGACGCTGGGCCCGGGCGTCATTGTCGGGGCCAACGCCTGCGTGCTGGGCGGTTTCACGGTCGGCGCCGGTGCGCGCATCGGCTCGGGTGCCATCGTCACCAAGCCCGTGCCGGCAGGCGCGACGGCCGTGGGCAACCCGGCCCGCATCATCGAGGCCGCCAGTGACCAGGCCCGCGAGGAGGCCGCGGCCCGAATGGGCTTCTCGGCCTACGGTGTGGCGCACGGCGACGATCCGGTGGGGCAGGCCATGCGCGGCCTGATCGACAGCGCCTCGGGCCACGAGCATCAGATCGCTCTGCTGTGGGAAGCGGTCTGCAAGCTCTCGTCGGAACTCGGCAAGCCGGTGAGCGACTGCGTACCTTGCGACGCCCAGCGTGACGAGGCCTTCGACGCCGCCGAGATGAGCCGGCTCGTCAAATAGGTCTGGCGATGAAATAGGCCGCAGCAAGACGGCTTCTTGCTGCTGACGGGCACCGCCGTCGATGAGAATCGGCGGTTCCGGGCCTGATGTGCCCGCCCCCGACGGCCTGCCTTGCTGCTGCGCGAGTTACGACTTCGGTTCCTTTCTGCCTGGCGACTGGCGCCGGGTCTGGTGCTGGCCGCCGGCCTGGCTGCCCAGGCCGCGCCCGAGCCTCGTCAAGACCGCCTGGCCGACATCACCTTCCAGCACGTCAGCCAGGACCAGGGCATGCCCAACGCCATCGCGACCGCGCTGGCCGAGGATGGGCAGGGCTTTCTGTGGATAGGCAGCCCGGGTGGGCTGTCGCGCTGGGACGGCTACCGTTTCCGTGTCTACCAGGCCGACCCGCAACGCGAGGGCTCGCTGCCGGACAACTATGTGCAGGCCTTGCACGGCGATGCGCGCGGCCGTCTCTGGGTGGGCACGACGTCCGCAGGGCTGCTGCGCCACGACCCGGCGACCGACCGCTTCGTGCGCTACCCGGTCGGCGGCGAGCGCGGGCTCAGCCACGTCAGCGTGCGCCAGGTGCAGGACGATGGCGACGGTGGCTTGTGGGTCGTCACCGATGGCGGCCTGGACCGGCTGGACCCGGTCAGCGGCCGCATCGAGCACGCCAGCCGCGGCTGGGCCGCCGCTGCCGGCGACCAGGTGCGTGTGCTGCTGCGCGACCGCCGCGGCACGCTGTGGCTGGGCAGCGCGGCCGGCCTGTTCCGGCGCGAGCCGGGTGCCGAGCAGCTGCAGGCCGTGCCGCTGCGGCCGGGCGCCATCGTCCAGCCCGAGATCCTGAAGCAGGACAGCGCCGGGCGCATCTGGGTCGGCACCTTGCAGCACGGCGTCTTCGTGCTGCCGGACGAGGGCAGGGCGCCGGCGTCGCCGGTACGCGAGGTGGCCATGCCCGACGGGCTGGACCTGTTGAAGGACAGCCAGATCGCCGGCTTGGTCGAGGTACAGCCCGGCGAGATGTGGGTGGCGACGCTGAGCCAGGGGCTCGTTGCCGTGGATCTGGCCCACGGCAGCACGCGCCGCATCCGCCACGTGCCGGCCTGGCCCATGAGTCTGGCGGACAACGCGCTGCGAGGGCTGTACCGCGACCGTGCCGGCCTGATCTGGGTGGCGACCAACCGTGGCCTGAGCCGCCACGACCCCCGTCAGAGCGGCGTGCTGACGCGCTTCGGCGTCACGCCCGACGGTGGCGACGCGCTCGATGCCCGCTTCGTCAGTACCGAGATCAGCTGGATTCAGTCTCTGTCAGACGGTGGCCTGTGGCTGGGCACGCACAAGAACGGCATCGACATCCTCGACGCTTCCGGCGCCCGTGTCGGTGCGCTGCGGCCCGACGCCATGCGGCCGGATGCAGCGCTGCCGGTCGACATCGTGCTGGCGATGGCGCCTGCGCCGGATGGCGGCTTCTTCATTGGCACCAAACGCGGCCTCTATCGCGCGGATGCTGCGGGCCGGCGCGTCGCCCGCGTCGAGCTGGCCGGGCGCGACCCGGCGGCTTCGGTGTGGGCGTTGCTGGCCGATGGCGATGACCTGTGGATCGGCGGCCAGGCCGATGGCCTGTGGCGCTTGGACCTGCGCTCGGGCCGCAGCGCGCCGGTCACGCCGGCCGCGCCCGGACTCAGCGACCAGCGCATCACCGTGCTGGCGCGCGACGCCCGCGCGCCCGGCGTGCTGTGGGTGGGCACGCGGCACGGACTGAACCGCGTCGAGCTGGCGGATCTCGCCGTCACGCAGTGGCTGCCCGGTCCGGTCCAGGTGGGCCATCTGGCGGCCGGCTTCATCACCGCCTTGCTGACCGACGACGGCGGTCGGCTGTGGGTGGGTAGCTACGGCGGTGGCATCGACGTGCTGCCGGCGCCGGGTGACACGGCGTTACGCCGCATCGGCATGGCCCAGGGTTTGCCGGACAGCACCGTCAACGCGCTGTTGCAGGACTTGCAGGGCCGTGTGTGGGCCAGCACCGACAACGGCCTGGCCCGTGTCGACGCGAAGACGCTGGAGGTGCTGGCACTGCGCCGCGCCGAGGGCGTCGTCTTCCCGACCTACTGGACCGGCTCCGCCGCGCGCACGGCCCGCGGCGAGCTGCTGTTCGGCGGCGCCGGTGGCATGACCGTCGTGCGGCCGGAGAAGCTGCAGACATGGGACTACCTCCCGCGCGTGCTCGTTACCGACGTGAAGCTGGGCGGCCGGCCCTGGCCGGTGGACCCGGCCGGTGCCGCGCTGACGGTGCAGCCCGAGGCCAACAGCCTGGCCGTCGAGTTCTCTTCGACCGACTTCTCGGCCCCCGAGCGAAACCGCTTCGCCTTCAAGCTGGAAGGCTACGACGCCGACTGGGTGGCCACCGACGCGTCACGCCGGCTGGCGGCCTACGCCAACCTGCCGCCGGGCGATTACCGGCTGCTGTTGCGCGCGTCCAACCGCGACGGTCGATGGGGCGAGCATGAGTTGGCGATGCCCATCCGGGTGCTGCCGGCCTGGCACCAGACGTGGTGGTTTCGCACGCTGGCTGCGGTGGGGGGCTTGCTGTTGTTGCTGGGCGCCGTGCGCGTGCGCACGCGACTGCTGCGCCATCGCCAGCGTGAGCTGGAGCTCAAGGTGCGCCAGCGCACCGCGGAGCTGGAGACGCTGCACCGCTCGCTGGAAGAGAAATCCGTGCAGTTGCAGATGAGCAGCGTGACCGACCCGCTGACCGGCCTGCACAACCGCCGCTTCCTGACCGACCACATCGACCAGGATCTCGCCGCCAGCCTGCGCCGCGCGCAGGAGACGCGCGCCGCCGGAGGCCAGACGCTGGACACGGACAGCGTCTTCCTGCTGCTGGATATCGACGCCTTCAAGCGCATCAACGATCGCCACGGCCACGCGGCCGGCGACGCGGTACTCGTTCAGTTCGGCGCACGGCTGCGCTCGGTGCTGCGCGAGTCCGACTACCTGGTGCGCTGGGGCGGCGAGGAGTTCCTGGCCGTGGCCCGCGACACCGACCGCGTCCAGGCCGAGGAGCTGGCCGAGCGCATGCGGGCCGTCATCGCCGGTGCGCCGTTCCGGCTCGAGGACGGCGGCGAGATCGTGGTGACCTGTTCCGTCGGGTTTGCCTGCATGCCCTTCGAGCTGGAGCGGCCGCAGGCGCGCAGCTGGCAGCAGGTCGTCAACCTGGCCGACCTCGGTCTGTACGCAGCCAAGCGCTCGGGCCGCAACGCCTGGGTGGGCGTGCACACAGCCAGCGGCCGCGGCGCCATTGGCGCGCGCGTCGTGGGCGGTTTCGGCCTCAGCAGCAATCGCGAGCTGGACGAAGTGGAGGCCGCGATGGGCTCGCCGGCGGAGCCGGGCGCCGTCGTCGGTTAGGCGGCCGGTGTGCGCTGGGCGCTCTTGGGCCTGAAGGCCTTGCAGACCTCGTCGCGCGTTTCGAGGTAAGGCCCGCCGATGAGGTCAATGCAGTAGGGCACGGCGGCGAAGATGCCGCTGGCCTTCTCGTGGCCTGCCAGCGTTTCCGCGATGGCCTTGGGCTGGCCGGGCAGGTTGATGATGAGCGCCTTCCCGCGGATGACGGCGACCTGGCGAGACAGGATGGCCGTCGGCACGAAATGCAGCGAGATCTGGCGCATCTGCTCGCCGAAGCCGGGCATCTCGCGATCGGCCACGTCCAGCGTCGCTTCGGGCGTCACGTCGCGCGGCGCCGGGCCGGTGCCGCCGGTGGTCAGCACGAGGTCGCAGCGCTCGGTGTCAACCAGCTCGATGAGCGCCTGCGAGATGCCGGCCTGCTCGTCGGGGATCAGCCGGGGCACGTACTCGATGGGGTTCAGCAGCGCGCTCGTCAGCCAGTCTTTCAGGGCCGGCAGGCCCTTGTCCTCGTAGACGCCGGTGGAAGCCCGGTCGCTGATCGAGACGATGCCGATGCGGACGGCGTCACTCATCGGCGTCCTCGTCAGCGGGCTCCGCCGCCTCTTCGGGGGCCTCGGACGCCTTGATGAACTGGAACAGCTCGCGGAACGCGCGCCCGCTGCGCTTCTCCGGCACGTTGGCGGCGTCCTTGCGCGCGGCGCGCACGAGGTTGCGCAGCTGCTGGATGTCGACGTCGGCGTGCGCGTTCAGGAACTCCTGCAGCGCGTCGTCGCTGGCCAGCAGGCGCTCGCGCCAGCGTTCGGACTGGTGCAGGCGCAGGCTGTCCTGCGCATGGCCCAGCTTGAAGGCGGCGACGGCCTCGCGCACGGGTTCGGCGTCGATCTTGCGCATCAGCTTGCCGATGTACTGCATCTGCCGGCGCTTGCCTTCGAAGTTGGTGATCTTCTTGGCGGCCTTCAGCGCGTCGTACAGGATCTCGGGCAGGGCCAGCGGCTCCCAGCGCGATTCGGGCAGGGCGAGCAGATCGTCTCCGAGCTTCTGCAGCGCGGTCATGTCGCGCTTGAGCTGCGACTTGCTGGGGCGGTCGAAGTCGTCCTCGGCGTCGTATTCGGGGGTGTTGTCTTGCATCTGTGGACGTGTCGTGCCAGACCTATGATTGTCGCCCACCTCGATTTGCGTTCCATCCATGTCCCAAGCCCAAGACGGTTTCGCCTACAGCCCCGAGCAGTTCCAGCAGTGGATCGAGGATGCCCTTGCCGAGGCGAAGAAACTGGGTGCGAGCGACGCGGGCGCCGAGGTGTCCGAGGGTTGCGGCCTGTCGGTGTCGGCGCGGCTGGGCAAGCTGGAGAACGTCGAGCGCAACCGTGACAAGTCGCTGGGCATCTCGGTCTACCTGGGCCAGCGCCGCGGCAACGCCAGCACGTCCGACTTCTCACCCCAGGCCATCCGCGACACGGTGCGCGCGGCCTACGACATCGCCCGCTTCACGGCCGAGGACGAGTTCGCCGGCCTGCCCGACGAAGCCGACCTCGCGCTGGACGCCGCCGCGCGGCCTGAGCTGGACCTCTTCCATCCCTGGGCCATCGACGCGGCCCAGGCCGCCGAGATCGCGCTGCGCTGCGAGGCCGCGGCGCTGGGCGTGGACAAGCGCATCACCAACAGCGAGGGTGCGGCCGTGTCGGCCCAGCAGTCGCACTTCTGGATGGGTAACTCACGCGGCTTCCGTGGTGGCTATGCGAGCTCGCGGCATTCGCTGTCCGTTGCACCCATCGCCGGCCGCGGCAACGACATGCAACGCGACGCCTGGTACAGCTCCATGCGCGACGCGGCCGACCTGTCCTCGGCCGAGGCCGTGGGCCGCTACGCCGCCGAGCGCGCGCTGTCGCGCCTGAAGGCCCGCAAGGTCGCCACGGCCGAGGTGCCGGTGCTGTTCGAGAGCACGATGGCCATCGGCCTGCTGGGCGCGCTGGTGCAGGCCACCAGCGGCGGCGCGCTGTACCGGCGCACCACCTTCCTGCTCGACAGCCTGGGCCAGGCGGTCACGGCGCCGCACATCGACATCGCCGAGGACCCGCATGTGAAGAAGGGCAAGGGCAGCTCGCCGTTCGACGACGAGGGCGTCGTCACACGTGCCCGCTCGGTCGTGCAGGGTGGCGTGCTGCAGGGCTACTTCCTGTCCAGCTACTCGGCGCGCAAGCTGGGCATGCAGACGACCGGCCATGCCGGCGGCTCGCACAACCTGCGCATGACCAGCCGCGCCACGGCGCCCGGCGATGACCTGCCGACGATGATCCGCCGCCTCGGTCGCGGCCTGCTCGTCACCGAACTGATGGGGCAGGGCGTGAACTACGTGACCGGCGACTACTCGCGCGGCGCCAGCGGCTACTGGGTCGAGAACGGCGAGATCGCCTACCCGGTCCACGAGGTCACCATCGCCGGCAACCTGAAGGACATGTTGCGGAACATCGTCGGCATCGGCGCCGACGAATATTCGATGGGCACCAAGACCGTCGGCTCGGTGCTGGTCACGGGCATGAAGCTGGCAGGCAACTGAAGCCGCCGCCCTATCATCGAAAACCGATTCCACCGAACAACACGAGGAGACCTCGCAGATGATCACCCGCACCTTCAAGCCGCTCGTCGTCGCCGCGTTCATGGCGCTGGCCGGCCTGGCCCAGGCCGCCGACATCAAGCTGGGCGTGGCGGAGGCCTTGTCGGGCGGTGCCGCGCAGTACGGCCAGAGCATCCGCAACGGCTTCCAGCTCGCGGCTGACGAAATCAACGCCGCCGGCGGCATCAACGGCAACAAGCTGGTGCTGGTCGTCGAAGACGAGCAGGGCAAGAAGGAAGAGGCGATCAACGCCTTCAAGAAGCTGATCTTCCAGGACAAGGTGCTGATGCTTTTCGGCCCCACGCTGTCCAACTCGGCCCAGGCCGCCGACCCGATCGCACAGGCCTCCAAGACAGTCGTGTTCGGCACCTCCAACACGGCCGACGGCATCACCTCCATCGGCGACCACGTGTTCCGCAACTCCGTCACCGAGGCCGACGTGCTGCCTGTCACGCTGTCCACCACGGTGAAGAAGCTGGGCATCAAGAAGGTCGCCGTGCTGTACGGCAACGACGACGTCTTCACGAAGAGCGGCTACGACAATTTCAAGAAGGCGCTGGAGGCGCAGAAGATCGCCGTCACGACGACCGAGACCTTCGCCAAGGGCGATGTCGACTTCAAGGCCCAACTGACCAAGATCAAGGCCAGCGCGCCGGACGCGCTGGTGCTGTCCGCGCTGATCGCCGAAGGCGCGCCCATCATGGTGCAGGCCCGCCAGCTCGGGCTGAACGTGCCGGTCATCGGCGGCAACGGCATGAACTCGGTCAAGGTCTTCGATCTCGCCAAGGGCGCGTCCGACGGGCTTTGGATCGGCAGCCCCTGGTCCATCGAGAGCCAGACCAAGGAGAACGGCGCGTTCATCGTGGCCTACACCAAGCAGCACAAGTCCGCGCCCGACCAGTTTGCGGCCCAGGCCTACGACGCGATGTACATCACGGCCCAGGCGCTGAAGAAGATCAAGCTCAGCGGCGATCTTGCCAAGGACCGCGCAGCTCTGCGCGACGCGCTGCCCGCGGTGAAATGGACCGGTGCCACCGGCGGTTTCGCGTTCCGCCGCGCCGTCGACAAGGCCGGCAAGCCGGCCGGCTACGACGCCGAGCAGACCGCCATCGTCAGCGTCACCAAGAACGGCCGCTACGCCATCGAGAAGTAAGCGCGCTCTGCCGCAGCGGCCCGCGGCCCGTCACCGCGGGCCTCCTTTTTTCCAGGCTACCCCGTGCTTGAACAGCAGCTCTTCAACGCCCTCTCGCTCGGCAGCGTCTACGCGCTGTTCGCACTCGGCTTCACGCTGGTCTTCGGTGTGCTGGGCGTGGTCAACCTGTCGCATGGCGCCGTCTTCATGGTGGGCGCCTACGCGGCGCTGCAGGCCGTCACGCGGCTGAACCTGCCGTTGGCCGGCGCGCTTGTGGTGGCCTTCGCGGTGTCAGGCGTTCTGGGCCTGCTTATCGACCTGCTCGTGCTGAGGCCGCTGCGCGCGCGGAACGCGCCGCACCTGATCCCGATGATCGCCACCATCGGGCTGGCCATTGCGCTGAACAGCCTGGCCCAGGGCCTCTTCGGCGCCGAGAACCTGCGCTTCCCGGCCGAGGTGCTGCCGCAGCAGACGCTGAATATCGCCGGCCTGCACGTGACCGTGCTGGAACTGGGCATCATCGTGCTGTCCTTCGGCCTCATGGCCGTGCTGCTGCTGGTGCTGCGCGGCACGCAGCTCGGCCGCGCGCTGCGCGCCATCGCCGAGTCGCCCAAGGCGGCGGCGCTGCTGGGCATCAATGTCGGCGGGCTGTTCATGCTGACCAGCTTCTTCGCCGCCGGTCTGGGCGGCGTGGCGGGCGTGCTGATCGGCCTGTACTCCAACGCGCTGTTCCCGCTGATGGGCCAGCCCATCCTGCACAAGGGCATCGCCGTCATCATCCTGGGCGGCATGGGCGACATCCGCGGCGCGATGCTGGCGGGCCTGTTCCTGGGCTTTGCCGAGGTGCTGTCGGTGGCCTACATCGGCTCGACGATGCGCGACGCCGTGGGTTTCGGCCTGCTGTTCGCCGTGCTGCTGCTGCGGCCCAAGGGCCTGTTCGGTACGACGAACGAACGGAAGGTGTGATGGAAGCCTTCGACAGTTTCTGGGCCGTCTACAGCAACCTGGTGCTCACGCTGGGCACCAACTCGCTGCTGGCGCTATCCATCTACCTGACCCTGTCCTGCGGCATGCTGGCGATGGCGAACGCGGCCTTCATGGGCATCGGCGCCTACACGGCCGCGTTGCTGACGATGAACGCCGGCATGCCGTTCCCGGTCGCGCTGGCCGGCGGCATGGCCGCGCCGGCCGTCGTGGCGTTGCTGATCGGCGGGCCGACGCTGCGGTTGTCGGGCGTCTACCTCGCGATGGCGACGCTGGCCTTCGGCGAGGTGGTGCGCATCTTCATCCTCAACACCGAGGACTGGACCGGCGGTGCGCTGGGGCTGAACGGCATCCCGCCGCAGACCGAGTGGTGGCATGTGTTGCTGGCGCTGGTGCTGGCCTGCGTGGTGCTGGCGCTGCTGCGGCGCTCCAAGGTGGGCCGTGCCTTCGAAGCCATCAAGCTCGACGAGACCGCGGCGGGCCTGATGGGCATCGACGTCAACGCCCACAAGATGCTGGCCTTCGTGCTGGGGGCGATGCTGGCTGGCCTGGCCGGTGCACTGAACGCCCACCTGACCTTTTTCATCGGCCCGAATGAATACGGCTTCGACCGCGGCGTCGAGATCCTGACCATGACCATCCTCGGCGGCATCAACGGTTTGATGGGACCGATCTCCGGCGCTGTCATCCTGACGCTGCTGCCCGAACTGCTCCGCGGCCTCGCGGACTTCCGCAACGTCGTCAACGGCCTCATCCTGGTCGGCATCGTGCTGTTCCTGCCGCGCGGGCTGTGGGACCCGGCGCGCGTGCGCGCACTGCTGGGGCGCAAGGGCTGACGATGCTGAAGCTGCAATCCGTATCGCGCCATTTCGGCGGCCTCAAGGTGCTGCAGGACGTCAGCTTCGAGGTGCCGCAGGGCGGCATCTTCGGCCTGATCGGCCCCAACGGCGCCGGCAAGACCACGGTGGTCAACCTCATCACGGGGCTGCTGCCGCCCACGTCGGGTGACATCCTGTTCAACGGCGAAAGCCTGGTGGGCCGCAAGCCGCATCGCATCACCACGGGCGGCGTCGCGCGCACCTTCCAGAACATCCGCGTCTTCAAGGAGATGACGCTGCTGGAGAACGTCATCGTCGGCATGCATGGCCGCCTGGGCTACGGTGCGGCGGGCCTGCTGCTGCGCCTGCCCAGCTTTCGTGCCGCGGAGCACGCCGCGCGCGAGCGTGCCCGCGAGCTGCTGTCGTGGATGAAGCTGGACCACAAGGCCGACGACATCGCCGACAACCTCAGCTACGGCGAGCAACGCAAGCTCGAACTGGCGCGCGCACTGGCCACCGAGCCCAGGCTGCTGCTGCTGGACGAGCCCGTTGCCGGCATGAACAGCACCGAGAAGACCGAGCTGATGGCCGAGATCCGCAACATCCAGACGCGCGGCTACACCATCTTCATGATCGAACATGACATGCGCTTTGTGATGGGCTTGTGCGAGCACATCGCCGTGCTGAACTTCGGCCGCATCATTGCCCAGGGCGGGCCCGACGCGGTGCGCAACGACCCGCAGGTCATCGAGGCCTACCTGGGGCGGGATGACGAGGAGGTCGCGGCATGAGCGGTCAACCCCTGCTCAGCGTTCGCGACCTGACCGTCAACTACGGCCACGTCAACGCCGTGCGCGGTATCGACCTCGACCTGGCCGCCGGCGAGATCACGACGCTCGTCGGCGCCAACGGTGCCGGCAAGTCGACCACGCTGATGGCCCTGTCGGGCCTGGTGAAGAAGGCCGGCGGCAGCGTGCAGTTCGACGGCCGGGACATCACGTCGCTCGCGCCGCACAAGATCGTCGCCAGCGGTCTCGTGCAGGTGGCCGAAGGCCGCGCCACGCTGACGACGCTGAGCGTGCGCGAGAACCTGGAGCTGGGCGCCTACACGCGCAGCGATGGCGCCGCGGCTCGTGCGCGCGACATCGAGCATGTCTACTCGCTGTTTCCGCGGCTGGCCGAGCGTGCCGCGCAAATGGCCGGCAGCCTATCGGGCGGTGAGCAGCAGATGCTGGCCATCGGCCGCGCGCTGATGGCCAAACCGCGCCTGCTGCTGCTGGACGAGCCGTCGATGGGCCTCGCGCCCATCATCGTGCAGGACATCTTCCGCACGCTGCGGCGCATCAACGCGGAAGGGCTGACCATCTTCCTCGTCGAGCAGAACGTGAAGCAGGCGCTGAAGCTCGCGCAACGCGCGTACGTCATCGAGAACGGTCAGGTGGTGCTGCAGGGCAGCGGTGCCGAACTGCTGGGCGACCCGCGCGTGCAGGCCGCCTACCTCGGGCACTGAGACACGACCGAGCGCAGTGCCTGCGCACTGCGCGACGCGTGTCGAAGGACGGGCGCCATGCAGGGCGCCCGGCATGACTCAGCCGAGCTGCTGCGCCTGGACGAACAGGCGCGTCGAGCGTGCGCCCGAGCGGCAGAAGACCAGCAGCGGGCGCGGCAGTTCTTCCAGCAGCTTTGCGAACGCCGCGATCTCCTCAGGCGACTGGTAACCGCCGGCCACCGGCAGGTGGCGGTACTGCAGGCCGGCCGCCTCAGCCGCGGCCTGGATCTGGGCTGAAGTCGGCTGGTCCGGGCCATGCTCGAAGTCGGGCCGGTTGTTGACGACGCTCTTGAAGCCCATCGCCGCGGCCTCGGCCATGGCTTCGGGCGTCAGCTGCGGTGCGGCGCAGATGTCGGGGGCGATGGCTTGCAGCGGCAGGCTCATGGAGATCTCCTTACTTGGCCAGAGCGGCCTTGACCGCGGCCGACACGGTGCTCATTTCGGCCGAGTTGCCCAGGGCCGCCTTGGCGGCAGCCATGACCTTGCCCATGTCGCCCGGGCCGCTGGCTCCGAGCTCGGCAACGATGGCGCCCACCTTCTCGGCCACGGCCTCGGCGGACAGGCGATCGGGCAGGTAGACCTGCAGCACGGCCAGCTCGGCGGTTTCCTTGGCAACGAGGTCGTCACGGCCGGCGGCGGTGAACTGGCTGATGGAGTCCTTGCGCTGCTTGATGAGCTTGTCGACGATGGCGACCAGGGCAGCGTCGTCGACGACGACGCGCTCGTCCACTTCCTTCTGCTTCACGGCAGCCAGCAGGCCACGGATGGTCAGCAGGCGGTCGGCTTCCTTGGCGCGCATCGCGGCCTTCATGTCTTCGGTGATGCGGTCTTTGAGGCTCATGGGAAATTCCGGTTCGAAAAGACAAAACCCGCGACAGCGTCCTGTGGCGGGTTTTGGAGTTCACCGGAACTGCTTTCTCAAACAGGTTCCGGGTCGCGTCAGGAGCCGATCAGTACAGCTTCTTGGGCAGCTGCATGCTGCGCACACGCTTGTAGTGGCGCTTGACGGCGGCGGCCTTCTTGCGCTTGCGCTCAGCGGTGGGCTTCTCATAGAACTCGCGGGCACGCAGGTCAGTCAGCAGGCCCAGCTTTTCGATGGTGCGCTTGAAGCGACGCAGTGCGACGTCGAACGGCTCGTTTTCCTTGACGCGGATGGTGGTCATGTATTTCCTTCAGATTGCGCTCGGTGTTCGCGGCTAAGTTTCAGCAGCAGGTTCCGGATTACTGCGTCACCTAGTGAATCAGCGAATCGACGCGCGGGGTTTGCCAGCAAAGCCGAGGATTGTAGCCGGGAAATCAAGGACTTGCCAATATTTGCTCAGGCGGCTGCTGAAGCCGCCGCCATGGCCTCTGCACAGGCGGCTGCGCTGGACCATGCCCATTGGAAGTTGTAGCCCCCCAGCCAGCCGGTCACGTCGACGACTTCACCGATGAAATGCAGGCCCGGCACCCGCTTGCTCTCCAGCGTCTGCGAGCTGAGGTCCTTCGTGCTGACCCCGCCGCGCATGACCTCGGCCTTGCGCCAGCCTTCGTCACCGCTGGGCGTCAGTTGCCAGTCGTGCACGCTGCGTCCCAGGCGTTGCAGGTCGGCATCGCGGCATTCGGGCATCGGGCGTGAGGCGTCCAGCTTGGCGCGTTCCAGCCAGGCGGCGGCCAGGCGTTGCGGCAGGCGGGCGGCGAACTCGTTGCCCAACTGGCGCCGCGAGCTGGCCTTGGCGTCGACCAGCTCCTTGTCCAGCTTCAGCTCGGGCGCCAGGTTGATCTGCAGCGGCTGGTCCGCTGCCGTCCGGTAGCTGGAGATCTGGAGGATGGCCGGGCCGCTGAGGCCGCGGTGCGTGAACAGCAGATCCTCCACGAAGCGTCCGCGCGCCTTGCCGCTGCCGCACGAGACCTCCACCGGCAGCGACAACCCGGCCAGCGCCGCGAACGGTGCCCAGGCATCGGCGTCGAAGGTCAGAGGCACGAGGGCAGGGCGGGGCTCGACGATGGCGTGTTCGAAGCGCTTGGCCAGGCGCAGGCCCCAATCGCTGGCGCCGATCTTGGGCACCGGCAGGCCGCCGGTTGCGACGACGACGCGTGGCGTCTTGACCGGGCCCTGGCTGGTGTCCAGCTCGAAGCCGCCGTCGGGCAGCGGGTGCACGTCCGCCACCGTGCAAGGCTGCCAGCGCGTCACGCCGCCGGCCTCGCACTCCTTGACCAGCATCTGGATGATCTGCTCGCTGGAGTCGTCGCAGAACAGCTGGCCCTTGTGCTTCTCGTGGAAGGCAATGCCATGGCGCTGCACCAGTTTGATGAAGTCCTGCGGCGTGTAGCGCGCCAGCGCCGAGCGACAGAAGGCGGGGTTTTCGGACAGGAAGTTGGCCGGCCCGGCCTCGCGATTCGTGAAATTGCAACGCCCGCCGCCGGAGATACGGATTTTTTCAGCCAGCTTCGGCGAGTGGTCGATCAGCAGCACGCGCAGGCCGCGTTGCCCCGCAAGGCCCGCACAGAAAAGGCCAGCGGCACCCGCGCCCACCACCACCGCATCGAAACCCTGCATAAACCTCCCTTGAATGGGGCAGCATTCTCGCGGGTCGCGGTGTTGAAACTCGGTAGGATGCTCTCCAAGTGATGCAGCGGGGCTTCTAGGGGGGAGGCCCGATTCGTGGGGTGACCCGGTCTTGATGGCCGCGCAGACGCCCCACTACAGTCCCTTGACACTGGACCGGCCCGGTTCCCCACCGATGGCAAGCGATCGCATCCAAACGATTCCATGAACACGACCGCCGACCCTTCCGCGACGCAGCCTGGCAGCCTGACCGATTGGCTCGCCGGACACGCCGAACTGGGCGGTGAGGCGCTGGCGGGGCTGGTGGCGTTGATCGAGCCGCTGGGCAGTCTGGCCGCGATCAAGGCGGTGGCCAATGGTCGCTACGTGTTTGCCAGCCCGGGGTTGGCGCAGCTGTTCGAACGCGAGGTCGTTGTCGGCCACACCGATGCCGAGCTGCTCAAGCCCGACGAGACCACGGCGCTGCGCCGCGTCGAACAGACCGTCATGGCCCAGCGCCTGCCGGTCGCGTCCGAACACAAGCTGGAGATAAACGGACGCCGCCGCGAGTTCAGCGTCACGCGGCTCGCGTTGGGGCAGGAGTTCCTGCTGTCGGTCTGGCACGAGCGCACCGAGGAACGTCATCGCGAGTCTCATCTCCAGCGCGCGTTGGCGCAGATCGAGCAGCAGCAGAGCGCCATCGAGCAGATCCGCCGCGAGTTGCAGCAGGGGTCCGGGCGGGACGACGTGTCCGGTCTCTACCTGCGCCCGCAGTTCGACGACCAGTTGCTGCGCGAGATCGACCTGTCCTCGCGCGAGCATCGCGAGTTCGCCCTTGTCGTCATCGCGCTGGATGCCTCGCCGGCCGTTGCGGCCCTGGGCGACGAAGCCCAGCAGCGGCTGCTCGAAGGCATCGGCCGCATGCTGCGCGCCAACACACGGGCGATGGACTCGGCCTGCCGCATCGGCGCGCTGCGCTTTGCGGTGCTGTTGTCCGGCGTGGGCCTGGCGACGGCCCATGCGCGCATGGAGCAGCTGCGCCGGCAGTGCGCGGCACAGATCGTCGTGCTGAACGGCCAGGACCTGGGCCTGTCGATCTCGATGGGCGTGTCCAGCTTCCCGCACACCGCGTCGCGCCAGGACGAGCTGATGACCGCCAGCGAGAACGCCGTGCACGAGGCCCAGCGCCGCGGCGGCAATCAGGTGGTGCTGGCGTCCATCGCCTTCGGCTGAATCAGGCGGCGTGCAGCCGCTTCAGCACGGCCTGCCACTCCGCCGGCGTGACGGGCGTGATCGACAGCCGGCTGCCTCGCTCCAGCACACGCATGGAGGCCAGTTCCGGCGCCTCCCGCATCTCCTTGAGGCTCAGCAGCCGCGTCGTCTCGCGCCAGCGCACGTCCACATGCACCCAGCGCGGCGTGTCGGGCTTGGACTTGGCGTCGAAGTAGGGGCTGGCCGGGTCGAACTGCGTGGCGTCCGTGTAAGCCGCGCTGCTGACTTCGGCGAGTCCGGCGATGCCGGGCTCGGGGCAGGACGAGTGATAGAAAAGCACACCGTCGCCTAACTGCATGTCGTCCCGCATGAAGTTGCGCGCCTGGTAGTTGCGCACGCCCGTCCACGGCAAGGTGCCGGCGCGCTGCAGGTCGAGGATGGAAGCCTCGTCGGGCTCGGACTTCATCAGCCAGTAGTTCATCGGCTGATGCTAAAGCGAAGAAGGGTGTCCACCGCAATCCTGGGGGCCGAGATCCTGAACACCCAGGGGTAATCAGGTGGGCGAGGTCAGCCGGACTTCGGGTTCATCTGACGCGAGACGATCACGCCCGTCCGGCATTTTCCAAGCCCTTGCTCATAGAGCATCGGATGAAGGAAATAAAAGCCCCGGGGAAAGCGATGGACGGGGAGGATTCTAAAACCTGCGGCATGTCCCTGCGCGAATGAGGATTGGCGCGCGAAAGGGTGGCTAGGATGCGCGCGCAACACAGCAGAAACATAGGGAGGGGTTCGGATGGAGCAGGCCGATTTCGTGCACATGGTGCGCGTCAGCGAGCAGGCCAGTGCGCATGACAGCAAGGCCTACCGGCGCAGCGTGGCCGCATTCGCGGCGCTGGGTTACGCGTGGGTGGTCGGCTGCCTCGTGCTCGCCACTTGCCTGGTGGCCTGGCTGGTGCCGCAACTGCTGCACGGGCGTTTCCGCTTCGGACTGCTCTGGGGGCTGATCGCGGCTCTGGGGCTGCTGTGGGCCAGCCTGCGCGCGCTATGGGTGCGCTTCGACGCGCCGGAGGGCGTGCTGGTCACGGCGCAGGAGGCGCCCGCGCTGTTCGAGGCGCTGGAGCGCATCCGCAAGAAGATCCACGGGCCGCCCATCCATGCGGTCTACCTGGACGATGAGTTCAATGCCTGCATCCGGCAGACGCCCCGCTGGGGACTGCTCGGCGGTGCGGTGAACACGCTGACGCTCGGGCTGCCGCTGCTGATGGCGCTGGACCGGCAGCGGTTGCTGGCGGTGCTGACGCACGAGTACGGCCACCTGCGCGGCGACCATGGGCGCTTCGCGGCGTGGATCTACCGCACCCGGCTGTCATGGCTGCGCCTGCACGACAGCGTTCGCGACGACGAGAACATCGCGTCGGCGGCGACGCGGGCCTTCCTGAACTGGTACTTCCCGCGCTTCGCGGCCAAGACGTTCGCGCTGGCGCGTCAGGACGAGTACGAGGCCGACCGCATCGCCGGCCGCCTGCTGGGAGCCGACGTGGCGACGGCAGCGCTGGTGGAGATCGAGGTCAAGGGTGCCTGGCTGCAGCAGAAGTTCTGGGGCGACCACTGGCGCACGGCCGCCATGAGCGCCATGCCGACCGGGCCCTTCCAGGCCATGCGTGCCCACCTGAACCAGGCGCCCGCCGCCGGCTTCGCGAGCGAGGCGCTGCGCCAGGCGCTCGCACGCGTCAGCAACCTGTCCGACACCCACCCCAGCCTGCGCGACCGCGTGTCGTCGCTGGGCGGCGAGGCGGTGCTGCCGGAGTGGTCGGGACGCAGCGCGCTGGCACTGCTGGGTGAGCAGGCCGACCGCTGGATCACGCACTTCGACAAGCAATGGTGCAAGGACAACGCCAGCGGCTGGAAGCTGCATCACGCGTGGCTGGGGCGGGTGCAGGAGCGGTTGAAGGTGCTCGCGGCGGCGCGCGTCCAGAGCAATGCCAGCGAGCTGGTCGAGGAGGCATCGCTGCGCCGCCAGCTCGATCCGCAGGCCGACCTGCGGCCGTTGTACGAGCTGGCACTGCAGCGCAGTGCCGAGCATCCGGCCGCGCTGCAGGGGCTGGCGCGGACGCTGGCGGGCGGCGACCGTACGACCTACCTGCAGGTGCTGCAACGCCTGTGGGACGCCGGCGCGGACTACCGCTGGTGGGCGGCGCGCAGCGCCGTCGACGAGCTGGAAACGCCGCGCCCGGATCGGCTGCACGACGCCGCGGCGCTCAAGCTCTGGCGTGAGCGCCGCAAGCGCGCGAAGGAGGGCGAGGAGCGGGCCTGGGAGGAGCTGCGGGACACGCCGTACTTCAGCCAGATCACGCGGCACGACCTGTCTGCCTTCGAGCTGGGCGAGGTGCAGGCGGAGCTGGGGCGTTGCAAGCCCGTGGCCCGGGCCTGGCTGGTCTGCAAGACGCTGCGCGAGTTCCCGCGGCGTCGGGCCTATCTGGCCTTCGTGGAGCTGCCCGGCATGGCGGACGAGGACCGCTTCGAGCTGTGCCGCTGGCTGGAGGGGCACCTGAGCCTGCCGGGGCCGGTGCTGGTGCTCTGGGCGGGCGAGTCGCCCACGCTCGAAGAGATCCGCCGCGGCGCCTTCGAGCCGATCTACTCGGCCATCGGCGCTTAGAGCAACTGGCCGTCGTGCCCGAGTGCCTCGTCCAGGCGCTTGATGAGGGTATCGAGCTCGGGGGACGGCGCGGCGGGTGCGGCAGCAGGCGCTTCGCGTGGCGCTTCGGCCAGTTGATAGGCCAGGTTCAGGGCGGCCAGCACGGCGATGCGCTCGCGTGCCTTGACCTTGCCGGCGTCGCGGATGGCACTCATCTCGCGGTCCACCTGCGCAACGGCGGCGGTCAGCGCGGCTTCGCCGCCGGGCGGGCAGCCGAGCAGGTAGCTCTGGCCCATGATCGTGACTTCCATCTGCTTCACGGCTGCTCCTCCTTGGGCGTTTCGGCGGGCAGGCGTTCGAGCAGTGCTTCCACGCGGGCGCGGGCGGCGCTCAGCCGGGAGCGCAGGCTGTCGCGCTCCTGCGTGATGGCGTTGAGCTGCACCTGCAGCAGCAGGTTGGTGCGCAGGATTTCGTCGTGACGCACGAGCAGGCGCTCAACGCGGTCGGTCAGGTCGGTCAGGCTGGCCATGGGGGAATTTGGATCAGGCGGTCGCCGATTTTAGTTGGCGGCCGTGGTCGCATTCGTTGACGACGGTACAGACGGTGCAAAGCGGCTTGCGCGCCTGGCAGACGTAGCGACCGTGCAGGATCAGCCAGTGGTGGGCGTCGACGAGATACGCCTCGGGCACGCGCTCCAGCAGGCCCAGCTCGACGGCCAGCGGCGTCTTGCCCGGCGCCAGGCCCGTGCGGTTGCTGACGCGGAAGATGTGCGTGTCGACGGCCATCGTTGGCTCGCCGAAGGCAACGTTCAGCACGACGTTGGCGGTCTTGCGGCCGACACCGGGCAGCGCCTCCAGGTCGGCGCGGCTGCGCGGTACCTCGCCGCCGTGCCGGTCGATGAGGATCTGGCAGGTCTGCAGCAGGTGCTTGGCCTTGCTGCGGTACAGGCCGATGGTCTTGATGTACGACTCCAGCCCCTCGGTGCCCAGCGCGAGGATCTGTGCCGGCGTGTTGGCGACGGCGAACAGCCGCTTCGTGGCCTTGTTGACGCCGACATCGGTGGCCTGGGCGGAGAGCAGAACGGCCGTCAGCAGCTCGAACACGCTGGAGAACTCCAGCTCGGTCTGTGGCGCCGGGTTGGCGGCCTTCAAGGTAGCGAAAAAGCGTTCGACTTGGGCGGCGTTCATGGCGTGCATTGTCAGCCGCCTTCAACTCCGCCTTGCACGGGCCCGGGCGAGCGCGGCCTCGATGACGGCGCGCTTGCGGTCGAGCTGGGCCGGGTCGGTGATGTGTGACGCGCCGGCCAAGTCGGCCAGCTTGGCCTCGGCCTTGGCAGCCAGGCGCACGTCGTTCTCCTCGGCCTCGCGGTGGCGGCGGAACTGCTTGAACGTGTAGCGCTCGCGAGCCTCGTCGGCCTGCGGCTGGCTCCAGGCGGCCCAGCCGGTGGCGGTCGTGACTTCGGGCATGGAGATGCAGTCGACCGGGCAGGCCGGCACGCACAGCTCGCAGCCGGTGCACTGGGCGGTGACGACGACGTGCATGGCCTTCGGAGCGCCGACGATGCAGTCCGCCGGGCAGGCCTTGATGCACAGCGTGCAGCCGATGCACCAGGCTTCGTCGATGACGGCGACGCCACGCGTGGCTTCGATGCCGTTGACGGGGTTCAGCGGCAGGACGGGGCGTCCGGTGATCGTTGCCAGCCGGGCCACGCCTTCGGCGCCACCGGGCGGGCACTGGTTGATCTCGGCCTCACCCGCGGCGATGGCGTCGGCGTAGCGGCGGCAGTCCGGGTAGCCGCAGCGGGTGCATTGGGTCTGTGGCAGCGCGGCGTCGATCAGCTCGGCCAGGCTCACGCTTTGCGGCTGCGCGTGGCGCGCTTGGCTGCCGGTTTCGCCGTGGCCTTGGCCGGTGCGGCCTTGGCGGTCTTCTTCAGGGGCGCGGCTTCGTACTTCGCGATGAAGTCGCGCACCTCGGGGTAGACCTTGTCGCGCCAGCGGCGGCCCGAGAAGATGCCGTAGTGGCCGGCGCCGATCGCGTCGTAGTGGTACTGGTGGTCCTTGGCGACGCCCGAGCAGAGATCGTGCGCGGCGCGGGTCTGGCCGGCACCGGAAATGTCGTCCAGCTCGCCCTCGACGGTCAGCAGCGCCGTCGTCTTGATGTCCTGTGGGCGCACGAAGGCGCCATCGACCTGCCAGGTGCCGTTGACCAGCGCGAAATCCTGGAACACGGTCTTGATCGTGTCGAGGTAGTACTCGGCCGGCATGTCCAGCACGGCGTTGTATTCGTCGTAGAAGCGGCGGTGCGCCTCGGCGCTGTCGTCATCGCCGCGCACCAGGTCCAGGAAGTAATCGTAGTGCGACGACAGGTGACGGTCCGGGTTCATCGCGACGAAGCCGGTGTGCTGCAGGAAGCCCGGATAGACCTCGCGGCCGGCGCCAGGGAAGTTGGTCGGCACGCGGTAGATGACGTTGGTCTCGAACCAGCTGAAGCTGCGGTTCATGGCCAGGTTGTTGACGGCCGTCGGGCTCTTGCGGGCGTCGATGGGGCCGCCCATCATCGTCATGCTGCGCGGCGTGTCCTCGCCGGCGCTGGCCATCAGCGAGATGGCGGCCAGCACGGGCACCGTGGGCTGGCAGACGGAGATGACGTGGCAGTCCGCGCCGCCGACCTGGCGGATGAACTCCTGGACATAGCGGATGTAGTCGTCCAGGTGGAAGGGGCCGGCGTCCAGCGGCACCATGCGCGCGTCGGTCCAGTCGGTGATGTAGACCTTGTGGTCCTTCAGCAACTGCTTGACGGTGTCGCGCAGCAGCGTGGCGTGGTGGCCGGAGAGTGGCGCCACGACCAAGACCGTCGGCTGATCCTTCATCTTGGCCAGCACCGCCGAGTCGTCGGTGTAGCGCTTGAAGCGGAGCAGGCGACAGAAGGGCTTTTCCAGCGCCACCAGTTCCTGGACGGCGACATCGACGCCATCGACCTCGACGGTCTTGATGTCGAACTCGGGCTTCTCGTAGTCCTTGGCCAGGCGGTGCATCAGGTCCAGCCCGGCCGACAGGCGCTGTGCCATCGGCGTGTGCGCGAACGGCGACAGCGGGTGGCTGTAGAGCTTGGCCGATGCGGCGGCGAACTCGGAGAACGGGCTCAGCAGGGCGCGCTGGGTTTCGAAGATCTGATACAGCATGGCCGGCCTTGGGCTTGGACAGGGAGGTCCAATAGTGCCAGAAAACGCTTGCAGCTTTGTGCGCTGCAACATGGATTGGCGGTCAAACCGCCAATCCTTCGCACTTCATTGGGGCATTCAGCCCTTGATGACGGCAGCCATGCCCGCGGCGACGGTGGGCAGATTGCCCTCGTTCAGTGCGGCGACGCAGATGCGGCCCGAGTCCACGCCATAGACGCCGAACTCATTGCGCAGGCGCTGCATCTGGGCAGCGGTCAGGCCGGAGTAGCTGAACATGCCCAGCTGTTCGGTGACGAAGCTCAGGTCCTGCGTGACGCCGGCGGCCTTCAAGGCGGCGACCAGTGCCGAGCGCATGGCCTTGATGCGCACGCGCATGCCGGCCAGCTCCTCTTCCCACAGCGCGCGCAGCTTGTCGTCGGACAGCACGGCGGCCACGACCTGGGCGCCATGCGTCGGCGGGTTGGAGTAGTTGGTGCGGATCATGATCTTCAGCTGCGACAGCACGCGCACGGCCTCCTCGTCGCTGCTGCAGACCACGCTCAGCGCGCCGACGCGCTCGCCGTACAGCGAGAAGCTCTTGGAGAAGCTGGTCGACACGAAGAAGCCGATGCCGGCGGCCTGGAACTGGCGCACGGCTTCGCCGTCTTCCTTCAGGCCGAAGCCGAAGCCCTGGTAGGCCATGTCCAGGAATGGCGTCAGGCCCTTGGCCTTGACGGCGGCGACGACCTGGGCCCACTGGGCGGCGGTGATGTCGTAACCGGTCGGGTTGTGGCAGCAGGCGTGCAGCACGACGACGGTGCCCGCCGGAGCAGCATTCAGCGCAGCCAGCATGCCGTCGAAGTTGACGCCCTTGTTGGCGGCGTCGTAGTAGGGGTAGGTCTCGACGGTGAAGCCGGCCTGCGTGAACAGCGCGCGGTGGTTCTCCCAGCTCGGGTCGGAGATCAGCACCTTGGCGCCGGGGTTGAGCTGCTTCAGGAAGTCGGCGCCGACCTTCAGGGCGCCGGTGCCGCCCAGGGCCTGCACGGTGGCGACGTTCTTCAGCTCCGAGCCGAAGACCAGCTTCTGCACGGCCTTGTCGTAAACGGCGATGCCGTCGATGGGCAGGTAGCCGCGCGGCTTGGGAGCGGCGGCCATGGCGGCCTCGGCTTCACGCACGCACTTCAGCAGCGGCAGCTTGCCGGCTTCGTCGTAGTAGACGCCGACGCCGAGGTTGACCTTGCCGGCGCGGGTGTCGGCGTTGAACTGCTCGTTCAGGCCGAGGATGGGATCACGGGGGGCAAGGGCGACATCGGCGAAGAGAGACATGGCGAGGTTCCTGAAAGGACGTTGGCAGCAGGGGAAGGGCGGTCTGCCGGGCCTTGCGATAGGCTGGCGGATTGCGCAAGCAGAGATTTTCCCAGGATTCCCCCATGCAAGACGCCCTGAACGCCAAGACCGCCCCGGACGGGGACACCGAGGAACGCAAGGGCGAATTCGTCAGCTTCGAAGGCTCGCCGTTCCAGCTGTTCCAGCCTTTCCCTCCGGCGGGGGATCAGCCGACGGCTATCGCCCAGCTCGTGGAAGGCATCAACGACGGCCTCAGCTACCAGACGCTGCTGGGCGTGACCGGCTCCGGCAAGACCTTCACGATGGCCAACGTCATCGCCCGGCTGGGCCGGCCGGCCATCGTCTTCGCGCCGAACAAGACGCTGGCGGCGCAGCTCTACAGCGAGTTCAAGGACTTCTTCCCGAAGAACGCGGTCGAGTATTTCGTCAGCTATTACGACTACTACCAGCCCGAGGCCTACGTGCCGCAGCGCGACCTGTTCATCGAGAAGGACAGCGCCATCAACGAGCACATCGAGCAGATGCGGCTGTCGTGCACCAAGAGCCTGCTGGAGCGGCGTGACGTGGTCATCGTGGCCTCCGTGTCGGCCATTTACGGCATCGGCTCGCCGGCGGACTACCACCAGATGGTCATGACGCTGCGCGTGGGCGACAAGCTGGGCCAGCGCGACGTCATCGCCCACCTGATCCGCATGCAGTACACGCGCAACGAGATGGAGTTCAGCCGCGGCCACTTCCGCGTGCGCGGCGACACCATCGACGTGTTTCCGGCCGAGCACTCGGAGCTGGCCATCCGCATCGAGCTGTTCGACGACGAGATCGACGGCCTTTCACTGTTCGACCCGCTAACCGGCCAGATCCGCCAGAAGATCCCGCGCTTCACGGTCTACCCCAGCAGCCACTACGTCACGCCACGCGAGCGCGTGCTGGCCGCGGCCGAAGCCATCAAGGAGGAGTTGCGCGAGCGCGTGGGCTTCTTCGTCAAGGAGGGCAAGCTCGTCGAGGCGCAGCGCCTCGAGCAGCGCACGCGGTTCGACCTGGAGATGTTGCAGGAGGTGGGCCACTGCAAGGGCATCGAGAACTACACGCGCCATCTTTCGGGAGCCCAGCCCGGCGACCCGCCGCCGACGCTGGTGGACTACCTGCCCAAGGACGCCGTCATGTTCCTGGACGAGAGCCATGTGCTGATCGGTCAGTTCGGCGGCATGTACAACGGCGACCGGGCGCGCAAGACGACGCTGGTCGAGTACGGTTTCCGCCTGCCGTCCGCGCTGGACAACCGGCCGTTGAAGTTCGCCGAGTTCGAGCGCAAGATGCGTCAGGCCGTCTTCGTGTCGGCCACGCCGGCGCAGTACGAGCAAGACAATGCCGGCCAGGTCGTCGAGCAGGTCGTGCGGCCGACGGGTCTGGTAGACCCGATCGTCGAGGTTCGCCCGGCGACGCACCAGGTGGACGACGTGCTGCAGGAGATCCGACTGCGCGTCGAAGCCAACGAACGCGTGCTGATCACGACGCTGACCAAGCGCATGGCCGAGCAGCTGACCGACTACCTCAGTGACAACGGCGTCAAGGTGCGCTACCTTCACTCGGACGTCGACACCGTGGAGCGCGTGGAGATCCTGCGCGACTTGCGGCTGGGCGCGTTCGACGTGCTGGTGGGCATCAACCTGCTGCGCGAGGGGCTGGACATCCCCGAGGTGTCGCTGGTCGCGATCCTGGATGCCGACAAGGAAGGCTTCCTGCGTGCCGAGCGCAGCCTGATCCAGACCATCGGCCGCGCGGCGCGCAACCTGAACGGCAAGGCCATCCTCTACGCGGACCGCATCACCGAGTCCATGCGCAAGGCCATCGGCGAGACCGAGCGCCGCCGCGCCAAGCAGATCGCCTTCAACGAAGCCAACGGCATCACGCCGCGCAGCGTGCAGAAGCGCATCAAGGATCTCATCGACGGCGTCTATTCGGAAGAGGCGGGTCGCGACGAGGCCAAGCTGCTGGCCGCCGCCAAGGTCGAGGACTTGTCGGAGAAGGATCTGGCCAAACGTATCGCCCAGCTCGAGAAGCAGATGCTGGAGCACGCCCGCAACCTGGAGTTCGAGCAGGCCGCCCGGTTGCGCGACCAACTGGCGCAGTTGCGCGAACAAGCGTTCGGTGCGCGCGTGCACGACAACATCGTGCCGCTGGATGCCGCGCGCAAAGGGGGCGCCCGCTGAACTGCTGCGGCGCAACAAAAAACCTGTTGAAACCTGGGGCTACCGCCCCCATGCTGGGATGAGGGTCAGTAGTCGAGTAAAATCATCGGAAATGATTCGCTCGGCTATTGTCCCGGCTCTCTCGGGTTAACCCCGAATCAATCGTCCTGGACAAACCCGCTCCGGGCATCTCGCGAAGGAGTTTTTCATGCGTCTCACCACCAAAGGCCGGTTTGCAGTCACCGCGATGCTGGACTTGGCGCTGCGCGAGAATACCGGCCCGGTCGCCCTGGCGGCGATCAGTCAGCGGCAGCAGATTTCGCTCTCCTACCTGGAGCAGCTGTTCGGCAAGCTGCGCCGCCACGAACTGGTGGAAAGCACCCGTGGCCCCGGCGGCGGCTATTCGCTGGGCCGCAAGGCCGAGGACATCACCGTCGCCGACATCATCGTCGCCGTGGACGAGGCGCTGGACGCCACCGGCTGCGGCGGCAAGGAAAACTGCATGGGTGAGGACACGGGCCGCTGCATCACCCATGAACTCTGGACCAATCTGAACGCCAAGATGATCGAGTACCTCGACTCCGTGTCGCTGCGCAAGCTGGCCGACGAGCAGCTCGCCAAGGGTTTCGAGGTCGAGGCGGCGCCGGTCAAGCGTGCGATTTCGTCGCAGCCGGTGCTCAAGCCCATCCGGGTGACGGCGCCGAACTCGGTGTTCGCCCTCGGTGGCGCGTTCAGCAAGTAAGTCAATCAGTCAGAAGAACTCAGAAGAAGTCGTTCCATGGACATGACCCCGCACTTCCCGATCTACCTCGACTACGGCGCGACGACGCCGTGCGACCCCCGCGTGGTGGACGCGATGATCCCCTGGCTGCGCGAGCACTTCGGCAACCCGGCGTCGCGCAGCCACGCCTGGGGCTGGGAGGCGGAAGAGGCGGTCGAGAAGGCGCGCACCCAGGTCGCCGAGTTGATCGGCGCCGACCCGCGCGAGATCGTCTGGACCTCCGGCGCGACCGAGTCCAACAACCTGGCGCTGAAGGGTGCCGCGCAGTTCTACAAAACCCGCGGCAAGCATCTGATCACCGTGAAGACCGAGCACAAGGCTGTGCTCGACACGATGCGCGAGCTGGAACGCCAGGGCTTCGACGTGACCTATCTCGACGTGCTGGAGAACGGCCTCGTCGACCTGGAAGCCTTCAAGGCCGCGCTGCGCCCGGACACCATCCTGGCCTCGGTCATGTATGTGAACAACGAGATCGGCGTCATCCAGGACGTCGTCGCGCTGGGCAACCTGTGCCGCGAGCGCGGCGTCATCTTCCATGTCGACGCGGCCCAGGCCACCGGCAAGGTGGAGATCGATCTCGCCAAGCTACCCATCGACCTGATGAGCCTGGCCTCGCACAAGAGTTACGGCCCCAAGGGTATCGGTGCGCTGTACGTGCGCCGCAAGCCGCGCGTGCGCCTGGAGGCGCAGATGCACGGCGGCGGCCACGAGCGTGGCATGCGTTCGGGCACGCTCCCTGTGCACCAGATCGTCGGCATGGGCGAAGCCTTCCGCATCGCCCGTGAGGAGATGGGCGCCGAGAACGAGCGCATCCGTGCGCTGCACAACAAGTTGATCCGGGGACTGTCCGGCATCGAGCAGACCTTCATCAACGGTGACCTCGAGCGCCGCGTGCCGCACAACCTGAACATCTCGTTCAACTACGTCGAGGGCGAGTCCCTGATCATGGGTGTCAAGGGCCTGGCGGTGTCGTCCGGCTCGGCCTGCACGTCGGCCAGCCTGGAGCCCAGCTACGTGCTGCGCGCGCTGGGCCGCAGCGACGAGTTGGCGCACAGCTCGCTGCGCATGACCATCGGCCGTTTCACGACCGAGGAAGAGATCGACTACGCCATCAGCGTGCTGACGGACCGCGTGGCCAAGCTGCGCGAGCTGTCTCCGCTGTGGGACATGTACAAGGATGGCGTCGACCTGTCGACCATCCAGTGGGCGGCCCACTGAGGCCTGCAAGGAGAACAACATGGCATACAGCGACAAGGTCGTAGACCACTACGAGAACCCCCGCAACGTCGGCAACTTCGACAAGGGCGACGAGGACGTCGGCACCGGCATGGTCGGCGCCCCGGCCTGCGGCGACGTGATGAAGTTGCAGATCAAGGTGAACCCGGCCACCGGCCTCATCGAGGACGCCAAGTTCAAGACTTACGGTTGCGGCTCGGCCATCGCCTCCAGTTCGCTCGTGACCGAGTGGGTCAAGGGCAAGAGCCTGGACGAGGCGCTGACGATCAAGAACACGCAGATCGCCGAAGAGCTGGCGCTGCCGCCGGTCAAGATCCACTGCTCCATCCTGGCCGAAGACGCCATCAAGGCCGCGGTGGACGACTACCGCGCCAAGCACGCCGCCAACTGACATGTCCGTCACGCTGACCGAAGCCGCGGCTCGCCACGTCAAGCGCTACATCGCCAAGCGCGGCAAGGGCGTGGGCGTGCGGCTGGGCGTCAAGACGACCGGCTGCTCGGGCTTGGCCTACAAGCTCGAATACGCGGATTACGTGGCGCCCGAGGATGTGGTGTTCGAGGGGCACGAGGTCAAGATCCTCATCGACCCCAAGAGCCTCCCGTATCTCGATGGCACCGAGCTGGACTTCGTCCGCGAAGGCCTCAACGAAGGCTTCAAGTTCCGCAACCCGCGCGAGAAAGACAAGTGCGGCTGCGGCGAGTCCTTCCGTGTCTGAGATTCGCTGACCCGACGACAGGCGCGGTGAGAACCGCGCCTTTTGCTTTTCCACTCGCCATGCGCCTGACCGACAACGACTTCCAGCTCTTCGGCCTGCCTGAAACTCAGGCCCAGGAACGCGCCGCCATCGACGCGCGCTGGAAGGCGCTGCAGGCCGAAGTCCACCCCGACCGCTTCGCCGCGGAAGGCGCTGCCGCGCAGCGGGTGGCGATGCAGTGGGCCATGCGTGTCAACGAGGGCTACCAGCGTCTGCGAGATCCGCTCAAGCGCGCCGCCTACCTGTGTGAGCTGCGTGGCGCGCCGGTGCAAGCCGAGAACAACACGGCCATGCCCGCTGCCTTCCTGATGCAGCAGATGGAGTGGCGCGAGGCGCTGGATGACGCGACCGACGAGGCCGCGCTGACCACCCTCGACGACGATGCGGCCCAGGCCGAAACCACGGCGCTCGCCACTGTTCAGCGCTTGCTCGACGAGGTCGGCGACGCGCCGGCTGCTGCATCCCAGGTCCGCGCGCTGATGTTCATCCAGCGTTTTCGTGCCGACATCGACCAGCGCCTCGCGGCGCTCGACGCCTGAATCCCATGGCTCTCCTCCAGATTTCCGAACCCGGCGCCTCGCCGGACCCGCACCAGCGTCGCATCGCCGTCGGCATCGACCTGGGGACGACGCACTCCCTCGTCGCCGCCGTGCGCCACGGCGTGGCCGAATGCCTGCCCGATGAGCAGGGGCGCGTGATCCTGCCGTCCGCCGTTCGCTATCTGCCCGAAGGTCGCCGTCAGATCGGCGCGGACGCGCTTGCCGCCCAGGCCGAAGACCCCGAGAACACCATCGTCTCGGTCAAGCGCTTCATGGGCCGCGCCGTCACCGACGTCGCCAACCGCGAGCATCTGCCGTACCGGTTCGAAGACCGCCCCGGCATGCTGGCCATCGCCACGCGCGACGGCGTGAAGAGCCCGGTCGAGGTGTCTGCCGAGATCCTGGCCATGCTGCGCTTCCGTGCCGAGGACAGCTTCCTGGACGACCTGTTCGGCGCCGTCATCACGGTGCCGGCCTACTTCGACGACGCCCAGCGCCAGGCCACCAAGGACGCTGCCGAACTGGCTGGCCTGAAGGTGCTGCGCCTCATCAACGAGCCGACTGCCGCGGCCATCGCCTACGGCCTGGACAACGCCAGCGAAGGTCTCTACGCCGTCTACGACCTGGGTGGCGGCACCTTCGACATCTCGCTGCTGCGCCTGACGCGCGGTGTGTTCGAGGTCGTCGCGACGGGCGGCGACGCCGCGCTGGGTGGTGACGATTTTGACCGCACGCTGGCCGATTGGGCGCTCGCTGGCCGTGTTCTTGAATCCGCTCACGACAAGCGCGCCGTTCTGGTGGCCGCGCGTGCAGCCAAGGAGGCGCTTTCCGATGCCGAGTCGACCGAGCTGGTCGCCGCACTGGACGCAGGCGAGCTGCGCGTGATCGTCACGCGCGCCCAGTTCGAGGAACTGGCCCAGCCGCTGATTGCCAAGACCTTGTCGTCGGTGAAGCGCGTGCTGCGCGACGCCAAGGTCTTGGCCGCCGACGTGCAGGGCGCAGTCATGGTCGGTGGCTCCACGCGCATGCCGGTCGTGCGCCGTGCGGTCAGCGAGCTGTTCGGCCGCGAGGTGCTGACCAACCTGAATCCCGACGAAGTCGTCGCACTCGGTGCGGCCATCCAGGCCAACCAGCTCGCCGGCAACGCTGCTGACGGCGAGATCCTGCTGCTGGACGTGATCCCGTTGTCGCTGGGGCTGGAGACCATGGGCGGTCTGGTCGAGCGCGTCATCGAGCGCAACTCGACCATTCCCGTCGCCAAGGCCCAGGACTTCACGACCTTCAAGGACGGCCAGACGGCGCTGGCGGTCCACGTCGTGCAGGGCGAGCGCGAGCTGGTCAGCGAGTGCCGTTCGCTCGCGCGCTTTGAGCTGCGTGGCATCCCGCCGATGGCGGCCGGCGCGGCGCGCATCCGTGTCAGTTTCCAGGTCGATGCCGACGGCCTGTTGAGCGTGTCGGCCCAGGAGCTGACCTCCGGCGTGCAGGCAGCCATCACGGTCAAGCCCAGCTACGGCCTGTCCGACGACCAGATCGCCGGCATGCTGAAGGACGGCTTCGCCAGCGCCGACGCCGACATGGCCGCGCGCAAGCTGCGCGAGGCCAAGGTAGAGGCCGAGCGCATGGTGCTTGCCACGCGCAGCGCGCTGGCTGCCGACGGCGATCTGCTGCCCGAGGCCGAGCGCGAGGCGCTGGAGCTCCGCCTGCAGGCGCTCGCGGCGATGAACGCCGACGCCGACGCCATCGATGCCGCCGTGAAGGCCCTGGCCGAAGCCACCGAAGGCTTTGCCGCCGAACGCATGAACCGCTCCATCGCACGCGCCCTGACGGGCCGCGATGTCAGCCAGCTCTGAGAACTGAAATGCCCGTCATCAAGATCCTTCCGCACGCCGAGTACTGCCCCGACGGCGCCAGCATCACCGCGGCGCCCGGCACCTCGATCTGCGAGGCGCTGCTGGACAACGACATCCACATCGAGCATGCCTGCGACCAGGTCTGCGCCTGCACGACCTGCCACGTCATCGTCCGCGAGGGTGGTCGTTCGCTGAGCGAGATGGAAGAGGATGAGGAAGACATGCTCGACCGCGCCTGGGGCTTGGAGCCTGACTCGCGTCTGTCCTGCCAGGCGCTGCTGCGCCAGCAGGACATCACGGTCGAGATCCCCAAGTACTCGATCAACCACGCCAAGGAAGGCAAGTGAGCGCGGTCCAGCGCGTTCTGGGTTTCGAGTCGTCCTGCGACGAGACCGGGGTTGCGCTTGTCGAAGTTGACGGCGATGCGCCGCCCAGGCTGATCGCGCAGGCGCTGTACAGCCAGATCTCCATGCATCAGGCCTATGGCGGTGTCGTGCCCGAGCTGGCATCGCGCGACCATGTGCGTCGCGTGCTGCCGCTGGCGCGCGAGGTGCTGTCGCAGTCGGGGCTCGCGCTGCACGATGTCGACCTCATCTCCTACACGCAGGGCCCGGGCCTTGCCGGCGCGCTGCTGGTCGGCGCCGGTGTGGCTGTGTCGCTGGCTGCGGCGCTGGACTTGCCCGCCTTGCCCATCCATCACCTGGAGGGGCATCTGCTGTCGCCTTTCCTGTCGGCTGACCCGCCGGAGTTCCCCTTCGTCGCGCTGCTGGTCAGCGGCGGTCACACGCAGCTGATGCGGGTGGACGATGTGGGTTCTTACGCGATCCTCGGCGAGACCATCGACGATGCGGCTGGCGAGGCCTTCGACAAGAGCGCCAAGCTGCTGGGCCTGCCGTACCCGGGCGGCCCGCATCTCGCGCGCATGGCCGAGTTCGGCAACCCGGACGCCTACGAACTGCCCCGCCCACTGCTGCACAGCGGCAAGCCGGACTTCAGCTTTGCCGGCCTGAAGACGGCGGTGCTGACGCAGGTGAAGAAAGTTGGCGACTCACCCTGCGAGCAGACCAAGGCCGACCTGGCGGCATCGACGCAGGCCGCCATTGTCGAGGTGCTGGTGAAGAAGTCGCTGCTGGCGCTCAAGGAAACGGGGTTGAAGCGCCTCGTCGTCGCTGGTGGTGTCGGCGCGAATGCGAAGCTGCGCGAGCAACTGAACGCGGTGTGTGCCAAGCGGGGCGTTCGCGTGCATTACCCCGAGCTGTCGCTGTGCACCGACAACGGCGCCATGATCGCGATGGCCGCCGCGCTGCGCCTGCAGCGCGGCATGGCCAAGCCCAGCCGGGACGGCGGTTTCGGAGTCCGCCCGCGCTGGGATCTCTCGGCGGCTTAGTTGATGGTCAGCTGGCCGCCGTTCTCGGCGACGCGCTTGACCAGGTTCAGCGTCAGCACGCCGTTCTCGAAGCGTGCTTCGGAACTGGTCTGGTCGATCTCCACCGGCAGCGAGAAGCTGCGCGCATAACGGGCGGCGCGGCGCTCGCGGTAGAGCAGGCGGGAGCCGTCGCTCGGAGCGGCTTCTTCTGCGGCCGTCTCGATGTGTACGCGACGTCCTTCGATCCGGACCTTGACGGCTTCCTTGGCAACGCCCGGCATGTCGACGGTGACGTGGTAAGCCTTGTCGTCCTCGGAGACATCCAGTGCCGGGCTGCGGGTGGTGTCGGCATCGAGGTCGAACTGGCGCAGGACGCGGGCGACATGGCGGGGATGGGTCAGATAGAACATGGCGAGACTCCTGTGGCTGTGAACGCTGCTTCGCGGGTCGGGAGCAGCACCCGATGACCGGGAGATAAGGCGGCCGACAGGGGCTTCAAGCCCCGCGGCTGCTCTTCGGCAGAGAAGTCACGCATTCGCAGGGTGGGGCGCGTCCGGCCCTTGAAATACGCCCGGCGCACCGCAATTGCGCGACCGTCGGGCAGCCTCGGCCAGGGCGTTCGGGCCTTCTGGGCTATACTCCGCGGGTTTTGCGCTTCACGGTGCAGAACAACAAGCTCGGCGCAATCCGAGCGAGCCAGCACGGCTCGGGGTGGTTTCCCCCGTGTCCGCAAGTCAACCCCGGAAACCGTCTGCGGCAGCGCTTCTGTAGTGCGTCTCGCCCGGCCGGACTTCCGAAACCTTTTGGAAAACAAAATGTCCATCGCCGAAAAGAAGGCCGAGATCGTCAAGGCCAACGCACGCAGCGCCAATGACACCGGCTCGCCGGAAGTCCAGGTCGCCCTGCTGACCGCCCGCATCAACGACCTGACCCCCCACTTCAAGACCCACGCTAAGGACCACCACGGCCGTCGCGGTCTGCTGAAGATGGTCAACACGCGCAAGAGCCTGCTGGCCTACCTGAAGCGTGTCGACTCCGCTCGTTACGTCGCGCTGATCGCCAAGCTGGGCCTGCGCAAGTAATTCGCTGAAATCCACGAGGAGCCTGTCTGGTCCATTCGCCCAGTACAGGCTCTTTGTCCATCTGCCGGAACCAAGCTGACGTGGTCACGGATCATTCCAAGACGGCTTTTCAGCGAGCCGCCCTGGAATGGCATCTGGACCAAACCCAGCCTCGTTTCCGGTTCCATCGGGCGCCGATGACGGTGTCCACCACAACCAGGAGATGAGCATGTCCATGTTCAACAAAGTCACCAAGTCCTTCCAATGGGGCCGCCACCAAGTCGTGCTGGAAACGGGTGAGATCGCCCGCCAGTCCACCGGCGCCGTCCTCGTCAACATCGAAGGCACCGTCGTGCTGGCCACCGTGGTCGCCAAGACCGAGGCCAAGGCCGGCCAGGACTTCTTCCCGCTGACCGTCGACTACCTCGAGAAGACCTACGCCGCCGGCAAGATCCCCGGCAGCTTCTTCAAGCGTGAAGGCCGCCCGAGCGAGCACGAGACGCTGACCAGCCGCCTGATCGACCGCCCGATCCGCCCGCTGTTCCCCGAAGGCTTCTTCAACGAAGTCCAGGTCGTCATTCACGTGGTGAGCCTGAACCCTGAAGTGCAGGCCGACATCGCCGCCATGATCGGCACATCCGCCGCGCTGGCCGTGTCCGGCATCCCGTTCAACGGCCCGATCGGCGCCGCCCGCGTGGGCTACGTCAACGGCGAGTACCTGCTGAACCCCAGCAAGTCCGAGCTGGCCAACAGCCAGATGGATCTGGTCGTCGCCGGCACGCAAGCTGCCGTGCTGATGGTCGAGTCCGAGGCCTCGGGCCTGTCGGAAGAAGTCATGCTGGGCGCCGTGGTCTATGGCCATGACCAAGGCAATGTCGCCATCGCCGCGATCAACGAGCTGGTCAAGGAAGCCGGCAAGCCGGCCTGGAACTGGACCGCTCCCGCCAAGGACGAGGCCTTCATCGCCAAGGTCAACGCCCTGGCCGAAGGCCCCCTGCGCGAGGCCTACCAGATCCGTTCCAAGCAGGCTCGCACGCAAGCCTGCCGCGCCGCTTCGGCCAATGTCTTCGCCGCCCTGACGGCCGAAGGCGTGTCCTTCGACAAGGTCGAAGTGGAAGGCCTGCTGTTCGAGATCGAAGCCCGCATCGTCCGCAGCCAGATCCTGGCCGGCGAGCCGCGCATCGACGGCCGCGACACCCGCACCGTGCGCCCCATCGAGATCAGCAACGGCATCCTGCCGCGCACCCACGGCTCGGCGCTGTTCACGCGCGGCGAGACGCAGGCCCTGGTCGTCGCCACGCTGGGCACGGACCGCGACGCGCAGCGCATCGACGCGCTGGACGGCGAGTTCGAAGACCGCTTCATGATGCACTACAACATGCCCCCCTTCGCCACCGGCGAGACGGGTCGTGTGGGCTCGCCCAAGCGTCGCGAAATCGGCCACGGCCGCCTGGCCAAGCGCGCGCTGATCGCCGCGCTGCCGAGCAAGGAAGACTTCCCGTACTCGCTGCGCGTCGTCTCCGAAATCACCGAGTCCAACGGCTCGTCGTCGATGGCCTCCGTCTGCGGCGGCTGCCTGGCGCTGATGGACGCCGGCGTGCCGATGAAGGCGCACGTCGCCGGCATCGCCATGGGCCTGATCAAGGACGGCAACCGCTTCGCCGTGCTGACCGACATCCTGGGTGACGAGGACCACCTCGGGGACATGGACTTCAAGGTGGCGGGCACGACGACCGGCATCACCGCCCTGCAGATGGACATCAAGATCCAGGGCATCACCAAGGAAATCATGCAGGTCGCCCTGGCGCAAGCCAAGGAAGCCCGCCTGCACATCCTGGGCAAGATGGTCGAGGCCATGAGCAGCGCCAACACCGAGGTGTCGCAGTTCGCCCCGCGCCTGTACACGATGAAGATCAACCCGGAGAAGATCCGCGACGTCATCGGCAAGGGCGGCGCCACCATCCGCGCACTGACCGAAGAGACCGGCACGACCATCGACATCGGCGAAGACGGCACGATCACCATCGCCTCGACGGACGCCGAGAAGGCCGAACTGGCCAAGAAGCGCATCGCCGAAATCACCGCTGAAGTCGAAGTGGGCAAGGTCTACGAAGGCCCGATCGTCAAGATTCTGGACTTCGGCGCTCTCGTGAATCTGCTGCCCGGCAAGGATGGTCTGCTGCACATCAGCCAGATCGCCCACCAGCGCGTCGAGAAGGTCACCGACTTCCTGCAGGAAGGCCAAGTGGTCAAGGTCAAGGTGCTGGAGACCGACGAGAAGGGCCGCATCAAGCTGTCCATGAAGGCGCTGATCGATCGTCCCGAGCGCGAAGCCGCCCCGGCCCCGGCTGCCGAGCCGACGCCCGCTGCGGAGTAATTCGAGCAGCGATGAAAGTCATCGCGATCACCCGCCCCGGCGGGCCCGAGGTGCTGGAGCTGGCCGAGCGGCCGGACCCGGTCGCGGGTCCGGGTGAGTGCCTGATCCGTGTGGCCGCTTCGGGTATCAACCGCCCGGACGTGCTGCAACGCAAGGGCGCCTACCCGCCGCCGCCGGGCGCAAGCGAGTTGCCGGGTCTGGAAGTCGCGGGCGAGATCGTCGCCGGCGATGATCGGGCCCTGGCCGCGCATGGCTTCAAGCTGGGCGACAAGGTTTGTGCGTTGGTCAACGGCGGCGGCTATGCCGAGCTGTGTGCGGTGCCGGTGGGGCAGTGCCTGCCTGTGCCTCAGGGCTGGGCGCTGGCTCAGGCGGCGACGCTGCCCGAAACCTGCTTCACGGTCTGGGCCAACGTGTTTGATCGCGTGGGCTTGATGGCTGGCGAGTCGCTGCTGATTCATGGTGGTTCCAGCGGCATCGGCGTGACGGCCATCCAGATCGCCAAGGCGATGGGTGCCCGCGTGCTGGTGACGGTCGGGTCGGCTGACAAGGCCGAGGCGTGCTTGGCACTGGGTGCCGACGTCGCGATCAACTACCGCGAACAGGATTTCGTCGCCGAGGCCAGGGCTGCCACGGGTGGCCGAGGTGTCGATGTGATCCTGGACATGGTGGCTGGCGACTACATCGGTCGAGGCGTTCAAGCGCTGGCCGAAGACGGTCGCCTGGCGTTGATCGCTGTGCAGGGCGGCGTGAAGTCGGAGATCGATGCCGGCCTCGTGTTGCGCAAGCGTCTGACGATCACCGGCTCGACGTTGCGCCCGCGTTCGGCCGCCTTCAAGGCTGCTCTGGCGCGCTCGCTGCGTGACAAGGTCTGGCCGCTGATCGAAGCTGGCCGGATCAAGCCCGTGGTCTACCGTGAGCTGCCGGCTGTTCAGGCGGCCGAGGCGCATGCGTTGATGGAGTCCAACCAGCACATCGGCAAGATCGTGCTGACCTGGTGACGGAGAAGAAGAGATGAGAAAGAAGCTCGTCGTCGGCAACTGGAAGATGCATGGCAACCGCGCCGCCAACGCCCAGCTGCTCGCCGGCCTGAAGGAGGCCGGTCCCTGGAATGCCGACGTGGCCGTCTGTGTGCCTTTCGTCTACATCGCCGAGGCGGCCCTCGCGTTGACCGGTACGAGCATCGCCTACGGCGCGCAGGACTGCTCTTCGCACGAGCAGGGGGCCTACACGGGCGAGGTGTCGTCGGCCATGCTGCAGGACGTCGGTTGCCGCTATGCCATCGTCGGCCACTCGGAGCGTCGCGCGTACCACGCCGAGAGCGACCAACTCGTCGCCGACAAGGCCAAGGCGGCGCTGGCTCATGGCGTGACGCCCATCGTCTGTGTCGGCGAAACCCGCGCCGAGCGCGAAGCGGGCCAGACCGAAGCCGTCGTCAAGCGCCAACTGGCCTCCGTGATCCACACGCTGGGCCATTGCTGTGGCGAGATGGTCGTGGCTTACGAGCCCGTCTGGGCAATTGGCACCGGCCTGACCGCCACGCCGGAGCAGGCGCAGGCCGTGCACGCCGTGCTGCGCGCCCAGCTGCAGGCGGCGACCGACCGCGCATCCTCGATGCGCATCCTTTACGGTGGCAGCGTCAAGGCCGACAACGCGGCCCAGCTGTTTGGTCAGCCCGACATCGATGGTGGCCTGATCGGCGGCGCGTCGCTGAAGGTGGCGGATTTCGCCGCTGTCTGCCTGGCTGCGGCCCACTGAGTTTTTCCGGCGCCCGGCCGCGAGGGCGGGGCGCCACAAGCGTTTTGATGGAGTGTTTGGAATGCAGTTCTTTGCAAATCTGGTGTTGATCGTTCAGTTGCTGTCGGCCTTGGCGATCATCGGTCTGGTGCTGGTGCAGCACGGCAAGGGGGCCGACATGGGGGCGTCCTTCGGCAGCGGTGCGTCGGGCAGCCTGTTCGGTGCGACCGGCAGCGCGAACTTCCTGTCGCGCAGCACGGCCGTGGCGGCCACGCTGTTCTTCGGTTGCACACTGGGGCTAGCCTTTCTGTCCAACGGTCGCTCGTCGGCCACGACGGGTGCCGATACCGCGTTGGATCGCGCGCCCATCACGGCGCCCGCGCCGGCCGCTTCGGGTGCTGCCGCCATCCCTGGCGCGGTCATTGCGCCCGCCGTCACGGCCCCTGTTGCGGCTTCAGCGGCATCGCACTGATGCCTGACTAAAAACCTCGCCTCTTTGCCGGGGAGTCCCCAGTTTCCGGTATAGAATGCGAGGCTGTCTGGCAGGCAAAACCCTCCTTAGTTGCCAGACAAATTGAGTACCTGCCGTCGTGGTGAAATTGGTAGACACGCTATCTTGAGGGGGTAGTGGCGAAAGCTGTGCGAGTTCGAGTCTCGCCGACGGCACCAGAATATTGGCTAGGATTCCTGCCGCTCTTGGGCGGGAATCCAACCAGAGCAAAGCGGCCTGTCGCAGCGCTTGTCCGGCTTGTTGGAGTCGGGCGGTCGATGCAAGGTTCCAGGCGGGCGCGATCCGCGAGCGACATCCTTCGATCTCGCTGGTGGCGCGCCTGTTTGCTTTTGTGGTCGGCTTGTGCAGCGGTCACGTTGACAGAAGTTTTACCGGCCCGGGAACTCAACGATGAATCTCGAACAATATCTGCCCGTCATCCTCTTCATCTTGGTCGGCGCAGTGGTCGGGATCGCGCCCCAGGTGCTCGGCGCCCTGTTGGGCCCCAACCGGCCTGACGAGGCCAAGAATTCCCCCTACGAATGCGGCTTCGAAGCCTTCGAAGACGCGCGGATGAAGTTCGACGTGCGCTACTACCTCGTCGCCATCCTGTTCATTCTTTTCGACCTGGAAATCGCCTTCCTGTTTCCGTGGGCTGTGGCGCTCAAGGACATCGGTGCGACCGGCTTCTGGGCGATGATGATCTTCCTCGGCATTCTGGTCGTCGGCTTCGCCTACGAATGGAAAAAAGGCGCCCTGGACTGGGAATAAGAAGCGCTACGCCAAACACGCTGGGAATTCGAAATGGGTATTGAAGGCGTCCTGAAAGAGGGCTTTGTCACGACCTCGGTCGACAAGCTCATCAACTGGTCCAAGACCGGCTCGCTGTGGCCGATGACGTTCGGCCTGGCCTGTTGTGCCGTCGAGATGATGCACGCGGGTGCCGCGCGCTACGACATCGACCGCTTCGGCATGCTGTTTCGTCCGAGCCCGCGTCAGTCCGACCTGATGATCGTGGCCGGCACGCTGTGCAACAAGATGGCGCCGGCGCTGCGCAAGGTCTACGACCAGATGGCCGAACCGCGCTGGGTGCTCTCGATGGGTTCCTGTGCCAACGGTGGCGGCTACTACCACTACAGCTACTCCGTCGTGCGCGGTTGCGACCGCATCGTGCCGGTCGACGTCTACGTGCCCGGCTGCCCGCCGACGGCTGAGGCGCTGCTGTACGGCATCCTGCAACTGCAGGCCAAGATCCGCCGCGAAAACACCATTGCACGCTGAGCGCCACGGTATGAGCCTGAATCTCGAAACCCTGGCCCAGCAGATTGGCGCCATCCTCGGCGAGCGCGTCGTCGAGCTGAAGAACGCCCTCGGCGAACTGACGCTGACCGTCCGCGCAGCCGATTACTTCGACGTCGCGACCACGCTGCGTGACCACCCCGAACTGAAGCTGGAACAGTTGATCGACCTCTGCGGCGTCGACTACAGCGAGTTCGGCAACGGTGGCTACGAAGGTCAGCGCTACGCCGTTGTCAGCCACCTGCTGTCGGTCAGCAAGAACTGGCGTTTGCGCCTGAAGGTCTTCGCGACCGATGACGATTTCCCCTGTGTGGCGTCCGTCACGCCGGTGTGGAACTCGGCCAACTGGTTCGAGCGCGAGGCCTTCGACATGTACGGCGTCATCTTCGACGGCCACAACGACCTGCGCCGCCTGCTGACGGACTACGGTTTCATCGGCCACCCGATGCGCAAGGACTTCCCGGTGTCGGGCCATGTCGAGATGCGCTACGACGCCGAGCAGAAGCGCGTGGTCTACCAGCCGGTGACCATCGAGCCGCGTGAGATCACGCCGCGCATCATTCGCGAAGACAAGTACGGCGGGCTGTAATGAACAGCCTCCACGCTCACATTCGTTCGCTGCCCCCCGAGGGGGCGCAGGCCTCCCTTGGGGCGGCCCGGCGCGAGGCCTGAACCATGGCAGAAATCAAGAACTACACCCTCAACTTCGGTCCGCAGCACCCGGCGGCACACGGCGTGTTGCGCCTGGTGCTCGAGCTGGACGGCGAAGTCATCCAGCGCGCCGACCCGCACATCGGTCTGCTGCACCGGGCGACCGAGAAGCTTGCGGAGCAGAAGACCTACATCCAGTCGCTGCCCTACATGGACCGTCTCGACTACGTGTCGATGATGTCCAACGAGCATGCCTACTGCCTGGCCATCGAGAAGATGCTGGGCATCGAGGTGCCCATCCGCGCCCAGTACATCCGCGTGATGTTCGGCGAGCTGACCCGCATCCTGAATCACCTGCTGTGGCTGGGTTGCCATGGCCTGGACTGCGGTGCGATGAACATCCTCATCTACTGCTTCCGCGAGCGTGAGGACATCTTCGACATGTACGAGGCGGTGTCGGGTGCGCGCATGCACGCGGCCTACTTCCGTCCGGGCGGCGTCTACCGTGACCTGCCGGACAGCATGCCGCAGTACCAGGTCAGCAAGATCCGCAACGCCAAGGCGATTGCTCAGATGAACGAGAACCGCAGCGGCTCGCTGCTGGACTTCATCGAGGACTTCAGCAAGCGCCTGCCGAAGAACATCGACGACTACGAAACGCTGCTGACGGATAACCGCATCTGGAAGCAGCGCACGGTCGGCATCGGCGTCGTTTCGCCCGAGCGTGCGCTCAACATGGGCTTCACCGGCGCGATGCTGCGCGGCTCGGGCATCGCCTGGGACCTGCGCAAGAAGCAGCCGTACGACGTGTACGACAAGATGGATTTCGATATCCCGGTCGGCACCAACGGCGACACCTACGACCGCTACGTCGTGCGCGTGGAAGAGATGCGCCAGTCCAACCGCATCGTGCAGCAGTGCGTGCAGTGGCTCAAGGCCAACCCGGGCCCGGTCATCACGGACAACCACAAGGTGGCGCCGCCGGCTCGCGTGGACATGAAGTCCAACATGGAAGAGCTGATCCATCACTTCAAGCTCTTCACCGAAGGCTTCCATGTGCCGGAAGGCGAGGCCTACGCGGCTGTCGAACACCCGAAGGGCGAGTTCGGCATCTACATGGTCAGCGACGGCGCCAACAAGCCGTACCGCCTGAAGATCCGCGCACCGGGCTTCGCCCACCTCGCGGCGCTCGACGAAATGGGCAAGGGCCACATGATTGCCGACGCCGTGGCCATCATCGGCACGATGGACATCGTGTTCGGCGAGATCGACCGTTGAAGCTGTGACAACGATGACGACTTCCAACACCACCGCTACGAGCTACACGCTCAGCGACGCCACTCGTGCGCGCTTCGACCGCGAGGTCGCCAAGTACCCGTACGAGCTGCGCCAGTCCGCCGTGATGGCCTGCCTGGCCATCGTGCAGCAGGAAGAGGGCTTCGTGCCCCGCGCCGCGGAAGACGCGATCGCGGCCCACCTCGGCATGGCGCCCATCGCCGTGTACGAGGTGACGACCTTCTACAACATGTACAACCAGAAGCCGGTCGGCAAGTTCAAGCTGAACGTCTGCGCGAACCTGCCCTGCCAGCTGCGTGATGGCCAGAAGGCGCTGGATCACCTGTGCAGCAAGCTCGGCATCGAGCAGGGCGGTACGACGGCCGATGGCCTGTTCACCGTGCAGAAGAGCGAGTGCCTGGGCGCCTGCGCCGACTCGCCGGTGATGCTGGTCAACGACCGCCAGATGTGCAGCTTCATGACCCACGACCGCCTCGACGAACTCGTCGACGTGCTGCGCGCGGAAGCCGCCAAGGCCTGAGGATGACGATGCTGGACCTCTCCAAATTCCAAAGCACCGGCAACGAGACCTGCTTCCATGGCCGTCACATCAGCCCGCAGATCTACGCGGACCTGAACGGCAAGAACTGGTCGATCAAGGACTACGAAGCCCGCGGTGGCTATGCAGCCCTGCGCAAGATCCTCGGCAAGGACGGCGGCGAAGGCCTGACGCCTGACCAGGTCATCGCCGAAGTGAAGACCTCGGCTCTGCGCGGCCGCGGCGGCGCCGGCTTCCCGACCGGTCTGAAGTGGAGCTTCATGCCCCGCCAGTTCCCGGGCCAGAAGTACCTCGTCTGCAACAGCGACGAGGGTGAGCCGGGTACGTGCAAGGACCGCGACCTGCTGATGTTCAACCCGCATCAGGTCATCGAAGGTATGGCCATCGCGGCCTACGCGATGGGCATTACGGTCGGCTACAACTACATCCACGGCGAGATCTTCGAGGTCTACGAGCGCTTCGAAGCCGCTCTGGAAGAAGCCCGTGCAGCCGGCTATCTCGGCGACAACATCATGGGCAGCAGCTACAGCTTCCAGCTGCATGGCCACCATGGCTTTGGTGCCTACATCTGCGGCGAGGAAACCGCGCTGCTGGAATCGCTGGAAGGCAAGAAGGGCCAGCCGCGCTTCAAGCCGCCGTTCCCGGCCAGCTTCGGCCTGTACGGCAAGCCGACCACCATCAACAACACCGAGACGTTTGCCGCGGTGCCCTGGATCATCCGCAACGGCGGCCAGGCCTACCTCGAGATCGGCAAGCCCAACAACGGCGGCACCAAGCTGTTCTCGGTGTCCGGCGACGTCGAGCGTCCCGGCAACTACGAGATCCCGCTGGGCACGCCGTTCTCGGTGCTGCTCGAACTCGCTGGTGGCGTCCGCAAGGGCCGCAAGCTCAAGGCCGTGATCCCCGGCGGTTCGTCCGCCCCGGTGCTGACGGCCGAGGTGATGATGCAGTGCACGATGGACTATGACTCCATCGCCAAGGCCGGCTCCATGCTGGGCTCCGGCGCCGTCATCGTCATGGACGACACGCGCTGCGCCGTGCAGAGCCTGCTGCGCCTGTCGTACTTCTACGCTCACGAGTCCTGCGGCCAGTGCACGCCTTGCCGCGAAGGCACGGGCTGGATGCACCGCGTGCTGGAACGCATCTACCACGGCGAGGGCAGGGCAGAGGACCTCGATCTGCTGAACTCCGTGGCCGACAACATCCAGGGCCGCACGATCTGTGCGCTGGGCGACGCTGCCGCGATGCCCGTGCGCGCCATGATCAAGAACTTCAAGCACGAGTTCGTGCACCTGATTGAACACAAGAAGCCCCTGGTGGCTCCGACCTGAGCGCCTAGGGAACACCCATCATGGTTGAAATCGAACTCGACGGTCAGAAGGTCTCGGTCCAGGAAGGCAGCATGGTCATGCATGCCGCCGAAAAGGCCGGCACCTACATCCCGCACTTCTGCTATCACAAGAAGCTGAGCATTGCGGCCAACTGCCGCATGTGCCTGGTGGACGTGGAGAAGGCGCCCAAGCCCATGCCCGCCTGCGCGACACCGGTCACGCAGGGCATGATCGTCCGCACCAAGAGCGACAAGGCGGTCAAGGCCCAGCAGGGCGTCATGGAATTCCTGCTGATCAACCACCCGCTGGACTGCCCCATCTGCGACCAGGGCGGCGAGTGCCAGCTGCAGGACCTGGCGGTGGGCTACGGTGCCGGCAAGAGCCGCTACACCGAAGAGAAGCGCGTCGTCTTCCACAAGAACGTGGGCCCGCTGATCTCCATGGAGGAGATGAGCCGCTGTATCCATTGCACCCGCTGCGTGCGCTTCGGCCAGGAAATCGCCGGCCAGATGGAGCTGGGCATGGCTCACCGCGGCGAGCACAGCGAGATCCAGACCTTTGTCGGCCGCACCGTGGACTCCGAGCTGTCGGGCAACATGATCGACATCTGCCCGGTTGGCGCGCTGACCAGCAAGCCCTTCCGCTACAGCGCCCGCACGTGGGAGCTGTCGCGTCGCAAGAGCGTCAGCCCGCACGATTCGACCGGTGCCAACCTGGTCGTCCAGGTCAAGAACCACCAGGTGCTGCGTGTCGTTCCGCTGGAGAACGAAGACGTCAACGAGTGCTGGATCGCCGACCGCGATCGCTTCAGCTACGAAGCGCTGAACAGTGATGCCCGCCTGACCGCGCCGATGATCAAGCAGGGTGGTGCCTGGAAGCAGGTCGACTGGACGACGGCGCTGGAATACGTCGCCAACGGCCTGAAGTCCATCAAGGCCGACCACGGTGCCAAGTCCATCGGCGCGCTGGGCTCGGCCCACAGCACCGTGGAAGAACTGCACCTGCTCACGCAGATCGTGCGCGGCCTCGGCAGCGACAACATCGACCACCGTCTGCGCCACAGCGACTTCGGTAACGCCGCGCCCGCTGGCCAGGCGCGCTGGCTGGGCACGTCTATCGCCAAGCTGTCCGAACTGGACCGCGCGCTGGTCGTCGGCTCCAACCTGCGCAAGGACCACCCGCTGTTCGCCGCCCGCCTGCGCCACGCCGCGCGCCGTGGTGCCGCGGTGAGCCGTATCGGCATCAGCAACGACGATTGGTTGCTGCCCTTGGCCGCTTCGCAATCCGTCGCGCCGTCGGGCTGGGTGCAAGCCCTGGCTGACGTGGCTGCGGCCATCGGCGCTGGTGCGCCGCTGGCCGGTACGGCCACGGATGCCGCCAAGGCCATCGCCGCCAGCCTGCAGTCGGGCAATGCGAAGGCCATCCTGCTGGGCAATGCCGCCGCCGAGCATCCGCAGGCTTCCAGCCTGCTGGCGCTGGCCCAGTGGATCGGCCAGCAGACCGGTGCGAGTGTCGGCTACCTGACCGCTGCCGCCAACACGGTCGGCGCGCAACTGGTGAAGGCGCAGCCGCAGATCGACGGCCTGAACGCTGCGCAGATGCTGACCGGCACGCCGCTGAAGGCCGCACTGCTGTTGAACACCGATCCGGTGCTCGACTCCGCCAACGCCGCCGCAGCCGCGAAGGCACTGGACGCGGCCGAGATGGTCGTCGTGTTGAGCCCGTTCAAGACCGGCCTCGAATACGCCGACGTGCTGCTGCCGATCGCCCCGTTCACCGAGACATCGGGCAGCTTCGTCAACGCTGAAGGTCGCCTGCAAAGCTTTGTCGGCGTCGTTAAGCCTCAGGCCGAGACGCGACCGGGCTGGAAGGTGCTGCGCGTGCTGGGCAACCTGCTGGGCCTGCCGGGCTTCGACCAGGACAGCTCCGAGCAGGTCCGCGAGCAGGCGCTGGGTGGCGACATCGCCGGCCGCCTCAGCAACGCCACGTCCGCCTCGGTGCAAGCCGGCGTGAAGGGCGAGGGCGTCGAACGCTTTGCCAACCTGCCGATCTACGCGACCGACGCGCTGGTGCGCAATGCCACGTCGCTGCAGCTGACGACCGACGGCCGCGAAGCCGCCACCGTGGGCCTGCCGAGCAGCCTGTGGCAACAGCTTGGCCTGACGGAAGGCGACCAGGTTCGCGTCGTGCAGGACGGTGGCGCGGCCCAGTTGCCCGCCCGCCATGAAGCTGGTCTGCCGGACGGTGTCGCCCGCGTGCCCGCCGGCCTGGCGCAAACCGCAGCCCTCGGCGCCGCCTTCGGCACGCTGAGCATCAGCAAGGTCTGAGGAAGCTGACAAGAATGATCGACACCCTCTACCAAAACGGCGCCTCGCTGCTGGGGGCCCTGTGGCCCCTGGTGTGGAGCCTGCTGAAGATCGTCGCGGTGCTGCTGCCGCTGCTGGGTTGCGTTGCTTACCTGACGCTGTGGGAGCGCAAGGCCATCGGCTGGTCGCAGATCCGCCCGGGTCCGAACCGCGTGGGCCCCTATGGCCTGCTGACGCCCATCGCCGACGCGGTGAAGCTGATCTTCAAGGAGATCATCAAGCCGGCGGCCGCCAACAAGGGCCTGTTCTTCCTCGGCCCCGTCATGACCATCATGCCGGCGCTGGCCGCCTGGGCCGTCGTGCCCTTCGGCCCGGACGCCGCCGTGGCCAACGTCAACGCCGGCCTGCTGTTCCTGATGGCCATCACCTCGCTGGAGGTCTACGGCGTCATCATCGCCGGCTGGGCTTCGAACTCGAAATACGCCTTCCTCGGCGCGCTGCGTGCGTCGGCCCAGATGGTCTCGTACGAGATCGCGATGGGCTTCGCGCTGGTCGTCGTGCTGATGGTGACCGGCAGCCTGAACATGACCGAAGTCGTGCAGGTGCAGGAACGCGGCTGGTTCGCCAGCCACGGCATCAACATCCTGTCTTGGAACTGGTTGCCGCTGTTCCCGATCTTCATCGTCTACTTCATCTCGGGCCTGGCCGAAACCAACCGCCATCCGTTCGACGTGGTGGAAGGCGAATCGGAAATCGTCGCCGGCCACATGATCGAGTACTCGGGCATGTCGTTCGCGATGTTCTTCCTGGCCGAGTACGCCAACATGATCCTGGTGTCGGCCTTGGCCGTTGTCATGTTCCTGGGTGGCTGGAGTGCACCGATCTCCTGGAGCCTGCTGGGCATGGACACGCCGCACTTCTTCCAGAGCACGATGGCGTTCTGGAACTGGTTCTGGCTGTTCGCCAAGACCTTCTTCGTCGTCACGATGTTCCTGTGGGTGCGCGCTACGTTCCCGCGCTTCCGCTACGACCAGATCATGCGTCTGGGCTGGAAGATCTTCATCCCCATCACGCTGATCTGGCTGGTCGTCGTCGGCCTGTGGATGCAGACGCCCTTCAACATCTGGAAGTAAGCACAGATGTCTTCTTTCCTGCAATTCGCGAAGAGCTTCATGCTCACCGAGCTGTTCAAGGGCATGGCCCTGACCGGCCGGCATTTCCTGTCGCGCAACATCACGGTGCAATTCCCCGAGGAAAAGACGCCGTTGAGCCCGCGCTTCCGTGGCCTGCATGCGCTGCGCCGCTACGAGAACGGTGAAGAGCGCTGCATCGCCTGCAAGCTCTGCGAGGCCGTCTGCCCCGCGATGGCCATCACCATCGAGAGCGATGTACGCGCCGACGGCAGCCGCCGCACGACGCGCTACGACATCGACCTGACCAAGTGCATCTTCTGCGGCTTCTGCGAAGAGAGCTGCCCGGTCGACTCCATCGTCGAGACGAGCATCTTCGAGTACCACGGCGAGAAGCGCGGCGACCTGTACTTCACCAAGGACATGCTGCTGGCTGTCGGTGACAAGTACGAGCCCCAGATCGCAGCCCAGAAGGAGGCCGACGCCAAGTACCGCTGATCGCTGTGGCGCCGCGAGGCGCTCAGCGGTCCGGCACACCTGGCCTGGATACGCATGGACACCACGACCATCCTCTTCTACGTCTTCTCGCTCATCCTGCTGGTGAGTTCGTTCCGTGTCATCACGGCACGCAGCACGGTGCATGCCGCGCTGTTCCTGATCCTGTCGTTCTTCACGGCATCCTGCATCTGGATGCTGCTGAAGGCCGAGTTCCTCGCGATCGCGCTGGTGCTCGTCTACATCGGCGCCGTCATGGTGCTGTTCCTGTTCGTCGTGATGATGCTCGACCTGAACACCGACAGCATGCGTGAGGGTTTCTGGAAGCACCTCCCTGTCGCTGCCGTCATCGGCGCGTTGATCGCGTTCGAGATGGGCATCGTGCTGATGGGCGGCTTCCAACTGTCCGATGCACCGGTGGCCACCGCCGAACAGCTGAAGCTCGGCAACACCAAGCTGCTGGGCATCGAGATCTACACGAGCTACCTCTACCCGCTGCAGATCGCTGCTGTGCTGCTGCTGGTCGCCATCGTCGCCGCCATCGCGCTGACGCTGCGTCGCCGCAAGGATTCGCGCGCCATGGACCCGTCCGAGCAGGTCAAGGTGACCAAGGCCCAGCGCCTGAAGATCGTCAAGATGGCACCGTCCGTCGCCGCCCCGGCACAACCTGCCGCACCCACCGAAGGAGGCCAGGCATGATCGGCGCCGCTGGATTGACCCTGGGCCACTTCCTGACGCTGGGCGCGATGCTGTTCGCGCTGTCGGTGATCGGCATCTTCCTGAACCGCAAGAACCTGATCGTGCTGTTGATGGCCATCGAGCTGATGCTGCTGGCGGTCAACCTGAACTTCGTCGCCTTCTCGCACTACCTGGGCGACATGGGTGGCCAGGTCTTCGTGTTCTTCATCCTGACCGTCGCGGCGGCCGAATCGGCCATCGGCCTGGCCATCCTGGTCGTGCTGTTCCGCAACCGAGCCAGCATCAACGTCGAGGAACTCGACGCGCTGAAGGGCTGATCGAAAAGGACACAGGCGAAAAAGATGTCTGCACAACTCTCCCAGAACCTGCTGCTGACGGTGCCGCTGGCACCGCTGGCGGGCGCCATCGTCGCCGGCTTCTTCGGCAAGACGGTGGGCCGCCGCGGCTCGCACATCGTCACCATCCTCGGCGTGCTGATTGCCTTCGTGCTGTCAGCGATGACGCTGTACAGCGTGGCAGTCGATGGCGCGCGCTTCAACGCCACTGTCTACGAATGGATGGTGCTCGGCCCGCTGAAGATGGAAGTCGGCTTTCTCATCGACGGCCTCACCGCGATGATGATGTGCGTCGTGACCTTCGTGTCGCTGATGGTGCACATCTACACCATCGGCTACATGGAAGAGGACGACGGCTACCAGCGCTTCTTCTCGTACATCTCGCTGTTCACGTTCAGCATGCTGATGCTGGTCATGAGCAACAACATGCTCCAGCTGTTCTTTGGCTGGGAAGCGGTGGGCCTGGTGTCCTACCTGCTGATCGGCTTCTGGTACAAGAAGCAGAGCGCCATCTTCGCCAACATGAAGGCGTTCCTGGTGAACCGGGTCGGTGACTTCGGCTTCATCCTGGGCATCGGCCTGCTGGTGGCCTTCGGCGGTTCGCTGAACTACGCCGAGACCTTCGCCAAGGCCGACCTGCTGTCCAAGATGGTCTTTCCCGGCACCGACTGGGCGCTGCTGAGCGTGGCCTGCATCTGCCTGTTCATCGGTGCGATGGGCAAGTCGGCGCAGTTCCCGCTGCACGTGTGGCTGCCGGATTCGATGGAAGGCCCGACCCCCATCTCCGCGCTGATCCACGCCGCGACGATGGTGACGGCCGGCATCTTCATGGTGGCGCGCATGTCGCCGCTGTTCGAGCTGAGCGACACGGCGCTGAACTTCGTCATGGTGATCGGCTCGATCACGGCGTTGTTCATGGGCTTCCTGGGCATCATCCAGAACGACATCAAGCGCGTGGTCGCGTACTCGACGCTGTCCCAGTTGGGTTACATGACGGTCGCTCTCGGCGCCTCGGCCTACTCGGTCGCGGTCTTCCACCTGATGACGCACGCGTTCTTCAAGGCGCTGCTGTTCCTCGGCGCGGGCTCCGTCATCATCGGCATGCACCACGACCAGGACATCCGCAACATGGGCGGCCTGCGCAAGTACATGCCCATCACGTGGATCACGTCGCTGCTGGGTTCGCTGGCGCTGATCGGCACGCCGCTGTTCTCGGGCTTCTACTCGAAGGACTCGATCATCGAGGCCGTGCACGCCAGCCATCTGCCGGGAGCGCAGTTCGCCTACTTCGCCGTCATCGCCGGCGTGTTCGTGACGGCCTTCTACTCGTTCCGGATGTACTTCCTCGTCTTCCATGGCAAGGAGCACTTCCATCACAAGCCGTTCCCCGGCGAGCACGACCATCATGACGACGACCATGGTCACGGCCATGCGCACACGCCGCATGAGTCGCCCGCCGTCGTCTGGGTGCCGCTGGTGCTGCTGGCTATTCCCTCGGTCGTCATCGGCTTCCTGACGATCCAGCCGATGCTGTACGGCGACTTCTTCAAGGACGCGATCTTCGTCAACCTGCACGCCCACCCGGCGATGGAGGAACTGGCCGAGGAGTTCCACGGTGCCGCCGCGATGGCGCTGCACGGCCTGACTTCGCTGCCGTTCTGGCTTGCGACGGCGGGTGTGGTCACGGCCTACGTGTTCTACATGGTTGCACCGAGCATCCCGGCCACGCTGGCCAAGGTGCTGCGTCCGCTGGTCATCGTCCTGGAGAACAAGTACTTCATGGACTGGATCAACGAGAACATCCTGGCCCGCGCCGCGCGCCTCATCGGCACCGGCCTGTGGAAGGGCGGCGATGCAGGCCTGATCGACGGCCTGATCATCAACGGCTCGGCCCGCACGGTCGGTGGCATCGCGGGCCTGGTGCGCCGCGTGCAGACCGGTTTTCTGTACTGGTACGCCCTCGTCATGATCCTCGGCGTCATGGGCCTGATGACCTGGCAGCTGTGGCCCTACATCGAGCCCCAGTTCAAGTCCCTGATCGGCGGCTGAACGAAGGCGGAGAACAAGAATGTTGCTGAGTCTTGCGATTTTTCTGCCCATCGTCTGCGGCGCGCTGCTGCTGGCGATCGGGCGCGACGAACAGGCCAATGCCGTGCGCTGGATGGCGCTCATCTCGGCCGTGGCGAGCTTCCTCGTCACCATCCCGGTGATCACCGGCTTCGACACGACGACGGCTGCGATGCAGTTCGTCGAGAACCAGCCCTGGATCGAGCGTTTCAACATCCACTACCACCTGGGCGTGGACGGCATCTCGATGTGGTTCGTGCCGCTGACGGCCTTCATCACCATCATCGTCGTCATCGCCGCCTGGGAGGTCATCGAGAACCGCGTCAATCAGTACATGGGTGCGTTCCTGATCCTGTCGGGCCTGATGGTGGGCGTGTTCAGCGCGCTGGACGGCATGCTGTTCTACGTGTTCTTCGAGGCCACGCTGATCCCGATGTACATCATCATCGGCGTCTGGGGCGGCCCGAACCGCGTCTACGCGGCCTTCAAGTTCTTCCTCTACACGCTGGCCGGTTCGCTGCTGATGCTGGTCGCGCTGCTGTACCTGTACGCGAAGTCCGGCGGCAGCTTCGACATCCAGACCTGGCACAAGCTGCCGCTGGCGGCAGGCGCGCAGACCTATCTGTTCTTCGCCTTCCTGGCCGCGTTCTCGGTCAAGGTGCCGATGTGGCCGGTGCACACCTGGCTGCCCGACGCCCACGTCGAGGCGCCTACCGGTGGCTCCGTCGTGCTGGCCGCCATCATGCTGAAGCTGGGCTGCTACGGCTTCCTGCGCTTCTCGCTGCCGATCGCGCCGGATGCCGTGCGTGAATGGTCGTGGCTCATCATCGCGATGTCGCTGATCGCCGTCGTCTATATCGGCCTCGTCGCGCTGGTGCAGAAGGACATGAAGAAGCTGGTGGCCTACTCGTCCATCGCGCACATGGGCTTCGTGACGCTGGGCTTCTTCATCTTCAACGAGCTGGGCGTCTCCGGCGGTCTCGTGCAGATGATCTCGCACGGCTTCGTGTCGGGCGCCATGTTCCTGTGCATCGGCGTGCTGTACGACCGCGTCCACTCGCGTGAAATCGCGTCCTACGGTGGTGTGGTCAACACCATGCCGAAGTTCGCAGCCTTCGCCGTCTTCTTCGGCATGGCCAACTGCGGCCTGCCCGCCACGGCCGGTTTCGTCGGCGAGTGGATGGTCATCCTCGGCACCGTCAACTACAACTTCTGGCTGGGCGGCATCGCCGCAACGGCACTGGTGTTCGGTGCGGCCTACACGCTGTGGATGGTCAAGCGCGTCTACTTCGGCGACGTTGCGAACGACGATGTCCGTGCGCTGACCGACATCAACAAGCGCGAATTCATCATGCTGGCCGTGCTCGCCATCGCCACGCTCTACATGGGCCTCTATCCAAAGCCCTTTACCGACGTGATGCACAACTCGGTCGTCGAGCTGCTCAAGCACGTTGCGCAGAGCAAGATCCCGGTCTGACGGCGAGCTGAGGCAAAACAATGAACGACATGAACTGGCTCGCGATCTACCCTGAAATCCTGCTGCTCGCGATGGGCTGCGTCGTCGCGCTCGTGGACCTGTGGGTCACCGACGAGCAGCGTCGCCCGACCTACTGGCTGACCCAGCTGACGCTGGTCGTCGTCGGCGGCATGCACTTCGCGTACTACAACGCCGGCCTGACGACCTACGCCATGCAGAACATGGTAGTGGCCGACCCGATGGGCCATCTGCTGGCCGGCTTCGCCTGCGTCGCCACGTTGATCACGCTGGTCTATGCGCGTCCCTACGCCGCGTCGCGCGAGATGCTGAAGGGCGAGCTCTTCATCCTCAGCCTGTTCGCACTGCTGGGCATCAGCGTCATGCTGTCGGCCAACAACTTCCTGGTCGTCTACCTCGGCCTGGAGTTGATGAGCCTGTCGCTGTACGCACTTGTCGCACTGCGCCGCGATCACGCGGTGTCCACCGAAGCGGCGATGAAGTACTTCGTCCTCGGCGCGCTGGCCAGCGGCTTCCTGCTGTACGGCCTGTCGATGATGTACGGTGCCACCGGCTCGCTGATGATCCCGGACGTCTTCAACGTCATCTCCAAGGGTATCCCGAGCAAGTCGGTGCTGGTCTTCGGTGTCGTTTTCGTCGTCGCCGGCCTGGCTTTCAAGCTCGGCGCCGCACCCTTCCACATGTGGGTGCCGGACGTCTACCAGGGCTCGCCGACGGCCGTCACACTGCTGATCGGCGGCGCGCCCAAGCTGGCCGCGTTTGCGATCACGGTGCGCCTGCTGGTCGAAGGCATGATCGGCCTGGCGGCGGACTGGCAGCAGATGCTCGTCGTGCTGTCCATCATGTCGCTGCTCATCGGCAACCTGGCGGCCATCGCGCAGACCAACCTCAAGCGCATGCTGGCCTACTCGACCATCGCCAACATGGGTTTCATGCTGCTGGGCATGACCTCGGGCGTGGTCAACGGCAGCACGCAATGGGGGGCCAATGCCTACAGCTCGGCCATGTTCTACGCCGTCACCTACGTGCTGACGACCCTGGGCACCTTCGGCATGGTCATCCTGCTGTCGCGCCAAGGCCATGAAGCCGAGGAAATCAAAGACCTGGCGGGTCTCGCCAAGCGCAGCCCCTGGTTCGCGCTGGTCATGACGATGTTCATGATCTCGCTGGCCGGCGTGCCGCCCACGGTAGGCTTCTACGCCAAGCTGGCGGTGCTGCAGGCGCTGGTCGTCACCGGCCTGCCGTTCTACATCGGCTTGGCGGTGTTCGCCGTCGTCGTGTCGCTGATCGGCGCTTTCTACTACCTGCGCGTCATCAAGGTGATGTGGTTCGACGCGCCGACCGACACCGCGCCGCTGACTGCGCCCGGCGACGTGCGCTTCGTCATGACGCTGAACGGTGCGGCCGTGCTGGTCTTCGGTCTGCTGCCTGGCGGCCTGCTGGAGCTGTGCAAGGTCGCTATCCGCCAGGCTCTGGCGACCTGAGCGCTCCGGGCTGATGGACCAGTCGGTCGCCGTCTGGCTGGTGCTGGCCATGGCCGTCGTGGCCGCCAACCTGCCTTACTTCAACGAGCGAGTGCTACTCGTCGGCCCGCGCCGCGTGCCCAAGGCCGTGTGGTGGCGGCTGCTGGAGTTGCTGCTGATGGCCGTGCTGGTGTTCGCACTGGGTTCGGCGCTGGAAGCCCGCATCGGGCAGCGGCAGCCGCAGGGCTGGGAGTTCTACGCCGCTGGCGTGTGCCTCTTCATCACGCTGGGCTTTCCCGGCTTCGTCTGGAGATATCTGCGCCGTGGCCGAGGCTGATGACCACCTGATCGAGCGCCCGCTCGAGTCCACCCAGGTCTTCCGCGGGCACTTCCTGGATGTGCGGTGCGACAAGGTTGCGCTGCCCGACGGCAACACCTCGCACCGCGAGTTCATCCGCCACCCCGGCGCCGTCATGGTCGTGCCGCTACTGGACGATGGCCGGCTGTTGATGGAGCGGCAGTACCGCTACCCGATGGCGCGCGTGATGCTGGAGTTCCCGGCCGGCAAGCTGGACGCCGGCGAGGCGCCGCTCGTCTGTGGACAGCGCGAACTGCTGGAAGAAACCGGCTACAGCGCCGCCGAGTGGGCCCATGCCGGCGTGCTGCACAACGCCATCGCCTACTCCGACGAAGGCATACACATCTACTTCGCCCGTGGTCTCACGCGCGGCGAGCAAAAGCTGGACGACGGCGAGTTTCTCGAGCTCGTCACCCACACGGTCGACGATCTAGACCGCATGGCCGCCCGTGGCGAGCTGACCGACGCCAAGACACTGATCGGCCTGCTCTGGCTGCAGCGCTGGCAGCAGGGCGCCTGGGCGCTGGACTGGCAGCCGGCCGCCTGAACGGGGCCGCCGGGAGGCGGTCCGAGCGGCGTGGTTGAACGGACCGTCGCCCTGATTCGGTGCTTCGGCGGCGCCATCTGCAATCCGTCGCACGACTTCCGGCACGGGTAGGCATCCTCGCTATGCTGCGCGGGTTTGTGTCGTACTGTGTACGACCACGAAGGAGATGGGCGGCTGTCACGCTGCCTGCCGGCCGGTCAGCCCCGCTGAGCGGCCTCCGATTCCCGGCCCACAACAACGACTCCCATCCAGGATGACACACCGTCCCAACCTGCCGCGTCCGACTGCTCGCGGTCTGCTGACCTTCACCGCGCTTGCGGTGCTGCTGGCCCTGTCTGCCTGCAATAAGCCCGACGCCGATCAGACCAAGCCCTTGCCGCCGCTGCAGCTCCGTGTCGAGGACCGTCTGATCATGGGACAGAGCGACCACAGCAGCGGCCCGCTGATCACCGGGGCGGTCCAGCCCGAGCGCCGTGCTGACCTGCGTGCAGAGGTGTCGGCCATCGTGCAGCAGGTGTTCAAGGAGAACGGCGAGATCGTCCACAAGGGCGACCTGCTCGTGCGGCTGGATGCGACGTCGATCCGCGACAGCCTGACGTCAGCGCAGGAGGCGGCACGCGCCGCGCAGGAGGCGTTCGAGCAGGCCGACCGGCAGTACCAGCGTCAGAAGCAGCTTCAGGCGCAGGGCATGGTGTCGCTGCAGGCGCTCGAGGACGCGCAGAACCGTCGCACCGCCGCGATGAGCGAGCGTGTCGCGTCGGACGCCCGTCTCGTCGCGGCGCGCCAGCAGGTGGCGCGGACCGAGGTGCGCGCGCCGTTCGACGGCGTCGTCAGCGAGCGTCAGGTGTCGTCCGGCGACACGGCCCAGGTTGGCAAGGCACTGCTGAAGGTCATCGACCCGAGCAGCATGCGCTTCGAGGGTTATGTTTCGGCTGACCGCCGCGGTGAGCTGAAGGTGGGGCAACCTGTCGACCTGCGCATCAACGGTGCGGTCAATCCCAAGCTGGAAGGCCGCATCCGTCGCATCGACGTGGCGGCCGATCCTGTCACGCGCCAGGTCGCATTGCTGGTCGACTTCGTCGATGCGAAGCAGGCGGCGGTGGCCGGCCTTTACGGCGAGGGGCATGTCCGTACCACCACGGTGGCCGCGTTGATGCTCGGCGAAGCCGACATGCAGCGCGATGGCGACCGCGCCTTCGCCTGGGTCGTCAAGGACGCCAAGCTGCATCGCCAGCCCATCGTGCTGGGTGAGCGTGACGAGCGCAGCGGCGAGTTCGTCGTCAAGAGCGGCCTGGCTTCGGGCGACATGGTCATCCGCAACCCGAGCCGCACGCTGGTCGAGGGCACGGCCGTGCAGCAGTCCGCCGCCGTCGCCAAACCGGCTGCGTCAGCAGCCAGCACGGGGGGCTGAGGTGCTGATCTCCGACTTCGCCATCAAGAAGCCGATCGCCACGATCGTCTGCATCATCGGCATCATGGCCATGGGCCTGCTGGCCCTGACCAAGCTCAAGGTCAACCAGAACCCCGACGTGGAGATCCCCATCCTCGTCGTCAGCATCCCGTACCCGGGCGCTTCGCCCGAGACGAGCGAGCGCGAGATCGTCAACCGCGTGGAGCGGCCGCTGCTGGCCGTGCCGGGCGTCACCGAGGTGCGCTCCACCGCCGGTGAAGGCCAGGCCACGTTCGTGCTGCAGTTCGACTTCAAGAAGAACCTGATCGAGGCCGCCGACGACGTCCGCAACGCCATCGCGTCGGTACGCTACAACCTGCCGCAGGAGATGCGCGAGCCCATCCTGCAGCGCGTCGATCCCTCCGCGCAGCCGGTCATGCAGGTCTCGATGGAATCCAGCACGCTGACGCATGCCGAGATTTCGCGCATCGCCGAAGACCAGTTGGCCGACCGGTTCCGCGCGATCCCCGGTGTCGGCAAGGTCGACGTGTTCGGCTCGCTGAACCGCGAACTGTCGGTGCTGCTGCACGGCCAGAAGCTGCGCGAGTTCAACGTGTCGGTCACCGACGTCGTCAACGCGCTGCGCAACCAGAACATGTCGGCGCCCGTCGGCAAGGTGCGCGGCGAGTACGAGGACCAGAGCATCCGCCTGATCGGTCGCATCGCGTCGCCGGCCGATTTCGACCGCATCGTCGTCAAGCGGACCGCCGGCGAACTGGTGCGCCTGGGCCAGGTGGCCACCATCGAGGACGGCTTCGCCGAGCGCACCACGCTGAGCACGCGCAACGGCCACAACAATGTCGGCCTGTCCATCACGCGCTCCCGCGAGGCCTCCACGGTCAGTGTGGCCAAGGAAGTCCGCAAGGTCGTCGAGGAAAGCAACAAGACGCTGCCGGAAGGCACCCGGCTGGAGATCACGCAGGACAGCGGCAAGGATGCGCAGAACAGCCTGAAGAACGTCATCGATGCACTGGTGTTCGGCGCCGGCCTGACCATCTTCGTGGTCTACGCCTTCCTGAACTCCTGGCGCTCGACGCTGATCACGGCCACGTCGCTGCCCACGTCGGTCATCGCCGCCTTCATCGCCGTGTGGCTGTTCGGCTTCACGCTCAACTTCATGAGCCTGCTGGGGCTGTCGCTCGCGATCGGCGTGCTGATCGACGACGCCATCGTCGTGCGGGAGAACATCGTGCGGCACATGGAGCGTGGGGCCGACCGGCGCACCGCCGCATTCCGCGGCACGGCCGAGATCGGCCTCGCCGTGGCCGCCACGACGTTCTCCATCGTCGCGGTGTTCGTGCCGGTAGCTTTCATCTCCGGCGTGGCCGGGGAGTGGTTCCGGCCGTTCGCTCTGACCGTCGTGGCGTCGGTGCTGGTCAGCCTTTTGATCTCGTTCACGCTCGACCCGATGCTGTCGGCCTTCTGGGGCGACCCTCCGGGCCACCACGAGGCGCCCAAGACCGGCATTTCCGCGATCCTGCACAAGTTCAACGTCTGGTTCGACCACCAGGCCGACCGCTACGGCCGCGTCATCGCCTGGGCGCTGCATCACCGCCGCTGGATGGCCAGCATCGCGTTCCTGAGCTTCGTTGCCGCCATCGGCTTGCAGATCACCTTCGGTGGCAGCAGCTTCCTGCCCAGTTCCGACTTCGGCACCATCGCCGTGGACATCCGCACGCCGCCGAGTGCCAGCCTGGAGTACGCGCGCCGCAAACTCGCGGCGGCTGCCGAGATCGCCAAGCAACTGCCCGAGACCAAGGCCACCGACAGCTTCGTGCAGACCACCGGCGGCAAGCTCTACATCGACCTCGGCAAGAGCTTCACCCGCAAGCGCAGTGCACAGCAGATCGGCGCGGACCTGCGTGAGCGCCTGCAAGTGCTGACCGGCGCCGAGTACGTGGTACTGGACGACCTGAACAACGGCGGCCAGAAGCCGGTGCAGATCCGCTTCTACGGCACCGACACACGCCAGCTGATGGCGATGACGGAAGACTTCATGACGCGGCTGCGCAAGGTGCCGGGTGCCGTGGACGTCGGCCTGTCGCAGCAGGACACGCAGGACGAACTGCAGATCGAACTTCACCGCGGGCTCGCGAACGCGATGGGCATCTCCGTCGGCGACGCCGCCAACGCCTTGCGTGTCGCGTTCGCCGGCATCCAGGTCGGCGACTGGATCGACCCGACGGGCCAGACCCGCGACGTGTCGGTGCGCCTGCACCCGGCGGATCGCGTGGACGCGACCAACATCGAACGCCTGCCCATCGCCGTCAGCGGCACCGGCACGATGGTGCCGCTGGAGCAGATCGCCACCGTCACCACGGGCAAGGGGCCGGCCACCATCTCGCACGTGGACGGCAAGCGCGTCGTGACGGTGTCGGCCAACGCGCAGGGGCGCTCGTCCGGCGAGGTGTCGGCCGATGCGCAGAAGCTGGCGCAGAGCATGAACTTCCCGCCCGGCTATGGCATCAAGCTGGCCGGCGCGTCCAAGGACCAGGCCGAGGTCTTCAGCGCCATGGGCATCGCGCTGGTGTCGGGCATCGGCCTGATGTACCTGATCCTGGTCATCCAGTTCAACTCGTTCACTGCACCCATCGGCGTCATGCTGTCGCAGCCGCTGTCGCTGATTGGCGTGGTGATCGCGCTGCTGATCACGCACGGCACGCTGAACCTGATGAGCTTCATCGGCATCATCATGCTGGCCGGCCTGGTGGCGAAGAACGCCATCCTGCTGCTGGACGCTGCGCGCCAGGAAGAAGCCAACGGCGTTTCGCGTGAAGAGGCGCTGATGCACGCGGGCCGCAAGCGCTTCCGGCCCATCCTGATGACCACCTTCGCGCTGATCGCCGGCATGCTGCCGGTGGCCATCGGCATCGGCGAGGGCGGCGAGTTCTACCGCCCGATGGCCGTGGCCATCATCGGCGGCACGATCACGTCGACCTTCCTGACGCTGCTGATGGTGCCGAGCTTCTACGACAGCATCGAGATCATGCGCGACCACCTCGGCCAGAAGTTCAACCGCCGCGCCGAGCGCTGGGGGGCCGCGGTGTCCGGCGCGCTATGCTTCCTGGAAGTGCTCGCGTTCCTGACGTTCCTGCGCTTCGTCTTCCGCATGCTGCGCGCGCTGGTGCGTCTGGCCACCGGCCGCAAGGCCGCGCGCGTGCCGCTGGCGCAGCCGCAGGCCGACTGACGCGTCAGAGCAGGCGGTTCGGATTCATGAGGCCCTGGGAATCCAGGGCCTTCTTGATTTGCCGCATCAGCTGCAGCGCGACCGGGTCCTTGCGCGCCGCGAGTTCCTCGCGCTTGAGCCGGCCAATGCCGTGCTCGGCCGAGATCGAGCCACCGCGGCGCTGCACGGCGTCGTAGACGAGCGTATTGATCGCCCCCTCGTGGGCGCTCAGGAACGCCTTCGGATCGATGCCCGCCGGCGCCTGCACGTTGTAGTGCAGGTTGCCGTCGCCCAGGTGACCGAAGTCGATGACCTCGACACCAGGCAGGTAGGCCGCCAGTGCCGCGTCCATCTCCGCCACGAAGCCGGGAATGCCCGAGACCGGCAGCGAGATGTCATGCTTGATGTTCAGCCCCGCCTGCGCCTGGGCCAGCGGGATGGATTCGCGCAGATGCCAGAACGAGCGGGCCTGCGCGAGGTTCTGCGCGATGACGGCGTCCTGCACGGCGCCGCGCTCGACGGCGGTTTCCAGTAAGCCCTCGAACACGCCGTGCGCATGCTCTGCGCTCTCCGCGTCGGACAGCTCCAGCAGCACGGTCCATGCAGCCGGGCCCGGTGGCTGGGCCAGCTGTGGCAGCTCGCGAGCGACGAGGGCCAGCGACGAGTGGTTCATCACCTCGAAGCCCGTCAGCGCATCGCCCGCGCGTGCGCGCGCCAGGCTCAGCAGGGCGACAGCGTCGTCCAGCGACGAGCAGGCGGCCAGCGCCGTCAACCGGTCCTTGGGTTGCGGGTAGAGCTTCATCGTCGCGGCGGTGATGACGCCCAGCGTTCCCTCGCTGCCGATGAACAGGTCGCGCAGGTCGTAGCCGGTGTTGTCCTTGCGCAGGCCCGACAGGCCGTGCCAGACGTCGCCCGTCGCCGTGACGACCTCCAGTCCCAGGCACAGCTCGCGCGCATTGCCATACCGCAGCACCTGCGTGCCGCCGGCGTTCGTCGCCAGGTTGCCGCCCAGCGTGCACGACCCCTCGGCCGCGAGGCTGAGCGGGAACAGCAGGCCCGCGCCGGCCGCCGCCGCCTGCACGTCGGCCAGCACGCAGCCAGCCTCGGCCGTGAGGCTGGCGTTGGACACGTCGACCTCGCGCACGCGCTTCATGCGCGACAGGCTCAGCACGAGCTGCTGCCCGCTGTCGTCGGGCGTCGACGCACCCACCAGACCGGTGTTGCCGCCTTGCGGCACGACGGCGACGCGGTGCTCGTGACAGAGCTTCATCACCGCGGCGACGTCCTCCGTCGACGCCGGCCTTGCGACGGCCAGCGCACGGCCGACGTAGCGCTTGCGCCAGTCGGCTTCAAACGCCGCCAGGTCGCCATCCACCAGCAGCCCTGCCTCGCCGAGCCGCTCGCGCAGGGCGTCGAGGAAGGCGCTCATGCCGCCTTCGCTGCCGCCAGCCGCTGGCGGATCTGCGCCGTGCAGGTCGTGAACACCACGACGCTCAGCACCACCTCCGCCAGTGCCAGCCAGCGGCCGGGGGCACCTTCGCTGGTCGATCGCACCAGGCCCTCCATCACATAGAGCCAGATCGCCAGCGCCAGCCAGCGGTAGGTGTACATGCGATAGCGCCACAGCCCTGGCAGCGCGACGGCGAGCGGCAGCGCCTTCACGGCCAGCGTGCCGCGGCCGGTCGGCGCCAGCCACAGCTCCCAGGCCACGCATAGCAGCAGCAGCGCGAGGGTGGCGCCCAGCGCGAGGTTGCGCGAGGCGCGCTCGACGGCCGTGGGCTCCGTTCTTTGATGAGGCGTTTCAAGGGCGGTGGGCATAGCTGCGGCATCATAGAAGCCATGTCCCTCCCGCCTGATTCCCCCACGCCCAACGACCCCGACGCGCCGCTGCCGCGCAACCCCATCGCCTTCGTCAGCGACTTCCTCACCGAGCTGCTGGCCTGGCCCTGGCTGCAGACGCTGCATACCTTCCGCCAGCGTTTCCGCGAGGAGAAGCTGGGCCTCACGGCCGGTAGCCTCACCTTCACGACGCTGATCTCGCTGGTGCCGTTGCTGACGGTCATGCTGGCCGTGTTCACGGCCTTCCCGATGTTCTCCAACTTCCAGTCGGCGCTGGAGCAGTACTTTCTGAAGAGCCTGATCCCGGCCAACATCGCCAAGCCGGTGCTGGCGTCGCTGACGCAGTTCGCCTCCAAGGCCAGCAAGCTGGGTGCGGTGGGTCTGGTCGCGCTCGGCGTGACCGCGCTGGCGCTGATGCTGACCATCGACCGCACGCTGAATGCCATCTGGCGCGTGAAGCGCCCGCGGCCCATGGCTCAGCGTGTGCTTGTCTACTGGGCCGGGCTGACGCTGGGCCCGCTGCTGCTGGGCGGCAGCCTCACGTTGACGAGTTACGCGATCAGCGTCGGCCAGGGCTACCTGACGGCGCTGCCGTCGAGCGTGTCGACCGCGCTGGGCAGCATCGACATCGTGCTGCTGGGCCTGGCCATGGGCGGCCTGTTCCACTACGTGCCCAACACCCACGTGCGCTGGCGCCACGCGCTGCTGGGCGGCGCGTTCGTGTCCATCGGCTTCTCGTTCGCGAAGTCGCTGCTGGCCTGGTACGTCAAGCAGGTGCCGACGTACTCGACGCTGTACGGCGCGTTCGCGACCGTGCCGGTGTTCCTGATCTGGGTCTACCTCGGCTGGGTCATCGTGCTGCTGGGTGCCATCCTGGCGGCCAACACGCCCAGCCTGACCGGCCGGCTGCACCTGCGGCCCGACACGCCGGGCCAGCCGATGGCGCTGGCGCTGGAGGTGCTGCGCGAGCTGTGGCGCGTGCGCGAGGCCGGGCAGAAAGGCCTGTCCGACCTCGGGCTGGCCGGCGCGCTGCGCGTGGACCCGCTGCAGCTGAGCCCCGTCGTCGACAAGCTGCTGGCCATGGACTGGCTGGGCCGGCTGGAGGAGCAGGGCGCCCAGCGGCTGGTGCTGCTGTGCTCGCCCGAGCGGGTGTCGGCCGAGCCGCTGATCACGGCCTTCCTGGCAGAGCGCCAGGGACTGCTGGCCAACCTGTGGGTGCAGGGAGCGTGGTCCACGACGACGCTGGACCGCCTGCTCGTCACTGAGGCTGGAAGCCGCCAGACTTGATGATGCGGGCCCAGGCCGCCGAGTAGGCACGCTCGCGCGTCGCGAGCTGGGCCGCCGTCATCATGCCGACCGACAGCCCCAGCTCGGTCAGCCGCGCCTTCACGACCGGCTGGCCGATCACGCCGGCCAGCGCGTTCGAGAAGCGTTCCAGCGCCGCACGCGGCGTACCGGCCGCTGCGAAGACGCCGTAGTAGGGCAGGTCCTCGAAGCCGGCGATTCCCAGTTCAGCGAAGGTGGGCACCCCGGGCAGCACGGCCTGGCGCTGCTGGCCCATGACGGCGACGATGCGCAGCTTCTTCTGCTGGTGGTTGACGATGAGGTCGGGCACGGAGCCGACGCCGGCGCCGATCTGGTCGCCCAGCATGTCGCTGATCATCGGCGCGCTGCCGCGGTAGGGCACGCTGACGAGGTCCAGGCCGTGCCGCTCGCCCAGCAGCTTGACGAGGAACTCGGGCACCGAGGCTGGCGCCGGCACACCCACGTTGCCCTGGCCGCCGTGCTTCTTCACCCAGGCCAGGTACTCGGGCAGGCTGTTCGCCGGTGTGCCGCCGGACACGGCAAATGCGTTCGCGAACGTCGCGAAACCTGCCACGGGCACGAAGTCCTTCACCGGGTCGAAGCCGGGGTTCTTCAGCACCAGCGGCAGGATGGAGATGGTGTGGTCGTGGCTGACGAAAAAGGTCGTGCCGTCGGCGGGCGACATCTTCAGCGCCTGCGCGGCGATCTGGCCGCCGGCACCGGGCCGGTTGTCGACGATGACCGGCGTGCCCAGGGACGCCTGCAGGGCCTCGGCCAGCAGCCGCGCGATGGCATCGGTGCCGCCACCGGGCGGGAAGCCTACCAGCAGCTTGATCGGCTTGTCCTGCGCCTGCGCCGCAAAGGGCAGGGTGGCCAGCGCGGCCAGGGTCGAGCGACGGGTGAAGTGCATGCAGGCCTCCTTTTTCGGAGGCTGCAGTCTACGGATGCAGCACCACCAGCAACGCGGTCGCCGCGGACTTGCCCGCGTTGCGGATCGCGTGAGGCCCGTCCACGGCATAACGTGCTGTCTCGCCGGCCTTGAGCCTGCTCGTCACACCCTGGGCCGTCACTTCCAGGCTGCCGGTCAGCACGCTCAGGTGTTCCCGCGAGCCGGGCTCGTGCGCCTGGGAGTCCAGCACGCCGCCAGGCTGCACGCTCAGCTCGTACCACTCGAACTGCCCGGCCAGCTCGATGGGGCCCAGGATGCGCAGCTTGCACAGGCCGTCGGGGCTGGTCAGCCCGGGTGTCGCGTGGGCCGGCACCGTCTCGATGGCAGGCGCCGCGGCGCGCTCCGTGCCCAGCAGCTCGCCCATCTCCACGCCCAGCGCATTGGCCAGCCGCCAGACCACGGCCACCGTCGGGTTGGCCTGGTTGCGCTCGATCTGCGACAGCATCGACTTGCTGACGCCGGCGCGCTTGGAGAGATCATCCAGCGACAGCCCCCGGCTGCTGCGGAGGGCTTGCAGCGCCGCGCCGACGCGTGGCGGTTCGGTGTCCAGGCTCATGCTTGACGAAGACGAGTGTTTTTCAGATACTGCACATTCGTTCGATATATCGAACGAGTTCAATTTACCGAATTGTGCATCAGGAGAGCGGCCATGAGCCAAGCCTTCTTCCAACACCTGCAGTCCGAGCTGGACGGCATCCGCGCCGCCGGCCTCTACAAGGCCGAGCGCATCATCACGACGCCGCAGGGGGCCGTCGTGCAGACGACGGACGGCCGCGAGGTCATCAACCTGTGCGCCAACAACTACCTGGGGCTGTCGTCGCACCCGGCCGTCATCGAGGCCGCCCACGAGGCGCTGCGCACGCACGGTTTCGGGTTGTCGTCGGTGCGCTTCATCTGCGGTACGCAGGACTTGCACAAGCAACTCGAAGCGCGCATCGCCCGCTTCGTCGGCTGTGAGGACGCCATCCTCTACGCCGCCGCCTTCGACGCCAACGGCGGCCTGTTCGAGCCGCTGCTGGGCGAGCAGGACGCCATCATCAGCGATGCGCTGAACCACGCGTCCATCATCGACGGCATCCGCCTGTGCAAGGCGCAGCGCTGGCGCTACGAGCACAACAACCTCGACGACCTCGAGCGCTGCCTGAAGGAAGCCAGGGAGAAGGGCGCCCGCTTCACGCTGGTGTTCACCGACGGTGTGTTCTCGATGGACGGCACCATCGCCCAGCTCGACAAGATCCGCGCGCTGTGCGACCGGTACGACGCGCTGCTGGGCATCGACGAATGCCACGCCAGCGGTTTCATGGGCAAGACCGGCCGCGGCACGGCCGAGCACCGCGGCGTGTTCGGCAAGATCGACATCATCACGGGCACCTTCGGCAAGGCGCTGGGTGGTGCGTCGGGCGGCTTCACGGCCGCGCGCAAGGAAGTCGTCGAGCTGCTGCGCCAACGCTCGCGGCCCTATCTGTTCAGCAACACGCTGGCCCCCAGCATCGCCGGCGCCTCGCTGGCCGTGCTGGACCTGCTGGAAGGCTCGACCGCACTGCGCGACAAGCTCGAAGCCAACACCGCGTATTTCCGCGAGGCCATCCAGGCGGCCGGCTTCGAGATCAAGCCCGGCACCCATCCCATCGTGCCCATCATGGTCTATGACGCGGTGAAGGCGCAGCGCTTGAGCCAGCGCATCCTGGAGCTGGGCATCTACGCGGTGGGCTTCTTCTTCCCCGTCGTGCCCAAGGGCCAGGCACGCATCCGCGTGCAGGTGTCGGCCGTGCATGAGCGCGAGCATCTGGAGAAGGCCGTCGCCGCGTTCAAGCAGGCGGGCCGTGAGCTGGGGATCGTGAAATGACGCGCATCCTCATCATCGGCGCCAACGGCCAGATCGGCACCGAGCTGGCCACCGAGCTGGCCACGCTGCACGGCAATGACGCCGTCGTCACCAGCGACCTCAGTCCGCAAGGCCGCGTGCCCACGCTCAAGCACGAGATGCTGGACGTGACCGATGCCGGCGCGCTGACCACCATCGTCAAGCGCCACAAGATCACGCAGATCTACCACCTCGCCGCCGCGCTGTCTGCCAACGGCGAGAAGCACCCGATGTGGGCCTGGGACCTGAACATGAAGGGCCTGCTCAACGTGCTGGAACTGGCCCGGCACGAGAAGCTGGACCGCATCTTCTGGCCCAGCTCCATCGCCGCGTTCGGCCCCAGCACGCCGGCCGTCGACACGCCGCAGACGACGGTCATGGACCCGATGACCGTCTATGGCATCTCCAAGCTGGCCGGCGAGCGCTGGTGTGCCTGGTACCACGCCAAGCATGGCGTGGACGTGCGCAGCCTGCGCTACCCCGGCCTCATCAGCTGGAAGACGCCGCCCGGCGGCGGCACGACGGACTACGCCGTCGAGATCTTCCATTCGGCGCTGAAGGACGGCCGCTACACCTGCTTCCTCGAGGCGCGCCAAGCCTTGCCGATGATGTACATGCCCGATGCGCTGCGCGCGACCATCGAGCTGATGAACGCGCCGGCCGACGCGGTGAAGCAGCGCGGCAGCTACAACCTCGCCGGTGTCAGCTTCACGCCCGAGGGCATCGCCGCCAGCATCCGCCGCCAGCTGCCGAACTTCACGATGGACTGCCAGCCCGACTTCCGCCAGGCCATCGCCGCCAGCTGGCCGCAGCGCATCGACGACCGCGAGGCGCAGTCCGACTGGGGCTGGGCGCTGAAGTACGACCTGGACGCCATGGTGGACGACATGCTGTCGAATCTGACACGCGAGTTGAAGCTCGGCTGACCGACCGCAGCAGCGTGGCGCTGTTAGGCTGGCGCGCATGCGCACCGCCTCGCTCCTCCTGACCGCCACCGCCTTGATGACTGCCGTGCCCGCTCAGGCGGGGCCCGACGCCGCCAAGGACAAGGACGAAGACATCCGCTACTTGCTAGGCGCGTCGCTGTCCGCCGCGCCGGAGTACGACGGCGCGAGCCGGCTGAAGTTCAAGGTCCGGCCGCTGTGGGCCGTCCGCTTCGGTCGCATCCGCATCGCCACGTCGGGCGGCAGCGCGCTGCTGGGGTTCGGCCGCGAGAACGTCGGCGCCGGCGCCAGCACCCAGCTCGTCGAGAGCGCCAAATGGCGCGTCGGCGTGTCGTTGCGCTTCGACAGCGGCCGCAACAGCGGCGATGCCCGCACGACGCAGGGCCTGCCCGACGTGAAGCGCACGCTGCGCGCGAAGTTTTCGGCGACCTACACCCTCACGCCGGACTGGAACATCAGCGGCTCGCTGTCTCAAGACATGCTGGGTCGCGGCGGCGGCCTGACGGCGGGGCTGGACCTGGGCTGGCGCTTCTACCGCAGCGAGTCGACAGAGTGGACGTCAGGCATCGGCCTGTCCGCCGCCAATGCGCAGAACATGCGCAGCTACTTCGGCGTGCCGGCCTCTGCCGCGGCCGCCAGCGGCAAGCCGGCCTACGAGCCTGGCGCCGGCCTGCGCGATGTGCACATCGGCGTCGGCGTCAAGCACGCGCTCGACCAGCACTGGTTCGTGTTCGGCAGCGCCGGCGCAAGCCAGCTGCAGGGCCCGGCGGCGGACAGCCCGCTGGTGGAGAAGCGCGGCGGCTACGGTGCCTCGGTCGGCGTGGCCTGGCGGAACTAGAGCTTGATGCGCCCACGCCAGATGTCGGCGTACATGGCCCAGTCGCCGATGAAGCTGTAGATGGGGTGCTTGAAGGTGGCGGGTCGGTTCTTCTCGAAGAAGAAGTGCCCCACCCACGCGAAGCCGTAGCCGCACAGCAGGCCGTTCAGCACCCACACGAACTGGCCCGTCGCGAAGATCTGCCACACGCAGGCCAGCACCAGCGTCGAGCCGATGAAGTGCAGCCGGCGGTTGCGGCGGTCGGCGTGCTCGCGCAGGTAGAAGGGGTAGAAGTCGGCGAAACGGTCGAAACGGTCGGTGGCCATGACGCGATTCAACGCGGGTCGAGCCGGAGCTGCAATCGGGCTTGCCCTGGCAATAATTGATCGATGACCGTCGCATCCGTGACAGATTTCGAAGTCGCCATCCTTGGCGCCGGCATGTCGGGCCTGTGCATGGCCATTCAGCTCCAGCGAGCAGGCATCACCGACTTCGTCATGCTGGAGAAGTCCGCTGGCCTGGGCGGCACCTGGTGGGACAACCGCTACCCCGGCGCCCAGGTGGATGTGCCTGCGCCGGCCTACAGCTTCAGCTTCGCGCCCAACCCCGACTGGACGCATCGCTTCGCCGACGCGGCCGAGATCCAGCACTACCAGCAGCGCCTGGCCGAGCAGCATGGCCTGCCGGCACGCATGCGGCTGGGCGTGGCCATCACCGAGGCGAAGTTCGACGCCGAGGCCGGCCGCTGGCAGTTACTGCTGGACAACGGCGAGCGGATCAGCGCGCGCTTCTTCGCCTGCAGCACCGGTGCGCTGAGCGTTGGCCGCTGGCCCGACATTCCCGGCCTGGCGGACTTCCGTGGCCGGCTGCTGCACAGCGCGCGCTGGCCGCACGGCGCTGACCTGTGCGAGCAGCGCGTGGGTGTCATCGGCACCGGCTCGACCGCGGCGCAGCTCGTGCCGGCGCTGGCGCCCGAGGTCGCGAAGCTGACGGTGTTCCAGCGCACGGCCAACTGGGTCATGCCGCGCGTGGACCGGCGCTACGGTCGGCTGGACCGCTGGCTGCACCGCGTGCCGGGCTATGCGCCGCTGACGCGCCGCGCGTGGGTGCAGGTGCTGGAGTGGGGCCGGCGTGGTTTCGACGAAGGCACGCTGGCGCGCCGGCTGATCATGGCCGCCGCCGCATCGCACCTTCGCCGCGGCGTGCCCGACGCGGCGCTGCGCGAGCGGTTGACGCCCCACTACCCGCTGGGCTGCAAACGCATCATCTATTCCAACGATTACTACCCGGCGCTGGCCCGGCCGCAGACCGAGCTGGTGACGGCCGCCATCACGCGTGTCACGCCACGCGGCGTGCTGACCGACGACGGCCGCGAGCATGTGCTGGACGCGCTGGTGTGCGCCACGGGCTTCGACACCATCCGCCCGCTGGCCGGCGTACGCATCGAGGGGCTGGGCGGCCGGCTGCTGGCCGACGCCTGGCGCGACGGCGCGCAGGCCTACCTGGGCGTGTCGGTTGCCGGCTTGCCGAACTTCTTCCTGATGCTGGGGCCGAACACCGCCACCGGCCACACGTCCACGCTGCTGTACATCGAGCCGCAGGTGCAGCACGCCATCGCCTGCATGCAGCGCGTGCGGCGCGAAGGGCGGCGCTGGATCACGGTGAAGCCAGAGGTGGCCGCCGCGCATGACACGGCGCAGCAGCGGCGGCTGGCCACGTCGGTGTGGAGCCAGTGCCGCTCCTGGTACCGCGCGGACAACGGCCGCATCGTCGCCATCTGGCCGGGCTTCACGCCCGAGTACGTGAAGGCCGTGCGCCGGCCCGACCCGGCCGCCTACGCGCTGGGCTGAAGCGCCACGCGCAGCGCGGCCAGCACGGCGTCCGGCGCCTCGGCCATCAGCGCATGGCCCGCGGGCACGGTGTGGATGCGCGGCTTCAGCAGCGCACCCAGCACGGCGTTCTGCCGGGGTGACGTCATCTGGTCCAGCGCGCCGAGGATGAAGTGCACCGGGCAGGCCACGCGCGCCGCGGCGGCTTCGCCACCGGCGTAGCGGTCGCAGACCTGGAAGTCGTTCTCGAACAGGTTCACCGCCGTCTGGCGTGACTGCAGCCGGCGCATCAACGCCATCGAGCCGCCGCGCAGCCAGGCGCCCGGACCGGGGTAGCCGGGCTTGGCGCTGGCCAGCGAATGCGAGAAGGCGTTGACCATGGCCATCGCCGCCTCGGGCTGGTCGCGGGCCGTCGTCAGCAGCGCATCCGACACCTTCATCGGGTAGGCCGTGCCGACCATGACGAGGGTGAACGCGCGTCCGGCGGCCTCCAGTGCGATCAGCGAGCCCATGCTGTGGCCCACGAGCGCGGCCTTGGCCACGCCGGCGGCATCCAGCAGCCGGTGCAGCCACGCGGCGATGTCCTCGACGCTCTGCAAGGGTTCGCCGCCGCTGCGGCCGTGGCCGGGCAGGTCGACGGCCAGCACGCCAAAGCCGTGGTGGGCGCACCAGCGCGCGAGCAGCGTCCAGACGCTGTGGTCGTTGAGCGCGCCGTGAATGAAGACGACGCAGGGCAGGGCGGCGTCGAACGGCTTGCCGCCGGTGTAGACGTAGGCCTCATGGCCATCGACGGTGAACGTCATGCCCCGCCTCCCAACTTCCCCGCCACTTTGAGCGCCCGCTTCAGGTCGTCGATGAGGTCGGCCGGGTCTTCCAGGCCAACGGACAGGCGGATCGTGCCGGGACCGATGCCGGCATTGCGCAGTGCAGCATCGTCCATGCGGAAGTGCGTCGTGCTGGCCGGGTGGATGACCAGCGACTTCGCGTCGCCGACGTTGGCCAGGTGCGAGAAGACCTTCAGCGCCTCGATGAAGGCGCGGCCTTGTTCCCGCGTTCCCTTGAGGTCGAACGAGAACACGGCGCCGGCGCCGCGCGGCAGCAACCGTTGCGCGAGCGCGTGGTCCGGGTGTGAGGCGAGGCCGGGGTAGCCGACCTTCTCGACCAGCGGCTGAGCCGCGAGGAACTCGGCCACGGCCTGCGCGTTGGCCACGTGCCGCGCCATGCGCAGCGGTAGCGTCTCCAGCCCCTGCAGCATCAGCCAGGCGGTGTGCGGGCTCATGCAGGCGCCGAAGTCGCGCAAGCCTTCCCGGCGGGCACGCAGCAGGAAGGCGCCGACGGTGCTCTCCTCGGCGAACACCGTGCCGTGGAAGCCGTCATAGGGTTCGCACAAGGTCTCGAACCGACCGCTCTTGGCATGGGCGGCGTCCCAGTCGAACGAGCCGGCGTCCACCAGCACGCCGCCCACCACCGTGCCGTGGCCGCACAGGAACTTGGTGGCCGAGTGGTAGACCAGATCCGCACCCAGCTCGGCCGGGCGCTGCAGATACGGCGTCGTGAACGTCGCGTCCACCAGCAGCGGCAGGCCGGCGTCGTGGGCGATGGAACTGACGGCCGGGATGTCCAGCACGTCCAGCCCCGGGTTGCCCAGGCTCTCGCCGAACAGCAGCCGCGTCTCGGGCCGGATGGCGGCGCGCCAGGCGTCCAGGTCGCGCGGGTTCACGAAGGTTGTTTCAATCCCGAAACGTCGCAGCGTGTAGTGCAACAGGTTGTGGCTGCCGCCATACAGCGCCGTGCTCGCGACGATGTGGCCGCCGGCGCCCATCAGCGTGCAGATGGCGAGGTGCAGCGCCGCCTGGCCGCTGGCGGTGGCGATCGCGCCGATGCCGCCGTCGAGCGCGGCCATGCGCTCCTCGAAGACGGCCGTCGTCGGGTTGGAGAGCCGGCTGTAGACGTGGCCGGATCGCTCCATGTTGAACAGCGATGCGGCGTGCTCGCTGTTTTCGAAGACGAAGGAGGTGCTGAGGTGCAGCGGCACAGCCCGCGCGCCGGTGCCCGGATCGGGCACGGCACCGGCATGCAGGGCAAGCGTATCGAAGCCGGGCATGGTGTTTTCTATGGGGTGGATGCGCAGGGATTGTGTGCTATGTTGCCCATGAAACTAGCTCCAGAGGCACCCATGAAAGTCGTCGATATCCTGCGTGTCAAAGGCGGCACCCTGTTCACCGTTTCCCCCGACCAGCCTCTGAAGGATTCGCTGGACGTGATGGCCGAGCGCGACATCGGCTCGCTGGTCGTCATGGAGCACGGCGACCTCGTCGGCATGCTGACCTTCCGCGAGGTCATCCAGGCCATCGTCAAGAACGGTGGCGGCGTCGGCACGACCATCGTGCGCACGGTCATGGACGACGCACCGCTGACCTGCACGCCCGAGACCGAGATCGACGAGGTGCGCCGCATGATGCTGGGTCGCCACGCACGCTACATGCCGGTGCTGAACGGCCGCACGCTGATGGGCGTGATCTCGTTCTACGACGTGGCCAAGGCCGTCGTCGACAGCCAGGACTTCGAGAACCGCATGCTGAAGGCCTACATCCGTGACTGGCCTGTCGAAGAAAACGCCGAGCCTGAGCCCAAGCTCTGAGTCGCTGGTTCGCATCCCGTGAAGGCGGCCTTGGCAGGCCGCTTTTGCTTGTCCGCGGCGCCTAAAATTTGAGCCCTATGTCAGGCAGCACCTTCGGCGAACTCTTTCGCGTCACCAACTTCGGCGAAAGCCACGGCCCGGCCATCGGCTGCATCATCGACGGCTGCCCGCCGGGCATGGCGCTCAGCGAGGCCGACATCCAGCCCGAGCTGGACCGCCGCCGCCCCGGCACCAGCCGCCACGTCACGCAGCGCAACGAGCCGGATGCGGTCAAGATCCTGTCCGGCGTCTACGAGGGCGTCACGACCGGCACGCCGATCTGCCTGCTGATCGAGAACACCGACCAGCGCAGCAAGGACTACGGCAACATCCTCGACACCTTCCGCCCCGGCCACGCCGACTACACCTACTGGCGCAAGTACGGCGTGCGCGACCCCCGCGGCGGCGGTCGCTCGTCGGCGCGGCTGACGGCGCCGATGGTCGGCGCAGGCGCCGTGGCGCGCAAATGGCTGCGCGAGAAGTTCGGCACCGAATTCCGCGGCTGCATGACGCAACTGGGCGAGATCGAGATCCCGTTCGAGGGTTGGCAGCACGTCGGGCAGAACCCGTTCTTCGCGGCCAACGCCAGCAAGATCGAGGAACTCGAGGCCTACATGGACGCGTTGCGCAAGGCGGGCGACTCGGTCGGCGCACGCATCCGCGTCGAGGCCACCGGCGTGCCGGTCGGCCTGGGCGAGCCGCTGTTCGACAAGCTGGACGCCGACATCGCCTACGCGCTGATGGGCATCAACGCCGTCAAGGGCGTGGAGATCGGCGAAGGCTTCGGCGTCGTCGCCCAGCGCGGCACACAGCACGGTGACGAGCTGAGCCGCGAAGGCTTTGCCAGCAACAACGCCGGTGGCGTGCTGGGCGGCATCTCGACCGGCCAGGACATCGTCGCCAGCATCGCGATCAAGCCGACCAGCTCCATTCGCAGCCCCAAGGCCAGCATCGACCGCGCTGGCAACCCGGCCGTCGTCGAGACCTTCGGCCGCCACGACCCCTGTGTCGGCATCCGGGCGACGCCCATCGCCGAGGCCATGCTGGCGCTGGTGCTGATGGACCATGCGCTGCGCCACCGCGCCCAGTGCGGTGACGTGAAGCTGCCCACCGACCCCATCCCGGGTTCGCGCCCCGCCTGATGCCCAGCCGGCGCGGCGGTGCAAGCGCCACGACATGCCGCTGACCGATTCGCGGACCTTGATCGAACGCAGCGCCCGCGCGCGGCGGCAGGTGGCGGTCTGGTTGGTGCTGGCCAACACGGCCATTGCGGTGCTGCTGATCAGCATGGTGTGGCAGATGCTCAGCGCGTCGCGGCGTTCCTACGAGGGGCAGGCCCGTGATGTGGCGACCGGCCTCGCGGCGGTTGCGAAGCTGGACGTCGAGAGCGAGATCAACCGCATCGACGCCGTCGTGCAGGCCACGGCCGCCGAGATCGAGCGGCTGCTCGCCAGCGGCGGTGCGTCCGACGCGTTGCTGAACGACGTGCTGCTGTCGCGCTACCGGCTGCTGGCGGACATCGAGTACTTCCGTCTGACCGACGAGCGCGGCGAGGTGCGCTGGGGCACAGCGCTGCCGGCCGGTGCGCCGGCGCAGGTGGCCGACCGCGACTACTTCGAGCAGGCCCGCGCCGCCCGGGTGTCGCGCACCCTCGTTGCCGGGCCGCTGCGGTCCCGCGTATCGGGCAACTGGGTCATTGCCTTCGTGCGGCCGCTGCAGCGTGGCGGGCACTTCGCCGGCGTGCTGTACGTCAGTGTCAGCACCGATCACTTCCGGCGTCTGTTCTCGCGCTACCGGCTGGAGGCGCTGGATTCGATCTCGCTGAGGCGCGACGACATGCAACTGGTGGCACGCGTGTCACCGGGCAGCGCCGCGCAAGGGGAGGTGGGCGATACCGTGGTCTCTGCGGGTTTGCTGTCGAACGTGAAGGCCAACCCCCGGGAGGGCAGCCTCAGCACCCGCGTGGCCATCGACGGCGAGGTGCGCACGACGACTTACCTCGCCCTGGACACGTGGCCCTTCATCGTCTATGCCGGTGTCAGCGACAGGCGCTTCATGCAACCGTGGCGGGCCCAGGTCTGGATGGTGGTGTCGCTGGCCACGCTGGTATGGCTGCTGGGGGCCATCGCCACCTGGTCGGTCTATCGGGCGGACAAACGGCGCCACCGCGCGATGCGGGCGCTGGCAGAGCAGAGCGAGCGCGTGCGGGCGCTGCTGCGCATCGCCGCTGACGGTATCCACATCGTCGACCGTGGCGGCCGGCTCGTCGAAATGAGTGATTCGTTCGCCGAGATGCTGAAGTCCACCCGCGAGAAGCTGCTGCGCCGCCAAGTCTCCGACTGGGACGCCAATCAGGACGATGCGGCCATCATGGCCTGGCTGGACAAGGTCAAGGATGGCGATCGCCAGCGCGTGGACGTGCAGCATCGCCGCGATGATGGCCAGGTGATCGACGTCGACCTGCACATGAGCGTGGCCGACATCGGCGGCGAGCTGCTGGTTTTCGCCACCGGCCGGGACGTCACCCAGGAGCGGCGGCGGCTGAAGGAGCAGTCCGCGATGCTGGAATCGGACCTGATCGGCATCGCGCGCCTCTCGAACCGCGTCATCACCTGGCACAACCGGGCCGTGGCGCGCATCTTCGACTACGGCCCCGGCGAGCTGGACGGCCAGCCGGTCCGGCTGCTGTATTGCGATGACGAGTCCTACCAGGCGATGGGCCGTGACGGCTATGCAGCGCTGGAAGCGCAGTCGCAGTACCGCACGCAGCTGCGCATGCGGCGCAGGAATGGCGACGTCGTGTGGGTCGACTTCGGCGCGGCCAGCCTGTCGGAGACCGAGATCTTCGTGATGCTGGTCGACATCACGGCCATGAAGACGGCCCACGAGGAACTGGCCCACGCCGCGTTCCACGACGCGCTGACGCAACTCCCCAACCGGACGCTGCTGTACGACCGCATCGAGCAGGCGCTGGCCGTGGCGGCGCGTGAGCAGCGCCAGGTGGCCCTCGGCTACCTCGACCTGGACGGCTTCAAGGCCGTCAACGACACCTACGGCCATGACGCGGGCGACCAGCTGTTGGCGGAGGTGGCGCGCCGCCTGCTGGCCGGCGTGCGGCCGGCCGACACGGTGGCCCGCATCGGCGGCGACGAGTTCGTCGTGCTGCTGACGGCGCTGGAGCCGGGTGGCTGGGACGCCATCTTCCAGCGGTTGTGCGCGGCCATCGAGCAGCCCATCCGGCTTGCGTCGGGCACGGTCGTGTCCGTCGGCGCCACGCTGGGCGTGGCGGTATCCCGGGCCGGCGAGCCCGTCACGGCCGATGAGCTGGTGGAGCGAGCCGACCACGCCATGCTGCGCGGCAAGCGCGGCGTGCGCAGCCGCTGAGCGATCTGGGCTCGGCCCCGCCTGAGCTGCGGTCGGTGCAGCTCAGCCCCCGCAATCCGCGTTTCGTCACAAGTGCGGTGCGCGCTGCAGGCTCTGTTTCTAGACTGCAAAGGTCAGTTTCTGAAGAGCTATTCGGGGGAGTCATGCGCAAGTCGTTCAAGTTGGGTGGCATCGCGGCGGTCGTGCTGCTGGTCGGTGGCGCCGGCGTGGCCGTCATGGCCAGCAAGGGCGATGGCCCCGAGAAGCCGGGCGCCGAGAAGGCCAAGCCGGCGCTGGAATTCGTCGCCAGCGAGGTCGTCAAGCCCGTCGTCACGGCCATGCCGGCCCAGATCGAGTTCAGCGGCCCACTGGTGGCGCCGGGCACGGTCGTCGTGCGCGCCAAGTCCAACGGCACGCTGCTGAACCTGGCGGTGGGCGAGGGCAGCCGCGTACGCGCCGGCCAGGCGCTGGGCCAGGTGGATCTGGAGGAGCTGCGCTACCGCATCGCCGAGCGCGGCGCCAGCGTCGAGGCCATGCGGGCCCAGATGGAGCAGGCCGAGCGCAGTTACAAGGCCAACGAGGGCCTGGCGGCCAAGAACTTCATCGCGCAGACGGCGCTGGACAACTCCCGGGCTGCCTATGAATCCGCCCGAGCCAATTGGAATGCTGCAAAAGCCCAGCTGGACACCAGCCAGGTGACGATGCGCCAGGCGGCGCTCGTCTCGCCGATCAACGGCGTCGTCGCCAAGCGGCACGCGCTGCCGGGCGAGAAGCTGGCGGCAGAACAGCAGATCCTGACCATCGTCGACCTCGCCAAGCTGGAACTGGCCGGCCTGGTCGGCACGCATGAGGTCGGTCGCCTGCAGCCTGGCATGGCGGTGCAGGTGAACGTGGAAGGCTTCGACCAGCCGGTCCAGGCGCGCATTTCCCGCATCGCACCGGCCGCGGAGCCGGGCACGCGCTCCATCGGCGTGACGCTGGTGCTGGACAACCCGAAGGAGCTCTACCGCGCCGGCCAGTACGCCGTCGCCAAGGTCGTGCTGCCGGACGACACGCAGCGCCTGACGGTGCCCATCGCCGCCATCAGCCGCAACTCCGGCCAGGAGCAGGTCTGGATGATCGAGAACGGCGCGCTGGTGCGCCGCATCGTGACGACCGGCCGCAGCGACGTGCGCGAGGGCCGCGTCGAGGTGCTGAACGGCCTCAAGCCCGAAGCCCAGGTGCTGGCCGCGCGCTTCGACAACCTGCGCGAGGGCGACAAGGCGCTGGTCGTGGCCGCCAAGTCCGCCAAGGTCGCGAGCGCCGCATCGGCGCCCGTGCAGCAGTGAGGGGCTGACCATGTGGATGACCCGCGTTTCCATCCAGAACCCGGTCTTCGCGACCATGGTGATGGTGGCCCTGTGCGTGCTGGGCCTGTTCTCCTACGCCAAGCTGGGTGTCGAGCAGATGCCCGACATCTCCTTCCCCGGTGCCGGCATCGACATCCGCTACCCCGGCGCCTCGCCCGAGGCCGTCGAGCGTGAAGTGGCCAAGCCCCTGGAAGAGGCGCTGAACTCCATCGCCGGCGTCGAGCGCATCCAGTCGCGCAGCTTCGAGGGGCGCGTGCAGGCCAGCGTCGAGTTCGGCCTGAACGCCGACATGAGCCGCGCGATGCAGGACCTGCGCGACCGCGTCGCCGCCGCGCAGGCTGCGTTCCCCAAGGACGTGAAGCCGCCGGTGGTGTCGCGCTTCCAGAACGACAACGCCCAGCCCATCGTCGTGATGGCGCTGCTTTCGGGCACGCGCGGCTCGCGCGAGCTGTCGATGATGGCCGACCTCATCGTCTCCAAGCGGCTGGCCCGCGTGGAGGGCGTGGCCAAGGTGGACGTGGGCGGCATGACGACGCGCGAGGTGCGCATCGACCTCGACCCCATGCGGCTGCGCGCCTACGGCGTGACGCCGGCCGAGATCTCCAAGGCGCTGAATGACGCCAACAGCGACCAGCCCGTGGGCCTGCTTTCCGACCAGACGGCCGACGCCATCCTGAGAGTGGAAGGCCGTGTGAAGGACCCCAAGGCCTTCGGCCAGATGGTGGTCGCGCGCCGCGGCAACCTGGCGCTGACGCTGAACGACCTGGGCACGCTGGTCGAGCGCGAGCGCGAGGTCGACAGCATCGCCCGCATCAACGGCCAGCCGGCCGTGAGCTTCAACGTCTTCAAGCAGCAGGACGCCAACATCGTCGCCACCGGCGAGGCCGTCAAGGACGCGATGGAGGAACTGCGCCAGGTGCTGCCCAAGGACGTCGAGCTGCGCCTGATCTACGCCAACTCCGACTTCGTGAAGGGCTCGCTGACCGGCCTGAAGCACACGCTGGTCGAAGGCGCGCTGCTGACGGTGGCCATCGTCTTCCTGTTCCTGCACAGCTGGCGCTCCACCATCATCACGGGCCTGACGCTGCCCATCGCCGTCATCTCCAGCTTCATCGCCGTGAACGCGTTCGGCTTCACGCTGAACTTCATGACGATGATGGCGCTGAGTCTGTGCATCGGCCTGCTGATCGACGACGCCATCGTCGTGCGCGAGAACATCGTGCGCCACGTCGGCATGGGCAAGAGCCACTACCAGGCCGCGGCCGATGGCACCAACGAGATCGGCCTGGCTGTCATGGCGACCACCTTCGCCATCTGCGCCGTGTTCGTGCCGGTCGCCTTCATGGGCGGCATCATCGGCAAGTTCTTCTATCCGTTCGGCATCACGGTCGCGGTGGCGGTGCTGGTCAGCCTGTTCGTCAGCTTCACGCTGGACCCGATGCTGTCCTCCGTCTGGCACGACCCGGCCAACCCCCGCATCAAACGCCTGCCCGTCATCGGCCACGCCATCCGCGCGACCGACTGGGTCATGGACCGCCTGCACGGCGTCTACGAACACGTCATCGACTGGGCCTTCTCCGGCCGCCGCTACCGCGTCTTCGTGCCGCCCATTCCCGCCTACGGCCATCCGTTCGATGCCTTTGGTGCGCGCGACAAGACGGCGAAGCGGGTGTTCCGGTTCGCGACGCTGACACCTCGCGGCCTCGTGCTGTGGGGCGCGTTCGCCAGCTTCGTCGCCGCACTGATGCTGGCGCCGATGGTGGGCAGCGAGTTCGTGCCGCAGACGGACAACGGCTTCACGCAGGTCAACCTGCGCATGCCGGTGGCCAGCAGCGTCGAGCGCGGCAGCGCCAAGGTCGCGCAGATCGAGGAAATCCTCAAGAACTACCCCGAGATCAAGACCGTGTCGACGGTGGTCGGCAGCACCGGCGAAGGCCTGGCCACGGGTCGCAACCAGGCGTCGCTGAACATCACGCTGACCGACCGCAGCGAACGCAAGCGCTCGCAGAAGGAGATCGAGGACGCCATCCGCGAGGACATCGCCAAGATCCCCGGCATCGAGGTCAGCGTGGGCTTCGACCGCCCGATCTGGATCACCATCCTCGGCACCGACCCCGAGGTGCTGACGCAGACCGCCAAGGATCTCGTCGAGCAGATCAAGAAGATTCCCGGCGCCGTGGATGTGGACACCACCGTCAAGCCCGGCCTGCCGGCCTTCGCCGTGCGGCTGAAGGACTCGGCCATCCGCGAGCTGGGCCTGACCGCACCGCAGGTCGCGTCGTCCCTGCGGGCCTACGTCAACGGCGACATCGCGACCTACTGGACGACACCCGACGGCAACCAGGTCGAGGTGCTGCTGCGCCTGCCGCGCGAACAGCGCGAGCGCATCGAGCAGATGAGCAAGCTGCCGGTGGCGTTCTCCAAGGACGGCGCGCCGATCACGCTGGACCAGGTCGCCACCATCGAGCCGGTGTTCAACCCCGAGGTCATCCGCCGCGAGAACCTGCAACGCCGCGAGGCCGTGTTCGCTGGCGTGCAGGGGCGCCCGGGCGGCGACGTCAACGCCGATGTGCAGAAGCTCATCAAGGCCACGCAGCTACCGCCGGGCATCAGCTTCAAGGTGGACGGCGCCGGCAAGCAGCAGGCCGAGGCCTTCAACGGCCTGCTCGCGGCCATGGGTCTGGCGGTCATCTTCATCTACATCGTGCTGGCCAGCCAGTTCGGCAGTTTCCTGCAGCCGATCGCCATCATGGCCAGCCTGCCGCTCGCGCTGATCGGTGTGATGCTGGCGCTGCTGCTGTGGCGCTCGACGCTGAACGTGTTCTCGATGATCGGCCTGGTCATGCTGATGGGCCTGGTGACCAAGAACGCCATCCTGCTGGTCGACTTCGCCAACCATGCCCGCAAGGCCGGCGCGACGGTCGCCCAGGCGCTGCGCGAGGCCGGGCTGATCCGCATGCGCCCCATCATCATGACGACGGCTGCCATGGTCTTCGGCATGCTGCCCATGGCCATCGCACTGAACGACGGCGGCGAGATCCAGGCACCGATGGGCCGCGCCATCATCGGCGGCGTCATCACGTCGACGCTGCTGACGCTGATCGTCGTGCCGGTGCTCTACAGCTACCTCGTGCGTGACAAAAAGCCCGCCGCCAAGGCAGCGGAGCAGGGCGGTGCGACGGCGCTACCGTTGCACGGCATGCCTGGCGCGATGCCGGCGGACAAGGAATAACCGGGTTCACCCTCGAGCGCGCTTCAGCGCTTCGGGCCGGTTGCGTCGAGCAGCCGGCCCTTTTTGCTTGAAGCGGCTCAGGGGTCCAGGTCCAGCGTGCCGTTCAGATGCTCCGGCGGCGCGACGCTGCGCATCCACTTCACGGACTCGACCCGCCAATTCGGGTCGTCCTGCTTCAGCAGCGCGTAGACGCCAGGCAGGTGGTCGGAGCCGTAGGTCAGGAAGATCTTGTCGTGCCTGTCGGCCAGCAGGCGCTGCACGAGCTGGCGGTTGCGGAAGTCGATGGTCACCGCGTCGAAGGGATCGCGCGGCCGGTCCTTGGCGCTGCGTGGCCGCAGCAGCAGCGTCAGCATGCCGCGGCAGACCGTGCCGGCGATGGCCTGCTGGCGCTCATTGCCGCGCCGCTGCCAGGCCACGAAGGCGGCCAGCCGCTGGTTGCCGATGGAGGGCACGCTGCGCGTGGCCTCGCGATCCTGCATCGCCTCCAGGAAATTCATGTCCGTGGACAGCAGCCGCTCGAACTCCTGCCGCAGCGCCAGCGACGACACATCCGCTGCCACATGCCGCTCGGGGTGCAGCCGCTTGTCGATGTTCAGCGGCTCGAAGTAGCTGGCCTGGAAGACCAGGCCGCAGGTCGAGGCCAGCTGCTCGTAGGCGCGGGCCAGGTCCTCGCCGGTGCCGAGGTACTCGTTCAGCCACGCATCGGCGCGCTCGTCGGGCAGCACGCCCTCGTAGTAGATGACGGCGCCTTCCATCAGCGCCTTGCCCGCGTCGAACACGACCGAGCGATAGAAGGCGTCAGTGCCAACGTGCATCATCCCCTGGAAGGTCAGTGTGCGGCTGCCGTTGCTCAGCACCACCTGCGGCTGTATCGGGGGCTTCAACGCGGTGATCAGCGCCAGGTAGTAGATCGGTGCTGCCACCGCGACGCCGGCCAGGCCGTAGAAGCCGAACGTGGTCTTGGCCCAGGGCCAGAAGCCAGCGCGCGCATGGCGCCGCGCCCACCAGGCCGCCGGCAGGGTCAGCACCGCGGCGGCGGCGAGCAGCGCGGGCGGCACCCAGGGGGCGATGGCCAGCAGCACCGGCAGGGCCGCGATGGCCAGCAGCAGCAAGCCGAAGGCCAGGACGGCACCGACTCGCAGCCGCAAGCGTTCCCTCGCCCACGCGGACGGGCCTGCCGGCAACGGCGCGATCTCGGTCATCGGGTTGGCCTCCTCGAATCCATGTGTGCATCCTGACATGCCGGCGAGGAACGCTTGCGCACGCCGGCCGTCGAGGCACCGTTTTCCATACGTATCTTTGCCTTCAGCGGGCCTGGCGGCGATGACGGCGCCCATAAAGTGAGGTGACACGACAGACCGCCGAACGGACGCCTCCGAGCTGCTTCCCACGACTTGATGACCCGCCCACTCCTCCTGCCCCTGGTCGCGGCGCTGCTGTCCGGCTGCGTGAACCTGGTGCCCGACTACCGGCAGCCCGCGCCGGCCATGCCGCAAGTCGCCGCCGTGCCGGTGCCTGCCGATGACGCCTCGCAGGTCAGCCGCCGGGATTTCTTCACCGACGCGCGCCTGCGCGCCACCGTCGAGCTGGCCGTCGCGAACAACCGCGATCTGCGCGTCGCCGCGCTGAACGTGCAGCGCGCGCGGGCGCAGGCCCGCATCCAGGACGCCGCGCTCGTGCCGGGTCTCGACGCTGCGGCCGGCGCCAGCCGCTCCAGCAACGGCACGTCGCTGTCCGCCGGCCTGTCGCTGGCGTCGTTCGAGCTGGACCTGTTCGGCCGCGTGCGCAACCTCAGCGAGTCGGCGCTGCAGAGTTATCTCGCGACCGACGCCGGCCGGCGCAGCACCGAGATCAGCCTCGTCGCCGAGGTTGCGAACGCCTGGCTGACGCTGGCCGCCGACCTCGAGCGTCAGCGTCTCGCCGCGCAGACGCTGGACAGCCGGCGCAGCAGCCTGACGCTGGCCGAGCGCCGCCACGCGCTGGGCGCGATCACGGGGCTGTCGCTGGCGCAGACGCAGTCGCTGGTGGATTCGTCGCGGCTGGACGTCGCCCGCTACGCCGCGCAGATCGAGCAGGACCGCCACGCGCTGGAGCTGCTGCTGGGCACGGCGCTGCCGGCCGGGCTGGCGCCGGCCAGCGAACAGAACCTGGCCGACACCAGTCGCCTCGTCGAGCTGCCGGCCGGCGTGCCCGCCGAGCTGCTGCAGCGCCGCCCGGACGTGCTGCAGGCCGAGCACCAACTGCGCGGCAGCGTTGCGCAGATCGGCGTCGCGCGTGCGGCGTTCTTCCCGCGCATCAGCCTGACGGCCGCGGCTGGAACAGCCAGCAGCGAGTTGTCGGGACTGTTCAAGGCCGGCAGCCGCAGCTGGAACTTCGGCCCGTCGCTGAGCCTGCCCATCCTCGACGGCGGCGCCAACGCGGCGACGCTGGAAAGTGCCACGCTGGACCGCGACATCGCCACCGCGCAGTACGACAAGGCCGTGCAGACGGCCTTCCGCGAGGTGGCCGACGCGCTGTCCGTGCGCGCCAGCCTGGCCGAGCGCCTGGCCGCGCAGCGCGCGCTGGTGGACAACGCCGAGCGCCAGCTCAACCTGGCCAACGCGCTGCACCGCGCCGGCAGCACGGGCATGCTGGAAGTGCTGGACGCGCAGCGCTCGCTGTACTCGGCGCAGCAGTCGCTGATCGACCTGCGCCTCACCGAACAAGGCAACCGCCTGGAGCTCTACAAGGTGCTGGGCGGAGGCTGGAAATCATGAAGAAGAACGAAGCGATGAAGAACTGGCTCAAGCCGGCGCGGCTGATCGTGCTGGCCCTCGTCCTGCTCGTGGTGGTGTTCGTCGCCAGACGCGCGCTCACACCGCCGCCTCCGCCCGTCGTGGCGACGGCACCCGTCACGGTCGCCGACATCGAGGACAGCGTGCTGGCCACGGGCACCATCGGCGCTTTCAAGCAGGTCAGCGTCGGCGCACAGGTCACCGGCGAGGTCAAGAAGCTGCACGTCGCGCTGGGCGACAAGGTCGAGAAGGGCCAGCTGATCGCCGAGATCGACGCGCTGACGCAGACGAACAACCTGCGCAACAGCGAGGCCGCGCTGCAGAGCGCCCAGGCCCTGCTGAAGGCCAAGCAGGCCGCGCTGAAGCAGGCCGAGCTGGCGGCCGCGCGGCTGCGCGAGCTGGTGGCCGTGGATGCCGGCGCGCGCGCCGACCTGGAGGCCGCCGAGGCCACGCTGACCACCAGCCGCGCCGACATCGCCGCGCAGGAAGCGCAGATCGTGCAGGCCCAGATGGCTGCGGACACCGCCAAGGTCAACCTCGGCTACACGCGCGTCGCCGCACCCATGGATGGTGTCGTCGTCGCCATCGTCACCGAGCAGGGCCAGACGGTGAACGCCAACCAGTCCGCACCCACCATCATCAAGCTGGCGAAGCTGGATGTGATGACCGTCAAGGCGCAGATCTCCGAGGCCGACGTGCCGCGCGTGAAGCCCGGCATGCCCGTCTACTTCAACCTGCTGGGCGAGCCCGACCGGCGCTACGAGGTCAAGCTGCGCGCCGTCGAGCCCGGCCCGACGACCATCGCGACAGACAGCACGACGACCACCAGTACGTCAACGACGACCAGTGCCGTCTACTACAACGGCATCTTCGACGTGCCCAACCCCGAGAACAAGCTGCGCATCAACATGACCGCGCAGGCCAGCATCGTGCTGGCGCGCGCCGAGAAGACGTTGACCGTGCCGAGCGCGGCGCTGGGCGCCCGAGAGGGCGCCGACCGTTATCGCGTGCGCGTGCAGGAAGAGGGCGGCCGCATCGCCGACCGTGTCGTGCGCATCGGCCTGAACAACCGCGTGCGCGCCCAGGTGCTGGATGGGTTGAAGGAAGGCGAGCAGGTCGTCACGACCGAGGCCGCGCCGGCAGGCTCCGGCAACAACCAGCGCCGCGGCGGCCCGCCGCCGTTCTGACGATGGCGCTCCTGGAATTGCGCGGTCTCGTCCGCGAGTACCCCGCGGGCGAGGGCACGGTGGCCGTGCTGCGCGACGTGAGCCTGGACATCGAGGCCGGAGAGATGGTGGCCATCATGGGCCCGTCGGGTTCGGGCAAGTCCACGCTGATGAACATCCTCGGCTGCCTGGACCGGCCCACGCGCGGCAGCTATCGCGTCGCCGGCCAGGAAACCGGCGCGATGGCGCCCGATGCGCTGGCCCGGCTGCGCCGCGAGCACTTCGGCTTCATCTTCCAGCGCTACCAGCTGCTGGGCGACCTGAACGCGCTGGGCAACGTCGAGATCCCGGCCGTCTATGCCGGCGCTGCCGCCGATGCGAGGCATGAACGTTCACGCCAGTTGCTGCAGCGGCTGGGGCTGGGCGAGCGCCTGCACCACCGGCCGGGCCAGCTCTCCGGCGGCCAGCAGCAGCGCGTGTCCATCGCACGGGCGCTGATGAACGGCGGCGACGTCATCCTGGCCGACGAGCCCACCGGCGCGCTCGACCAGGCCAGTGGTCGCGAGGTGATGACCATCCTCGAGGAACTGCACGCCGACGGCCACACCATCATCCTCGTCACGCACGACGCCCAGGTCGCGGCCCATGCGCAGCGCGTCATCGAGATCAGCGACGGCGTCATCGTCGCCGACCGCCGCCAGCCTGACACCGTGCCCACGCAGCGCCGCGAACGCACGCCGCCGGCGCGCAGCGGCAGCGCCCTCGGCGCGCTGGCCGGCCGGCTGGGCGAGGCCACGCGCATGGCCTGGCGAGCGATGGTCAGCCACCGGCTGCGCACGCTGCTGACGATGCTGGGCATCATCATCGGCATCGCGTCGGTGGTGTCGGTCGTCGCCTTGGGCGAGGGGTCGCGCAAGCGCATCCTGTCCGACATCAGCTCGATGGGCACCAACACCATCAACGTGATGCCCGGCGGCGGTTTCGGCGACCGCCGGGCTGCTGCCGTGCGCACGCTGCGTGCCGGCGACGCCGACGCGCTGGCGCAGCTGGACTACGTCGACAGCGTCACGCCGACCGTCAGCGTCAGCGCCGGGCTGCGCTACCGCAACGTGGACGTGTCGGCCAGCGTCAGCGGCGTCGGCGAGCAGTTCTTCCGCGTGCGCGGCTACACCTTCGCCGCCGGCCAGGGCTTCGACGCCGAGTCCGTGCGGCTGCGCGCGCAGGAGGCCGTCATCGACGACAACGCCCGCAAGACGCTGTTCCCGAACGGCGAGAACGCGCTGGGCGAGGTGGTGCTGCTGGGCTCGCTGCCCGTGCGCATCGTCGGCGTGACCGCCAAGAAGGCCAGCGCCTTCGGCAACGACGACGCAATCAACATCTGGATTCCGTACACAACGGCGATGAACCGCGTGAACGGGCAGGACTACCTGCAGAGCGTGACGGTTCGCGTCAACGACCGCGTCTCCAGCAGCGCCGCCGAGGCCGGCGTGAAGAAGCTGCTCACGCAGCGACACGGCAAGGAGGACTTCTTCCTGATGAACACCGACAGCATCCGCCAGACCATCGAGCAGACGACGGCCACGATCACGCTGCTGATCTCGTCCATCGCGCTGATCTCGCTGCTGGTGGGGGGCATCGGCGTCATGAACATCATGCTGGTGTCGGTGACGGAGCGCACCGGCGAGATCGGCGTGCGCATGGCGGTGGGCGCGCGGCAGAGCGACATCCTGCGCCAGTTCCTCGTCGAGGCCGTGCTCGTCTGCGTCATCGGCGGCGGCATCGGCGTGAGCCTGGCGGTGGGCGGCGCGCTGCTGTTCAACAGCGTGGCGGGCGACAAGTTTCAGATGAACATTTCTGTGTTCGCCGTGGCCGGTGCGTTCGCCGTCTCCACGTTGATCGGTGTCGTATTCGGCTTCCTGCCGGCGCGCAACGCGGCGCGGCTGGACCCGGTGGAAGCACTGGCCAGGCTTTAGGCGCAGGCTTCCCGGACGATGCCGCGCAGCCAACGATGCGCGGCATCGCCGTCCATGCGTGGGTGCCACAGCAGCGCCACGGTGAAAGGTTCCAGCGCCAGCGGCAGCGCAAAGCTGACCAACCCGTCGCGCAGCGTGCCGGTGTGTCGCTCGGGCACGGTGGCAATCAGGTCCGAGCCGCGTGCGAGTGCGAGCGCCTCGGCGAAGCCTGACACCGTGACGGCGACGTCGCGCTTCAGCGCCTGAGCCGCCAGCGCGTCGTCGACCGGTCCGCCGCCGGTGCTGCGGCGCGAGATGGCGACGTGGCGACCTGCGGCGTAGCGCATCGCCGTCACGCGCCCGCGGCTCAGCGCGTGGCCTTCGCGCACGGCGCCGACGAAGCGGTCGCGGAACAACGCCTGCGCACGCAGCTCGGGCCCCGTCGTCGTGCCGACGATGCCGGTCTCCAGGTCCACGCTGCCGTTGCGCAGCGGCTCGTTGTCGCGGTCCGGCTTGGGCACGAAGCGCAGCCGCACGCCGGGCGCCTCGGCCGCGACGCGGGCCAGCAGCGCCGCACCGAAGTTCTCGACGAAACCCTCGCGTGTGCGCAGCGTGAACTCGCGCTCCAGCCTGGCGAGATCCAACGCCGCCGCCGGCCGCAGCGCGGCTAGCGCCTCCTGCACCAGCGGGCCGACGCGCTCGCGCAGCTCCAGTGCGCGGGGCGATGGCACGAGGCCGCGTCCGGCGCGCACCAGCAGCGGGTCGCCCGTGGCGTCACGCAGCCGTGCCAGCGAGCGGCTCATTGCCGACGGGCTCAGCCGCAGCCGGCGCGCGGCGCCGGCCACGCTGCCTTCGGCCAGCAGCGCGTCCAGCGTCAGCAAAAGATTCAGGTCGGGCTCAGACATGGCGTCTCGTGCAGCAATGAAGTGCAGATGATGCGTCTTCCGCCATGTCCCGCTGTTGCCTAAGGTCTGGGGCATGACGACCACGACCCTTGCCCCATCCATCGCCACGTCCGCCACCGGCGTGCTGGCCAGCCTCGCGCTGGCCACCTTGCTGCCGTCGCTGGCGGTCAGCAGCGCCAACGTCGCACTGCCCACAGTGGCCACGGCGCTGCACGCGCGCTTCGCCGACGTGCAGTGGGTGACGCTGGCCTACCTGCTTGCGACAACGACGCTCATCGTCGGCGCCGGTCGGCTGGGCGACCTGATCGGCCGCCGCCGCGTGCTGCTGGGCGGCATCGCGCTGTTCGTCGCCGCGTCGGCGGGTGGCGCGCTGGCGCCAGGCGTGGGCTGGTTGATCGCCACGCGGGCGGTGCAGGGCGCGGGTGCCGCCGCGATGCTGGCGCTGACGATGGCGTTCGTCGGCAGCGCGTTGCCCAGGTCGCGGGCCGGCAGCGCGATGGGCCTGCTGGGCACGATGTCGGCCGTCGGCACGGCGCTGGGGCCGTCGCTGGGCGGTGCGCTGATCGCGACCCTTGGCTGGCCAGCGATCTTTGCCGTCAACGTGCCGTTGGGCGCGCTGGCCTTCGTGATGGCCTGGCGGTGCTTGCCGGCGGACCGTGCAACACGTGGTACGGCGAGCTTCGATCTGCCGGGCATGGCCTGGCTGGCGCTGACGTTGGCGGCTCTCGCGCTGGCGATGACGCGGCAACCGGCGCTGCTCGCCGTCGCCGCGCTCGGGCTGACGGGCTTCGTGTGGACCGAGAAGCACGCCGCATCGCCGCTGGTCCCCCTAGACCGCCTGAGTGCCCCGGCGCTGGGCGGCGGCCTGGCGATGAACGCGCTGGTGTCGGCGGTCATGATAGCGACGCTGGTCATCGCCCCCTTCCATCTCGGCGGCACGCTGGGCCTGGGCGCCGCGGCGGTGGGTGCGCTGATGTCGGTCGGCCCCGTCGTGTCGGCGCTGAGCGGCGTGCCGGCAGGGCGGCTCGTCGATCGCTTCGGTACGCGGAACACGACGCTGCTGGGCCTGTCCGCGATGGCGGCCGGCTGCGTGCTGATCGTCGTGCTGCCGGCGTCACTGGGCGCCGTCGCCTATGTCGGCCCGCTGGTCGTCGTCACGCCCGGATATGCGCTGTTCCAGGCGGCCAACAACGCGGCCGTCATGGCCGATGTGGCGACGCAGCAGCGTGGCGTGGTGTCGGGGCTGCTGACGCTGTCGCGCAACCTGGGCCTCATTGCCGGCGCCTCGGCACTGGCCGCGGCCTACGGCTGGGCGGGCCTGCGGCCGGGCTTCGCCATCGCTGTAGCGATGCTTGTCGTGGCCGTCGGGCTTGCCAAGCGTGCGAAATGACAAGCACAATCGCGCCCGCTCCGGGGTGCCGGGGTCTGGTTCACGCCAGGCCTTGACGCTGAGACGGTCGACGACGACCGAACCCGTGAACTTGAACCGGCTAGTACCGGCGTAAGGAGAGCGCATGCCTCGCGGCGTGCCAGCGATCACCCCTGGCGGTGGATCGTCTGGCGCACCCACAGGCGGCCTTGGAGCACCGAAACCCGCAGCTCCAGGAGACCGCCGCGATGAACGCCCCCGAAAACAACCTCTCGCTCGCCGAGCGCCTGTCGCTGACGCGCGAGCCCTTCCCGGCATCCAGCAAGGTCTACGTGACCGGCAGCCGGCCCGACGTGGCCGTGCCGATGCGCCAGATCGCGTTGACGAACGGCGAAACCGTCGTCGTGCACGACACCTCTGGCCCCTACACCGATCCCAAGGCTGACATCGACGTGCGTCGCGGCCTGCCGCCCATCCGCTCGAGCTGGGTTTCGGACCGCGCCGACACCGAGGTCTACACGGGTCGCACGCGCGTCGCGCTGGACGACGGCGGCAAGGAGGACAGCGAACGCATCGTGCAGTTGCGCGCCGAGGCCGCCGCGCTGCAGCGCCCGCCGCGCCGCGCCATGCCTGGCGCCAACGTCAGCCAGCTGCACTACGCGCGCCGCGGCATCGTCACGCCGGAGATGGAGTACGTCGCGCTGCGCGAGAACGGCAAGCGCGAGTGGATGCGCGATTACCTCGGCGACGCCGAGCGCGAAGCCCGCCTGCGCGGCGACTCGATGGGTGCAGCCATCCCCGAGATCATCACGCCCGAGTTTGTCCGTGACGAGATCGCGCGCGGCCGCGCCGTCATCCCGGCCAACATCAACCACACCGAGCTGGAGCCGACCATCATCGGCCGCAACTTCCTCGTCAAGGTCAACGCCAACATCGGCAACTCGGCGGTCACGTCCAGCATCGAGGAAGAGGTCGAGAAGCTGGTGTGGAGCATCCGCTGGGGCGCCGACACGGTGATGGACCTCTCCACTGGCCGCAACATCCACACGACGCGCGACTGGATCGTCCGCAACTCGCCCGTGCCCATCGGCACCGTGCCGATCTACCAGGCACTCGAAAAGGTCGGCGGCATCGCCGAAGACCTGACCTGGGCCATCTTCCGCGACACGCTGATCGAGCAGGCGGAGCAGGGCGTCGACTACTTCACCATCCACGCCGGCCTGCGCCTGCCGTTCATTCACCTGACGACGAAGCGCCGCACCGGCATCGTGTCGCGCGGCGGCTCCATCCTCGCCAAGTGGTGCATCACGCATCACCGCGAGAACTTCCTGTACACGCACTTCGAAGAGATCTGCGAAATCATGAAGGCTTACGACGTGACCTTCTCGCTGGGCGATGGCCTGCGCCCCGGCAGCGGCGCCGACGCCAACGACGAGGCCCAGTTCGCCGAGCTGCGCACGCTGGGCGAGCTGACGAAAGTGGCCTGGAAGCATGACGTACAAACCATGATCGAAGGCCCCGGCCACGTGCCCATGCACCTGATCCAGGCCAACATGGCCGAGCAGCTGAAGCACTGCCACGAGGCGCCGTTCTACACGCTGGGCCCGCTGACCATCGACATCGCGCCCGGCTACGACCACATCGCCAGCGCCATCGGTGCGGCCATGATCGGCTGGATGGGCACGGCCATGCTCTGCTACGTGACGCCCAAGGAGCACCTGGGCCTGCCCGACCGCGACGACGTGAAACAGGGCCTGATTGCCTACAAGATCGCCGCGCACGCCGCCGACATCGCCAAGGGCCACCCCGGCGCGCGCGCGCGTGACGATGCAATAAGCAAGGCGCGCTTCGAGTTCCGCTGGATGGACCAGTTCGCGCTCGGTCTGGACCCTGACACGGCACGCGACTATCACGATGAGACGCTGCCCAAGGACTCGTCCAAGGAGGCGCACTTCTGCTCCATGTGCGGGCCGAAGTTCTGCTCGATGAAGATCACGCAGGACGTGCGCGAGTACGCGTCGAAGAACGGGCTGGAGGCGGCTGATGTCGTCGCCGACGGCATGGCGCAGAAGTCCGCCGAGTTCAAGGCGGCGGGCGGCGAGTTCTATATCCCCATCGCCAAGGGCTGAACGTGGACATCGCCATCGCAGGCGCCGGCGTCATGGGCCGGCTGCTGGCCTGGCAGCTGTCGCGCGCGGGGCATCGAGTCGCGGTGGCCGACCCGGCTGCCGGGCCGCGCGAGCCCGGCGCGGCCGGTTTTTCCGCCGCCGGCATGCTGAGCCCGTTGGCCGAGCGCGAGCACGCGGACGCCGAGATCGCCGACCTGGGTTGGCGGTCGCTGGCGCTGTGGCCCGGCATCGCCGACGCGCTGGGCCGGCCGGACCTCGTGCGCACCTGCGGCAGCCTGCTGCTGGCCCACGGCAGCGACCTGGGTGCCGCGCAGCGCGTGCTGGCGCGTGTGCCGGACGGCCCGCAGCCGCTGGACCGCGCCGCGCTGCGTGCGCTGGAGCCCGAACTCGCGCCCGACCTCAAGGCCTGGCTGCTGCCCGGTGAAGGTCAGCTGCTGCCGCGCGAGCTGCTGGCGGCATTGGCCGAGCAGACGCAGGGCGTGGACTGGTTCTGGGGCCGCAGCGCCAGCACCGTGCGGCCGCACCGTCTCGAACTGGACGATGGCCGGCGCCTGAACGCCGACCTCGTCATTGACACCCGCGGCCTGGGTGCCAAGCCGGATCTTGCCGACCTGCGCGGCGTGCGCGGCGAGATCCTGTGGCTGCACGCACCGGGCATCGCGCTGGGCCGGCCGGCACGGCTGGTGCACCCGCGGCACCGCGTCTACCTCGTGCCGCGGCCGGGTGACATCGTCGTCGTCGGCGCGTCGGAGGTCGAGAGCGAGGACCGCTCGCCCATCAGCCTGCGCAGTGCCGTCGAGCTGATGGCCGCCGCGCACAGCGTGCTGCCAGCGCTGGCCGAGGCGCGCATCGTCCACATGGAAACCAACCTGCGGCCGGCGCTGCCGGACCACAAGCCGCGCATCGACCACGAGCCCGGCCTGCTGCGCATCAACGGCCTGTTCCGCCACGGTTGGCTGCTGGCGCCGGCGCTCGCGGAGAAAGCACTTGTCCATGTCTGAGTTCACGTTGAACCAACAACCTCAACCCTGGCGCGAGGGCTTGAGCGTCGCAGCGCTGCTGGCCGAACAGGGCAGGGCGGCTGATGCCGTCGCCACCGCGCTGAACGGCGCCTTCGTGCCGCGCGGCCGGCGCGAGGCGACGTTGATCCGGCCTGGCGACGAGCTGACCTTGATCCAACCCATCACCGGAGGCTGAGCATGTCTTGGACCCTCTACGGCCGAACACTGTCGAGCCGCTTCCTGCTCGGCACCGCCGGTTATCCCTCGCCCGACGTGCTGCGCCAGGCCGTGCGCGCCAGCGGCGCCCAGGTGCTGACTGTCGGCCTCAAGCGCACGCTGGCCGCGGCCGGCGACAACGGCTTTGTCACCGCCATCCGAGAGACGCTGAAAGCCAGTGGCGGCCACCTGCTGCCCAACACCGCCGGCTGCCGCACGGCGCAGGAGTCCGTCACGCTGGCGCAGATGGCGCGCGAGCTGTACGACACGACGTGGATCAAGCTCGAAGTCGTCGGCGACGAGCACACGCTGCAGCCCGATCCGTGGGAGCTGGTCAGCGCGGCCGAGACGCTCGTGAAAGACGGCTTCGACGTCTTCCCCTACTGCACCGACGACCTCATCACCTGCCGCCGTCTGCTGGACGTCGGCTGCCAGGTGCTGATGCCATGGGGCGCGCCCATCGGCTCGGGCCAGGGGCTGCTGAACCCGTTCGCGCTCCGGACGCTGCGCGAGCGACTGCCCGGCGTGCCGCTGATCGTCGACGCCGGCATTGGCGCGCCGTCGCACGCGGCGCAAGCGATGGAGCTGGGCTTCGACGGCGTGCTGCTGAACTCGGCCGTCGCGCAGGCGGGCGATCCCATTCGCATGGCTTCAGCTTTCGGCCAGGCCATCGCGGCGGGGCGACTCGGCTTTGATGCCGGTGTGATGGCCAAACAAGACATGGCGGTGGCGAGCACGCCGGTGGGCGGCAGGCCCTTCCTGATCTCATGACGAAACCGATCATCTGGAGCATTGCCGGCCTCGACAGCGGCGGCGGCGCGGGCCTCTCGGCCGACCAGCGCGCGGCCGATGCGATGGGTGTGTACCTGTGCCCGGTCGCTGCCGCGCTGACGGCGCAAAACAGCGTCGGCGTCGAGGGCGTCTTCCCCGTGCCGCCCGAGCAGCTGGACGCCCAGCTCGCCGCGCTGGCCGATGACCTGCCGCCCGCAGCGATCAAGACCGGCCTGCTGGGCGGCGTGGAGCAGTTGCGCGTCGTCACGCGCTGGGTCGACCGGCTGCGCGAGCGCGGGCCGGTGGCGCTGGTCGTCGACCCCGTGCTGCGTGCCTCCACCGGCGCGAGCTTTGCCGGCGATGAACTGCTGCGCGCCTACCGCGACGAACTGTTGCCGCGTGCCACCGTCGTCACGCCCAACCGCCGCGAGGCAGAGCGGCTGGCAGGCGAGGGCTGCCCGTCTCAGCAGGCTCTGGTGCTGGGCGTGGCGACCGTCTGCATCACTGGTGGCGACGATGCCGGCGCGCTGGCGGTGGACTGGCTGCTGAGCCCGCAGGCCAGCGGCTGGCTGGCGCTGCCGCGCCGCGAGGCGCGCAACAACCATGGCACCGGCTGCTGCTTCGCGACGGCGCTGGCCGCAGCGCTGGCCCGCGGCTTCGTGCCGGCCGACGCGGCCGTGCTGGCCAAGATGCTGACGACGTCCGGCCTGTCGAACGACGCGTCGTCCGGCGCGGGCGCCGGCCCGGTGCTGCCCACGGCCGGCTTCATCACCGACACCCGGCTGCTGCCCGCTCTGTTCGATACGCCGCCCACGGCTTGGCCCGCTGGCCGCCACGGCCCGCCGGTCGAAGGCGTCTATGGCATCACCGACAGCGGCGCGCATGCGGCCGAGCTGTTCGACGCCGGCCTCGCCACCGTGCAGCTGCGCCTCAAGCGCGCCGACGGCGAGAGCGGTGCCGCCTGGCACACGCGCCTCGCCGCCGAGGTGCAGCCGGCGCTGGGCGCGGCGCGGCGGCATGGCGCGACCTTCATCGTCAACGACCACTGGCGCGCGGCGCTGACGCAGGGCGTGGACTTCGTGCATCTGGGCCAGGAAGACCTGCTCGCGCTGGACGCTACCGAACGCGCCGACCTCGCCCAGGCCCGCGCGCGCGGCCTGCGGCTGGGCCTCAGCTCGCACAGCCTGTGGGAGCTGGCCCGCTGCGTGGCCTGGCAGCCGGACTACGTCGCCTGCGGCCCCGTCTGGCCGACGCTGACCAAGGCCATGCCCTGGCGCCCGCAAGGCCTGGACAATCTCGCCTGGTGGGCGGCGATGTCGCCGGTGCCGGTCGTCGGCATCGGCGGCGTGCTGGCGCCGGAGCAGCTGATCCAGATCGCCGCCAGCGGCGCCAGTGCCGGCTGCGTCGTGCGCGGGCTGAAGCAGCTTCCCGTGAGCGACTGGTTGGCCGCGTGGTGCAGCGGCGCCGGCATGCCGCTGGCGTTAGAGGCGGGCTGGCCGCACCCCAGTCTCTGATCAGGCTTCGCCCAGGCTTTTGTAGACCAGAAGCGACGCGTGCGCGTCGTTCGCGGCGTACTGCAGCTGCTGAGGCGTCAGCGTCTTGTTGGCCCAGTTGGACGTGGTCGCCTTCTTGGACTTGGCGAAGCGTTGGCCCAGCACGATGGCGACCGCCACCTTCAGCCCCACGGCGTCCTTGAAGCCCAGCCGCTTGACGAGGTGAGAGAGGTCGATGGAGGGCCCCAGCTTCAGCCCCAGCTTGCGATGGATCTGCGGCCGGTCCGACGCGAGTCCGAAGCCGACGCGGACGATGTCCTCGGACTCGATCGTCACGCGCAGGAAGTCGTCGAGGCCCGGCGTGGCGGTCTGCACGATGAAGGCGTCGGTCAGCGTCGCGAACTGGATGACCTCGGGGCCGGTCTGCGGTTGGCCGGCCACGAAGACGGGCTTGCTCTCGGTGTCGAAGCCGACATGCCGCGCCTGCCGCAGCGCTGCTTCCGCGAACTCGAGCTGCTCAGGCGTCTTCAGCACGTGGATGCGGCTGGCCGGCAGCGCCTCGTAGGCGGGCAGGGCCGCGATCTGTTCGGGCGTTGGGCGTTGCAGCGGCGTGGGTTTGGGCATGGCCGCAGTGTCGGCGGGCCGCATCCTGAATCCGGGCGCCGGGCATCACACCCAGGGTTTCCGAGGGGGTTTGATGCGCCCCAATTGTTGGCTGCTATCACACAATGGTAGCGCTACAAATAATGACGGAGACGCCCTTGAAGACCCTGTCCGCTGCCTGCCTCGCCTGGGGGCTGGCGTGCCTTGCACCCGCCTGGGCCGCACCGGCGCCCGCCGAAGCCGACGCCATGGCCCGCCACATCGTGTCCGAGCTGACACTCGACGAAAAGGTCGAGCAGTTGCTCAACGGCGCGCCGGCAATCCCGCGCCTGAACATCCCTGCCTACAACTGGTGGACGGAGTCCCTGCACGGCGCCTTCGGCCCCGGCGCGACGACCAACTTCCCCCAGCCGGTCGGGCTGGCCGCCAGCTTCGACGACAGGATGCTGCAGGACGTGGCGTCCGCCATCGGCACCGAGGTGCGGGCCGTGTACGCGCTGGGGCGCGGCAAGCCCAACCCGAACCGCATCGGCGGGGCGCTGGACACCTGGTCGCCCAACATCAACATCTTCCGCGACCCGCGCTGGGGGCGCGGCCAGGAAACCTATGGCGAGGACCCGTTCCTGACCGGCAGCCTGGCCAAGGCCTTCGTGCGCGGCATGCAGGGGCCGGATGCGGAGCGGCCGCTGGTGATCGCCAGCCCCAAGCACTTCGCGGTGCACAGCGGTCCCGAATCCACCCGTCACACGGCGGACGTCTGGGTCTCCTCGCAGGACCTGGAGGACACCTACCTGCCGGCCTTCCGCGCCGCCATCGTCGACGCGAAGGCCGGCTCCATCATGTGCGCCTACAACCGCGTCAACGGCGAGCCGGCCTGCGCGAGCCAGAGCCTGCTCGTCAAGACGCTGCGCCAGGACTGGCAGTTCAAGGGCTATGTCGTGTCGGACTGCGACGCCGTCGTCGACATCAGCGCCCACCACAAATACGCCGTGGATGCCGCGGCCGGTGCCGCCGCGGCGCTCAAGGCGGGCGTGGACAACGAGTGCAACGTCGCCACGCTGTCCCACACGCCCGGGCTGGGCGAGCGCTACAAGCAGGCGCTGGCGCGCGGCTACGTCCGGCAGGCCGACATCGACACGGCCCTGGTGCGGCTGTTCTCCGCCCGGCTGCGCAACGGTGATCTGCCCGGGCTGGCCGAACGGAGCTTCCCGGCGGCCGACGCGATCAGCTCGCCGGCACACCGCGCGCTGGCGCTGCAGGCCGCGGTCGAGAGTCTGGTGCTGCTGAAGAACGACGGCACGCTGCCGCTGCGGCCCTCGGCCCGCATCGCCGTCGTTGGGCCGCTGGCCGATGCCCGGCGCGTGATGCGCGGCAACTATTCGTCCGCGCAGACGGGGCCCACGCAGACGGTGTTCGAGGCCCTGCGCCAGCAGTTCCCGGCAGGGCAGGTGGCGCTGGTGCCGTTCGGCCCATCGATCACCGACGGCGACCCCGTTCCGGCCGCGGCCTTCGTGGGCCCCGACGGCCACCCGGGCTTGCGGGCAAGCTACTTCAACCTGGCGTCCGGTTCGGCCAGCCAGGCCGGCCAGCGTCGCTTCGAGGCCCAGGCCTTCGGCAGCCAGGACGTGGCCGGCATCGAGGCCCATGGCCAGGACCAGCCCGGTGCAGGCCAGGTGATCCGCACGGAATGGACGGGCTTCCTGGTCGCGCCGGAGTCCGGCCGCTATCGGCTGGGCATCGCCGGCATGACGGGCCAGCTGCGTGTCGACGGGCGTGACGTGCCTCTGGCCCGCCGCGCCACGCAGTGGGCCGAGCCGGTGGCGCTGACGACGGTGTCGCTGAAGCGCGGCGAACGCTACGCGCTGCGGCTGCAGGCCGAGTCCGGCACCGGCGCGCCGGCCGCCATGCTCTGGAAGCGCGTCTCGGGGCAGCCGCTGGCCGACCTGCGTGCCGCGGTGGCGGGCGCCGATGTGGTGGTGGCCGTGACAGGCCTGACCTCGGACCTCGAAGGCGAGGAGATGCCCGTCAAGATCGAGGGCTTCCAGGGCGGGGACCGTACCAGCCTCGAACTACCGGCCGACCAGCGCGCCTACCTGCAGGCAGCGGCGGGCCTGGGCAAGCCGTTGGTCGTCGTGAACCTCAGCGGCAGCGCCGTCGACCTGTCGTGGGTGCAGGCGAACGCGGCGGCGGCACTGCAGGCCTGGTATCCGGGCGAGGGCGGCGGCCAGGCCGTGGCCCAGGTGCTGGCCGGTGCGGCCAATCCGTCCGGCCGCCTGCCGGTCACGTTCTATCGCAGCGCCGCGGACCTGCCGCCCTTCGACGACTACCGCATGGCGGGTCGCACCTACCGGTTCTTCGACGGCCCGGTCGTCTACCCCTTCGGCCATGGGCTGAGCTATGCCAGCTTCCGCTACGAGGCGCCGGTGGTCGAGGTCCGCGAAGGCGAGGGCGAGACCGGCCTGGTGGTGCGCACGGCGGTCACCAACACCAGCGGGCGCGACGGCGACGAAGTGGCTCAGCTCTACCTCACGCCGCCCCGCTTCGACGGCGCGCCGCGCCTGGCACTGCGCGGCTTCCAGCGGCTGCACCTGAAGGCCGGCGAGCGGCGCGAGATCAGCTACCGCCTCGACGCCCGGGACCTCAGCTTCGTCGACCACGACGGCGTGCGCCAGGTCATGCCGGGCAGCTACCGCCTCAGCGTCGGCGGCGGCCAGCCCGGCACGGGTGCCGCGGGCGACAGCGCCACGTTCTCGCTCACGCGTGCGCTGCCGCTGCCGCGCTGATGCCCGCCCCTTTCAACGATCACATCACCACCATGCATCCCTTGCGTTCCCTGCTGATGTTCGTCGGCGCCGGACTGGCGCTGCTCGTCGCGACTTCCACCGCCCTGGCTCAGGACGGCACCATCCGCCCGCTGGCACCGCCGGCCGAACCGCCGTCGATCCGGCTGGGCACCGGCGGGGTCAACGACCAGCCGGCAGCGGAGAGCTGGTTCCAGCAATGGGGTGAGCCGATGGTGCGCAACGTGAGCACGGCGACGCTGACGCCCTTCCTGCCGGCCGCGGGCAAGGGCAACGGCGCCGCCGTCATCGTGGCGCCAGGCGGGGGCTTTCGCTGGCTGTCGATCAACAACGAGGGCTGGAAGGTTGCCCGGGCCCTGGCCGACCAGGGCGTCGCCGCCTTCGTGCTCAAGTACCGGCTGCAGCCGACGCCGGACTCGCTGGACGGTCTCAAGGCCTCCATGGACCGTCTCTTCGCCGCGGCCGGCGCGAGTGACGGCGCGCCCCGCCCGCTGATGCCCGACCTCGCCAACCAGCTCGCCGACGCCGAGGCGGCCTACGCCCTCGTCCGCGCCCGCGCCGGCGAGTGGGGCGTCGACCCCCAGCGCATCGGCATGATCGGTTTCTCGGCGGGGGCCGGGCTCACGCTGCACGCGACGCTGACCTCCAAGACCATGAAGCTGGCCTTCATCGGCCCGATCTACGGCGGCATGGGGCCGGTCGTCGTTCCCAAGGATGCGCCGCCGATGTTCAACGCCATCGCCACCGACGACTTCCTGTTCCGCGGCCAGTTCGGCGTGGTGAAGTCCTGGTTCGACGCGGGGCGTCCCGTCGAGTTCCACCTCTACCAGAACGGCGGCCATGGCTTCGGCATGGGCTACCCGGGCAACACCGCCAACGGCTGGTTCCCGGTGTTCATGCACTGGCTGGACGTGAACGGCTTCCTGAAGCCGCGTCCGGCCAAGGCGCCGTAGCCCGGCCGCTCAACCTGCTGATCGTTGCGCGCCCGGCGGCGGGCCGGCGTGATGCGTTTCCTACCATGGCCGCCTGCGGCCACGAAAGGAACCCATCGCATGCAGTACCCACCCGTCGAGGCGACGCGTCGCCGGTTTCTCGCCGCGCTGGCGGCTCTGACCGCCGGCCTGTTGATGAGCGCGGCGCCGATGCAAGCCCATGCCGCGGATGCGGCGCCGGCCAGCTGGCGTGACCCCAGCACCGGCCGGCGCATCGTGCGCGTGGACGACACGCCGGGCAACTACGCCCTCTACTTCAACTACAACCCGTTCACGCCGCAGGGCGACCTGATGATCTACCTCACGCCCGAGGGGATACGCGTCGCCGACACGAAGACCTGGCAGACGCGGCTGGTGCTGAAGGCCAAGGTGGACCGGCTGCTGTTCGCCGGCCCGAAGACCCGCACGGCCTACTACACGCTGCGCGACGCGGCGGTGGACGATGGCGGGCCGTTCGCCGTCTGGGCGCTGGACCTGGACAGCGGCAAGACGCGCAAGATCGCCGACCTGCCGGGGGGCCGCGTCGAGGCCATCAATGCCGACGAGACGCTGCTGGCCGGCGAGTACGAGGTGGAGCCGCCGCCGCCCGAGATCGCCCGCCAGGGCCGGCGTGACCCGGTGACCGGCTCGCCCGCCTACTCGGGCACGGGGCCGGACGGCAAGCCGCTGTCCTTCGCCGCGGCCAAGGGCAAGTGGATGGCGGACCGCCTCGCGGCACGCGTGCCGATGGAGATGTACAGCGTGTCCATCCGCACCGGCGAGCGCCACGCCATCCACCGTGCGACGGACTGGCTCAACCACGTGCAGTTCTCGCCCACCGACCCGACGCTGCTGATGTTCTGCCACGAAGGGCCCTGGCACGAGGTGGACCGCATCTGGACCATCCGCGCAGACGGCTCGCAGCTGACCAAGGTGCACACGCGCACGATGGTGGGCGAGATCGCCGGCCACGAGTTCTGGGACAGCGACGGCCAGACGGTCTGGTACGACCTACGCATGCCGCGCACCAGCCCCACCGGCTGGCTGGCCGGCCGCAACGTCGTGACCGGCGAGCAGGTGCGCTACGAGGTCAAGCCGGACCAGGCGTCCTACCACTTCTCGAAGTCGCCCGACGGCCGCTTTTTCTCCGGTGACGGCGGCAACGCGGGCAAGTGGATCAGCCTGTTCAAGCCGGTCGTCCGCGACAAGCCGGTGCCGGGCCTCATCACGCCGGGCACGCTGGAGTCCATCCGCGTCGCCGACATGAGCAAGCAGGACTACACGCTGGAGCCCAACCAGCACTTCACGCCGGACGGCAAGTGGCTGGTCTATCGCGCCAACATCGAAGGCAAGCCGGCGATCTACGCGGTGGAGCTGCCCGAGGCACGCTGACCCGTCAAAGCGCCTCGCAGCGCCGTCGCAGCTCTGCCGCCAGACGCCGCAGGGCCGGCGTCAGGCGGTGGCGGCCCAGCGTGACCCAGTGCAGCGGCGCGGGCTCGCCCAGCCAGCCCGGCAGCAGCGCGACGAGGCGGCCGGCGGCGAGGTCGGCGGCCATGTCCAGCCCGCTCTTGTAGGCCAGGCCCAGCCCGGCCAGCGCCCATTCGCGCACCAGGCCGCCGTCGTCGGCGACACGGCTGCCGCTGACCTCGACGGCCACGGCCTCGCCGCTGGGCGACGTAAAGCGCCAGCGGCCGTGCAGGCCCTCGCCCAGCCCCCAGCGCAGGCAGTCGTGTGCCTTCAGATCAGCCGGTGTGCGCGGCTGGCCGTGCCGGGCGATGTAGGCGGGGCTGGCGCACAGCACGCGGCGGTTGTCGGGCGCCAGCGGCAGCGCGACGAGGCTGGAGTCTGGCGGCTCGCCATAGCGCACGGCGTAGTCCACCGGCTCCTGCACGAGGTCGGCAACGCGGTCGCTGAGGCGCAGCTCCAACTGCAGGCCGGGGCCTTGCTCGGCGGCGACGAAGTCTTCGATCCAGCGCCACAGGTGCTGGCGGCCGACGTCGCTGGGCAGGCTCACGCGCAGGCGGCCCGACAGCGGCTGCTCGTCGCCTGCCACGTCGCGCAGCGCGGCCTGGCCGTCCTCCCACGCGGCCAGCATCTGGCGCGCGTGCGGCAGCCATTGCTCGCCGGCCTCCGTCAAGCGCAGCCGGCGCGTCGAGCGCTCGAACAGCCGTGTGCCTAACTCGCGCTCCAGCCGCGCGATGGTGGCGCTGGCCTGCACGGGGCCCAGGTCCAGCCGGCGGGCAGCGGCCGAGAAGCTGCCGGCCTCGGCAGCGGCGATGAAGAGTTGCAGGGGCGAGAGGCGGTCCATCTTCACGTTTGTGGTGAAACTGATTTGCCAATCCTAGGCTTTCTGAACGCAATGCCGGGCGACACCATGACGGCCATCTCATCTCCACAAGGACCCGCCATGAAAGCCGTCGGCTATCTCGAATCCCGCGCCATCGACCACCCGGAATCCCTCGTCGACCTGGAGCTGCCCGCGCCGCAGCCCGGCCCCCGCGACTTGCTGGTGCGCGTGTCGGCCGTGTCGGTCAACCCGGTTGACACCAAGGTGCGCCGTCAGCGTGCGCCGCAGCCCGGCCAGCCCGAAGTGCTGGGTTGGGACGCCGTCGGCACCGTCGAGGCGCTGGGCGAGGCGGTCGAGGGCTTTGCCGTCGGCGACCGCGTCTACTACGCCGGTGCCATCAACCGCCCGGGCTCCAACGCCCAGTTGCAGGCGGTGGACCACCGCATCGCGGCCAAGGCGCCTGCCAGCCTCGGCGATGCCGACGCCGCGGCGCTGCCGCTGACGGCCATCACGGCCTGGGAGCTGCTGTTCGACCGCCTGGGCGTGCGTGAAGGCAGCGGCGCGGGCCAGACGCTGCTGGTCACCGGCGCGGCCGGAGGCGTCGGCTCCGTCCTTGTGCAGCTGGCCCGCCAGCTGACGCAGCTGCGCGTCATCGGCACGGCCAGCCGGCCCGAGACGCAGGCCTGGGTGAAGGAACTCGGCGCACACGCCGTCATCGACCACAGCCAGCCGCTGCGGCCACAGCTCGTCGCGGCCGGCGTGCCGGAGGTGGAGTTCATCGCCAGCCTGACGCACACCGAGCAGCACTGGGCCGACCTCATCGACGCGGCCGCGCCGCAGGGCCGGCTGGGCCTCATCGACGACCTGTCCGGCCCCGTCGACGTCATGCAGCTCAAGCGCAAGGCGCTGTCGCTGCACTGGGAAATGATGTTCGCGCGGCCGATGTTCGGCACCGCCGACATCGTCGAGCAGGGGCGGCTGCTGGCGCGCGTGGCCGCGCTGGTGGACGAGGGCCGGCTGCGCAGCACCGTCAGCGAGCGCCTCGGCCCGATCAACGCGGCCAACCTGCGGCGCGCGCACGCGCTGGTCGAGTCGGGCCGCATGCGCGGCAAGGTCGTGCTGGCCGGCGGCTTCTGAGCCGCGCAGGTCAGGCGAACTCGGCCTCCCGCTCCGGGCAGACCATCGCCTCCAGGCTGGCCGCGCCCTGCGGCTTGCCGATGAGGTAGCCCTGCACGAGGTCGCAGCCCAGCCGCGTCATCAGCGCCAGCTCGGCCGCGGTCTCCACGCCCTCAGCCGTCACGTCGAGGCCCAGGCCGTGGCCCAGCATGACGATGGCGGCCAGCAGTTCCTGGCGCTTGGCGTCGCGGTCCGCGCCGGCGATGAAGCTGCGGTCGATCTTCAACTCGTGGACTGGCAGGCGCTGCAGGTAGGCCAGCGACGACTGGCCGGTGCCGAAGTCGTCGATGGCCAGCCGCACTCCCAGGTGGCGCAGCGACTGCATCACGTGGATGGGGTCCTGCGTGGACGCCATCAGCCCGGTCTCGGTCAGCTCCAGCTGCAGCCGATGGGCCGGCACGCCGGCGCGTTGCAGCATGGCCTCGATGCGCTGGGGCAACTGGCCGTCCTGCAGGTCCAGCGTCGAGATGTTGACGGCGATGGCCATGTCTCGGCCCTGCTCGCGCCATTCGGCCAGCGTCGCGATGGCCTGCTCCAGCATCCATTGCGTGATCTGGCGGATGCGGCCGGTGCTCTCGGCGAACGGCACGAACTCGCCCGGCGGCAGCCAGCCGCGGCGTGGATGCCGCCAGCGCACCAGCGCCTCGGCACCGGCGATGCGGCCGTCGGAAAGCCGCCGCTTGGGCTGCAGCACCTGGCGCAACTGGCCCTGGGCGATGGCCGCCTCCAGCTCCGACAGCAGGCTGAGGTGGGACAGCCGTGCCGCCTCCAGCCGCGGGTCGTAGAGCGCCACTTCGCTGCGCAGCCGCTTGGCCTCGAACATCGCCTGCTCGGCGCGCTGCAGCAGCGTCTCGGCGTTGTTGCCGTGCAGCGGGCTCAGCGCGACGCCGATGGAGACGGTCAGGTCCAGCGTCTGGCCCTGCCACTGCTGTTTGCGGTTCAGCAGCGCCTGCAGACGCGTGACGGCGGCGCGCCAGTCCGTGTCGGCCGCGGCCAGCGGCAACAGCACGACGAAGGCGCCGCCGGACAGGCGCCCGCACAGCGTGCCCTCATCCTTTTGCAACTGCTGCAGCTGCGACAGCCGCTGCGCCAGGCCCAACAGCAGCGAGTCGCCGGCCTCGAAGCCCAGCACGTTGTTGACGGTCTTGAGCCGGTCCACGTCCAGGCACAGCAGCGCGGCTTGCGTGCTGACGCCCAAGCTCAGCTGTCGATCCACGGCCGACGCGAAGCGGCTGCGCAGCGCCAGGCCGGTCAGCGCGTCGGTGTGGGCCATCTCCAGCAGGCGCCGCTGCCGGTCGGCGACGGCCACGCCCAGCGCGTTCATCGCCTCGCTGAGCTGGCTCAGTTCGTCGCGGCCCGTGATGGCGATGCGATGGCCGTAGTCGCCGGCGGCCATGGCCAGCGCGCCGGCCTTGGCCTGCTTCAGCGGTCGCAGCACGCTGCGCGCGACGAGCACGGCCAGCAGCGCGCCGCCAGCAACGGCGATGCCGCACAGCACGAGGATGAGCGTGGAGTCGCCTTGCATGCGCATTGCCGCCAGCACGGCCGGTGGCAGCGGCACGCACAGCAGCAGCGCGAACGACGCCCACAGGCGCTGGGCGATGCCGAGGCGGGACAGCATCTGGATGAGCCGGTTCATCAGTGGCCGAACCGCGCTGCGCGCACCTGGTTGCGACCACCACGCTTGGCCTCGAACAAGGCCTCGTCGGCGCGCGCGTAGGCGTCGCCGAAGTCGCCGTGCCGCGCCGTGGCGCTGACGCCGAAGCTGGCCGTGACGACGCGGCCGGGCAGGCAGTGGAAGGGCTCGCCGGCGATGGCCTGGCGCAGCAGTTCGGCGCGCACGGTGGCGTCATCCAGGTCCATGTCGGGCAGCAGGATGGAGAACTCCTCGCCGCCGACGCGGCCGATCTCGGCAGCCTTGTCGGGCACGGCGCCGCGCAGCCGGTTGACGACCTCGCAGATGACCGCGTCGCCGGCCGGGTGGCCGTAGGCGTCGTTGATGCTCTTGAAGAAATCGATGTCCAGCACGACGAGCGCCAGCGAACCGCGTTCCAGCAGGCGGCTGGCGCGCTCGAAGATGGCGCCGCGATTCAGTGCGCCGGTCAGCGAGTCGTGCCGGGCCTTGTATTCGAGCTGGGCGGCGAGGCGATGCAATTCGCTGTTCAGCACGTTGAGCTCGCGCTCCTCGCGGTCGCTGCGGCGGATCAGCCGGCGGCTCTCGCGCATCAACCGCTCGTAGTGGCCCACCAGTTCGGCCAGCGCGTCGCGGTACTGCGCGGCCGACAGCGTCGCGTCGTCGCGAGCGCGCAGCGCCCGCTCCAGCGCGGCGGCCTCGTGCTCGAACAGGTCGGGCGCGGACAAGGCACGCACTTCAGGCGTCGACAGCACGGAGCTTGATCTCGAGGTTGCAGAAATCGGCCATCAGCTCTTCGCCGAACTCACGGATGGTGTCGTCCTCGGCGTCGTGCTGCCAGTTCAGTTCGACGCGGCGGCCGGCGGCGGCGGCCTGATCGAGCAGGTCGAACAGCGTGAACAGCATCTTGGTGCTGGAGCTGTTGAAGTAGGTCAGCGCGACCTCGACGGTCAGCGTGCGGTCGGCGTCAGGCAGCGCCAGGAACTCGCGCAGCGACGCGATCAGCGGGCCGTAGAAGGCCGCGGCGTTCTCGGGGAAGGACTCGCCGCGCAGCGCCAGTGCGTGGGCATCGAAACGGAAATCGACCTCCGGCGAACTGGCCGTGGCGGGGATGTGCAAGGGATTCATGTCTTGGTGTCTCGGCGTTCGGTCAGATGGTCGTCTTCAGGAAGAACATGGCGGTGGCCGCGTCTTCGGTGGCCTGGAACTCGAACTCCAGCGGCATGCTGGCGTCGCGGGCCATCGTCAGGAAGCCCATGCCGGCGCCCTTGCTGTCTTCCGGCGCCTCGCTGCGCAGCGACTCGCGGTAGCTGGCCTTGATCTCGTCCAGCGTCATCGCGCGCAGCGTCTCCAGCCGTTCGCGCAGCGTCTCTGCCAGCCCGATGGCGATGGGGTTGGCGCACAGCAGGAAGTAGCGGCCCTCGGCGTCCACGCCGATGCAGACGGAGCCGTGGCGCAGCTCGTTGTTCGTCTGCTGCGGCGGCGTCAGCGCGTCGGCCGAGTAGTGAATGATGTTCTGCGCCATCTCGACGAAGGACGAGAACAGCCGGCGGCGCACGGGGCCGGCCGTGCCCGACTGCTCCAGCCGCAGCCGCACGGCCTCGGACATGGCCGTGACGATGTTCTGCGAGAAGTAGCCGACGTAATAGAAGATGACCTGCTTCTGCCGCGCGAGTTCGCAGAACTCGCGGTATTGCTCGTAGGTGTGGCGGGGTTCCATGGGGATCAGTTCAAGCGAAATGCGAAGAGGGTGAGGTCGTCGCGGCGCAGTTGGCTGCCCTGGTAGACGGACAGGTCCTGCATCAGTGCGGCGCCGAGGTCGGTCATGGGCAGGTCGCGGTGGCGCACCAGCGCCTCGCGCAGGCGGCGCTTGCCGAAGGCGATGGACTTGGGGCCGCCGATCTGGTCGATGAGGCCGTCTGTGCAGGTCAGCAGCACGGTGCCGGGGCGTAGCTCGATCTGGCGGCAGGTCCAGCGCGCGTCGGCCGGCGTGTCGGCATAGCCCAGGCCCAGGCGGTCGGCGTCGATGATTTCGACGCCGGTCTGGCCGGGGTCGTGCAGCAGCAGTGGCGTGCGCGCGCCGGCATAGCTGAGCTGGCCGGTCGTCGCGTCGAACCACAGGAAGGCGGCGTCCAGGCCGTCGTTGGAGGCCGAGTCGCTGCCGTCCAGCTGGCCCAGCGAGGCCTTCACGCCCAGGCTCACCTCGGCCATCAGCCGCGCCGGGTCGCGCGGGCCGTGCTTGTCCAGTGCCTGCTTCAGCGCTGACAGTGCGATCAGCGTCAGGAAGGCGCCCGGCACGCCGTGACCGGTGCAGTCCGCCACGGCGGCGAACCAGCCGTCGGCGTAGTCGTAGAACTGGTAGAAGTCGCCGCCGACGGTGTCGCGTGGCTCCCAGACGAGGCAGGCGTCCGTCAGCCGGCGCTCCAGCGCGGCGGCCGACACGCTGAGCATCGAGCGCTGGATGACGCTGGCGTAGTCGATGCTCTGCATGATGTGGCGGTTGCGTTCCGCCTGCGCCTCGGCGATGGCGCGCATCAGGTCCAGACCATGGCCCAGGCCCGTGAAGCGGCCGTCGCTCGTGACCATGAAGCCGTCCGACAGCGCCTTCTCGCCGGACTCGACGGTCAGCAGCGCCAGCTCGTCGATGGTCGTCGCCGCGTCGACGATGAGTGGCTCCTTGTCCATGAAAGCGATGCAGCTCTTCTTCTCGAACAGCTCCTTGTGGAAGGGCTTGGAGATCTGCGACAGGAACAGCGTGCGGTTGATGAGGCCGATGGGGCGGCCATCTTCCAGCACCGGCAGGCTGTTGAGGTCGCGGTGGCGACCGAGGATCTCGAAGACCTGGGCGTTGGTGTGCTCGGGCGTCACGGCGACGCAGGCCACGGCCAGCTCGGCCGCCATCGGCTGGGCAAAGCGCGGCTGCGCGCGGGGCAGGGGCGCGGCCAGCGGGTCGGTTGAGGTCACTTCCTTCTTCTCCTGTGCGGGGGCATGGGCGGCGCAGGTTAGGAAGGCCAAATGCAACTTCTGTGACGAATGGATAACAACACGCAGGCCGCGCGCGGCGGCGTGGCGCATGTCACGGAAATCGTGCTGGAAAAGGGGTGGTGCCGCTCAGCCGCGGCTCACCACTTGCAGCCCTTGTCGCGCGCCGCGTCGACTGCCAGCGGCACGACGGCCAGCAAGCCCATGCCTTCGTACGCCTTGCGGCAGTCCTTCTTCGTCGCGTCCTCGACGGACTGCTCGAGCTTGGACTTGCGGTCGGGCGGAGGCGGAATCAGGTCCATGACACCCGGGGTGCGCCTGGCCGACATCTCGCCGCGAGGCAGCGACAGGTTGAGCGGCGTACGCGCCGGTGTGCTGGCGGCAGCGGTGGGCGGGGAGGGCAGGTCGGGGCCCAGGCGCGTGCCGGCGTCGGGCGAACCGGCCGAGGCGCGGGGCGCCGCGTAGGGATTGGCGGTCGGGTTGCCACGCGCCGGGCCCGCCGGTGCGGCGACCTGGCCGGGCAGCGTGCCCGTCAGCTCGGACGCCTGAGCCGCGCCCGGTGCCGGCACCGCCGTGCGGGCGCTGACCGATGGCCGCAGCGGCGCGATGTTGGCGGCACTGTCGGCCGCCTCCAGGCGCCGCACCGGGGCGGGCAGGTCTTGCGCGCCTTGCAGCGCGGTGGCCAGCGGCACTGTTGTGCTGGGTGTGCGCAGCTCGCCGGCGCGGCTCAGCGGCGTGACAGTGGCGCCGTCGGTCGTCGGCGATTCGAGGCGCTGCACGGACGATGGCAACGGCGTGGGCGGTGCCAGCGTCGGCGTCGCGGCAGGCGCGACGCGCAAGTCGGCCGGTTGCGGCAGCGCGGCGGTGGCCGTGGCTGCCGGGGCCTCCAGCCGTCGCACGGGCGCTGGCAGCTCGGCACCCGGCACGATGGCGGCCGGTGCGGGAGCCGTGCGGAGATCGGCCGGGCGCGGGAGTGTTGTGGCCGTGCCGAAGGGTGCCGGGGCTTCGAGGCGACGCACCGGTGGCGGCAGGTCGGCCGTCGGGGCGATGGCCGCAGGTGCCGGTGCGGCGCGCAGGTCTGCCGGGCGCGGCAGCGTGGCGGTGGCCGGCGTCGCGGGGGCGGCGTCCAGCCGGTTCACGGGCGCCGGCAGTTCGGCGGTTTGGGGCAACGGCTCGGCAGGGCGGCTGGGCGTGCGCAGGTTGGCGGCCGGGGCCAGCGGCGCGACGGCGGCATCGGGTGGCGTGTCCAGCCGGCCCAGGCTCGCGGAAGGCAGGTCGGGCGCGGGCAGTTGGACCGGTGCGCTGCGCGGCGCGGGGCTGAGGTCTTGATGCTCGACGGGGCGGAAGCCCTCCGGCAGATCCAGCGTGGCGGTGTTGGCCGGCGCGGGCGAGACGTCGTCGGTGCGTGCCGCGTCGGGCGGCACCTCCTGTGGATTCCAGCGCCCCTGTTCGGCGGCTCCGGGTTCGCCAGCGCCAGCGCGCCTTGGCGTGCCCGAACCCGTTTCGCCGGGCGGTGCGTCGGCATCGCCGCCGCTCTTGCCGAGCAGCTTGACGGTGAGGCTGCCCCAGACACCCTGGCCCGGTGCAGCGTTGCCGGCGGCGTTGCCGAACATCAGCACCAGCCAGACGTGCAGCAGCACGGCCAGCAGCAGGCAGCGCTGCAGCAGGCGGGGATCGGACGGCGAGGGGCGGCGAAGGGCAACGACGGTCACTGCAGGGGCATTGTGTGTCAGCCCGGCCGCGTCGCCGTCAGAGGGCCAATGCCGATGCACGGGCGCAGACAACGCTGTCCAATGCCATGCATCACCCGATGTGACCGACCACGATGACGCGCTCCCAGCTCCGGACCCTCTCTGCACTGACGCTGACCGCGGCGCTGATGACGGCCTGCGGAGGCGGGGGCTCCGCCGCCGCGGCGGACAGCAGCAGCACGGCCACGCCAAGCAATCCCGCAACGGCCACGACGTTCGGCTGCACGACGGCGACGACCGTCATGCCCAACCAGAGCGGCACGGCGCTGCCGTTCTGCGCGTCGCTGAGTTCCGACCCCGACGGCGACGGGCTGGGCACCGAGGGCGGCCAGACCTGCCAGATGCGCACGGGCTTCGACATTGCCGCCGCGATGGGCAGCGGCTGGAACCTCGGCAACACGCTGGACGCCACCGGCCAGACGGCCGACACGCTGGCCGACGAGACGAACTGGGGCAACCCGCGCACGACGCAGGCCATGATCGACGCCGTCAAGAAGGCCGGCTTCGGCTCGATGCGTCTGCCGGTGAGCTGGGACGACCATGTCGACACGAACTGGACCATCGACAAAGCCTGGCTGGACCGCGTCGAGGAAGTCGCCGGCTACGCGCTGGCCGACGGCATGTACATCATCGTCAACATCCACCACAACGGCGGCTGGGAGGCGCCGACGCTGGCCAACGAGGCGCGCTCGGCCAGCGTGCTGGGCAAGCTGTGGCCGCAGATCGCGCAGCGCTTCGCGAAGTACGACCACCATGTCATTTTCGAGACCATGAACGAGCCGCGCGTCAGCGTGAACGGCGTGGACGACTGGACGGGCAAGGCGGAGTACTACGACGTGCTGAACCGGCTCAACGCGGTGGCGCTGAATGCGATCCGTGCCACAGGCGGCAACAACCAGGCCCGGCTCGTCATGCTGCCGGGCTATGCGGCGACGGCCACCGCCGCGCAGACCAACGCGGTCGTGCTGCCCAAGGACAGGCACATCGCGCTGTCGGTGCATGCCTATGCGCCCTACGACTTCGCGCTGAACCAGCAGGGCTCGGCGACCTTCAGTGGTCAGGCCGAGCTGGACGAGATGTTCACGCGGCTGAACCAGAAGTTCATCCAGGCCGGCACGCCGGTCATCATGGGCGAGTGGGCGTCGACGGACAAGAACAACCTCGCCGAGCGCGTCAAGCATGCGAGCTACTTCGCCCGTGGCGCCCGCAAGGCCGGCATCCCGGCGTTCTGGTGGGACAACGGCAACATGACCTGGAGCGCCACGTCCAGCGACATCATGGGCGTCATCGACCGCAAGGCGTTGACGGTCGCCAAGCCCGACATCGTCGATGCCATCCAGTGCGCGACGCGCTGACCGCGGGGCCCACGGTCGGCGTCAGCTGCCGACGGCGGCGTCGCTCAGCGCCACGCGCAGCCAGGCCCTGGCCTTGAGCCAGTCGCGCCGCACGGTGCGGTCGCTCAGGCCCAGCGCGGCGGCGGTCTCCTCGTCGCTGTAGCCGCCGAAGAAGCGGCACTCGACCACGTCGGCCCAGCGCGGGCTGAGCGCGCGCAGGCGTTCCAGCGCGTCGTCCACCTCCACGAGCTGCTGCGCGGCGGCTGGCGGCAGTTGCGGCAGGTCGGTGTCGTCGTCCAGCGGCAGGTGGGCGGCTTGCGCGCCGTGCCGCTCACTGGCGGCCGAGCGTGCCAGGTTGACCAGGATGTGGCGCATCGCCAGCGCGGCGGCGCGCATGAAGTGCTGGCGGTCGTTGAAGCCGTCGCTGCCTCGCAGCTTCAGGAAGGCTTCGTGCACCAGTGCCGTGGTCTGCAGCGTCTCGCCGGCCGAGACCCGCCAGCGGCTGCGGTGCGCCAGCCGCCGCAGCTCGGGGTAGAGCAGCGGCAGCAGCGTTTCGGCGGTGTGCTGGAGGCTGGCGTCGGGGGCGGCTGGCATGGGCCAGCCGAGTATCCCGGGCTCACCGGCGGTCGGGCAAGCGTCGGCGGGCCCAGGCGGCCAGCCCTGGCAGCCCGAGCATCCACAGCCAGAAGGACGAGGGCTCCGGCACGGGTGCCGTGGCGTAGTTGAAGCCGCTCACGCCCATCGTGTTGGCGCCCGGCGTGACGGCATCCAGGTAGACGTGGACGGTGCTGCCGTAGTTGGCGGTGCTGCTGGCGGGCTGGAAGGCGAAGGCGTTCACGCCCGACATGACGTCCAGCGTGGCGCGCATCTGGAATGAGGCACCGACGTTGAGCGTGAAGTTGCCGCCGTAGACGGTGGAACTGCCCTTGGGGTCGCCGGAACTGGAGTCCCAGTTGGCGATGACGCCGGCATCGCCGCAGCCGCTGGCGGGGCAGCCGAAGGGGCTGGTGTTGAAGTCGACGGAAACGAGGCCGCGCGCCAAGGGGAAGGCTCCTCCACCGCCCACTTCGGGTGAGAGGCTGCCGTTCACGACCACGGTGTAGTGATACGTGTTGCTGCTGGCGCCGAGGCTGTTCGTGACGGCGATGACGTCGGACATGTCCGCAATGGCACGGCTCTGCGTGTTGCGGAACAGCGCCGACGTGCCCGGGTTGTCGGTGCTTGCGACGGCGCGCAGCGTGCCCAGCGCCGCGATGCCCCAGGCCCGCGTGGTGACACCGTCGGCGAACGCGGCGTTGCTGTTGCCGCTGGCCGTCGATCCTGCGACGGCGACCGGCACGCTGCCGTTGTCGCCGCAGAAGCGCAGGTCGTTGCCGGAGTGGGCGCCCGAGAGGCAGCTGGCCACATCGCTGGCGGTATCACCCGCAAAGCTGCCAACCTGCAGGCTCGCCGTGGCCGCGCTGGCCAATGCCACACTGCAAAGCAGCCCGCAGGCCAGCGTGAGATAGGAGAAGACGGATTTCATGAGGAGGCCTCCTGGGTGATGGATGAACGACGCGTCCGGGCAGCGAGCCCGGCCAGCCCGAGCAGCCACAGCAGCGCGCTGGCGGGCTCGGGAACGGGCGCGGTGGCGTAGTTGAAGCCGCTGGCACCCACCGTGTTGGCGCCTGGCGTGACGCCGTCGATGTGCAGCGTGACGGTGCTGCCGAAGTCCGCCGTCTCGGTCACGGCCGTGCCGGCGGGGACGGCGGCGTAGGTCCACACGTCCAGGCCGAGGCCGATCTGGATCTTGGTCCCCGTCGGCGCGCTGAAGCTGCCGCCGTAGGTGAAGCTGCTCACGCCGATGTCCAGGCTGCGGTTGTCCACCACGTTGTTGCAGGCAAAGCAGATCGGTGAGGCGACGAAATTCACGTAGGCGCTGTTGCGCCCGGCGTCGGTGATGCCACCCACCGTCAGCCACGGCGAGAGGGTGCCATGCACGGTGACGGCGTAGTTGTAGACCGTCACCGGCGCGCCGCCGGCATTGCTGGCGGTGATGAAGTCGGCCATCGACGCGGCACCACGGCTCTGCGTGTTGCGGGCGTCGCTCACACCCGGGTTGCTGGTCTCGGCAAAGGCCTTGAGGCTGCCGAAGCCGGCCGTGGCCCAGGCCTGGCTGTTGATGCCGTTGCTCCACTGGGCATGGCCTTCGCCGTGCAGCGTGGTGCCGGCCATCGCCGACGTGGAGGTGATGGCGCCGGAGCAGCCGCGCAAGTCGCCGGAAGGATGGATGCCGCTGAGGCAGGTGGCCGTGTCGGCGACCGACTCGCCGGCATTCGCGTAGTTGACCTGCAGCGACTGCGCGCCCGCGGAGAGGCTGCTGGCCAGCGCGAGGCCGGCCAGCAGGTTTGGCAGGGAGTTGGCATTGTTCATGAGGCGCTCTTGGTGGGTTTGCGGTGGCGAAGGCCCAAGGCCAGCAGGCCGACCAGCAGCAGCGCCGCGGAACTGGGTTCGGGCACGGCGGCGGCGATGGCTCCGGACAGCTGCATCCCGTTGAGGTTGGCTTCGGGAAAGCCGGTCGTGAGCGTGTTTTCCACCCGGGACATGACCACCGTGACCTGCCCGTAGCGGGTCGCCTTGATCGTCCAGTCGGCGTAGTTGGCGCCTTCGACGAAGCTGGTCTGGCCTGCGGGCCGCACGACTTCGCTGAGCAGGCCGTCGCCCGACGTGAAACGCGTGCCCCGGCCCGGGGTGTCGGCCACCGAGTACAGGATGAGGTGGTAGTTGGCGTTGGGCGCCAGGCCGCTGAAGGTCAGGACACCCGGGCCGATGCTGGCGCCGCCGACTTCACTGTCGGCAAAGAGGTAGGAGGTCAGCAGGGCGTCGTAGGGGCTGCCGGTGAAGGGGCTGGAGAAGTGCGCGCCGGAACCGGTGGTGTGATAGCTCAGCGTGACGCCCGTCGCCGCGCCGGCGGCGTCATGCAGGGCCACGTCGCTGGTGCCCTGCGAGCCGGCACCCGAGGTTGGCGTCGCGAGCAGGTTCCATTGGTCGCCGGTGTTGCCGAGCACGGCGCCGCCGCTGTACTGGGCCGTTGGCGTCAGGAAATTGCCCTGCGTTCCGAACTGGACGTCGATCAGGCCGTCGGCGCTCGCGTCGACGGCGAGCGCCAGCGACAGCCAGGCAAGGATGGTGGCGACGCGGCGGCTCACAGCGCACCCCGCTGCATGCGCCGGCCGCTGCGCAGCCAGACGACCAGCACGCCGGCAATCAGCAGCGCGGCGCTGGCGGGCTCGGGCACGGCCTGGGTGAAGCTGAGGCTGCTCAGCTGGTAACTGTTGCCGTCGGCCGACCCGGCGCGGTCGACGATGAAGGCGATGCCGTCGACCTGCGCAAAGTTGAAGAGGCCTGCAGGCTGGTTGGCGTCGGCGCCCTTGAACAGGATGTTGCCGCTGACGGCGCCGCCGCCGGCGGCCGGGTTCAGCGTGATCTCGCCGTCCTGGTAATAGAGCGGCCCGGAGCCGGCCAGCGGATGGCTGGTGTAGAAGCTGACGATCAGGTTGACGGGCTTGGCCAGCGACGTGAAGCCGACGCGCAGCGCGTTGTAGCCGCTGAGGTCGAGGTTCAGGAAGGGGCCGTTGCTCTGCAGGCTGCTGCCCGGCGCGCCGTAGGCGCCGTAGCCGAGCCCGACCTCGCCGATGGTGCCGGGCGTGGCGGCCACGGTGAGTGCACCGTTGCCGAGGGTGGCCGTGTTGCCCGCACCGGCGGCGGTGGTGGGGAAGTAGGGGTAGTAGTAGGCCGCGCGGTTCTGGCCTGACACGCCGGCGTAGGTGCCGGGCTGCGAGACCACGAAGTTCTGCGACGGCGCCATCATGCTGACCGCCGGGGTGGGCGACGCGAAGTCGTCCAGCAGCAGGTCGCTGGCGTACGCGGTGGGCGCCGCGCACAGCGCCGGCAGCAACGCCGCCAGCGCGAGCACGCGTTGGATGAAGCGGAACATGGAGAACCTCCTGACGATGATGTCGACGATGGGAGGCCGGGGCGATGCCTCGGCTCCCAGCGAAGAACACGCTGGGGGCGCCAATCCGGACAGCCGGGAAGGGCTCGAACTAGGGGGCGGGTTTTCCTGAGAGCGCCGCCAGCAGCGCGCGCGCCTCCTTGATGGCGGGCGCCTCGGGCGCGTCCCATTTCTGGCTGTTGGCCAACGCTTCTTGCGCGAGGCGTTGCGCCTGCGCGCGCTCACCGGTGGCCGCCAACGCCTGGGCTCGTGCGAGGTCGATGGCCACGCCCATGCGCACGTCGCGGAAGCCGTGCACGTCGCGCCAGGCCTGCTGGGCCGCGGCGCTCTCGGTGAGTGCCGCGACGGCCTGGCCGCGCGCGAGCATGAGGCGGGCCAGGTCGGAACGAGCCAGCGCGACGTGGGACAGGTGCCGGTGGGCATCCCGGGCGATGACCTCACGCAGCAGCGACTCGGCCTCGTCGAGGTGGCCCTGCGACAGCAGGAAGCGGCCGAGCAGTCCGGTGGCCCACAGCCTCGTCTGCCGGTCGGCACTCTCGTGGTCGACATAGCCTCGCCAAGCTGCGCGCAGGAACTGTTCGGCCTCGGCAATGTCGCCGTGCTGCCACAGGGCTTCGCCCAGGCGCAGGCGCGACCTGTACCTCGCGTTGGCGGTGTTGGGTTGCGCGTCCATCGCGGCGACGATGGCGCGGGCCAGCGGCACGGACTCCGACGAATGCCCCTCGTTCACCATGCAGTCGAGCCGCGTGCCGAGGGCCTTCCAGGCATCGCTGGTCGGCGGCCGGGGCAGCAGCGGGAACACGTGGTCGAGCATGCGCCAGGCGGCGTCGCGGTCGCCGCCCAGGTGGAGCAGCCGGGCGTAGTTGCTGGCCGGCACCCAGTAGTCGCCATGCGCCTCGCCGTAGGTGCGCTCGGCCAACGCGAGCCCCTGCCGGGCGATCGCCTGGGCTTCGTCGAAGCGGCCGAGGTTGAGCAGCGCCTCCGCCAGGTTGCCGTACAGCGTCTGGGCCTCGCCGTCATCGCGGTCGTGGGCCGTGGCGTAGGCGGCGAGTGCCTCGCGGTACAGGGCGACGGCGAGTTCGTCGTCGCCGCCGCCGTCGTAGGCCAGCAGGCCAGCTTCGATCAAGGTGGTGACGTAGCCCGGCGCTCGCGGGTCCAGGCGCTCGTAGAGGCGGCGCGCCTCGCGCAATGCCGCGCCTCGGCCAGGGAAGTCGTCGCGCGGCAGCGACTGGGCGCGCGACAGCCACCAGCGGGCCTGCAACAGGCTGTCACGCAGCCCGCCGCGTTGCAGCGCCTGGTCGGCCGGCTGCAGGTGCTGCAGCGCGAGCCGGCTGTCGTTGGCATCGGCGGCATCGCCGTTGCGGTTGAGCCAGACCTCCGCGACGGCCTGCCAGTTGCCCAGCCGCTCGGCCAGTTGCAGACGGTGGGCCTGCAGGGCCTCATAACGTGCGGTCTCGCCCAGCTCGCGGTACAGCGAGGCCAGCTCGCCCAGCAGCTCCAGCTGCAGCCCGGGCTGGGTGGCGAACTCGCTGTCGATGCGGGCGGCGCCGAGATCCAGCAGCTCGCGTGCCGTGATCTGGCCGCGCGGGCGGTCCGACGCCGTGCGTGGATCGCTGGCCCTGAACACCTGCAGCAGATAGCTCTTGACCGCATTGGCCCGCGCGGCCGCCAGCTCGGCCTCATGCGCCTGCCAGACGGCCAGGCCAGCGCCGCCCAGCAGAGCCAGCAGGGCCACGCCGCCGGCGGCGACCCAGGCCCGGTGGCGTCGTAGCGTGCGCGCGGCCAGGTAGCGCCAGTTGCCCTGACGCGCCAGGACCGGCCGCAGGCGCAGGTGGCGCAGCACGTCGTCGCGCAGCGCCTCCACGCTGGCGTAGCGGGCTTCGGGTTCCAGTCGCGTGGCCTTGGCAACGATGGCGTCCAGGTCGCCCTGCAGCCGGGCCGCGGGCACCGGGGGCTGCGCGAGTGCTTCGGCCACCCGGCTCGGCGACATTGGCTCTGCCTGGCCGGCGCGCTGCGCGGCCATGGGCCAGGCCGAACGGCTGGGCTCGAAGGCGGGCCGGCCGGTCAGCATCTCGTGCAGCAGCAGGCCCAGCGCGTAGACGTCCACCGCCGTGGTGATCACACCGCCAGCGAGTTGCTCGGGGGCCGCGTAGGCGGGTGTGAGCAGGGTCTCGCGGGTCAGGTCCTGGGGCAGGGCGTCCAGCGCGCGGGCGAGGCCGAAGTCCAGCAGCTTGGGGTGGCCGTCGGCCGTGACGAGCACGTTGGCCGGCTTCAGATCGCGGTGCACGACGAGGGCGCGGTGCGCATAGGCCACGGCCTCGCAGACGCCGATGAACAGGTCCAGCCGCTGCGCCAGCGTCGCATGGCTCTGCGCGCACCAGCGCTGTACCGGCAGGCCTTCCACCAGTTCCATGATCATGTAGGGCCGGCCTTCGTCGGTCACGCCGCCGTCCAGCAGCCGCGCGATGCCGGGATGCTCCAGCCGCGCCAGGAGCTGGCGCTCGGCCTCGAAGCGCGCCGGCGCCAGCGCCAGGTCTGCGCGCATCAGCTTGACGGCGGCGAACTGCTCGAAGCTGCCATCCTCGCGCCGTGCCCGGTAGACCTCACCCATGCCGCCGCGGCCGATGAGCTCCTGCAGCCGCCACGGGCCCAGGCGCTGACCACTCAGCAGCGTGGCGTCGGCCGGGCCGGCGATGAGCTCCAGCGCCGGGTGGTCGAGCAGTTCGTCGGCGCCGTCGAGCTGCGACACCAGCGCCTCGACGTGGCGCCGCCAGACTGGATGCCCGGCCACGAACCGCTCCACGGCAGCGGCGCGCTGCCCGGGTGGCAGCGCCAGCAGTTCGTCCAGCAGCTGATCCAGCACTGGGAAGCTGTTTTCGTCGGCTGGCGAAGGAGAAGGCATCGCGCATCCTGACCTGCTGGCCGCGAGCGGCCGGGTGCGCGGGACTCTAGCCGCTGGCGTGGCAACGCCGCTGAGCGCAGGCTGACCGTATGTGGAGGGCGTGAGGACGTCGCGGAGGCGTTGGCCCGTGTGCCGGTTTCAAGGCCAGCTGGGGAGGTCGTGGACGACCGGCGCGAGCCAGCGGCCGTCGGGCGCGACGCTGCGCTCGACAACCCGGGTGGCCCCGCCAGCCTCGCGGACCAGCACCGTGGAGCAACGCGTGCCGTAGGCGGCCAGCTCGGGGCGTTCGGGGGCGGGCATGCGGATGAAGCGCGGCGACAGCAGCCGCTCGCGGTCCAGGCCGACGCCGGTGTCCGGCAGCTCGGCATCCGGCGCGGGCGTGGGGTCGGCCAGCGCGGCCAGCAGGCGCTGCACGAGGTCGTCGGCATCGGCCGCGCAGGCCAGCGCGTCGGCCATCGCGGTGCGCAGGCCCAGCGTCTTGGGCCAGGGCGTGTCCAGCGCGGCGTTGGACAGCGCATGGATGCCGGCCCCGAGGGCGACCGGCGCCCGCGGCTCGGGGGCACGGTTGCTGAGCCAGTGCCATGCGTCGCGGGCCAGATCGGCCGTGATCAGGTTGAAGCCGTTGTGGCTGCCCGCCAGGCGTTGCGCGAAGGCGGGCGCGGTCTCCCGGCTCGCCAGCCAGTCCAGCACCATGGCGCCACGCGACGGCGCCGCCGGGTTGTTGCGGCCGGGCTCGCGCACGTTGGTCAGCAGCGCGAGACGCCCGCCGCGCGTGAGGCCGAACCAGGTGCCGCCGGCACCGAGGTCGCGCCCGGCAAGCACTTCGGGGCGCTCGGCCCACCAGGCCATGGGCGCGGCGGCTCGGGCGAAGAACTCGTCGCGGTTGGCGGCGATGACCAGCGGGAAGCGTGGATGCGCGTGCAGCGCGAAGGCGGCCAGGCACATGGCGGTCTTACCCTCTCAGGTCAGCGCAGCGAGGCCTCGAACGCCGGGTCGGTCAGCGGCGCGAACCTGAAGCCTTCGGCCAGCAGCCGCTGGATGAGGACGTCGAGCTGGGCGAGCGTGTTGTGGTGGATCTCGTGCATCAGCACGATGCCGCCCTTGCGCGCCTTCACGGCGGTGACGACGTGGTCCACGAAATGCTCGCGATTGGCCTTGTCGACACCGCAGATCTTGGCCTCGTGCGCGTCGATGCTGCCGGTCTTGTCGAAGGCCCAGTCGCAGCTGTCCACATGCCAGCCGACGACGCGATAGCCCAGTCGCTGCAGCTCGGTGTTGGACTCGCAGCTGGAGTTGCCGTAGGGGTAGCGGAACAGCTTGGGCGCCTCCAGGGCGCTCAGCGCCGTGTCGCTGCGCTCGACCTCGCTGGTCTGCCTGTCCGGCGCGATGTCGTGGAAGTTGGGGTGGGACCAGGAATGGTTGCCCACCAGCGCCAGCGGGTGCGCCTTGACGAGGGCGGCCAGCTCCGGGTGGCGCTGCGCCTTGGCGGCGATGAGGAAGAAGCTGGCCGGGATCTGGTGCTTGTCCAGCAGCGCGAGGATGGCCTCCGTCGCGCCGGGCTCGGGGCCGTCGTCGAAGCTCAGCGACACGAGGCCCGCGGGTGGCGGCGTGGTGATGTCCGATTCGAAGCGGCAGCTCTGCTTGAGCTCCTGCGGCGGGCGGTTGATGACCTCGGCCAGCCCGCGCACACGGGCGGCGCGGATCTCGATGGCGTGGTTGTGGTGCGGGTGGTCCGCGGCGGCGGCGCTGGCCGCGCTCGCAGGTGGGGCCGGTGGCGTCTGCGCCGCCGCAGCGGAAACAGCCAGCGCGATCGCGGCGGTGGGGAGGTAGGACAGGAGGTTCACCCCGGCATTGTTGCCGCCGGGCGGTGGTCGCGGTTTGCGCGAAGTTGTCCCGGCGTGCTCAGCATTCCACGATGTTGACCGCCAGGCCGCCGCGGGCGGTTTCCTTGTACTTGGTCATCATGTCGGCGCCGGTGTCGCGCATGGTCTTGATGACCTTGTCGAGGCTGACGAAGTGTGTGCCATCGCCGCGCAGCGCCATGCGAGCCGCGTTGATCGCCTTCACCGACGCGATGGCGTTGCGCTCGATGCAGGGGATCTGCACGAGGCCACCCACCGGATCGCAGGTCAGGCCCAGATGGTGCTCCATGCCGATCTCGGCCGCGTTCTCGACCTGTTCGGGTGTGCCGCCCATGACGGCACAGAGCGCGCCCGCGGCCATCGAGCAGGCGACGCCCACCTCGCCCTGGCAGCCCACCTCGGCACCGCTGATGGAGGCGTTTTCCTTGTAGAGGATGCCGATGGCGGCGGCGGTGAGCAGGAAGTCGATGACGCCGTCCTCCGTCGCGCCGTGCACGAACCGGGCGTAGTAGTGCAGCACCGCCGGCACGATGCCCGCCGCGCCGTTGGTGGGCGCCGTGACGACGCGCCCGCCGGCGGCATTCTCCTCGTTGACGGCCAGCGCGTAGAGGTTGATCCAGTCCATGACCTGCAGCGGATCGCGCAGTGCCTGTTCGGGATTGGCGGTCAGGTCACGGTGCAGTTTGGCCGCGCGGCGCTTGACCTTGAAGCCGCCGGGCAGGATGCCTTCAGTCTTGCAGCCGCGCTGCACGCAGGCTTGCATCACGCCCCAGATCTTCAGCAGGCCGGCACGCGTCTCGGCGTCGGGCCGCCAGTGGCCCTCGTTGCGGCGCATGATCTCGGCGATGCTCAGGCCGTACTGCTTCGTCAGCGCCAGCAGCTCGTCGCCGGTCTTGAACGGGTAGGGCAGCACGGTCACGTCGGGTGCGATGACCTTTTGCTTGCTGCCATCGGCCGCGACTTCATCACTCACGATGAAGCCGCCGCCGACCGAGTAGTAGATGCGGCTGGCGATCTCGGCGCCGTCTGTGTCGAAGGCCACGCAGCGCATGCCGTTGGCGTGGAAGGGCAGCGACTCGCGGCGCTTGAAGACCAGGTCCTTGGCTTCGTCGAAGGGGATGCGCTTCTGGCCGACGAGGTTCAGTTCGCCGCTGCGGACGGCGTCCAGCAGCGCCGGGATGGCCTCGACGTCGACCGTGTCCGGCTCATGCCCGGCCAGGCCCAGCAGCACGGCCTTGTCGCTGCCGTGGCCCTTGCCGGTGGCGCCGAGAGACCCGTAGAGGATGACCTGGACACGGGTCGTCTTCTCGAGCAGCCCGTCGTGCTGCAGCCGCAGGCCGAACAGCCGCGCGGCGCGCATCGGCCCGACCGTGTGTGAGCTGCTCGGGCCGATGCCGATCTTGAAGAGGTCAAAAACAGAAACCGCCATGAGGACCTCGATTCAGTAGAAGAGGTCGGGGCGGCTTTTGGCCGCCCCGACTCAGCAGCCAACCACGCACCGCCGATGTCGCGGCGACGCGTGGTTGTTCTCGCGAAGAGGGGTCAGGCCTCTTCGTATTCAGACAGCGGCACGCAGCTGCAGAACAGGTTGCGGTCGCCGTAGACGTTGTCCACGCGGCCGACCGGCGACCAGTACTTCTGGCGGCGCAGCGACGGCAGCGGGAAGGCGGCGGCCTCGCGGCTGTAGGCGTGTGCCCAGTCGGTGGCGCTGACGACCATGCTGGTGTGCGGCGCGTTGACCAGCGGGTTGTCCTCGCGGCTGAGCTTGCCGGCCTCGACGTCGGCGATCTCGTGGCGGATCTGGATCATCGCGTCGATGAAGCGGTCCAGTTCGGCGCGCGATTCGCTCTCGGTCGGCTCGACCATCAGCGTGCCGGCGACGGGGAAGCTCAGCGTCGGTGCGTGGAAGCCGTAGTCGATGAGGCGCTTGGCGACGTCCTCGGCGCTGATGCCGGAGCTGTCCTTCAGCGGGCGCAGGTCCAGGATGCACTCGTGCGCCACGCCGCCGCCCTTCACACCGGCGATGCCGCCGGAGAAGTGGATGTCGTAGTGATCGCTCAGCCGGGCGGCGACGTAGTTGGCCGACAGGATGGCCGTTTCGGTGGCCTTCTTGAGGCCCTCGGCGCCCATCATGCGGATGTACATCCACGAGATCGGCAGCACGGCGGCGTTGCCCAGCGGGGCGGCGGACACGGCGCCGATGTTGCTGGCCTTGCCGAGACCGGCCGTGCGGTGCGCCGGCAGGAAGGGCACGAGGTCGTCAACCACGCAGACCGGGCCGACGCCCGGGCCGCCACCGCCGTGCGGGATGCAGAAGGTCTTGTGCAGGTTCAGGTGGCTCACGTCGCCGCCGAACTCGCCGGGGGCGGCGATGCCGACCAGCGCGTTCATGTTGGCGCCGTCCACGTAGACACGGCCGCCGTGGGCCTTCACCATGGCGCAAATCTCCTTCACGTGCGTGTCGAACACGCCGTACGTGGAGGGGTAGGTGATCATGATGGCGGCCAGCTTGTCGGCGTGCTGCTCGCACTTGGCCTTCAGGTCGACGAGGTCGATGTTGCCTTCCTTGTCGCACTTGGTGACCACGACAGTCATGCCGCACATCTGCGCCGAAGCCGGGTTGGTGCCGTGGGCGCTTTCAGGAATCAGGCAGACCGTGCGCTGCTTGTCGCCGCGCGACTCGTGCCAGGCCTTGATGGCCAGCAGGCCGGCGTACTCGCCCTGCGAGCCGGCGTTGGGCTGCAGGCTGATGCCGGCATAGCCGGTGCACTCGGTCAGCCAGTTCTGCAGCAGCTGGTCCAGCTCGGTGTAGCCGGCCAGCTGGTCCTGCGGCGCGAACGGGTGGACGCCGGCGAATTCGGGCCAGGTGATGGGGATCATCTCGGCCGTGGCGTTGAGCTTCATCGTGCACGAGCCCAGCGGGATCATGCTGCGGTCCAGCGCCAGGTCCTTGTCGGACAGGCTGCGGATGTAGCGCAGCATCTCGGTTTCGCTGTGGTGCGTGTTGAAGACCGGGTGCGTCAGGAAGGCGCTGGTGCGGCGCAGCTGCGACGGGATCAGGCTGTCGACGCCGGCGGCGAATTCGGCCACCGTCGGCACGGTGGCGCCGGCCGGGGCGAACCAGCGCCAGATCGCCTCGATTTCAGCGCGCGACGTCGTCTCGTCCAGCGCGATGCCGACGTGCTTGTCGCTCAGCTTGCGCAGGTTGGCCTGCTCAGCCACGGCTTTGGCCATGACGGCGGCGGCATCGCACTCGACCAGCAGCGTGTCGAACACGTGCGGCGTGACGACCTTGGCGCCCAGGCGCGTCAGCCCGGCGTGCAGGATGGCCGTGTACGTGGCCACGCGCTCGGCGATGCGCTTGAGGCCTTGCGGGCCGTGGTAGACGGCGTACATGCTGGCCACGACGGCCGGCAGCACCTGGGCCGTGCAGATGTTGGAGGTGGCCTTCTCGCGGCGGATGTGCTGCTCGCGGGTCTGCAGCGCCAGACGCATGGCCGGGTGGCCTTGCGCGTCCTTGCTCACGCCGACGAGGCGGCCGGGCATGGAGCGCTTGAACTCGTCCTTGCAGGCCATGAACGCCGCGTGCGGGCCGCCGGCACCCATGGGCATGCCGAAGCGCTGGCTGTTGCCGACGACGATGTCGGCGCCGAACTCGCCGGGCGAGACCAGCAGCGTCAGCGCGAGCAGGTCGGTGCAGACGATGAAGGCCGCGCTCTTGGCGTGCGCCTGGTCGGCGAAGGCCTTCAGGTCGTGGATGAGGCCGGTGGTGCTGGGGTACTGGCAGACGACGGCGAAGTAGTCGTTCTCGGCCATCAGCGTGGGCGCCATGCCGACCTTGACCTCGATACCGAGAGGCGCGCAGCGCGTCTTGATGACCTCGATGGTCTGCGGGTGCACGTCGCCGGCGACGATGAGCGTGTTGCTCTTGCTCTTCACCGAGCGTTTGGCCAGCGTGACGGCCTCGGCGGCCGACGTGGCTTCGTCCAGCATCGAGCCGTTGGCGATGTCCATGCCGGTGAGGTCGGTCACCAGCGTCTGGAAGTTCAGGATGGCTTCCATGCGGCCCTGCGAGATCTCGGCCTGGTAGGGCGTGTAGGCCGTGTACCAAGCGGGGTTCTCGAGGATGTTGCGCAGGATGACGCCCGGCGTGTGCACGCCGTAGTAGCCTTGGCCGATGAAACTCTTGTAGACCTTGTTCTTGCCTGCGATCGCCTTCAGCTCTGCCAGCGCGCCGGCCTCCGTGATGGGCGCGGGCAGCTTCATGCCCTGGCTGCGGCGGATGGCCGAGGGCACGACCGCGTCGATCAGCGCGCCGCGGCTGGCCACGCCGATCGCGGCACACATCAGGGATTCATCGACGGCATCCGGCCCGATGTGGCGGGCGTGGAATTCGGAGGCGTCTTCGAGGATGGAGAGCGGCGTCGGCATGGCGGAACTTCAGCGAGAAATTACAGGGTCTTCAACAGGGCGTCGTAGGCGGTGGCGTCCATCAAGGCGTCGAGCTGGGCGGGGTTGCTCAGCTTGACCTTGAAGAACCAACCGGCCTTCAGCGGGTCGGAGTTGGCCAGCGCCGGGTCGTCGCGCAGCGCTTCGTTGACCTCGGTGATCTCGCCGTCGACAGGCATGTAGACGTCGGCCGCGGCCTTCACGGACTCGACGACGCCGGCGACTTCCTTCTCGGCAAAGGTCTTGCCGACTTCGGGCAGGTCCACGAAGACCACGTCGCCCAGCGCATCCTGCGCGTGCACGGTGATGCCCACCGTGGCGGTGCCGTCGCCGTGGACTTCAAGCCATTCGTGATCGGGGGTGTACTTGATGCTCATTGCGTTCAGCCTCGTTGGATTAGCCGCGGTAGTAGCGGTTGGGGGTGAAGGGGGTGGAGGAGACTGTCATCGGCGTGCGCTTGTCGCGCACGACGGCGAAGACTTCGGTGCCGACGGCGGCGTGGGCGGTGTCGAGATAGGCGAGGGCGACAGGCTGGTTAACCGTGGGGCCAAGGGTGCCGCTGGTGACGACGCCGATCTCGGTGCCGTCGGCGGTCACGATCCTGGCGCCTTCGCGCACGGGCATGCGCTCCTTGCCGACGAGGCCCACGCGCTTGCGGGCCGCGCCGTTGGCGAGCTGCTTGTCGATGACGGCCGCGCCCGGGTAACCGCCGGCACGCGCGCCACCGGCGCGGCGCACCTTCTGGATGGCCCAGGTGATGGACGCCTCGACCGGGGTGGTCGTCTCGTTGATGTCGTGGCCGTACAGGCACAGGCCGGCTTCCAGGCGCAGCGAGTCGCGCGCACCGAGGCCGATGGGCTTGACCTCGGCGTGGCTCAGCAGCTTGCGGGCGAGGGCCACGGCGTCGTTCTCGTGGACGGAGATCTCGTAGCCATCCTCGCCGGTGTAGCCCGAGCGGGTCAGGAAGGTGTCGATGCCATCAAGCTGGAAGAAGCCGCCGGTCATGAAGGTCAGCTTGGCGACGTCCGGGTTCAGGCGGGACAGCACGTCCACGGCCTGCGGGCCCTGCAGCGCCAGCAGCGCGCGCTCGGGCATGGGGATGACCTCGCAGCGACCCGCCAGATGCTTTTGCATGTGGGCGATGTCCTGCTCCTTGCAACCGGCGTTGACGACGACGAACAGGTCGTCAGGGCGCTTGCAGACCATCAGGTCGTCCAGCAGGCCGCCCTGCTCGTTCGTGAACAGCGCGTAGCGCTGCTTGAAGACGCCGAGGTCGACGATGTCGACGGGCACCAGCGTTTCGAGGGCCGCGGCGGCGCCAGCACCGACGAGGCGGACCTGGCCCATGTGCGACACGTCGAACAGGCCCGCGGCAGCGCGCGTGTGCTTGTGTTCGGCCATCACGCCGGCGGGGTATTGCACCGGCATGTCGTAGCCGGCGAAGGGCACCATCTTGGCGCCGAGTTCAAGATGGAGGGCGTGCAGCGGCGTTTGCAGCAGGGAGGACATCGGGAGCTCCGAGGGGGATTTCGGGTGTGGATGTCCTCGCTGTCCCTGGTACCTGAGAGATTGACCCTTGGCGAATCGCCACGGGCTTGCCCCTTCGGTGGGCTGGCTCAGGGGCCAGCCTCTCTCCAGTGAGGAACGCGTCGAGTGTCTGTCACCCGCCGCGTCTTGTCAGTCCTTCTGCCTGAGCGTTGTTGCGCCTTCGGCGGCCCCCAACTGCACCGGGGCGCTCTCCTGACGGGCGGCATTCTAGCCGCGGCCCGAGGCGCTCAACGTTTGTTCTTCTTGCCGGCCTTGGTGGCGGCCTTCTTTGCGGCCGGGCGGGTCATGGCCAGGCGAGCCGGCGCAGCCGGGGCGCCGGCGTCGGGCATGAGGATGTTGATGAAGATCTTCTCGCGCGCGGCGGCGGCCTGCAGCTTGGGGAACAGCGCGTCGAAGGCGGCGCGGCTCTTGCCGATGAAGTCTGCCGACTGGGTCTGGCCGACCAGCAGGCAGCCCTCGGTGTCGGCGGCGGTGTTGCCGGCGTGGATGCGCACGCCGTCGAAGTTGGGCACGTTCAGCAGCAGCGGCAGCAGCCGTTGAAAACGCTCGGAGAAGTTGATGACGACTTCGTAGCTGCCGGCCGGGATGGCGGTCATGCCCTTGATCTTGACCGGGCGCACGCAGTCCTCAAGCGTGTAGCACTCGAACTGGCCGTCGAGGTGCAGCTCGCCGATGGTGCTGCTGGCGGTCAATGTCTTGCGGAAGACCTGGATCTGCATGCGGGCTCCTGGCTGACGCCGCCGACGCTGGCGGCCGCGGCGAGTATGGGAGGCCTCGCACTTGCCGGCACCCTCCATCTTGTGGAAGGCGCCGGCCCGCCCAGGTTCAGTCGCCCAGGTGCCCCGACTCCAGCGCCTCGCCGTCGATGGGCATCGTCTTGCCATCCGAGCCCTCGAAGAACAGCGGCTTGCGGACCTTGGCCACGGGCGCGATCTGGTTCAACGTCTGCGCGTCGAACAGCCGGCCGTTCTGCATGACCTGGGCGACGCGGTCGCTCTGGCGGATGTCGGCCAGCGGGTTGCCGTCGATGACGACGAGGTCGGCCAGCTTGCCGGGCTCGATGGAGCCCAGGTCCTTGTCGAAGCCGAAGTTGCGAGCCGGATTGATGGTGGCCGTGCGCAGCGCCTCCATCGGCGTCATGCCGCCCAGCACGAACATCCACATCTCCCAGTGCGTGCCCAGGCCTTCGCGCTGGCCGTGGGCGCCGATCATCGTGTTGACGCCGGCGCGCGACAGCTGTGTCGCCGTGCGGGCCACGCGGATGATGTTGAAGTCCTCCTCCGGCGCCGTCTCGCGGCGCACGGAGCGTGGCTCCAGCACGGAGCGCGGCACGTAGCGGCTCAGCAGCGGATGCTTCCAGACGTCGGTGCGGGCGTACCAGTAGTGCTCGCCGTCCAGGCCGCCGTAGCCGACGTTCAGTGTCGGCGTGTAGCCGGTCGCTTGCTGGCTCCACAGCTGCTTGACGTCGTCCCAGACCTCGGCGATGGGCAGCGCGTGCTCCACCGTCGTGTGGCCGTCGACGACCATGGTCATGTTGTTCTGGAACAGGGCGCCGCCTTCGGGCACGACCATCAGGCCCGTCCGGCGTGCGGCTTCCAGCACCTGCTGCCGCTGGTCGCGGCGCGGCTGTTGGTAGCTCTTCACGCTGATGGCGCCCTCGGCCTTCTGGCGGTTCAGGTGGGTCAGCGCGTCGTCCAGGCTGTTGACGACCGACATGAACGGCGTCTTGGCGCCGTACAGGATGGTGCCGGTCGAGTAGATGCGCGGGCCCAGCACGAGGCCGGCGCGCTGCATCTCGGCCTGCGTGAAGATGGCGCTGTTGAGGTTGCTGGGGTCGTGCAGCGTCGTCACGCCGAAGGCCAGCGACGCGAGGTTGACCCAGCTCTGCTGCGGGATCAGGCCCGAGTCGTTCATCGCGCCATGCCAGTGGGCGTCGATGAAGCCGGGCACGATGGTCTTGCCGGTGGCGTCGATGCGTTTCGCGTCGGCCGGGATGGCAACGTCCTTGCCCACGGCGACGATGCGGTTGCCATCGACGACGACGGTGCCGCCTTCGATCACTTCATCGCCCTTCATCGTCACGAGGCGGGCACCGGTCAGCGCGACCTTGCCGGCGGGCTTGTCGCTGGCCTGCTCGAAGCCGATCTTCTGGCTCGTGGCCTTCTCCTTGCCGGCGGCGCTGGCCGTGAACAGCTCGTCGCCCAGCGTGAATTGCAGCTTGCTGCTGTCGCCGCTCCAGTGCAGGTCGTGGCCGGCATCGACGTCGAGCTGGCGCACCGGCAGCGCGTCCATCTTGGCGCCGACGGTGATGGTCTTGCCGGCCTGGCCCTGGACGGCGGGCAGTGGCGTCACATAGGCGTGGAAGCGTTCGACGAAGCCCAGCCACTGGCCGTCCGGCGACACGCTGTATTCGCTGGCCGAGTCGCTGCGCGCGACCTCGGTCTCGCTGTGGTCACGCAGGTGCAGCCGCATCAGCGAGAAGCGCTGATCGACCTCGCTGGTGCTGCTGGTCTTCGTGAAGAAGACCTCGTCGCTGCGGGCGCCGAACTGCGGGCTGCTGCCGTCCTTGCTGATGCGTTCGGGCTTGCCCGAGCCGTCCGCCGCGGCGATGTAGAGGCCCGTGTCCAGGCTGTACCACGGGCTGGTCAGGCCGCCACCCTTGACCTTGCGGTAGACGACCTGCCTGCCGTCCGGCGACAGTCGCGGTTCGAGGTACTTGCCGGGTTCCTTGACGAGCACCGTCTCCTTGCCCGACGCGAGATCCAGACGCCTGATGGTGCCCTGCGTGTCGTCGCGCCAGGTCGCGTAGACGAGGCTCTTGCCGTCGCGCGACCAGTTCGGCGCGAACTCGAAGGCCTCATCCTGCTTCGTCAGCCGGCGCGGCTTGCCGTCAGGCAGATCCTTCACGTACAGCGAGCCCAGTGCCGAGTAGACGACGCGCCTGCCATCCGGCGACACCTGCGCGCCGCGCAGCTGGTGCACGGCGAACTTCTCGGGCGCCACGTCCTGCGCAAACCGCATCGGCTCACGCAGCTCGCGCGTGTCCTTCACGTGGAAGGGGATCTCGGTGGCCGAGCCCTTGAATGGGTCGACGCGCCAGATCTTGCCTTCCGCCCAGACCACCAGCTCCTTGCTGCCGGGCAGCCACGCGAAGCTGGGGTAGACGCCCCACATCGCCCAGATCTCCTGCAGGTCGCGTGACAGACCGCTCCAGGCCGGACGTTCGACGCCGGTGGCGAGGTCCTTCAGAAACAGCGTGCTCTGGTTGCGCACGCGACGCACGAAGGCGAGGTATTTGCCGTCGGGGGAGGGCGTGGGCCGCACCGAGCCGCCCGGGCCTTGCACGAAGGGCTCGACGGAGCCGTCCGACAGGTCCTGGCGGAAGATCTTGTAGATCTCGCCGTTGCCGTCCTTGTTGTACTCGAACGTGCGGCCGGGCGTCGTGTCCTGGGAGTAGTACAGGTACTTGCCGTCGGCCGATATGGCCGGCTCGCCGAGGTCCTTCTGCCAGTTGGGCTTCTCGTTGAGCTGCACGCCCTTGTTTTTTGCGGCGTCGGCGTCCACGGCGAACAGCCAGATCTCGCCCGAGCCGGCGCTGCGCGTGCCGGTGTAGTGCTTGCGCGCCAGCAGGTACTTGCCGCTGGGATGCCAGACCGGGTTGTTCAGCAGCCGGAAGTCTTCCTTCGTGACGGCGCGGGCACCGCTGCCGTCGGCGCTCATGACCCACAGGTTGTCGCCGCCGCCGGCGTCGCTGAGGAAGGCGATCTGCTTGCCGTCAGGCGAGAAGCGCGCCTGCTGTTCCCAGGCGATGGAGTGCGTCAGTGCTTTGGCCTCGCCGCCGCCGATGGGCAGCATGTAGAGGTCGCCCAGCAGGTCGAAGACGAGGGTCTTGCCGTCGGGGCTCACGTCTACGCTCATCCACGTGCCGGTCCGCACGTCGATGCCGGCCGTCTTGGCCACGCCGGGCGGGGCGTTGACGTTCCAGGGGGCGGGCTTGGATGCGTCCTGCGCGTGGGCGGCCAGGGCGGCGGCCAGCAGCAGGGCAGGGGCGACGTTCAGACGAGGCATGGAAGGTATTTGGGAGAACCAAAACCTTCGATGCTAGCGAAGGGAGTCTTGCCTGATCGTTCGTCACGGGCGGGCAAACCCCAGGGGCTCGGCGGTCAGCCGAACAGCCACCAGACCAGCAGGCCGCCGAAGATGACCCACTGCAGCGCGTAGTAGGCGAAGCGGCTCTTCGCCTTGATGCGCTTGCCGAACAGGCGCACCTGCTGCACGTAGGCGAACAGCTTGTTGATGCCGCCGGTGCGATCGGTGTCCGAGTTGGGCGCGGACGCGGCGCGGATCAGCGTGTGGCTGATGAAGTGGTTGAACCAGCGCGCCACCGGGTTGTTCAGCGGCCGCTCGATGTCGCAGAAGAGAATGATGCGCATCATGTCCGACTGGTTCTCGGCGTAGTGCAGGTAGGTCTCGTCGAAGATGACGCCTTCGCCGTCGCGCCAGAAGTAGCGCTCGCCGTCGACCGAGATGTAGCAGCTGTCGGCATTGGGTGTGACGAGGCCCAGGTGATAGCGCAGCGAACCGGCGAAGGGGTCACGGTGCGTGACGAGCCGGCCGCCGGGGGGCAGGGCGGCGAACATCGCGGCCTTCACGGTCGGGATGCGCTGCAGCAGTTCGGTCGTCACGGGGCACAGCGCGCGGGCCGACGAGTGCGCCTCGTCGTACCACTTCAGGTGGAAACGCGTCCAGCCGGTCTTGAAGAAGCTGTTGAAGCCGGCGTCGTTGTACTTGTCGCTCTTCTTGATCTCGCCCGCCTCGGCCAGCTTGTAGGCCTCGGCGCGGATGTCCTGCCAATGGTCTTCCAGCAGCTTCAGCTCCGGGAAGCCCGATACCGGCAGGTAGGGCTTGGCCGGTAGCTTGGAGAACATGTACATCAGGCAGTTGATGGGCGCCATGAAGGTCGAGTGGTCCATCAACTGGCGGAAGAAGCGCAGACGCACCCGGCCGCGGAAGTGCACGTAGACCGTGCTGGCGATGAAGATCGCCACGATGGTGAGCTTGACGTAGGGGATGTCGTGGGTCATTTGCCGTAGAAGTCCGGTTCGCCGGGCGGCCGGGACTTGAAGCGCTTGTGCAGCCAGAAGTACTGGTGCAATTGTCGGCGCGCCTGAGCCTCGATGACGGCATTCATGCGCGTCGCGTCGGCGACAACGTCATCGGTCGGGAAATTCTCCAGCGCCGGCTCGATGACCAGCGTGTAGCCACCGGCCTCGCGCCGCGGGTAGCAAGGCAGCACGGCCGCCTTCGTGACGGCGGCCATGCGTGACAGCCCGCCGATGGTGGCGGCCGGCACGCCGAAGAACGGCACGAAGACCGAGTCGCGCTGGCCGAAGTCCTGGTCGGGCAGGTAGTAAAGCCGGTAGCCGTCCTTCAGAGCCCGCAGCGTGGGCCGCGTGCCTTGCTGGCGCGCGAAGATGATGCCGGTTCCCAGCCGCAGCCGCCTGGCGCGGAAGAAGGCGTCGAGCCACGGATCTTTCTGCACCGAGTAGATGCTGACGACGGGCGTCTCCATCGATACGCGCAGACCGGCCAGATCCAGCCCGGTGAAGTGAGGCATCATCAAGATGACGTTGCGGCCATCCAGTGCGCGCAGGTGCTCCAGGCCTTCGATGCGCATCAACCGCTTGAGCCGCTCGGGCGACGCGAACCAGCAGTAGCCGTACTCCAGCAGCATCTGCACCATGGCGACGAAATGCCGGCGCAGCAGCCGGGCGCGGGCTGCGGGCGTCCAGTCGGGCAGCACCAGCCTGAGGTTCACTTCGCCAATGTGCCGGCGTGAGGACGGCACGGCAGCAACGAGGTTGCCGAGCAGCCATCCCAGTGCCGAGATCACGCGGAACGGCAGCCAGCTCAACAACCAGACGAAGCCGACCACCAGCTTCACGCCCACGCAAGCACCTCAGCTAAATCCATCCACGGCATCATCCGCATCCCTAAGTTCAGGGGCGGCATCGTAGTGGGTCGGAAGGACTTCTTCTTCACGCGCTCGTTAGTTTACATAATGCACATTGACGACATAATTTGAGGTCGCGCAGGCTGCTTGGTCGGATGGCCCGTGGGCTGCAGCAGGCGCCAATGGTCCTTTCGTGCCCGCAGCGAGCCGACACGATTTCCCCCCTCGAGTCGCCCTAAACCGCGACACGATCTTCCTACCGGCGGCCCTCACCCGATGCCGCCGGCGGCGTCCGCGGCACCCGCGTGCCCGGCACCGCTCGCGCCGGCGCGCGACCTGGATGCGGAGACCCGGCGCCTGGTGCAGGACGGCCGGCTCAGTCGCCGGGAGGTGGCGGAGCGCCTCGGTCCCAGCGAGCGCACCTTCTACCGACGGCTCAAGGCGCTGGGCCTGAGCTGAGCCCCGCCGGGACGGCCTAGGGTTGCCACCAGGGTTCATTACATACGCAATCGTTAATATAAAGAAATGCTGATGTTGCTGCGGAGCAGCATCGATGGCGATGCGCCGATGGCGGCACGTCGCCACCATGAACCCAGGCAGGGTCCCCGGGACCGTGCCGCAGGAGACAAGGCTTCCCATGCCGTGCTCGATTCAGGCAGCGCGCATTGCCCCCGCCGGCGGGCGCCGCTCTTCAGGGGAGATGCCATCGTGACTCACGAGTCCTTTCCGTCGGGTCGCCTGCGCAAGGCGCCCGAGAACTTCCTGACGCCGGACGGCGTCCGCGCCGTGGTCGACGAGGCCAGGCAGGGGCGACGCGACTTCGTGCGTCACGCATTCGCTGCCGCGCTTGCTGGCGGGTCGGCTGCTGCTGCCGCGCAGGCAGGCCCGGCCGGCGACCCCGCCATCCTGACCCTGCCGGAGCACAGCCGCGGCCTGGGCCAGGCCGTGGCGACCGAAGGCTACGGCAAGCCCTCCCGGTACGAGGCCAATGTCCAGCGCCGGCCGAGCCCGGGCCTCACGCAGACGGCGCAGGCCTCCGTGTCTTTCGCGCCTCTGCAATCGCTGTTCGGCATCGTCACGCCCAGCGGGCTCCACTTCGAACGCCATCACCAGGGCTGGTGGGACATCGATCCGTCCAGGCACCGGCTGATGATCAACGGCAGCGACGACACGCTGCTGAACAAGCCGCTGGTCTTCACGATGGACGAGCTGATGCGGCTGCCGAGCGTGAGCCGCTTCCACTTCATCGAGTGCGGCGCCAACACGGGCATGGAGTGGGGCAATGTCGCTGTGCCCACCTGCCAGTACACCCACGGCATGCTCAGCTGCAGCGAGTTCACCGGCGTGCCGCTGCGCGTGCTGTTCGACCTGTGCGGCGTCGATTACAAGCGCGCCCGCTACGTGCTCGCCGAGGGCGCCGACGGCTCCAGCATGACGCGCACGGTGCCGATGGAGCTGGTGGAGAGCGGCGAGGTGTTCGTCGCCTACGGCCAGAACGGCGAGATGCTCCGGCCCGAGCAGGGCTATCCGCTGCGCCTGGTCGTGCCCGGCGTGCAAGGGGTGAGCTGGGTCAAGTACCTCAGGCGCCTGGAGGTGGGCGACCAGCCCTACGGCACCAAGGACGAGACCGTTCACTACGTCGACCTCATGCCCGGCGGCCTGCATCGGCAGTACACCAGCACGCAGGAATGCAAGAGCGTGATCACGACGCCCTCCGGCGGCCAGCTGCTGCTCGACAGGGGCTACTACCAGATCAGCGGCCTGGCCTGGTCGGGCCGCGGCAAGGTCAAGCGCGTGGACGTGACGACCGATGGCGGCCGCAACTGGCGCACGGCGCGCCTGCAGGACCCGGTCATGAGCAAGTGCCTCACGCGCTTCACGCTCGACTGGCAGTGGCATGGCAAGCCTGCCATCCTCCAGAGCCGCGCCATGGACGAGACCGGCTACGTGCAGCCCGGCACACGGCAGCTGCGCGCGGTGCGCGGCACGCGGTCGATCTATCACAACAACGCCATCCAGTCCTGGCTGGTCGAGGAAAGCGGGGAGGTCCGCAATGTCCAGCTCTCCTGAGCGTCTGTGCGTGGCGCTGCTCGGCGCCATGGCCTTGGCGACGGCCTCGGCCCAGCCGGCCTATCCGGGCATCGGCCGCGCCGCCACGCCGGCCGAGATCAAGGCCTGGGACATCGACGTCCGCCCGGACTTCAAGGGCCTGCCCAAGGGCGCGGGCAGCGTGGCCCAGGGGCAGGATCTCTGGGAGGCCAAGTGCGCCTCCTGCCACGGCGTGTTCGGCGAAAGCAATGAAGTGTTCTCCCCGCTCGTGGGCGGCACGACCGCCGAGGACATCAAGACAGGCCGCGTCGCACGTCTGAACGACACCACCTTCCCCGGCCGCACGACGCTGATGAAGGTCTCCACGGTCTCGACACTGTGGGACTACATCAACCGCGCGATGCCGTGGAACGCGCCGAAGTCGCTGAAGACGGACGAGGTCTATGCGGTCACGGCGTATCTGCTGAACCTGGGCGGCATCGTGCCCGACGGGTTCACGCTGAGCGACGCCAACATCGCCGAGGTCCAGAAGCGCATGCCCAATCGCAACGGCATGACCACGGCGCATGCGATGTGGCCTGGCAAGGGCATGGGCCAGCCTGGCGCGTTCGACGTGAAGGCCACGGCCTGCATGCACGACTGCGGCGCCGAGCCCAGGGTGGCCTCCCTGCTGCCCGACTTCGCCCGCAACAACAACGGCAACCTCGCCGAGCAGCAGCGCCTGGTCGGCCCCCAGCGCGGCATCGACACGACCCGGCCGCCGGGCGCGCGCCGGGACGGGCCGGCCACCGTGGCTGCGGCGCCCGCTGCGCCCACGGCACCGAATGCTGCCGCCGGCGCGCTGGCCCTGCTCAAGCAGCACGCCTGCACGGCCTGTCACGGCATGGAGCAAAAGCTCGTCGGGCCCGGCTTCAGGCAGGTCGCCGCCAGGTACGCCGGTCGAGCCGACGCCCAGGCCTATCTCGCCGGCAAGATCAAGGCCGGTGGCCAGGGCGTCTGGGGCGCGGTCTCGATGCCCGCCCAGCCCCTGTCCGACGCAGATCTCGCAACGCTCGCGAGCTGGCTCGCCGCGGGTGCGGCCAGCCACTGACCCCTGGATAGCCCGCATGCATTCCCCCACCAAGACTTCTAACGTGGACCGCCTGAAGGAGACTCCCATGACGAACCACCTGAACCGCCGCATGGCACTTGCCCGTTCCGCCCAGGTGGCCCTGATGCTCGGCGGCCTGGGCCTGCTGCCGCGCGCCGCGTTGGCGGCCTACCCCACCGCGGCTTTCGAGGCCAAGACCATCGCCGACCTGATGAAGGCGCTGGGTGCCGGCGCGCCCGTTGAGAGCAAGGACGTGACCATCACGGCGCCGGACATCGCCGAGAACGGCGCCGTCGTGCCCGTGGGCGGGTCGACGTCGCTGCCCGGCGTCAAGCGGCTGCTGCTGCTGGTCGAGAAGAACCCCAGCGTGCTGTCCGCCGCGTTCGACGTGAACGAGTCCGTCGAAGCCAGCTTCACGACGCGGGTCAAGATGGGCCAGTCGTCCAACGTGCTCGCCGTGGCGCTGATGGCCGACGGCCGCGTGCTGTATGCCCAGAAGGAAGTGAAGGTCACCCTCGGCGGTTGCGGCGGCTGACATGAAGCCCCTCCTCCAAGGCCTGCCCTGGCCGGGACCGCTCTGCGCCCAGGCGCTGCAGGGCTTCGGCAGGCACGGTCCGTCCTCAGCCCCCGCGGGGGCCGGGATGCCCAACTGAACGCCACGTAAACAGGAGACAAGACATGCCTGATCCCATGCGCATCCGAGCCCAGGCGGCCGGCGACAAGACGACCGTCCGTGTGCTGATGAGCCACGAGATGGAAACGGGCCTCCGCAAGGACGCGTCCGGCAAGACCATCCCGGCCTGGTTCATCCAGGAAGTGACGGCCCAACTCAACGGCAAGCCCGTGCTCACCGCCGAGTGGGGGCCGTCGGTATCCAAGAATCCCTTCCTGCAGTTCGTCGTGAAGGGGGCCAAGGCTGGCGACAAGATCGCCATCACCTGGCGCGACAACCGCGGCGAGACCCGCACCGACGAAGCCACGGTCTCCTGATCGTCGGCCGATCCGCCCGTTCGCCACTGCAGGAGGGCCCCATGCGCTCAAGACTGATTGCGTTCGCCGCCATCGCGGCCAGTGCCACCGCCACCCTACCCCTGGTGGCCCAGACGCCGCCGCCGCCCAAGTCCGCGGCGGACGGCATCGCCGAGTACCGCAAGATGCTGGAGGACGGCAACCCCGCCGAACTCTTCGAGGCCAAGGGCGAGGATCTCTGGAAGACGCCTCGCGGGCCCAGGCACGCGTCGCTGGAGGCCTGCGACCTCGGCCTGGGCCCGGGCGTTGTCAAGGGCGCCTGGGTGCAGCTGCCGCGGTTCTTCCCCGACACGAAGAAGGTACAGGACCTCGAGTCGCGCCTGTTGAGCTGCATGCAGACGCTGCAGGGCTTCGACGCCGCCGAGATCGCCGCCACGCCCTTCGACAAGGGCGAGCAGGCCACGGTCACCGCGCTGGCGGCCTGGATTTCGTCCATGTCGCGCGGCATGAAGATGGAACTGCCGCAGAAGCATCCCGAGGAGAAGCGCTTCTACGAGCTGGGCAAGCGCGCCTTCTTCTACCGCGGCGGGCCGATGGACTTCTCCTGCGCCAGCTGCCACGGCGAGGATGGCAAGCGCATCCGCCTGCAGGACCTGCCCAACCTCACGAAGAACCCGGGCGACGGCGTCGGCTTCGCAGCCTGGCCCGCCTACCGAGTCTCCAGCGGCGAGCTGTGGAGCATGCAGCGCCGGCTGAACGACTGCTTCCGCCAGCAGCGCTTCCCCTACCCCGGCTTCGCCTCCGACGTGACCGTGGCGCTGGGCGTCTACATGGGCGTCAACGCCAAGGGCGCCGAGTCCATCGCCCCCGCCATCAAGCGCTGAGGAGACCGACATGCAGATCCGACATCTCACGGCCCTGGCCCTGCTCACGGCCGCCAGCGCCCATGCCCAGACGGCCAAGCAACTGGACCAGCAGGCCGACGCGATGATGCGTGCGTCCTTCCGCGAGCAAGGCATCGCCAAGCTCGACCGCCTGAACCAGGACGATGCGCAGAAAGCCTGCTCCCAGGCCAAGCCCCCCTCCGCGGCGGTCACGAAAAAGATCGAAGCCGCCCAGATGGCCACCATCAAGTGGCCGGCTGACGGCCAGTACATCGGTGACTGGAAGGAAGGCGAGAAGCTGGCCCAGAACGGCCGCGGCATGACCTGGACGGATGCCAGCGCTGCCCCCGCCAAGAACGGGGCCATGTGCTACAACTGCCACCAGATCGACAAGAAGGAAATCTCCTTCGGCACGATCGGCCCGAGCCTCTGGAACTACGGCAAGCTGCGCGGCGTCACCGACCCCGCGGCCCCGGCCGCAGCCGCCATCGTCAAGTACACCTGGGGCAAGCTCTACAACAGCAAGGCCTACTCGGCCTGCTCCAACATGCCGCGCTTCGGCCATGCCGAGCTGCTCAACGAGCAGCAGATCCGCGACGTGATGGCCCTGCTGCTGGACCCCAAGTCCCCGGTGAACCAGTAGGCTGGCCATGTCCCTGTCCAAGCGCGATTTCCTGCAGGTGCTCGGCTGCGCCGCCGCGGCCGGCCTGCCGCTGTCCCAGGTGGCCGAGGCGTCCACTGAAAAGGCAGAAGCCCGGCTCTACGACCTGCCGCCCTTCGGCAACGTCTCGCTGCTGCACATGACGGACTGCCACGCGCAGCTCCAGCCCATCTACTTCCGTGAGCCCAGCGTCAACCTGGGCATTGGCAGCATGCAGGGCGAGCTGCCCCACCTGGTGGGCGAGCGGCTGCTGAAGGCGGCCGGCATGCGCCCCGGCACGGCGTCGGCCCATGCCTTCACGGCCTTGAACTTCGATACGGCCGCCCGCCGCTATGGCAAGGTGGGCGGGTTCGCTCACCTCGCCACGTTGGTCAAGCGCCTCAAGGCCAGCCGCCCCGGCGCGCTGCTGCTCGACGGCGGCGACACCTGGCAGGGCTCGGCCACGTCGCTCTGGACGAATGCGCAGGACATGGTGGACGCCTGCAAGCTGCTCGGCGTGGACATCATGACCGGGCACTGGGAGTTCACCTACGGCATGGAGCGGGTGAAGGAGATCGTCGACAAGGACTTCGCCGGCAACGTGGAGTTCGTGGCCCAGAACGTCAAGACGGCCGACTTCGGCGACCCGGTGTTCAAGCCCTACACGCTGCGCACGATCAACGGCGTGCCTGTGGCCATCATCGGCCAGGCCTTCCCCTACACGCCCATCGCCAACCCGCGCTACCTGGTGGCCGACTGGGAGTTCGGCATCCAGGACGCCAACATGCAGAAGGTGGTGGACGACGCCCGCGCGGCGGGCGCCCGGCTCGTCTGCGTCGTGTCGCACAACGGCATGGACGTCGACCTCAAGATGGCCTCACGCGTGCGCGGCATCGACGCCATCTTCGGCGGACACACCCACGACGGCGTGCCCGTGGCCGTGCCGGTCGGCAACGCGGGTGGCACGACGCTCGTCACCAACGCGGGCAGCAACGGCAAGTTCCTCGGCGTGATGGACTTCGACGTCAAGGGCGGCAGGCTGGTCGACTTCCGCTACCGCCTCCTGCCCGTCTTCGCGAACCAGCTGCGGCCCGATGCGGACATGCAGGCGCTGATCACCCGGGTCCGCGCGCCGTTCGAGCAGCGCCTGAACGAACAGCTGGCCGTGACCGACGGGCTGCTCTACCGCCGCGGCAACTTCAACGGCAGCTGGGACCAGCTCATCTGCGATGCGCTGATGGACGTGCAGGGCGCCGACATCGCCTTCTCGCCGGGCTTCCGCTGGGGCACCAGCCTGCTGCCGGGCGACACGATCACGCGCGAGCTGCTGATGGACCAGCTCGCCATCACCTACCCCTACGCCACGCTCACCGAGATGACGGGCACCACGATCAAGACCATCCTCGAAGACGTGGCGGACAACCTCTTCAACCCCGACCCCTACTACCAGCAAGGCGGCGACATGGTGCGCGTCGGGGGCCTGACCTACACGATGCAGCCCACCGAGGCCATGGGCCGGCGCATTGCCGACATGCGGTTGAACGGCAGGCCCATTGAGGCCGACAAGCGCTACAAGGTGGCCGGCTGGGCTCCGGTGGCCGAAGACGCCAGGAACGCGCCGGGCGTGAAGCCCGTCTGGGAACATGTGGAGGCCTGGCTGCGCAGCCAGGGCGGCCGCGTGAAGCCGCGCACGATCAACACGCCCAAGCTCATCGCCATGCAGGGCAACCCCGGCCTGATGCCTTCCTGAACGAGGAGATCGTGATGCGCGCACTGCTCGCTCCACTCGCGGCCCTGGCCCTGGGCTGCGCCGGCGCCGCCAATGCGGCCGACGCACTGCCGCTCTTCGCCACGCAGCAGCTCACGCCCGAGACCGCCCTGGTCGCCGCCCGCGCAGCGATGGCGCATTGCCGGACGGCCGGGCACCAGGTCGCCGTCGCGGTGGTGGACCGCAGCGGACTCGTGCAGGTGCTGCTGCGCGACCGCTTCGCTGGCGCGCACACCCTTGACATCGCCCCGCGCAAGGCCTGGACGGCCGCGAGCTTTCGCATGTCCACCGCCGCCCTGGCCGCCGAAACCCAGGCGGGCAAGCCTATGAGCGGCATCCGCCAGTCGGCCCAGGTGATGGCCATCGGTGGTGGCCAGGTCATCGAGGCGGCGGGCGCGGTGGTCGGCGCCATCGGCGTCTCGGGTGCGCCCGGCGGCGAGGCCGACGACGCCTGCGCCGCAGCCGGCGTCAAGGCCGTGACGGAGCTGATCGAGTTGAACGGCTGATCGCCACCCCGAGGAGAACTCCATGCACAAGCGCTTCGTGCTCGTCCTGTTCAGCCTGCTCCTCGCCGCGCCGCTGGCCTGGGCGGGCGACCTGGTCGTCTACCACTTCGACAACGCGGCGGCGCAGGGCCTCAAGGGGCTGCGCAACATCCGCAACCACCTCGACACCGACCCCTCGGCGCAGATCACCGTGGTCACCCACGCCGAGGGCGTGGACATGCTCATGGAAGGCGCCAAGGCCCCGAACGGCACCGAGTTCGCGCCGCTGGTCTCGGCACTCAAGGCGCGCGGCGTGCGCTTCGAGGTCTGCGAGATCACGCTGAAGAACCGGGGCTTGAGCAAGGACCAGTTCGTGCTGGAAGCCGACTACACGCCCTCCGGCGTCGTGCGCCTCGTGAAGCTGCAGAAGGCGGGCTACGCCTACATCAAGCCTTGAGCGGCCTCGACACGCGCTGACGCGCCGCAGGCCGCGGCCATGGTCGCATTCCCCATGTCCCTCGAATCCCTGATCGACCGACTCGGCGAACCCGGCACGCTCGCCCTCGGCGCGGCCGTCATCGGCGTGGCGTTCGGCATCTTCACCCAGCGCTCGCGCTTCTGCCTGCGGGCCGCGGTCATCGAGTTCGCCCGCAACCAGCGCACCGGCGGCCGCCTGACGGTGTGGCTGTTTGCCTTCGCCACCGCCGTCGGCGCCACGCAGATGCTGGCGCTGCTGGGGGCGTTCGACGCCGGCAACGCGCGCCAGATCGCCGCCCGTGGCAGCCTGTCGGGCGCGGCGATCGGCGGGGCGCTGTTCGGCATCGGCATGATCCTCGCGCGGGGCTGCTCCAGCCGCATGCTGGTGCTGGCGGCGCAAGGCAACCTGCGTGCGCTGCTGTCCGGCCTGATCTTTGCGGTCACGGCGCAATCCGCGCTGACCGGCGCCCTGTCGCCGCTGCGCCAGGCCATCTCCGAGTGGTGGACCATCGACGGCGGCGGCGCGCGGGACCTGCTCGCCCGCACCGGCGTCGGGCACACCGGTGCCCTGCTCTTCGCGGCCGTGTGGTTCGCGGCGGCGGTGTTCTGGGCGCGGCGCCAGCACGTCGGGGCCTGGGGCTGGGGCGGCGCCATCGGCGTGGGCCTGACGGTTGCGGCGGGCTGGTGGTTCACCTATGCCGTCTCCAGGCTCGCCTTCGACCCGCATCCGATCCAGTCGCTCAGTTTCACCGGCCCGTCGGCGGAGGTCCTCAGCCGCGTGCTCTTTGTCAGCGACAAGCCGCTGAGCTTCGACGTCGGGCTCATCCCGGGCGTCTTCCTCGGCGCCTTGCTGGCTGCTGCGCTGTCGGGCGAGCTGAAGCTGGAGGGCTTCCAGGGCGGCGCGAGCATGCGGCGCTACATCGCAGGAGCCGTCTGCATGGGCTTCGGCGGCATGCTGGCGGGCGGCTGCGCCGTCGGGGCGGGGCTGTCCGGCGCGGCGGTCTTCACGGCAACCTCGTGGGTGACGCTGGCGGGCATCTGGATCGCCGCCGCGCTGACCGACCGCATCGTCGACCAGGGCGACGTGCCGCCCGCCGCGACCGAGGCTGGAGCCGTGCGATGAGGACGTGGCTGATCGCCGTGCATGCCCTGTGGACTGCCACCACCGCAGGGGCCGCACCACTGACGCTGCAGCCCGTCGCGCCCGACATCTGGTTCGTGCAGGGCGAGGCGGCGTTGGGCTCGCCCGAGAACCGCAACTTCATCTCGAACGCCGGCGTCATCGTCACGCCCGCCGGGGTGGTGGTCGTCGACGCGCTGGGGTCACCCGCGGTCGCCATGGACCTGCTCGATGCCATCCGCCGCGTCACGCCCCTGCCCGTGCGCTACGTCGTGCTGACCCACTACCACGCCGACCACATCTACGGCCTGCAGGTGTTCAAGGACCAGGGCGCCACCGTGCTGGCGCACGAGGCCGCGCGCGAATACCTGCAGTCCGACACGGCCCGGCTGCGCCTGCAAGCCAGCCGTGCAAGCCTGGCACCCGCCGTGGACGCCCGGACCCGCCTGGTGCCTGCCGACCGCTGGCTGCGGACCGACGAGGTGCTGGACCTCGGCGGCGTTCGCCTGCAGTTGCGCCACGTCGGCCCGGCCCACACGCCCGAGGACCTCACGGTCTTCGTCGAAGGCGCGCGGGTGCTGTTTGCCGGCGACTTGGCCTTCCGCGGGCGCATCCCCTACGTGGGCCAGGCGGACAGCCGTGGCTGGATCGCCGCCCTCGCACGCCTCATCGACAACGCGCCGGCGGCCATCGTGCCCGGCCACGGCCCCATGTCCACCGAAGCCCTGGCCGACCTGCGCATGACGCGCGACTACCTGCAGTACCTGCGCGACACGATGGGCCGCGCTGCCGCCGACATGCAGCCGTTCGAGGAGGCCTACGCCACCACCGACTGGAGCGCCTATGAGCAACTGCCGCTGTTCAAGGCAGCCAACCGCATGAACGCCTACAACACCTACCTGCTGATGGAGCGCAACGCCCCATAGCGCCTGCCCTGGATGCCGGAACAAGACACATGCCCGCCATCAAACCCGGGCTGGCGTGACAACAGTCAAACGAATGGAACGGCCGGCGTGGATGACTGAGCCATTTGTGTCAGTCGCAGCGCAGAATCATCCAACGACGCGCAGGAATGGCGGAGCTGACAAGAATCGACGCTGACGCCTCCCTGTCGATGCCGATATCCGTTCAACCATGGAGACCGTATGAATTTCTTCAGTTCTCGCCGCCGCCTGCTCAGCGCTGTTCTCTTGAGTTTCGGGATCGTGGGCATAGCCCAGGCCGGTGACCGCGGCACCGCCGCCGAGGCCGAAGCCATGGTCAAGCGCGCCGTTGCCTACATCAAGGAGAAGGGGCCGGAGAAAGCCTACGACGAGTTCACCAACGGGAAGCAGTTCAAGGATCGCGACCTCTACGTGATCGTCTATGACCTGGAGGGCAAGAACCTCGCGCAGGGGGCGAACCCCAAATTGGTCGGAAAAAACCTCATCGGGCTGAAGGACCCTGACGGCAAGCCCCTGATCAAGATGTTCGTGGACCTGGCCAAGACCAAGGGCAAGGGCTGGGTCGAGGGCTACAAGTTCCTGAACCCGCTCACCCAGAAGATCGAGAACAAGTCCATGTACCTAGAGCGTGTTGGCGACACCCTCGTGGGATGTGGCATCTACAAGGACTGAGCCTTCAGACCGATCCGACACGCCGCCGAAGCCCTGTCAAGCCCGGCGGCGGCTTGGGCGTCCGACGCTGCCGCTTCACCCACAGGCTCACGATGAATCTGCGCAATCTCAATATCGGTCCCCGACTCGCCTTGGGGTTTGGCGTCATCCTGATCGCTGCGTCGGCCATGGTCGTCGGGGCGCTGGTGGCCAGCGGCGCAAGCCGCGGCGCCCTGCTGGACACGCTGCAGCAGGCCGCAGCGCGCCAGGAGCTTGCCGTCGAGATGCAGGCTCATCTGTTGTCCAGCGCGGTCGCCGTCCGGAACATGGGGCTGCAGAGCGAGGTGGACGGTGTGCAGCGAGACGAGAAGCGCGCCAAGGACGAGCGTGCCGCCTACGTCGCCGCGAAGGGCAAGATCGAAGCGCAGGACCTGAGCGCCGACGAGAAGGCGCTCTTCGGTCGGCTGGAGAACATCGATGCCGAGATGAATGCCCGGTTCAAGGAGGCGGTCGACCTGGCTGCCCAGTTCAACACCGAACAGGCCGGCAAGATCATCACCGAGAAGATCGACCCCCTGCTGACGCGGGCAGCGACCGAGCTGGCCGGCTTCATCCAGCTGCAGAAGCAGCGGACGCAGGCGGCGACCGAACTCGCCAACGCCAGCCATCGCCGCACCGTCATCTCCTTGACGGCCCTGGGTGTGGTGATGCTGCTGGGCGCCGTGTTCATTGCATGGCAACTCACGCGGAGCATTACCGCGCCACTGCAGGTGGCCGTCGAGGTGACGGGCCGGGTGTCGCTCGGAGACCTGGCGACGGACATCAAGGTGACCGGCCGCGACGAGGCCGCCCGCCTGCTCGAAGGCCTGCAGCAGATGCGCCTGAGCCTGTCGCGTCTCGTTCAGGAGGTTCGCGACGGAGCGGAAGGCATCTCGGGCGGGGCCAGCGAGATTGCGACCGGCAACGCCGACCTCTCGCATCGCACGGAGAGCCAGGCCAGCAGCCTGGAGGAGACGGCGGCCTCCGTGGAACAGCTCAGCGCAACGGTTCGAAGCAATGCCGACACCGCGCAGCAGGCCGACCGCGAAGCCAGTACGGCAAGCCAGGCTGCCACCCGGGGCGGCCAGATCGTCGGTCAGGTGGTCGCGACGATGGGCGAGATCAGCACGGCCTCGCGCAAGATCGCCGACATCATCGGCGTGATCGACGGCATCGCCTTCCAGACCAACATCCTGGCACTCAATGCCGCCGTCGAGGCAGCGCGTGCGGGCGAGCAGGGGCGCGGCTTTGCCGTCGTGGCTGGCGAGGTGCGTACGCTGGCAGGCCGTGCGGCCGATGCGGCGAAGGAGATCAAGAGCCTCATCGGCGCCAGCGTCGAGCGAGTCGAGGCTGGCACCCGATTGGTCGACGAGGCCGGCGCGTCGATGCAGGACATCGTGGCGCAGGTCAGCCGCGTCGCCACCCTGATCGGGGAGATCAGCAGCTCTGCGCTGGAACAAACCAGTGGCATCGGACAGATCAACCAGGCGATCACGAGCCTGGACCAGGTGACGCAGCAGAACGCAGCCCTCGTCGAACAGGCGGCTGCCGCGGCAGACAGCCTCAATCAGCAAGCCGTCCGCATGGTCGAGGCGGTGAGCGTCTTCAAGCTCCGCTGACGGCGGTGGCGCTCGTCCTGGCTGAAGTGACGGCCGCGGGCGCTGCCAGCGAAGCCGACGGCGTGACGGTAGCACTGGGGGCATCCGCGTCTCCGTCCTGCCGTCGGGTCTCGCCAACGCGCATCCCCGGCGAGACGAGGGAGGAAGACCGGTGTGACTGGCTCCAGGCTCAGGCCTGCTCCAGGCGCCATTCCTGATAGCGCAGGCCGGCCCAGGCGCCGGCCACCATCGCGCCCACCGCCAGGAAGCTGCTCACCGAGAGCGTCGACACGCCCGTGATGCCCTGCCCCACCGTGCAGCCCATCGCCACGATGCCGCCCACGCCCATGCAGACGGCGCCGACGAGATGCAGGCCCAGGTCGCCGACGTTGGCGAAGCCTTCCCAGCGGAAGCTGTCGTCCTTCCAGGCCATCAGGGCCGCGCCGGCGACGATGCCGCCGACCGTCGCGATGCCCAGCGTCAGCGTCTTGCTCTGATCGCTGAACATCAGCAGCCAGTCCAAGGCATACGCCACCGGCGCGATCGTGCTGAGCGACTCCATGCGGCGCGAATTGGTGGCCAGGTAGACGGGCTCCAGCGTCCGCGGGTCCTCGGGCAGATAGCCCAGGTGGCCCGAGACCCACCACAGGGCGGTGATGACCCCAGCGACCGCGCCGCCGATGACCAGCACCTGCCAGGGACGCTCCTGCCGCCCGCGTGAGGCGAGCGCCAGCAGCAGCAATCCCGGCACGCCGGCCAGGCTCCATCCCCAATGGACGGCGCTGCCGCCCAGCAGGCCGGCCGCCAGCGCGGGCAGCGACTGGCCTGACGGCAGCTCGACGAAGACCTTCTCCAGCGTGCCCACCCGCGCCACGGCCGTGATGCCCCGCAGCGTCGCCCCGGCGGCAATCGCGGCCACCAGCAGCACCACCAGGGATTTCAGGTTGCCGCCGCCCAGGCGGACCAGGTTGCGGCTGATGCAGCCCGAACCGAGCACCATGCCGAAGCCGAACAGGGCGCCGCCGACCATTGCCGACAGCCACAGCAGCCGCGGCCCGGTGTAGATGCTCGTCGCCGGGTCGATGGCGCCGCCGGCGGCCAGCGCCTGGAAACCCAGCATCGCCGCACCGCTGGCCGCCATCCACAGGCGCGCCCGGCGCCAGTCCCCCATCGTGTAGACGTCGGAGATCGCACCCATGGTGCAGAAGCGCGTGCGCTGGCACAGCGCCCCGAAGATCACGGCCAGGCCGAATGCCGCCGCAAGCACCTGGCGCGTGAGGGCGGGCAAGCTCGATTCGTCCATGGCGGTCAGTGTTTGCGCAAGTTGGGAGACCGCGCCATTCTCGGTTCAAGGGAGGCGCACATCGGCGCTTGCTGATACAGTGATTTTCCCGATCTGTCCGCCCTGCCCCGTTGCGATGACTGACGCCCCTGAAGAAGACCGCGTCTTCGAGTCTGCTGCTGAACTCTTCGGTGTGCTGGCCACGCCGATCCGCCTGAAGATCATCAGCGCGGTGTGCAATGGAGAGCGCAACGTCTCGGAGCTGCTGGCGCAAATCCCGACCACCCAGCCGAACATGTCGCAGCACCTGTCCACGCTCTATCGGGCGGGCATCCTGGGCAAGCGGCGCGAAGGCACGCAGATCTACTACCGGCTGCAGAGCGAGAAGGTGGCGATGCTGTGCCGTGCCGTGTGCACGCAGCTCGCGGTGGAGCTGGACGGGGACGAGCCGGTGCCCAGCGAAGAACGGCTGCTGGTTGGCGGCCTGCGCTGAGAAGTTCGATGCACTTGCTGGACCGGCGTCAGTGGAACACCCGGCTGGCGGCGTACCTCGCGGCTGCATCCCTGCCATCGGTCCATGCCGGTGAACCCTTGAAGAACGTTCCGGCCCTGGGGTCGGCCTTGCGCTTGCCGGATGTGCCCCTGCTGGAAGGCGGTGAGTTCATGGCGACTGCAGCTCAGGGTCAAGTGGTTGTCGTGTATTGGTGGGCCAGTTGGTGCCCGTTCTGTGCCCAGGTCACGCCCCACATCCAACAGCTGTGGCATACGCAGCGAGATCGGGGTTTGCAGGTCCTCGGTCTGTCCATCGACCAGGACCCGGCCGCTGCCAAGGCCTACCGCGCCCGCCGGCGCTACGACTTCCCCAGTGGTTGGGTCACGCCGGCTGTCGAAGCCATCTTGCCCAAGCCGCAGGGACTGCCAGTGACCGTTGTGCGCGGTCGTGACGGCCGTGTAGCCGCTGCGGAGACCGGCCAGATCTTCCCGGAAGACGTGGAAGCGCTGGCGCGCTTCCTTTAGCGGGCTGGGCGCCCCAGGGCGCTGTCCACCCAGGCGCCAAGTTGCGCCGCCGATATCGCGCCGCTCTGGCGAGCGACCTCCTGGCCGCCCAGGAACAGCACCTTGGTCGGGATGCTGCGGATCTGCGGGGCCGCACCGCTCTGCGGCGCAGCGTCGCTGTCCACCTTCACGAAGCGAAGGTCCGGTCGCACCGCAGCCAGTTGGGCGAAGTGCGGTGCGTAGGAGCGGCAGGGACCGCACCAGGCCGCCCAGAAGTCCACCAGCACCGGCGCCTCCGTTTCTTGAAGACAGGCGCTTAGGTCGGCATCGCCGAGGGCCACGGGCCGACCTCGGCTTCGGCCTGCTGCTGAAGAGGTACGTCACCGATGTGCGTCAGGCCACGCCCGAGATCATCGAGCGCGCCGTCAACGGCACCGTGCCGCGCGTCGCGTCGATGTTCTGGAGCTTCCGCCTCATGGTGGGCCTGGGCATGCTGATGCTGGCGCTGTTCGGCCTGTCGTTCTGGACCACGCTGAAGGGCGCCTGCGCCTACCGGCCCCGGCTGCTGAAGTGGGCGCTGTGGATGCTGCCGGCGCCGTGGCTGGCCTGCGAGCTGGGCTGGTTCGTCGCCGAGTACGGCCGCCAGCCCTGGACGATCTACGGCGTGCTGCCCACGCACCTGAGCGTGTCCACGATCAGCGCCGAGAGTCTGTACGGCTCGCTGGCCGGCTTCGTGGGCTTCTACACGGTGCTGCTCATCGTCGAGGTCTACCTGATGCAGAAGTTCGCGCGCCAGGGGCCGGGGTCGCTGGGCACCGGTCGCTACGACCACGAACCCGCACACGCCTGAGGAGAACGCCATGATCGACTACGCAACCCTGAAGATCATCTGGTGGCTGCTGGTGGGCGTGCTGCTCGTCGGCTTCGCCATCATGGACGGCCATGGAGCGCCGAGATCTCGCAGATGCTTCGATAACGATCGAATCGTTGACCCAGCACAAGCGAACGGCTTCCGCATGAGCCCAGACTGACGATCTGAGGTGCCATCACCCAAAGGAGACCCTCGTGCCAAGCATCCAGATTTTCGACCCTGCCCTTTGCTGCAGCAGCGGCGTCTGCGGCCAGGATGTCGATGCCCACCTCGTCCAGGCATCCGCCGACGTCGACTGGGCCAAGGGGCTGGGAGCCCAGATCGAGCGCTTCAACCTGGCGCGGCAGCCAATGGCGTTCGTCGAGAACCCGGCGGTTCGCAGGCTCCTTGAGCGATCCGGCCAGGAGGCTCTTCCCATCACGCTGGTGGACGGCGAGGTCGCACTGGCGGGGCGATACCCAAGCCGGCAGCAGCTCGGACAATGGTCGAACGTGGCTGCGCCCGCCGCCACCGCCAGTAGCTGCTGCGGCGGTGGCAACTGCGGCTGATGGCTGCGCACACCATGAAGTTCCTCGAACACTTGCCACGTTTCGCGTTCTTCACCGGCAAGGGCGGCGTCGGCAAGACCTCGCTGGCCTGCGCCACGGCGGTCCGACTGGCCGATGCCGGCAAGCGCGTCCTGCTGGTCAGCACAGACCCGGCTTCCAATGTCGGCCAAGTCTTCGGCATCACGATCGGCAACCATGTGACGGCAGTTCCCGCCGTGCCGAACCTGTGGGCCATGGAGATTGACCCGCAGGCGGCAGCGCAAGGGTATCGAGACCGCATCGTCGGGCCTGTGCGGGGCGCGCTGCCTGCCGACGTCGTGAAGGGCATCGAGGAACAACTGTCCGGCGCGTGCACCACGGAAATCGCAGCCTTCGACGAATTCACTGGGCTCTTGACGGACGGGGCGCTCGTGGAGCGCTTCGAGCATGTGCTTTTTGACACTGCGCCGACCGGCCACACGATCCGCCTGCTGCAGCTCCCGGGCGCGTGGAACAGCTTCCTGGAGGCTGGCAAGGGTGATGCTTCGTGCTTGGGACCATTGGCCGGACTGGACAAGCAGCGTGCGCAGTACAAGGCGGCCGTGGATGCCTTGGCGGACCCACGCCGGACGCGCCTTGTGCTGGTGGCGAGAGCGCAAGCCTCAACCCTGCGCGAGGTGGCACGCACCCATGACGAACTCGCACGCATCGGTCTTGAGCAGCAGCACCTGGTCATCAATGGCGTCATGCCTGCATCCGAGAGCGCCCAGGACAACCTCGCCGCTGCAGTCGTACGGCGTGAGCAGGCGGCCCTCGAAGCAATGCCTGCCATCCTTCAGCGCCTCCCCATCGACCAGGTGGCCTTGAAGGCGTTCGACCTCGTAGGGCTGGATGCGCTGCGCCAGTTCTTCACCGAAGCGCCCGCCGTCAACGTCAGCGGGCCGCCCGCATCCCCCCTCGAGGCTCCGGGGCTGGCCCACTTGGTGGACGGCATGGCCGCGCCGGGACATGGGCTGATCATGGTGATGGGCAAAGGCGGCGTTGGCAAGACGACGCTGGCTGCAGCCATCGCCGTCGAACTGGCGCGACGCGGCCTTGCGGTTCACCTCACCACGTCGGACCCGGCGGCACACCTGGCGGAGACGCTCGCCGGACAGACGGACCATCTGACCGTCAGCCGCATCGACCCGCAGGCCGAAACCCAGCGCTACCGTGACGAGGTGTTGGCCAGCAAGGGCAAGGGGCTTGATGCACAAGGGCGAGCCCTGCTTGAAGAGGACCTGCGGTCACCCTGCACCGAGGAGATTGCCGTCTTCCAGGCCTTCTCGCGGATCATCCGCGAGGCCGGCCGCAAGTTCGTGGTGATGGACACGGCGCCAACTGGGCACACCCTGCTGCTGCTGGACGCAACAGGCGCCTATCACCGCGAAATCGCGAGGCAGATGTCCGGTTCAGGCGTTCGCTTCACAACGCCGATGATGCAACTTCAGGACGTGAACCAGACCAAGGTCGTGATCGTCACCCTTGCCGAGAACACCCCCGTACAGGAAGCCGCAGGGCTGCAGGCAGACTTGCGACGCGCGGGCATCGAACCCTGGGCGTGGGTGGTCAACAACAGCGTTTCTGCGACCGACTCTCGGTCACCTTTGCTGCGAGCACGGGCAGCCAAGGAACGGCCATTCATCGAAGCGGTGGCGCGGCAACACGCACAGCGCTACGCAGTTGTGCCACTGCTGGCAGAGGAGCCGATCGGAGTAGAACGACTCGAAGCGCTCGTGCGGCGCCCGTAGGCGGCCCCGCCAGCTGCCGCGATACAGGTGTTCGGTCGCGCCGCGCACACCACCGCCCTGAAACAGCAATCAAAGCTCTGATGAAGACTTCGCCTCGTCTTCATGCATGTGGCGCACAAAGTAGCGAACGAAGAACGCGCCCATGCCCAGCATGAACGCGATGACGGCCAAGCTCAGCAGTCCGGCCTCGCTGGAGAAGATGTCTCTGAAGACGGCCATGGCGCACTCCTTGTGCAGTGGATGTGCAGGTGATTTCAGAGCGTTTGACAGGCCTTTGCCTTGACGTGGCTCAAGACCTCTTGCCGTGGTCTCGATAGCCTTCGCAAGCTCAGCGAGCACACGATGGAAGATCCGATCACATCACCCGCAGGCATCAACGGCACGCTGGATCGTGCAGCGGCGTTGCTGCGCGTGATGGGCAATGTCGACCGACTGCAGCTGCTGGCCGCCCTGCAGCGCGAGGAGCTCTGCGTCGGCCAGCTCGCAGAGCGCCTGGACATTCAGCAGCCCACCTTGTCACAGCAGCTCACCGTGCTGCGCCAGCATGAGCTCGTCGAGACGCGCCGGATGGGCAAGCATGTTTTTTACCGCTTGGCGCCGGCGTTCGCGCCGCAGCTGAGCCTGGTGCTGCAGTGGGCCGGCGCCTGATCAGCCGGCGCGCCGGGAGGGCTTCGTGGTCTTGAGGAAGGTGTTGCGTTGTGCGGCGGACCGTTCCAGGTGGCGACCGATGCTGCCGCAGACGAGGTCGCACAGCGCGTAGACCGATTCGTCAGCAATGCTGTAGTACACGGCTGAACCGCGCGATTCGCGGGTGACGAGCCCTTGCTGCATGAGCACGGAGAGATGCCTGGAGATATTGGCCGACGTGAAGCCGCAGGCTTGCGCGATCTCGCCGACGTTGCGCGCTCCCTGGCGCAGCAGGTTGAGGATCTGCAGACGCGTCGGCTCGGACAGCGCCTGGAAATAGGCGGCCACCTGATGGAGAGCTTCTTCGGGCAGGTCCTGCATGGCAACACAAGGCTGGGGGTCGGGTTGCCCATCATGCCCGATTTGCACGGCATTCATTGGGTTGCTCATATTGTTGCTTGACTATTTAACTACATAGCTAAATACTAGATCATCGCTTCCAAGAAGTCACGCTCGGAGTTCACATGTCTCGCAGGTTCAACGCACTGGCTACCGCTGCCCTCGCGCTGGCATCCGTCATCGTGTCGGCGCCCGCCAACGCAGCAGAGGCCCTCGCCACCTGGACCGTCGCGTCGTCCAACTTCCAGGGCCTGGGCAGCCACGATGGCACGGTCGAAGCCGTACGACAGACCGTCGTGGCGGCACAGGTGGCCGGCGCCGTCGTTGCCCTCCCCGTCAAGGCGGGCGATCGGGTCAAGGCCGGACAGTTGCTGGCTCGGCTGGATGCGCGAGCTGCTGAACAACAGGCCGGCGCGGCAGCGGCCCAGGTCGAGGCGGCCCGCGCCGCCCAGCAGGTGGCAACGCTCGAAGTGCAGCGCCAACGACAGCTGTTTGCCAGCCGCTTCATCAGCCAGGCGGCGCTCGACCAGGCTGAGGCGCAGTACAAAACGGCCACCGCCCAGGCCAATGCGCAGCTGGCAGCCGCCCAGGCGGCGCGGACGGAGAGCGGCTATTTCGCGGTCAAGGCGCCTTACGACGGCATCGTCACCGAACTCAATGTCATGCCCGGCGACATGGCCATGCCAGGTCGTCCGTTGCTGACGCTATTCGATCCGTCTTCGCTTCGCGTCGCTGTTGCCGTTCCTGAAACTAGCGCCGCCAAGCTGCGCGATCGGCTCGCCTCGCCGGTGAACGTCGAGATCGCTGGCCAGCGGGTCACCGCCGCCCGGTGGGAGGTGCTCCCCGCTGCGGACACGCTCACGCATACAGTCATCGTCCGGGTCGATCTGCCGCCAGGCACCGTGGCAACACCCGGCAGCTTTGCCCGCGCCTGGCTGCCCGGCGGTGCCGGAGGCGACCCGCGCACCTTCATCCCATCTGGCGCGCTGGTTCAGCGGGCAGAGCTGAAGGCGGTCTACGTCGTGGGCGCCGATGGGCGCGCCCTGCTGCGCCAGATTCGCGTCGGCCCTGCCAGCGGCGATCAGGTCGAGGTGCTGACGGGCCTCAAGCCGGGTGAGCGCGTCGCGCTCGATCCGCAGGCCGCTTCGAGGAGGCCGTGATGGACCTCGGTGTTTCCGGGCGCATCGCCCGATTCTTCCAGTCGGCCCAGATCACGCCCCTGCTCGCCCTGGTGGCGTTGCTGCTCGGCGTCTTCGCCGTGGCGGTGACTCCGCGTGAGGAGGAGCCGCAGATCAACGTGACGATGGCCAACGTGCTGATCCCCTTCCCCGGCGCCGCCGTGCAGGATGTGGAGCAGATGGTGGCGACTCCCGCCGAGCAGGTGCTGTCGCAGATGGCCGGTGTGGAGCATGTGATGAGCGTGTCTCGCCCTGGGTTGGCCGTCATGACGGTGCAGTTCAAGGTGGGCGTGCCGCGCACCGAGGCGCTGGTGCGGCTGTACGACACCGTGCAGTCCCACGCCGACTGGCTGCCGGCCAACCTGGGTGCCTTGCCCCCGCTCATGAAACCCAAGGGCATCGACGACGTGCCGATCGTGACCTTGACGCTGCACGCGCGTGACGCAGACACAGGCACCTTCGACCTGGAACGCATCGCCCACAGTCTGGAGGCCGATCTCAAGCGCGTCCCGGGCACACGGGAGGTCACGACCATCGGCGGCCCAGGCCGCGCGATCCGCGTCGAGCTGGACCCGGCGCGCATGGCCGCCGCCGGCCTCGGCGTGAACGAGCTGCGCCAGGCGCTGACGTCCGCGAACACCGGCGCAGCTGCCGGCCAGCTCCTGGCGGGCGACCACGCGGTGGACGTGCAAGCCGGCCCGTTCCTGCGCGACGCCCGTGAGCTGGGTCAGTTGGTGGTCGGCGCCCGCAATGGCCGGCCTGTGTACCTGGCCGACGTGGCGCAGGTGGTTGACGGCCCCCCGCCCCCGCAACGATACGTCTGGCATGGCACGCGAGCCGGCGACTTCCCGGCCGTGACGCTCGCGATCACGAAGAAGCCGGGCGAGAACGCCATCGAGGTGGCCGACGCACTGACGCGGCGTGTGGCCGAATTGCGCAACACGCTGATCCCCAGCGGCGTGGAAGTCGCCGAGACGCGCAACTACGGCGCCACAGCCAACGACAAGGCGATGAAGCTGATCCAGAAGCTGATGTTCGCCACGGCCTCGGTGGTCGCGCTGGTCTTCATCGCCCTGGGCCGGCGAGAGGCCGCCATCGTCGGCAGTGCCGTCATCCTGACGCTCACAGTCACGCTGTTCGCGTCCTGGGCCTGGGGCTTCACGCTGAACCGCGTATCGCTGTTCGCGCTGATCTTCTCCATCGGCATCCTGGTGGACGACGCCATCGTCGTGGTCGAGAACATCCACCGCCACATGGCCATCCACCCGGACAAGACGCTGGTCGAACTCATCCCCGGCGCCGTGGATGAGGTAGGCGGGCCCACCATCCTGGCGACGCTCACCGTCATCGCCGCCCTGCTCCCGATGGCCTTCGTGTCGGGCTTGATGGGGCCCTACATGAGCCCCATCCCGATCAACGCCAGCATGGGCATGCTGCTGTCGCTGGCCATTGCCTTCATCGTCACGCCCTGGCTGGCACGCCTGTGGCTCAAGCGCAGCGGGCATGGCAGCGACGCGTCGCACGGACTTGCCGCCAAGTTCGGCCCGCTGTTTGCGCGGGTGTTCCGCCCCCTGCTGGACGAGACACAGGGTAGCCGCAACCGCCGCTGGCTAGGCGCCGGCATCGCGGCCCTCATCGCCGTGTCGCTGGCCTTGCCGGCGCTCGGACTGGTCGTGCTGAAGATGCTGCCCTTCGACAACAAGTCGGAGTTCCAGGTCATCGTCGACATGCCGGCCGGCTCGACGCTGGAGCGCACGGCCGCCGTGCTGCGCGAGCTGGGGGCTTACGTGGCGCAGCAACCGGAGGTGACCGACTACCAGGCCTACGCCGGCACGGCCGCACCGATCAACTTCAACGGGCTGGTACGGCAGTACTACCTCCGCACCGGGGGCGAGGTCGGCGACCTGCAGGTCAACCTCGTGGACAAGCACCACCGCAGCCAGCAGAGCCACGCCATCGCCACGCGCATGCGCCCGGCACTGCAGGACATCGGCCGCCGCCACGGCGCCAACGTCAAGGTCGTCGAGGTGCCTCCGGGGCCGCCGGTGCTGTCGCCCATCGTGGCCGAAATCTATGGCCCCGATGCGGCTGGCCGTCGCAGCGTCGCGCGGGACGTGCGGCGCCTGTTCGAGCGCACGCCCGGCCTGGTCGACATCGACGATTCAGGCATTGCAGACGCGCCCCGCAAGCTGCTGCTCGTCGACCGTCGCAAGGCCGCGCTGCTGGGCGTGCCCCAGTCCGCCGTCGTGTCCACTTTGGCGGCCGGTCTGGCAGGCGAAGCCACCACCTGGCTGCACGACGGCAGCAAATACCCGGCCAGCGCCTGGCTGCAACTGCCAGCAGAACGGCAGGGGGACCTCGACACGCTATTGCAGCTGGGTGTTCGCAGCACCGCCGGCCCACTCGTGCCGCTGCGCGAGCTGGTGACCGTGAGCGACAGCCTGCAGGAGCAGCCGATTTTTCACAAGGATGGTCTGCCGGTTCACTTCGTGGTCGGCGACATGGCAGGCGCGCTGGACAGCCCGCTGTACGGCATGTTCAAGATGCGCGGCGACCTGGCGGCACTCAAGACGCCGGGCGGTGGCACGCTGGCAGAAGCCTTCATCCACGCCCCGAGCGACGCCTGGCGCGGCTACACGCTGAAGTGGGACGGCGAATGGCAGGTCACCTACGAGACCTTCCGCGACATGGGTGCGGCCTACGCGGTGGGCCTGGTGCTGATCTACCTGCTCGTGGTGGCCCAGTTCGGCTCCTACCTCACGCCGCTGATCATCATGGCGCCCATCCCGCTCACCCTGGTCGGGGTGATGCCGGGGCATGCGCTGCTCGGTGCTCAGTTCACGGCCACCAGCATGATCGGGATGATCGCCCTGGCCGGCATCATCGTGCGCAACTCCATCCTGCTGGTGGACTTCATCCGGCTGGAAGTGTCGCAAGGCCGCCCGCTCAAGGAGGCCGTCGTGCACTCCGCCGCGACCCGTGCGCAGCCCATCGTGCTGACAGGCCTGGCCGCCATGCTCGGGGCCTTCTTCATCCTCGATGACCCGATCTTCAACGGCCTGGCGATCTCGCTGATTTTCGGCATCCTCGTCAGCACGCTGCTGACGCTCGTGGTCATCCCCCTGCTCTATTTCGTGGCCTATCGCCACGTACCCATCAACAACACAAGGAGTGCTTCATGAGTTCCTGGCAGATCGTCCGGCTGTTCGCCGGCAGCTTCATCCTTGCCTCCCTGCTGCTCGGTGTGCCCGGCAGCCCGGTGTTCATCAGCACCTGGTGGCTGGCGTTCACCGCATTCGTCGGGGCCAACCTGTTCCAGAGTGCGCTGACCCGCTGGTGCCCGCTGGAGATCATTCTGCGCAAGCTGGGCGTCAAGGGCGGGTGCTGATCATGCTCGATGCCCTGCAACGCTGGCTGCAGCGCCGCGGCGCGGCGTCATCGCCGTTGGAAAGCGCCACGTTGATCGAGGCGGTTCCCGGCAACGGCACCGTGTTGATCGACGTGCGGACGGCAAGAGAGCATCAGGGCGGGACGCTCGTTGGCGCGATCAACGTACCGCTGAGCCAGTTGGATGCATGGATCGCCACAGCGGTTCCCGACCGCGAGCGCCCCATCCAGCTCTTCTGCGCCAGTGGCTCACGCTCGGAAGGGGCATGCCGCCTGCTGCGCCACCTGGGTTACCAGGACGTCCACAATGCAGGCGGACTGGTCGTCGCGTCTGCCCGTCTGCACCTGCCCATCGAACACCCATGACTCATCCTGCCGCGACACCCTGGGACGCCCGTTTCGCGACGCCCGACTACATCTTCGGCACCGAGCCCAACCACTGGCTGGCGGCACACGCGAATCATTGGCAGGCCGGTGACCACGTGCTGTGTGTGGCCGATGGCGAAGGGCGCAACAGCGTCTGGCTTGCACAAAGAGGTGTGCGGGTCGATGCCTTCGACGTGTCGCTGGTGGGTCTGGACAAGGCACGCAAGCTGGCGGCGCAGGCCCAGGTGAACGTTCAGTACGTGCAGGCCAGCACGGACGACTACGACTGGCCGGTGGCGCAACTCGATGGCGTCGCCGCCATCTTCATCCAGTTCGCGGACCCGGATATGCGCCAGCGCCTGTTCGAACACATGAAGCGCGCGCTCAAGCCGGGCGGCGTGCTGGTGCTGCAGGGCTACACGCCCGAGCAACTCGCTTTCGGCACAGGCGGCCCCCGCGAGGTGTCGAATCTCTACACACGGGATCTGCTCAAAGCGAGTTTTGGCGACATGGACATCCTGACGCTGCAGACCTACGAGCGCGAACTCGATGAGGGCCCCGGACACCGCGGCCCCTCAGCCTTGATCGGCCTTGTCGCTCGCCGCCGTTGAGCCACGCTGGCTCAGACGTCAGCTCGGCAGCATGAAGGTCGACTTCTCCCGCACGACCGCACCCGCTCGACGCTGAAGTGAATCCCGTATGCCCCGGCGCCGGCCTGGTTCAAGGCCTCGTGGGGCACGCGCAGCGTCACCGCCACCCCGCGGGCCTCGGTGGGCGCCAATTGCGTCTGGCTGCCGTTCACGAGCTTAAGCCCCGGCAGGCCATCCGCGCTGATCCGGTACGCCTGCGCAGACTCGGTGCCTGGCCGGCATTCAGCGTCAACAGCCGTTGCACCTGCTGCAGCGCCGTGCAAACCGAGTTCGGTGGAAGTTCGGCGCACAACGGCAAGACAGGCATGTCCAGCGGCTTGGCCGCGTAGGCGGGGCCGACCATCAGCACAGCGAGGCGAAGCCATTCGATGGGCATCAGGGCGGATGTCGGCCCGCTCCGCTTGGAAAGCTCCCAGACCTCGTCGAAGCTGCGCGAGCCTTTGGCCCGGTCGACCCTGGCCGACATCATCGCGAGGTTGGAAGCCGCATAGCACAGTCGTTGTTGAGCCGGTCGACTGAGGCGTCGGTGTCCAGACGTGTGGCATGCGTCAGAGCTACATCGACCAGTGGAGGCCATCGCGGGGCGGATAGCGGCGCTTCGCGCTCTTGGTACCGAGGGCGCGCACGGCAAGGGCAGCAACACTGAGCTCTTGTGATGACCCACGTCGCTGCCGCTCGCCGACGCGCCGTCAGAACTTCATGCGCAGGCCGAGGGCGAATTCGGTCTGGTTCGGCGCCCCGTTCGTTGCGCCGAACTTGTAGCCGTCCTTGAGCTTCAGGTAGTCCATCGCGGCGTAGACCTCGGTGATCTTGTCGAAGTGATAGCTCGCGGAGGTGTAGAGCGTCGAGCGGCTGCCCGTCGCGACGGCCGTCGCGCCAGAGGCATTGGCGTAGGCGTTGAGGACGTTGCCGCTGCCGTTGACCGCCGCGTTGTTGGCCTTCATGTTCTGGTAGCCGAGCGCATAGTCCATCGGGCCGCCACCGGGCGTCCACTTGGCGGACAAGGTGTAGGCGTTGTCCGTGCGCTTGCCCAACGCGCCGGCGGCACCCTGCTCGGCCGTGTAGTGGAAGACGCCGCTGTTCAGGCGCACATCGCCGATCTGCACGTTGCCGCCGACGGAGTAGGTCCGGTTGGTCAGGCCCGCGACGTTGGCATTGGTGACGAAGCCGGCAAGGTTGAAGCTGCCGCCGGCGTAGGCCAACGAGACCGTCTCCGTGCTGCCCTTCGAGAAGTCCCCCGGCACGCCGCCGAACTGGTACTGAACCGCGGCCAGCAGGCCGTTGCTGAAGGCCTTCTTCCAGACGACGCCGTTGTTGATGCGGGTGCCGGTCGCGCTGCCGGCGTAGAAGATCAGCTGCTTGAAGTTGTTGTTGTTGGAGTAGCCCCCCTCCTCCGTCGACGGCGCCGCCGGCCCGTACGGGTCGCCATAGATGGCGGACGAGGCGGGGTCGCGGGCGATCGCGTTCTGCCGGCCGAGCGTCAGCTTGCCGAAGTCCTTGCTCTCGACGCCGACCCACGCGTCGCGGTTGAACAGGACATTGTCGGTGTCCATGTTGCCGGTCTGGCTCTCGAACTCGCTCTCAAGGCGGAAGATCACGTTGAGGCCGCTGTCGCCCATCTTGCGCGAGCCGAACAGGCCCCAGCGGTTGCCGCTGAACCAGGCCACGCGCGGCGACGTGACGTTGCTGCCGTTGGCGTCGGCGTGGTTGGTGTGCACGTAGGAAACGTCGATGAGGCCATACAGCGTCACGAAGCCGTTGGCCGAGCCGATGCTCAGGCCATCGCCGAGCTTGTAGCCGCCGAGCGTCGAGCCGGTGCCGGTGGTTGCCGGCGCGGCGGCGGGCGCCGCAGCCGATTGCTGGACGTTGGCGAGCTTCTGCTCAAGTGCGTCGAGCCGCGCCTTCTGGGCAGCGGCAGCCTGCTTCTGTGCGGCGATCTCTGCCTTCAGGTCGGCCAGTTCGTCGGCGAACGCGGGGCTCGCACCTGCAAACGCGGCCAGCACCGCCATGCACAGGACGGTTTTCTTCATGGGTCTGTCTCCTGGAGTTGTGGTCAAGGCGCCATCCCTGGCGCCGGAACGAGGCGGGTTGCCTGCGAACGGGGCGCATTGTTTTTTTCAGCACCTTTCGCGCCGCTTTACTTTGAAAAGCGTCTTGGTTAACCCTGTGGCGGCGCGCCGACGGCATCCGGCCAAATGCGCGCCTACGCTTTTCCTGACCCCTGAGTTCCCGTATGCGCCTGCTACTCGTCGAAGACAGCACCAAGCTGGCGGCCTGGCTGGGCAAATCACTGCGGCAGCATGGCTACGCGGTCGACGTCTGCGAAGACGGCGCACTCGCCGATTCGCTGTTGCGCACCGAGCACTACGACGCCATCGTGCTGGACCTGTCCCTGCCGTCGATGGACGGGCTCACGTTGCTGGAGCGGTTGCGCTCGCGAGGCAACGCGTCGCCGGTGGTGATCCTGACGGCCCGCGGCGAACTGGAGGACCGCGTGCATGGCCTGAAGCTGGGGGCGGACGACTACCTCGCCAAGCCGTTTGCGCTCGAGGAACTGGAGGCGCGCCTGCAGGCCGTGATCCGGCGCGCGCATGGGCAGCCCGTCTCCAAGCTGGGCCTCGGGCCGTTGACGTACGACGGCAGCGACCGCAGCTTCACGCTCCACGGCCAGCGCCTCGTCTTGCGCCCCAAGGAACATGCCGTGCTGGAGGCACTACTGGTACGCGCAGGCAAGGCCGTCAGCAAGGCCAAGCTGCACGAACAGATCTTCTCCCTCGACGCCACCACGTCGCAGGAGGTGGTCGAGATCTACATCCATCGCCTGCGCAAGCAGCTGCTGGACAGCGGCCTGCGCATCACGACGCTCCGCGGGTTGGGCTATGTACTCGAAGCCTGCTGACAGCCTGCGGCTGCAGCTGCTGCGGTGGCTGTTGCCGCCTTTGCTGCTGCTGCTCTCCGTCAATTCCTGGCTGAGCAATCGAGCGGCAGCCTCGACCGCCGACATGGCGTTCGATCGCCTGCTGACCGCCTCCGCGGAGGCCATCGCGGAGGACGTGGAGTACCGCGATGGCGAGGTGATCGTCGACCTGCCCTACGCCGCGCTCGAGCTGCTCGAATCCAACATCCAGGAGCGGATCTTCTACCGCGTGGTATCGCCCGACGGGCAGACGGTGACGGGCTACGAAGACCTGCCGTTGCCGGCGCTGAAGCCGAAGGACGGCGTCGAGTCCACGCTGTACACGGCCGACTATCGCGGCGAGCCTATCCACCTCGTGGCGCTGAACAAGCGGCTCTACGGGACGGATGTCGCCGCCCCTGTAGTCATCATCGTTGCCGAGACTGGCGAGGCCCGGGATGCGCTGTCGCGGCAGATCCTCGTCGACGGCATGGTGCGGCAGGGTGTCCTGATCGTCGCGGCCATGGTGCTCGTGTGGCTGGGCCTGGTGCGGGGGCTGCGGCCGCTGACGCAGCTGCGCCGCAGCGTGGCGCAGCGTTCGCCCAGCGATCTCAGCCCCATCGATGCCGGTAACGTGCCGGCCGAGGTGCGCCCGCTCATCGAGGCGCTGAACCAGCACACGGCCAGGATCGAGCGGCTGATCTCGAGCCGGCAGCGCCTCATCGCCGATGCGTCCCACCAGATGCGGACGCCGCTCGCCGAGATGCGCGCGCAGATCGAATACTGCCTGCGGCAAGGCCGCGAGGACCTGGCGCTCCAGACGCTGCGCGAAGTGCATGACGACATCAACCGCCTTAGCCGACTGCTGTCGCAGCTGCTGCTGCAGGCCCGTGCCGAGCCGGATGGCATGGGCGAGCCGAACAAGGCCTGCGTCGACGTCGGCGAACTGGCACGCCAGACGGCGATGGAGCATGTGGAAGCGGCGCGCCGGCGGGCCATGGATCTCGGGTTCGACGAGCCCTCGAAGACGGCCAGCGTCCAGGGGAACGAGCTCCTGCTGCGCGAGCTGATCGCCAACCTCATCGACAACGCCATCCTCTACGGGCATGAAGGCGGGGTCGTGAACGTCCGGGTCTCGTCGGGAGACGGCGTCGTGCTCGAGGTCGAAGACAACGGCCCAGGCATCGCGCCCCAGGACGGCGAACAGGTGTTCGAGCGCTTCTACCGGGCCCGCGGCGTGGTCGTCGCGGGCAAGCCGGGCTCGGGCCTCGGGCTCTCCATCGTGCGGGACATCGCCACGGCGCATGGGGGGCGCGTCGAACTGCTGCAGCCGGCGAGCGGCACCGGCCTGTGCGTCCGGGTGACGCTGCCCGCGCTGGATGCCACCGCCGCGGCTACTTGGCGTCACCCGTCTCGCGACGCCAGCGGCGCAGGAACTCCTGCTGCTTGACCCGGTCGAGAAAGACCAGCAGAGGGGGCGCAACGGCGATGGCCTTGAGCCTGCCGCCGAGCTCCCGCCGTAGCGTGGCAGCGGTGTACTCACCCGGCACGTCTTCACGGATCGAGAACAGCTCGGACTTGCCGGACAGCACGGTCTGCCCGCGCTTGGAGAGCAGGTAGTCCAGCCAGAGCCTGGCGGCGTTCGGGTTCGCTGCCGACTTGGTGATCAGCGCGATGCGCGACATGACCAGGGTGTAGTCGCGTGGCAGCACGACGCCGATCGACGGGTCCCGCCGTGCGCGCGTCAACGCGTAGGAGCCGATCAGGTTGTAGCCAAGATAGACCTTCCCGGCGGCGATCCGCTGCACCATCACCGAGGTGTTGGCCTCCAGCTCGACGGCGTCGGCCCCCATCGCACGCACCAGTTCCCAGAAACTCGCCTGGATGCGGCTGTCCTGCGTCGCGAACAGGAAGCCGACCGCCGATTTTTCGATGTCGTAGGTCGTCACGTTGCCCGCGTACTTGCCGCGTTGGCTGGTCAGCAGCCTGACGACATCGGCATGGGTCGCCGGCACCTCGTCACCGCTCACGAAGTGCTTGTTGTAGACGAACACCGCGGGCTCGAACGTCGTGCCGTAGGCTGTCTCGCGCCACACGGCCCAGTCCGGCAGCGAGGCGATCTCCGGCGACCGGTAGCGCGTCGCGTAGTCGTCGTTGGCGAGCTTCATCTGCAGGTCCATCGCCGAGCTCCACAGCACGTCGGCGGTGGGCTTGCCGGCATAGGCCTCGGCCAGATAGCGCTGATGGAGCTCGGCGCTGTTGAGATCGTTGTACTCGACCCGGATGCCGGGGTAGCACTGCTCGAAATCGCGGATCAGCGCGGCGACGGCCGAGAGGTCGGTCGTGGAGTAGACGACGACCTTGCCTTCGTCGCGGGCGGCGGCGGCGATGACGGGGTAGGAGTCAGGGTAGTTCGACGGCGGGCCGGCCCACGCGTCGAGATGGGCCGCCGCAGGCACGGACGCGAGCAGCCATCGCAGCAGATCGCGACGGCCTGTGGGGTCGAGTTGCGCGTCCATGCTCGCCATCGCCGCAGGATAGCGATCAGAGCTGGCGGCAAGCTGTACGCGCCGATGAGCCCTCAGCCCCCAGCGCCTGCAACTACATGCAGCGTTGACGTCTGCACCCAGTTGCCAGCCTGCTGCTCCAGCACCGCGTAGTCCGTCAGCGCGTTGCCGTAAACGTCCGTACCGGTGGAGACCTGCTGCAACTGCGTGTCGGCGGCCACGTGGATGAGGTCGCCGCTGTCGAGCTTCAGCGTCAGCGCGTGGTTGGCGTCGGTGATGCTGGTGATGCCCAGGCTGGACAGGTCGATGTCGCCGGCGCTGCCGTTGCGCAGGTCCAGCGCCTCGATGTTGTGGGCGACGTTGATCAGCGAGGCGACGTCGAAGCTGGCGCCGATGGTCGTGAACTTGAGCAGGTCGATGCCGGCGCCGCCGTCGGCCGAGACCAGATCGGCGGGCGACGCGGCGATGAGCGTGTCGTCACCGTTGCCGCCCAGCAGCGTGTCGGCACCGCCGCCGCCGATCAGCGTGTCATTGCCATCGCCGCCGTCCAGCGTGTTGGCCGCGGTGTTGCCGGTGATCTGGTTGTCCAGGTCGTTGCCGGTGCCGTTGATGGCGTTGCTGCCGGTCAGCGTCAGGTTCTCGACGTTGGCCGCCAGCGTGTGGGAGACCGAGGCCTGCACGCTGTCCGTGCCGCCGCTCGCGGCTTCGGTGACGGTGTCGCCGGCGTTGTCGACGATGTAGGTGTCGTTGCCCGCACCGCCAGCCATCGAGTCGGCACCCGCGCCGCCGTCCAGCACGTTGTCACCCGAGTTGCCGGTGAGCTGGTTGTTCAGCGCGTTGCCGGTGGCGTTGATGTGGGCCGACCCGGTGAGGACGAGGTTCTCGACGTTGGCCGGCAGCGTGTAGCTGATGGACGACTGCACGGTATCCGTGCCGCCGCCTGCGGCCTCGGTGACGATGTCGCCGGCGTTGTCGACGATGTAGGTGTCGTTGCCGGCACCGCCCGCCATCGTGTCGGCACCGGCGCCACCGTCCAGCACGTTGTCGCCGCTGTTGCCGGTCAGCACGTTGTCCAGCGTGTTGCCGGTGGCGTTGAGGTTGGCGATGCCGGTCAGCGTGAGGTTCTCGACGTTGGCGGCCAGCACGTAGCTGATGGAGGCGAACACCGCGTCGGTGCCCTCGCCTGCGTTCTCGATGATGGTGTCGCCGACGTTGTCGACGATGTAGGTGTCGTTGCCGATACCGCCGATGAGGGTGTCGGCCCCTGCCCCGCCGTCCAGCGTGTCGTTGCCGGCCAGGCCGGTCAGCGTGTTGGCGGCGCTGTTCCCGGTCAGCACGTTGTCCAGCGTATTGCCGGTGCCGTTGATGGCGGCGGCGCCGGTCAGCGTGAGGTTCTCCAGGTTCGCGCCCAGCGTCCAGCTGATGCTGGACTGGACGATATCCGTGCCTTCGTTGGCGTTCTCGGTGATGGAGTCTGAGGCGGAGTCGACGACGTAGGTGTCGTTGCCGGCGCCGCCCGCCATCGTGTCGTTGCCGGCGCCGCCGTCGAGCAGGTCATCGCCGTTGCCACCGGTCATCGTGTCGTTGCCGTTGCCGCCGTACAGCGAGCCGCCCGCGCTGGCGACAACGAAGACCGTGGGCGCCGCGGTCTTGTACGGGTTGCTGGCCGCGAGCTGACCGACGGTGCCCCACTTCCACGCCAGGTAGGCGTCGAGCTTCTGCTGGTCGGCCGTGGACAGCGTGGTGTTCGTGACGACGATCTCGCTGTAGTCGTTACTGGCGTTCCACTGGCCGCCCCACCCGGTGCCGATGGTCAGCGAGCCGTTGAAGTTGAGTGACTGGTTGACGGTGGACACGACGTGCGTGGCCTCGGCCAGCGTCGTGTAGACATTGGCGCGCGTGGTCCAGCTCTGCAACGTGCCGTCGACGGTCCAGGCCGTCTTGAGGTTGGTGTTGCCGGAGCCGACCACGTCGGTGCCGCCATCGCCCTGCCCCGCGATCAGCAGCCAGCTGTTGCCGCCTGAGTTGGTGGACATGGGCATGTAGAAACTGTCTCCCGACCGCTGCACCCAGTAGAGGCTGCCGCCGGAGGCGATGGTGGCCAGGCTCGCGGTGAGACGGTCGTCCAGGCCATCGAGGCGCACGGTCGGCAGGTTGTTCATGCCGTCCAGCACCAGTTGCGGCTCGTAGGCGCCGTTGCTGGCGACGGCGTCGTGGCCGCCGCCGCTCTTGTCGCGCCACACCGCCACGCGGCCGTCGGCCGTCAGGCCGCTCTCGGCCGCGCCCTCGCGCACGCCGTCGCCGTCCACGTCGGCGGCGTCCAACCACTGCGCCAGGTTGGTCAGCTGCGAGGGTGTCCAGGCCACGACGTTGCCCAGGCGCAGCACGTCGTCGCCGTCGCCGCCCTGCAGCGTGCTGCCGCCGTCGGCGGTGAGGTTGTCGTTGCCCAGGCCGCCGATCAGCAGGTCGGCACCGCCACCGCCAATCAGCGTGTCGTTGCCGTCGCCGCCGTCCAGCGTGTTGGCGGCCGCATTGCCGGTCAGCACGTTGGCCGCCGTGTTGCCCGTGGCGTTGATGGCGGCGTTGCCGGTCAGCGTGATGTTCTCGACGTTGGGCAGGCTGGCCAGCGAGTACGTGACGCTGGACTGCACGGTGTCCGTGCCCTCGTTGGCGTTCTCGGTGATGGTGTCGGCGGTGTCGGTGACGACATAGGTGTCGTCACCGGTGCCCCCCACCAGGGTGTCGGCGCCCGCACCGCCGATCAGCGTGTCGTTGCCGGCGCCACCGTTGAGCGTGTCACCGGCCGTGTCGGTGGCCGCGGCGTCGCCGAAGCTGAAGGCCGATGCAGGCACGGCCACGAAACTGCTCGCCCCCGGCGTGAGCCAGGACAGCTGGGCCACCGCGCCGCCGTTGCCCTCGTACATCTGCACCTGGATGCTGTGCAGGCCGGCGCTCAGCGTCAGCGGCAGCGAATCGACGTTGTTGAGGCTGATGTAGCCGTTGTAGCTCTCGACCAGCTGGCCATCGATGGTGACCGCCATGCCGTCGTCGAAGTTGGTGCGGAAGGTGTAGCTGCCCGCCGTGGCGGCGTTGATGTAGCCCGTCCAGCGCACCGAGAAATTGTCCGGATTGACGATGCCGGTGGCCGGCGAGCCGGTGCCGTAGTTGTTGAAGATGTTCGCATCCTGGCGCGTCAGCACCGGGGCGCCGAGCCAGTTGCCGTTGTTCCAGTACTCGCCGCGCAGGCCGCTCTGCTGCAGGCCGGCGAGGAAGCTGGGCCGGCTGCCGGAGATGAGGATGTCGTCGCCGTTGCCGCCATTCAGCGTGTCGGCGCCGCCGCCGCCGTACAGCGTGTCGTTGCCGTCCAAGCCCGACAACGTGTCATTGCCCGTGTTGCCGACGATGAGGTTGGCCAGCGCGTTGCCGGTGCCGGTATGGGCGCCGGTGTCGGTGAAGGTGAGTCGCTCCAGCGACGTGCCCAGCGTGTAGCTGGCCAGCGAGGTTTCAACGCTGTCCAGGCCGGTGGTCTCGGTGATGACGTCGCCGGCGTTGTCGACGACGTAGGTGTCGTCGCCGGCGGCACCCACCATCGTGTCGGCGCCGCCGCCGCCGTCCAGGCGCTCGTTGGCCTGGGTGCCCGTCAGCACGTTGGCCGCGCTGTTGCCGAACAGCTTGAGATTGTTCTGGTTGTTGGCCGTCAGGTTCTCGACGTTGCCGGGCAGCCTGAAGTCGAGGTTCGTCAGGATGAGGTCGGTGCCTTCGCCGGCGTTCTCGACGACGGTCGTGTAGGCCAGGGAGACGACGTAGGTGTCGTTGCCCGCGCCACCAGCCAGCGACACGGCGTTGGGCGTGCCGGCGTTGGTGGGGCCGGTGATGACGTTGTCCAGCGCGTTGCCGATGGCGTTGATGTTGTACGACGCCGAGATGTCGAGGTTCTCGACGTTGGCGGCCAGCGTGTAGGTCAGTACCGTCGTGCTGTTCGTCGTGCGCTGCAGGTAGACCGTGTCGGTGCCCTCCCCGGCGTTCTCGACGACGTTCAGGTTGAGGTTGAAGTTGCCGAGGCTGTCGGCCTGCTGGTAGTACGAGTCGTTGCCGGTGCCCCCGGCCATCGTCGTCGTGATGCCGCTGTAGACGCTGGCATACAACGCGTTGTTGGCCGAGTTGCCGGTGATGGTGCCCGCCGCACGGCCGACGTAGTAGATGTTCTCTACGTTGGCCGGCAGCGTGTAGCTGGTGGACGCGTAGACCGAGTCGGTGCCTTCGCTGGCGTTCTCGACGATGACGTCACCGACGTTGTCGACGAAGTAGACGTCGTTGCCGGCGCCGCCGGTCATGGTGTCGGCACCCGCACCGCCGTCGATGCGGTTGTCGGCGCTGTTGCCGAGGATGGTGTTGGCCAGTGCGTTGCCGACGCCGTTGATGGCAGCGGTGCCTGTCAGCGTCAGGTTCTCGACGTTGGCAGGCAGCGTGTAGCTGACAGAAGACAGCACGCGGTCCGTGCCGGCGCCTGCTGCCTCCACGACGGTATCGCCCACGTCGTCCACCGTGTAGGTGTCGTTGCCGGCGCCGCCGGCCATCCAGTCGGCGCCGGCCTTGCCGTCCAGCGTGTCGTCGCCGTTGCCGCCGAAGAGCGCGTCCACGCGCGCGCCGCCGTTGAGCGTGTCGTTGCCGTCGCCGCCGAAGAGGACGGCATCCACCTTGCCCGTGCCGCGGGCGGAGGCGCCGGTGTAGGTGGCGGTCAGCGTCTCGGCGGCGCTGGTGCCGAACTGGATCTTGGCCGCCGTCCACGTCGTGTCCAGGCCGACGGTGCTCAGCGCGCCGCCGGTCATGTCGACGGACGTACCCACGCCCCACTTGGTGGCCAGGTAGTTCTCGATGACCTTCTGCTCGCCCGGGGACAGCACGTGGTCGAACACCAGCAGCTCCGACACCGAGCCCTTGCTGGCTTCGCTGGTCGTGCCCTGGTAGCCCGACAGCTGGATCTTGCCCAGCCATCCGTCGGTGGTGCTGCCCGTGGCGGCCAGCGCGACGCCGTTCTTGTAGAGCGTGCCGGAGCCGACCTGGTCGTTGGCCGTGTAGAGAATAGGCGTGTTGGCCTGCACGCTGCTGTTGGTCTGCGAGACCCAGTTCTGGCCGTAGAGCTCGTCCTGATAGCCACCGTACCAGCCGATCAGCGAGTTGTCGGTGGACGAGGAGACCAGGCGCCCGTTCTGCGTGCCCGTGAGCTGGCCCACGACGAACAGCGAGTAGTTCTGCCCCACCCACTGGCTGCTGGTCAGCAGGTCGTTGCCGTCGAAGTTGACGGTGGGCAACCCATTCAGGCCGGTCAGCACCAACTGGGGCGACGCGCTGGCGACGGACTGCGTGAAGTTGTTGCCGCTGCCGCTCTTGTCGACCCAGGTGCTGAGGTTGCCGTTGCCGTTGATGAGGCCGGGCTCGCCCAGGCCCGACGAGGTGCCGTTGCCGTCCAGATCGGTGGCGTCCAGCCAGGTGATCTTGCCGCCGATGGTCGCGAACGTCGGGTCGGCCGTCATGCCCCACAGCGTGCGCAGGTCCGACAGGCTGGGCAGCACCAGGCCGTTGACATCGATGGCGAGGTTGATGCCGCCAGTCGCGACGGCCGTCAGCAGCTTGCCGGTGTTGCCGTTGGACAGCAGCACGTCGGGCGCCGCGTTGATCGTCGTGACGTTGTTGTAGTCGGCGCTGTTGAGCAGCAGCTTGTCGGCGCCGTCGAGCAGGATCTCCAGCTTGCCGCCACCGTCGCTGCCGACGAAGCCGCTGGTGTTGACCGCACTCGCGCCGACGGTGATGGTCTCGACGGTGCCGCCAAAGAAGTCCAGCGTCTCGATGCCCTTGACCTTGGCGGTGAGCTGGTTGATGTTGGTGACGCCGAGGCCGTCGAGCTTGAGGCTGTCGATGCCGGTGCCGCCATCGATGGACGCGAAGTTCAGGTCGCTGACGACGATGGTGTCCGCACCGCCACCGGCGTTGATCGTGTCGGCACCGCCGCCGCCGGTGATGAGGTTGTTGCCTGCGTTGCCGGTCAGCACGTTGGCCAGGCTGTTGCCGGTGGCGTTGATATTGGCGCTGCCGGTCAGCGTCAGGTTCTCGAAGTTGGCGGCCAGCGCCCAGCTGACGCTGGCGTTGACGGTGTCCGTGCCGCCGCCGGCCTGCTCGTAGAGCTGGTCGCCGATGTTGTCGACGATGTAGGTGTCGTTGCCGGCCCCACCCACCAGCACGTCGGCGCCGGCGCCGCCGTCCAGCACGTTGTTGCCGCTATTGCCGGTGATGGTGTTGCCCAGGGCGTTGCCGGTGCCGTTGATGTCGCCGGTGCCCAGCAGCACCAGCGTTTCGACGTTGGCGGCCAGCGTGTAGCTGACGCTGGCCTGGACCGTGTCGGTGCCTTCGCCGGCGTTCTCAACGACGAGGTCGCCGGCGTTGTCGACGACGTAGGTGTCGTCGCCGAGCCCGCCGGTCAGCACGTCGGCGCCGGCACCGCCGTCCAGCACGTTGTTGCCGTCGTTGCCGGTGATCTGGTTGGCCAGGCTGTTGCCGGTGCCGTCGATGGCGTCGCTGCCGGTCAGCACGAGGTTCTCGAGGTTGGCACCCAGCACCCAGCTGACGGAGCTGCGCACGGTGTCCGTGCCTTCGCCGGCGTTCTCGGTGATGACGTCGCCGGCGCTGTCGACGATGTAGGTGTCGTTGCCCGCCCCGCCGATGAGGCGGTCGTCGCCGGCGCCGCCGTCCAGCGTGTTGTTGCCGGCGTTGCCGGTGATCTGGTTGTTCAGGTCGTTGCCGGTGCCGTCGATGTCGGCCGTGCCCGAGAGCACGAGGTTCTCGACGTTGTCGGCCAGCGCGTAGCTGATGCTGGCCGTGACGGTGTCGGTGCCGCCGCCGGCGGATTCGATGACGGTGTCGCCGGCGTTGTCGACGATGTAGCTGTCGTTGCCCGCGCCGCCCACCATGCGGTCGGCGCCGGCGCCGCCGTCCAGCACGTTGTTGCCGCTGTTGCCGGTGAGAACGTTGTCCAGCGCGTTGCCGGTGCCGTTCAGGTTGGCGGCACCTAGCAGCGTCAGGTTCTCGACGTTGTCGACCAGCACGTAGCTGATGGACGACTGCACCGTGTCGCTGCCCTCGCCGGGGTTCTCGATGACGAGGTCGCCGACGTTGTCGACGATGTAGGTGTCGTTGCCGGAGCCGCCGGCCATCGTGTCGGCGCCCAGGCCGCCGTCCAGCACGTTGTTGCCGGTGTTGCCGGTCAGCGAGTTGGCCAGCTCGTTGCCGGTGCCGTTGATGTTGTTGGTGCCCGTCAGCACCAGGTTCTCGAGGTTGGGTCCGAGCGTCCAGTTGACGGACGACAGCACCGTGTCGTTGCCTTCGGCGGTGTTCTCGGTGATGGTGTCGCCGCTGTTGTCGACGACGTAGGTGTCGTCGCCCACGCCGCCGATCAGCTGGTCGGCGCCCGCGCCGCCGTCCAGCACGTTGGCGCCGCTGTTGCCGGTGATGACGTTGGCCAGCGCGTTGCCGGTGCCGTTGAGGTCGCCAGTGCCGGTGAGGATCAGGTTCTCGACGTTGTTGCCGAGCGTGAAGCTGACGCTGGCGCGCACCAGGTCCACGCCCTCGCCGGCGTTCTCGATGACGACGTCGCCGGCGTTGTCGACGATGTAGGTGTCGTTGCCCGCGCCGCCGGCCATGGTGTCGGCGCCCAGGCCGCCGTCGATGACGTTGTTGGCGCTGTTGCCGGTGATCTGGTTGCTGGCCGCATTGCCGGTGGCGTCGATGTTGGCCGTGCCGGTCAGCACCAGGTTTTCGAGGTTGGCGCCCAGCGTGTAGCTGATGCTGGAGCGGACGGTGTCGGTTCCCTCGCCAGCGTTCTCGACGACGACGTCGCCCACGTCGTCGACGACGTAGGTGTCGTTGCCCGTGCCGCCCACCATGCGGTCCGCGCCGGCACCGCCGTCGAGTACGTTGGCGCCGCTGTTGCCGGTGAGCGTGTTGTCCAGTTCGTTGCCGGTGCCGTCGACGCTGGCGGTGCCGGTGAGGATCAGGTTCTCGATGTTGGCGCCGAGCACGAAGCTGGCCGCGGCGCGCACGGTGTCGATGCCTTCGCCGGGGTTTTCGATGACGACGTCGCCGCTGTCGTCCACGACGTAGGTGTCGTCGCCCGCGCCGCCGGCCATCGTGTCGGCGCCCGCACCGCCGTCGATGAGGTTGTTGCCAGCGTTGCCGGTGATCTGGTTGGCCAGCTCGTTGCCGGTGGCATTGAGGTTGGCCGTGCCGGTGAGGACGAGGTTCTCGACGTTGGCTTCCAGCACACGGCTGACCGAGGAGATCTCGGTGTCGGTGCCGGCCCCGACGTCTTCCACCACCACGTCGCCGCTGTTGTCGACGTAGTACGTGTCGTCACCGCCACCGCCGGCCATCGTGTCGGCGCCCGCGCCACCATCGATGACGTTGGCCGCGGCGTTGCCGGTGATCTGGTTGTTGCCGGCGTTGCCGGTGCCGCTGATGTTGCCGGTGCCGGTCAGCACCAGGTTCTCCAGCGTGGCGCCCAGCGTGTAGCTGATGGACGAGCGCACAGTGTCCGTGCCCTCGCCGCTGGCCTCGATGACCTGGTCGCCGGCGTTGTCGACGACGTAGGTGTCGTCGCTCAGGCCGCCGGTCATGATGTCGGCACCGGTGCCGCCGTCCAGCACGTTGGCGCCGCTGTTGCCGGTGAGCTGGTTGGCCTGGGCGTTGCCGGTGCCGTCGATGTCGGCCGTGCCGGTGAGGATCAGGTTCTCGACGTTGGCGCCCAGCGTGAAGCTGACGCTGGACTTCACGAGGTCCGTGCCCTCGCCCACGGCTTCGGTCACCGTGTCGCCGGCGTTGTCGACGATGTAGATGTCGTCACCCGCGCCGCCGGCTAGTCTGTCGGCCCCCGCGCCGCCGTCGATGAGGTTGGCGCCGGCATTGCCGGTGATCTGGTTGTTGAGCTCGTTGCCGGTGGCGCTGAGGTTGGCCGTGCCGGTGAGGACGAGGTTCTCGACGTTGGCACCCAGCACATAGCTAATGCTGGACTGCACGGTGTCGACGCCCTCGCCGGCGTTCTCGGTGACCGTGTCGCCCGCGTTGTCGACGACGTAGGTGTCGTTGCCCGCGCCGCCGGCCATCGTGTCGGCGCCCAGGCCGCCGTCCAGCACGTTGTTGGCGATGTTGCCGGTGAGGACGTTGTCCAGCTCGTTGCCGGTGGCGTTGGCGTCGCCGGTGCCCGTCAGCACGAGGCGCTCGATGTTGGCGCCGAGCGCGAAGCTGACGCTGCTGCGCACGGTGTCCGTGCCCTGGCCGCTGAACTCGGTGACGGTGTCGCCGAGGTCGTCGACGACGTAGGTGTCGTCGCCCGCGCCGCCGGCCATCGTGTCGGCACCGGCGCCGCCGTCCAGCGTGTTGTTGCCGGCGTTGCCGGTGATCTGGTTGGCCAGCTCGTTGCCGGTGCCGTCGATGTTGGCGCTGCCCGTCAGCACCAGGTTCTCGATGTTGGGGCCCAGCGTGAACGTGACGCTGCTGCGCACGAGGTCCGTGCCCTCTCCCGCCGCTTCGGTGACGGTGTCGCCCAGGTTGTCGACGAGGTAGATGTCGTTGCCGGCGCCGCCGGCCATCGTGTCGGCGCCCGCACCGCCGTCGATGGTGTTGTTGCCGGCGTTGCCGGTGATGACGTTGTCCTGCGCGTTGCCGGTGGCGTCGATGTTGGCCGCACCGAGCAGCACGAGGTTCTCGACGTTGGCGGGCAGCACCAGCGTGACCGACGAGCGGATCGTGTCGGTGCCCTCGCCCGCGTTCTCGGTGACGGTATCGCCCGCGTTGTCGACGACGTAGGTGTCGTCGCCCAGGCCGCCGGCCATCATGTCGGCGCCGGCCCCGCCGTCCAGCACGTTGTTGCCGGCGTTGCCGGTCAGGTGGTTGGCGGCGGAGTTGCCGGTGGCGTTGATGTTGGCGCTGCCCGTCAGCGTCAGGTCTTCGATGTTCTCGCCGAGGCGGAAGCTGACGCTGGAGAACACCTGGTCGACGCCTTCGCCGACGTTCTCGGTGACGGTGTCGCCGGCGTTGTCCACGTAATACGTGTCGTCGCCCGCACCGCCGGCCATCGCGTCGGCGCCGGCCTTGCCGTCCAGCACGTTGTTGCCGCCGTTGCCGGTCAGCTGGTTGTCCAGTTCGTTGCCGGTGGCGTTGAGGTCTCCCGAGCCGGTGAGCTGCAGGTTCTCGACGTTGGCGCCCAGCACCCAGCTGATGGAGGACCGCACGGTGTCCGTGCCCTCGCCGACGTTTTCGGTGACGGTGTCGCCCGCGTTGTCGACGACGTAGGTGTCGTCGCCCGCGCCGCCGGCCATCGCGTCGGCGCCGGCCTTGCCGTCCAGCACGTTGTTGCCGCCGTTGCCGGTGATGACGTTGGCCAGCGCGTTGCCGGTGCCGTCGATGTCGGCGCCGCCGGTCAGCGTCAGGTTCTCGAGGTTGGCGCCCAGCGTCCACGAGACGCTGCTCTTGACGAGGTCCGTGCCCTCCCCGGCCTGCTCGGTGATGCTGTCGCCAGCGTTGTCGACGACGTAGGTGTCGTCACCCGAACCGCCCACCAGCACGTCGGCGCCGGCACCGCCGTCCAGCACGTTGTTGCCGGCGTTGCCGGTGATGACGTTGGCCAGCGCGTTGCCGGTGCCGTCGATGTTGGCCGTGCCCGTCAGCGTCAGCTGCTCGATGTTGGCGCCCAGGCGGAAGCTGACGCTGGACTGCACGAGGTCGATGCCCTCGCCGGCGTTCTCGGTCACCGTGTCGCCGATGTTGTCGACGAGGTAGGTGTCGTTGCCGGCGCCGCCGGCCATCGCGTCGGCGCCCAGGCCGCCGTCGATGAGGTTGTTGCCGCTGTTGCCGGTGATGACGTTGTCCAGCGCGTTGCCGGTGCCGGTCCAGTCGCCGGTGCCGGTCAGCACCAGGTTCTCGAGGTTGGCGCCCAGCGTGTAGCTGAAGCCGGCGCGCACGGTGTCCGTGCCCTCGCCGGCGTTCTCGGTGACGACGTCGCCCGCGTTGTCGACGACGTAGGTGTCATTGCCCGCGCCGCCGGCCATCGTGTCGGCGCCCAGGCCGCCGTCGATGACGTTGTTGCCGCTGTTGCCGAGGATGACGTTGTCGAGATCGTTGCCGGTGCCGTTGATGGGCGCGGTGCCGGTCAGCGTCAGGTTCTCGACGTTGGCGCCCAGCGTGAAGCTGACGCTGGAACGCACGAGGTCCGTACCGCCGCCGGCAGCCTCCGTCACCGTGTCGCCGGCGTCGTCGACGATGTAGGTGTCGTCGCCCGCGCCGCCCAGCATCGCGTCGGCACCCGCGCCGCCGTCGATGAGGTTGGCGCCACTGTTGCCGACGATGCGGTTGTCCAGCTCGTTGCCGGTGCCGCTGATGTTGGCCGTGCCCGTGAGCTGCAGTTCCTCGACGTTGGCGGACAGCGTGAAGCTCACGCTGCTCTTCACCGTGTCGTAGCCGGCGTTGGCGTCTTCGCTCACCGTGTCGCCGCTGTTGTCGACGATGTAGGTGTCGTCGCCCGCGCCGCCGGCCATGGTGTCGGCACCGGCCTTGCCATCGATCAGGTTGGCGCCGGCGTTGCCGGTGATGACGTTGTCCAGCGCGTTGCCGGTGGCGTCGATGTTGCCGGCGCCGGTCAGCGTGAGGTTCTCGAGGTTGTCGCCCAGCACCCAGCTGATGCTGGATCGCACGCTGTCCGTGCCCTCGCCGACGTTCTCGGTGATCTGGTCGCCCACGTTGTCGACGACGTAGCTGTCGTCGCCCGCGCCACCGGCCATCTGGTCGGCGCCGGCCTTGCCGTCCAGCACGTTGTTGCCGGCGTTGCCGAGCAGAATGTTGTTCAGCGCGTTGCCGGTGCCGTCGATGTTGGCCGAGCCCGTCAGCGTCAGGTTCTCGACGTTGGCGCCCAGCACGAAGCTGACGCTGCTGCGGACGAGGTCCGTGCCCTCGCCGGCGTTTTCGGTGACGGTGTCACCGGCGTTGTCGACGATGTAGATGTCGTCGCCCGCGCCGCCGGCCATCGTGTCGGCCCCGGCGCCGCCGTCGATGAGGTTGTTGCCGCTGTTGCCGGTGATGACGTTGTCCAGCGCGTTGCCGGTCGCGCTGTTGCTGGCGCTGCCGGTCAGCACCAGGTTCTCGACGTTGGCACCCAGCGCGTAGCTGATGGCCGAGCGCACGGTGTCCGTGCCCTCGCCGAAGTTCTCGGTGACGACATCGCCGACGGAATCGACGATGTAGGTGTCGTTGCCCGCGCCGCCGGCCATGCGGTCACTGCCGAGGCCACCGTCCAGCACGTTGTTGCCGGCATTGCCGGTCAGCACGTTGTCCAGCGCGTTGCCGGTGGCGTCGATGTCGGCGTTGCCGGTCAGCGTCAGGTTCTCGACGTTGGCCGACAGCACGTAGCTGACGGATGCGTTGACGCTGTCCGTGCCCTCGCCGGCGTTCTCGACGATGACGTCGGTCGTGTCGTCGACGTTGTAGGTGTCGTTGCCCGCGCCGCCGGTCAACACATTGGTGCCCGCCGCGCCGGTCAGCACGTCGTCGAACGCGGAGCCGATGACGTTCTCGACGCCGCTGAGCGTGTCGCCCTGCGCATCGCCGCCGCTGCCGCGGCCGGTGGACAGGTTCACCGTGACGGCCGCGCCCGATGCGGCGTAGGTGGCCGTGTCGATGCCTGAGCCACCAATCAGCGTGTCCGCGCCGGCGCCGCCGTTGAGCAGGTCGTTGCCGGCGCCGCCATCCAGGCGGTTCGCGCCGGCGGTCCCGATCAGCACGTCGTCGAAGCCGGAGCCGGTCAGGTTCTCGATGGAGTCGAAGGTGTCGCCCGCCGCGTCGCCGGTGTTCAGCGTCGGGTTCGCCAGGCTCACCGTCAGGCCGCTGGCCGCACCGGCATAGCTGGCCGTGTCGCTGCCGGCGCCGCCGATCAGCTGGTCGGCCCCGGCGCCGCCGATCAGCACGTCGTCGCCCGCTCCGCCCACCAGCTTGTTCGTGCCGGCATCGCCTTCCAGCGTGTCGTCGAAGGCCGAGCCGGTCAGATTCTCGATGGATTGGAAGCTGTCGCCGGCCGCATCACCCGCGTTGGTGGCGGCGTTGACGAGGCTGGCCTTCACGCCGGCTGTCGAGCTGGCATAGGTGGCCGTGTCGTTGCCGGCACCGCCGATGAGCTGGTCTGCGCCCGCGCCGCCTTCCAGCAGGTCGTCGCCGTTGCCGCCGTCCAGGCGGTTGTCGCCCGCGTCGCCTTTCAGCGAGTCGGCGAAGTTGGAGCCGATCAGGTTCTCGACACCATCCAGCGTGTTGCCCTGTGCATCGCCGCCGCTGCCGATGCCGGTCGACAGGTCCACCTGCACGGCGGCCGCCGACGCCGCGTAGCTGACCGTGTCGTTGCCCAGCCCGCCGTGGATGACGTCGGCGCCGCCACGGCCTTCGATGAAGTCATCGCCGTCGCCGCCGCTGATCGTGTTGGCGTTCGCGTCGCCGACCAGCGTGTCGTTGTAGTTGGAGCCGGCGAGGTTCTCGATGGAGAGGTAGCTGTCGCCCGCCGCCGCGCCAGTGTTGGTGCCGGGCGTGAGCAGGCTGGCGCTGACACCGGCCGTCGCCGATGCGTAGCTGGCCGTGTCGCTGCCGTCGCCGCCGTCCAGCACGTCGGCCCCGTCGCCGCCATCCAGCACGTCGTCGCCCGCGCCGCCCACCAGCTTGTTGACGCCGGCGGTGCCCGTCAGCACGTCGTTCTTGTCGGAGCCGATCAGGTTCTCGATGCCGGCGAGGCGGTCGCCCTCGGCGTCGCCCCCCTTGCCGATGCCGGTGGCGAGGTTGACAGTCACGCCGGCGGCGGACGTCGCATAGGTCGCCGTGTCGGTGCCCGCGCCGCCGATCAGCACGTCGGCGCCGGTGCCACCGTCCAGCGTGTCGTCGCCATCGCCGCCGTCCAGCGTGTCGTTGCCGGCCAGGCCCACCAGCGTGTCGTTGCCGGCGTTGCCGATCAGCGTGTTCGCGCTGGCCTCGCCGGTCAGCTGGTCATCGCCGCTGCCGCCGGTCAGGTTCTCGATGGACTGGAAGGTATCGCCCGTCGCGTCGCCGCCGGTCACGACGCCGGTGGTCAGGTTGATCTGCACGGCCACGGTGGACGTGGAGTAGTCCGCCGTGTCGGAGCCGTCGCCACCGATCAGCGTGTCGGCACCCGCGCCACCGATCAGCACGTCGTTGCCGCGCCCGCCGTCCAGCACGTTGTTGCCGGCGTCGCCCACCAGCCGGTCGGAGAAGCGCGAGCCGATCAGGTTCTCGATGTGGGTCAGCACGTCGCCCGCCGCATCGCCGCCGCTGTTCGCGGTGGTGCCGCTGAGGTCCACCTTCACGCCTTCCTGCGAGTCGGCGTAGCTGGCCGTGTCGTTGCCGTCGCCGCCGTCCATCACGTCGGCACCGGCGCCGCCGATCAGCGTGTCATCGCCGGCCCCGCCCTGCAGGTTGTCGTTGCCGGGATTGCCGATCAGCACGTTGTCGAAGCCGTCGCCGATCAGCGTGTCGTCGTTCTCCGAGCCGGCCAGGTTCTCGATGGATTGGAAGGTATCGCCCTTGGCCTCGCCGGTGTTCAGGCTGGGGTCGGCGAGGCTGACGGTCACGCCGGTCTGCGCGTCGATGTAGCTGGCCGTGTCCTTGCCGTCGCCGCCGATCAACTGGTCGGCACCCGCGCCGCCTTCGAGTTCATCGTCGCCCGCGCCGCCGTCCAGCTTGTTGTCGCCGGCATCGCCGATCAGCACGTCGTTGAAGCCCGAGCCGGTCAGGTTCTCGATGTCCTGCAGCCGGTCGCCGGTCGCGTCGCCGCCGCTGCCCTGGCCCGTGCCCAGGCTCACCGTCACGCCGGCCGTCGAGCTGGCGTAGCTGGCCGTGTCGTTGCCGGCGCCGCCCTGCAGCGAGTCGGCGCCACCGCGGCCTTCCAGCACGTCGTCGCCCGCGCCGCCCTGCAGCACGTTGGCGCCGGCATCGCCGCGCAGCACGTCGTCATGGTCGGAGCCGATGACGTTCTCGATCTGCGTCAGCGTGTCGCCCTCGGCCTCGCCACCCTTGCCGGTGCCGGCGGCCAGGTCGATGGTGACGCCGGCCGACGAGCCGCTGTAGACGGCCGTGTCGATGCCCGCGCCGCCCACCAGCACGTCGGCGCCGCCGCGGCCCTCGAGGATGTCGTTGCCGGCGCCGCCGTCCAGCTTGTTGGCGCCGCTGTCGCCGCGCAGCACGTCGTTGCCGCCGCTGCCCGACAGGTTCTCGATGCCGTCCAGCGTGTCGCCATCGGCATCGCCGCCGCTGGCGGTGCCGGCCGCCAGGTCCACGTCGACGCCGCTGGGCGATCCCTCGTAGCTGGCCGTGTCGTTGCCGGTGCCACCGATGAGCTTGTCGGCACCCGCGCCGCCCACCAGCCAGTCGTTGCCGGCGCCGCCGTCGAGCGTGTCGTTGCCCGCGCCGCCGTACAGCTTGTCCGCGCCGACCAGGCCGTTGATGGTGTCGTTGCCGGCGCCGCCGTCGATGATGTCGCCCAGGCCGTAGGCCGGGAACACGACGCCGGTCTTGCCGCCGGATTCGTAGCTCATGTCGGCCGCGCCGGTCACGTCGCGCACGATGGCGGGCAGCGTCAGCTTGCCTTCCAGCGTGTCGGTGCCGACCTGGGCGGTGGCGGTGACGACGAGGTCGAACGTCGTCGGGCTGGCGCTGGCCGAGTCGGACAGCACCGGGTAGCGCACCATGACGCTGAAGTGCGTGGACGAGCCGTCGGTGGCGACCGTCAGGTCCCAGCCATCGGCACCCTTGGTGGCGCCGACGACCTCGAAGCCGTCCGGCAGGCCGCTGATGGCGACGGACTTGACGATCGGCGTCGTCTTGGCCGACAGCGTGATGTCGAACTGCCGCGCCCAGCCCGAGCCCATGCCCTTGCCACCGTCGCCGTTGATGGTGTCGTCACCCGACGTGCCGTTGATGACCTCGGGCGCCGCCTGTGCGGTGGCCGAGAAGTCGGTGGCCGACTCGGCCGAGCCGCCCGAGCCGGTGATCGTGGCGCCGGTGGCGGTCGTGGCGACGTCCTGGCCGGTGACGTTGTGGACCTGGCCCGCGACGGTCAGCACGTTGGCCGCAGGCGGCGGTGGCGGCGTGCCGCCGCCGGGGTTGCCGGCCGGCCGAGGCGCAACCTGGATGACCAACGAGAACGGCCGCGCCTCGTCGTGGAACTCGGCCTTGGAGGTGCCATCGCCGCCCCCGGTTCCCGACACCATGCCGCTCTCGGCGGCCGGCTTCGGGGGCGGCGCCATCTCGCTGCTGCCCTCGCGCGCGGCCGGCGCGGGGGTGTCGTCGGCCGTCGTGTTCTTCTCGATGGTGCGCAGCAGCGTGTCGGTGATGTTGACCGGCCCGGCCTGCGTGATCAGCGTGGACGCCTCGGTGTCGCCGTCCTGGAACTGCAGCTTGAAGTCGGGGTCGGCCAGGGCGCGCAGCGCCGCGCCCTGCAGCACGTGCTGTGTGCCGTCGCTCATGACCAGCACCAGGTCCACGCCAGCCACCTGCACCTTGGCAACGGCGGCGCGCGACAGCGCGAGCTTGATCGCGGTTTCCCCGGAGGGTGCGTGGATGACGACCTTGCCCGCAGCGTTGTCCATCAGGTGCTCCGTACTTCTTCAATGCTGGCATCCGCGCAAGGGATGCCGACGCTGCGCAGCAGCTGCGCATCCGCGCTGGTGGCGGCCTCGGCGGCCAGCACGCGCAGTTGCTCCGAAGCGCCCAGTTCCGCCATCAACTGCAGCAGGCGGCGCTTGCCCGCGCTGCCGTCGCCGGCCAGGCCGGTGCTGAGCGATGACCCCAGGCGCAGATAGCCGACGCCGAGGCGACGCAGCAGCGCCAGGTCCTCCGGCGGGGCCACGACGCGGCGGATGCCGATGCGCACGCCATGGCGCTGCAGCACGGCCGTCAGCGGCCCCAGCACGCTGACGACATGGCGCTCGCCGTCGATGTCGAATTCCACCGACAGCCGCTGCGCCAGCGCGCCGACGCCGGCCAGCGCCTCGTCCAGCCGGGTGACGAAGCTGGGCCGCTCGGCGGAACGTGGCGAGATGCGGATGGCGACCTTCTCGTAATGCTCGGCATGCCCGGCGATGCGGGCCAGCGCCAGCTCGGCCACGCGCAGGTCGATGTCGGCCACGCGCGCGGTGCGCAGCGCCGCGGGCAGCACCTCGTCGGCACCGAAGCGGCGGCCGTCGGCGTTCTCCAGCTGCACCTGCGCGAGCTGCTGCGTGACGGCGCCGTCGGCCGCCCTGATGGGCGCCAGCGCCAGCTCGACGCGGCCGGTCAGCAGCGCCTCGTCGATGAGGCTGCGCCACTGCGCCAGCGACACGGTGGGGCCGGAGCGCGTGGCGCGCACCATCTGCCAGGCGGTGTCGCCGCCCTCGCCCGCCTGCAGGCCGCGGTCCACGCGGGACATGACGGCGCCGACGGTCTCGCCGCTGGCGACGACGCTGGCCGCCAGCCAGCCGACGCGGGGCCGGTCGGTCAGCTCGCGCTGCTTGAGGCCGTGCAGCGCCTCGGCGAGGTCGCGCGTCCAGCTGTCCAGCGCGTCGGCGTCCACGCGGGGCACCAGCACGGCGAAGTCTGCACCGTTGAGCCGCGCGACCGTGCCGCCCGCGGCGTCCAGCCGCAGCGCACGCGTGCGCAGCAGCGTGGCGACCTGCTTCAGCAGCTCGTCGGCCCGCTCGCGGCCGGCGCGCTGGTTCAGGCCGGCCAGGTCGTCCACGCGCAGCAGCACAAGGCCACCGGTGGCCGACGCATCGGGGTCGTGCAGCACCAACGACAGCTTGTCCATGAACTGCGCTCGCGCGGCCAGGCCGGTCACCGGGTCCACCGAGATCTCGGCGTGCAGCTCGCCCAGGCGCTGGTCGCGGTCGTCCAGCTGGGCCTTCAGGCGCGTCAGCGCGACGTTGATCGTGCGCGACATGGGCGCCCATTCGACGGGGCCGTCTTGCGCGCGCTCGGCGATGCGACCCTGGCCGGCCGCGTCGAGCTGGGCCATCAGCGGCTCGCCGCCGCGCAGCCACCAGCGCTGCACGGCCCAAAGGGCTGCACAGGTGGCCAGCGCGGCAAGCGCATGCACCACCAGCACGCCGCCGAGCTGGGCCGACGTCAGCCCGTCGCGCAGCAGCCACAGCGTCGCCAGCGCCGACAGCACGAAGCCGCCCGCGACGACGCCAGCCGCCCGCCGGGTGGCGCTGCCGATGCTCACGCTTCCCCTCCCGCCGCGATCTGTTCGTACTGTGCGCCGAAGCGCTCGCCGAGGTTCTCGGCCACCAGCGAGGCCGCAGCCACGAGGCTCACGTCGAGCTTGTGCAGCGCACGCTGAGCGTTGTCGCCGGCCTCGATGGAAGCCGCGACCTGCGTGGCCAGCGCCAGCACCGGCGCCAGTGTGCCGGGCGCGACGTCGGCGTCGAGGTGGTGCGCGACGGCATCGACGACGGAGGCCGGGAAGCCCAGCTCGTCCAGCCAGGCGGCACTGACCTGCGCGTGGTCCATGCCGCAGGCCTCGCGTTCGAGGGCAGCCAGCTCCGCGCCGCGCGACGAGCGTGCGCCGGCCAGCACGGCCGGCAACCGGTCGGCGAAGGCCTGGCAGAGGATCAGGTGGCCCACGTTGTGCAGCAGGCCGGCCAGGAAGGCGGCCTCGGCATCCGCGCCGGCCAGCCGGGCCAGGCTGCGTGCGGCCTTGGCCGTGACGGTGGCGTCCAGCCAGAACTGGCGCAGGTTAACGCCCGGCACGGCGACGAACACGGCCTCCAGACCGCCGCTGATGACCAGCGTGCGCAGCGTGTCGGTGCCGATGATGGCGACTGCATCCTTCAGGCTCGCGAGGCTGCGGCGGCCGCAGTAGTACGGCGAGTTGGCGATGCGCAGCGTGCGCGCGGCGAGCTGGGGCTCCTGCTCCAGTTCATCGACGACCTCGATGACGGAGGCACCCGGGTCGCGCAGCTGGCTGATGAGGCGGCGCACGACGCGCGGCACCGAAGGCAGCTGCAGCTGGCCGCCGGCGGCGGCCCGGACCTCGTCCATGCGCACGGCCACGGTCATGCCTTCGGCCCCTTGTCGTCGGACAGCGCATCGCGCAGCTGGTCTTTCTCCAGATTCCACAACGTCGAGTCCATGCGCTTGACGAGCGCAGCCTGCTGCAGCACCTCGGCCTGCAGGTCCTTGTTGGCCGACGTCAGCGACGCGATCTCGCGTTCCAGGCTTTCCACGCGCGTCAGCGCCAGCCGCACGTCGCCGACCAGCGCCTCCTGGGCAGGCAGGAAGTCCAGCATCCGGCCCACGCGCTCGTTGGACGAGCCGCTCTCCTGCAGCATGCCCTCGGCCGCGTGGGCCAGGCGAGCCATCGCCGGCACGACGTCGCCGACACCGCCGACGGTGGCCGTCGTGCGCTCCAGCACCGCCTCCTGGCTGGCGACGCGCTCGCTGAGCCGGGCCGACGCGCTGGCCATCTGCGCGACCTGCGGCACCAGCATGTCCAGCCGCGACACGACGTCGGCCAGACCGGCGCTGGACGCACGGTGCTGCTCCAGGATGTCGGCCAAAAGTGTGGCCAGGAAGCGTTCGCTGATCTCGACGTTCTCGTTGACGCTGCTCTTCTCGGCCAGCGACAGCACATGGCCGCGCACGGTCTCGACGAGGTCACCGGCGGCCTTGCGCACGGCCACCATCTGGAAGCCCAGCACGATGGAGCCGACCAGGCCAAACATCGACGCCGAGAACGCCGTGCCCATCGCCGACAGCGGCTTCTGCAGGCCACCGACGATCTTGGCGAACTCGGCTTCCATGTCGCCGCCGCCGCTCGCGCTCTTGGCGATGGTGGCTATGAGGTTGGAGGTCTCGACCAGCGTCTCCAGCAGGCCGACGAAGGTACCCAGCAAGCCCAGGCCCACCATCAGGCCGACGAGGAACTGGCTCAGCTCCTGGCGCTTGTTGAGGTACTGCTCTAGTGCCTCGATCTCGGGCTCCATCGCCGAGCTGTGGATGTAGACCTGATGGCCCAGGCCCAGCTTCTGCAGCCGGTCCAGCATGCCGGTCACGAAGGCCGGCGGCCCCAGGCGCGGGTGCTGCTCGCCGCTGGCATCGCCTTCGCGCAGCCAGCGCATGCCGGCGCTGAACACGCGGTCCTCGCCGAACATCTCGATCAGGTGGCCCGCCATCGTCCACATGCCCCAGCACAGCACGGTGATGATGATGCCGTTCAGCAGCGGGTTGGACATGATGGCGAACGACACGAAGTGCCACATCGACGCCGCGCCCGCCAGCATGGCCAGCGGCGGCAGCGCGACGAAGAAGATGTGCCGCTTGCCCATGCCGTGTTCGTGCGGCGACTGCGGTCCGCGCGGTGGCAGCGGTTCGTGCACGGTGGCGGTGTGGGCGGTGCTCATGTCAGTGCTCTCATTTCAGTATTCCCTTTGCGGGCCGAGCGCCGGGCCGCCCCAAGCCGGCCCGTGCAGGCGATGTGCTCGCGGCTCGATGCCGCGAGCACATCGCCGTCCCCTCGGGGGCTTTGGCCGGACACATTGCGCCCAGTGGGCGCGATGTGCCTGCCGAAGAGCAGCCGCTCTGCCGGCTGCGCGGTCTGCAAGACCGACTGGGCACGCCCGCGTTCAGCGGGGCGGGACTGGGCGAGGGGCTCATAACCATTTCATTTGCGGTCACGCAATGCGGTATCGGCGAGGCCGCGGATGGGCGACAAGAGGTACTGCAGGACCGTGCGGCGGCCCGTGACGACATCGGCGTTCACGCTCATGCCGGGGCCCAGCGGCTGGCCGAAGCGCCTGGCGCTCGCCGGGTCCACCGTCGCCACCACGCGGAAGTAGCGCTCGCCGCGTTCGTCCACGAGGCTGTCGGCACTGATCTCGGTGACGCGCGCCTCCAGCGTGCCGAAGGTCGTGTAGTCGAAGGCCGCCACCTTGACGCGCGTCGGCAGGCCCACGCGCAGCGTGCCGCGCTCGGTGGGCGAGGCGCGGGTCTCGACGACGAGGGCCTCGTCCATCGGCGTCAGCTCCAGCAGCGTCTCGCCGGGCTTCACGACGCCGCCCACCGTGTTGCTGGCCAGCTTGTTGACGACGCCGGCCATCGGCGCCGTCAGCACGGTGCGGCGCACGCGGTCGTTCTCGGTCTTGATGTCCTCCTCCAGCCGGCGCAGCTCCACGTGGGCGTCGCTCAGCGCCGTGCGCGCCTCGCTGCGGAACTGGGCCACCGTCTCGGCCTGGCGGGCTGCCAGTTCGGCGGCTGCGGCGGCCAGGCGCGGCAACGAGGCCTCGCTCTCGGCGATCTGCGTCGTCAGCCGCTCGACGCGGCTGCGCGCATCCAGCAGCTCGCTCTGCGAGCCGGCATTGCGGTTGACCATGTTCTGCACCAGCGTCAGCTGCGAGCGCGCCAGGTCCAGTTCGGCGCGCAGACCCTTGACGCGCGCGCTGGCCTCGGCGGCTTCCTGGCGGCGCTGTGTGGCCTGCTCCTCCAGCACGCGGGTAGTCTGCGCGAGCTTGGTGGCGCGGGCCGTGAAGGCCTCGGCCTCGGCGCGCACGGCCGGGTCGTTGGCGTCCACGCCCGCCGGTGGCTGGAAGCGCGCCGCGCCGCTGGCCTCGGCATCCAGCCGCGCCACACGGGCCGCCATGCCCGACAGCCGCGCGCCCTTCTCCGCCCGTGACGAGTTGGCCTGCAGGTCGGACACGGCCACCAGCGGCTGGCCGGCCACCACGGCGTCGCCCTCGTGCACGAAGACCTTGGACAGGATGCCGCCTTCCAGGTGCTGCACCAGCTGCTGCTTGCCCGACGGCACGATGCGGCCCTGCGTGTGCACGACGAGGTCCACCTTGGCCACGGCCGTCCACAGCAGCAGCGCGGCGCAGATGCCGGCCACCGCGTAGATCAGCGCCCGCGGGCGGCGCAGGCGGCGCGTCTGGCCCAGCGTGTTGTCGAAGTAGCCTAGCAGCAGGTCGACCGGGACGCCGCGTGTCGTCGTGGCCGTCATGGCTTTTCTCCCAGCCGCACGGCCACGGCCGGCGACGGCGCGCTGGCCTTCATGTCGATGCGCGTGGTGATGCGGTCGCCCGCGATGCCCTGGCCCAGCAGCTCGTTGCGCACGGCCATCGCCCGGATGAAGGCGGCGCGCTGGTTCTCGCTGAGGTGGATCTCGGGGCCGATGGCCACGACCTCCAGCCGCAGCGAAGGCGATTCGGCCAGCCGCTGCTTCAGCGGCGCGAGCGCCTCGCCCAGTGCCTTGGCGGCCTTCTCGTCGACGGTGAGCGCGCCGGGCGCGAAGTCCAGCTGGAGATAGCGCTCGGCCGGCTTGACCTTGGCGGCCGCCGCGCTGGCCGCCAGCGACGCCTCGTTGCCCGCCACCGCGATGCGGGTGCGCTGGGCGGCCTGCGTCTCGACGACCGGCGGCGTGCCGCCCGGCCGTTCCTTCTCGGACGCCGGCGCCGCGATGGCCTGCCGCGCGCGGCCCAGCGCCGCCTCCTGCTCGGCGATCTTGGCCGCCATGCGCTTGGCCAGCATCTGCGCCGAGAAGCTCAGCGCGATCGCCAGCACGACGATGACGAACACCATCGCGATGACCACGTTGGTCAACGCATCCACGAAACCGGGCCAGTAGTCCCCGCCGCCCTTGCCGCCACCGCCTGCCATCGGCTACCTCGCGACGACCTGGCGCAGTGCGCCGGTCAGGTGGGCGATGCGCCACTCGTTCTGCGCCGCGCTGACGACGACTTGCACGATGTCCAGCCGGCTCTGGTGCAGGCGCTGGTAGGCGTCCAGCACGTCCAGCAACTGGCGGTTGCCGCCGCTGAGCTGGGCGCGGAAGGCGTCGACGACCTTGCGGTTGGCCTCCAGTTCGTCGCGCACGGAGGCGAAGCGCTCCGTCGCCGCGGCCAGGTTGGCATAGCTGGTCTCCAGGTCTTGCAGCACGCGGCGGCGCGTGCCTTCGCCGCGGGCCTCCAGCTCGCTGCGATGCGCCTCGGCGGCCTTCATGCGGGCGTAGTCGGCGCCGCCGTTGACCAGCGGCACGGTCATGACCAGCATGGCCTTGCTGTCGCGCTGGTTGGCCTCGGTGCCGGCGGCGTTGCGGGTCTGCGAATGTGTCAGCTCCACGGCCACGCGCGGCAGGAAACTTGCGCGGTCGCCCTTGCGCTCGGACTCGGCCGCCTGCTGCTCCAGCCGCGACGACAGGATGTCGGCGTTGCCGGCTTCCGCCTCCACCATCGCGTCCTCGGCGTTGGCCGGCAGGTAGAGGTCCAGCGGCGCATCCAGTGCGAGGCCGAACGGCGCCACGGACGACAGGCGCTGGAAGTTGCGCAGCGCCGCCGCCAGTGCCGCGCGCGAGTCGGCCAGGCCGGAGCGCACGTTGGCCACGCGGGCCATGATGCGTTCGCGCTCCGCCGGGCTGGCGCCGCCGGCGGCCACGCGGTCACCGATGTAGCGCAGCAGCTCGTTCAGCTCCTTCTCGTAGCTCTGCCCCAGCTCGACGCCGACGCGCTGTTGCAGCACGGCGAACCAGGCCGTACCGGTGTCCAGCAGCGTCTGCGACTCGACACCGGCCTCCTGCGCCTCGGCCGAAGCGGCCAGCAGCTCCTGGCGCGTCCATTCGTGGCGTGCGGCCTCGTCGACGAGGGCCTGGCTCAGCACGGCGGAATGGTCGGCGCGGCCCAGATTGGCCTGGCTGTCTGGCGTCTCGAAATGGCCGCGGCCGATGGAGAAGCGCGCCTCCAGCTTGGGCAACAGCGCGCCGCGCGCGGCCTTGCGGGTGTAGTCGAAGCTCTGTGAACGGTAGTGCGCGGCGGCCACGTCGGGGCTGTTCTGCCAGGCCAGCTGCAGCGCATCGCCCAGCGACAACGGCGGGCCGTTGCCGCTCAGCGGCAGCACCGGCGGGATGCCCAGCAACTGCTGCAGGCTGGCGACGCGGGGCTTGGCCATCTCGACCGGCGCGGAGGCCGCCGACGCCGCAACGGCCGGCGGTTCGGCCTGGGCGGTGGCCCAGACGGGCGCGATGCCGAGCAGGATCAGCCCACCCAGTCGACGCGGAGAAAAAGACATGGATCGCATCCCTTCAGGCGGACGTCGTTCGCGGCGCGGGCGTGCGCGGGTTGACCGCCCCGGGTGCCAGCAGGCGCTGCGGCGGCGCGTCGGCCACCAGCCGGCCACGCTCCAGCACGAGCACGCGGTCGCAGATCTGGATCAGCTCGGCGCTGTGCGTGGCGACGACGACGCAGCGCCCGTCCTTCCAGCCCGGCAGCGCCGCGAGAAAACCTTCCTGGGCCTGGCGGTCCAGCCCGAGCGTGGGCTCGTCCAGCAGCATCAGGTCGGATGTCTGGTGCAGCACGCGCGCCAGCGCCAGCATCTGCCGCTGGCCGCCCGACAGCCCGGCGCCGTTGGAGCCCAGCTCCGTGTTCAGCCCCAGCTCCCCACGGTCCAGGTTGGGCCCCAGGCCGGCCACGCGCAGCGCGCGCAGCAGCTCGGCCTCGCGGCTGTCGCCCTCGCCCGGCGCGACGACGTCCTGCAGCCGCCCGGCCAGGAAGCCCGGCTCCTGCGGCTTGTAGGCCACGGCGCCGGCCAGCCAGCGGCGGGTCATGTCGTCCGCCACGACGCGGCCGCCCAGCGCGAACTGCCCGGAGGTCGGCACGACGTGCCCGGCCAGCAGCTTCAGCAATGTGGATTTGCCGGCGCCCGAGCTGCCGACGATGGCGACCAGCTCGCCGGGCTTCAGCGTCAGGTTCAGCTCGGCCAGCACCGGCGGCCTGTCGGGGTAGGCGAAGCCGACGCCGCTCAGCCGCACGCCCTCGGCCGCGGCGGCGCCCAGCGGCCCGCCGGCCTCGCGGTGCGGCAGCGCGGCGGCGTCCAGCGCGACCGTGTCGGCCATGTCGCGCAGCGCGCGCATGAACTCCCGCCAGCGCAGCATCACCGGCGCGAACATGCAGATGGAGCTGACCAGCCGCCCGCCGAGCATCGTCGTCGAGATCAGCCCGCCGACGCTGAGCGCCTGCGCCTCGATGCGGTAGACGCCGGCCACCAGCGTCAGCACCGTGCAGGCCGACATGCCCACCGGCAGCAGCTGCTGGCTGACCTGCTGCCAGACCCGGGCCCGGGACGAGGCCCGTGCCGCGATGGCCGACGGCTCGCGCAGGCCGCGTTCGGCCACGCGGGCGGCGGCGACGGACATGACGCTCTCGCGCGCCGTCAGCACGTCCACCAGCCACGACAACTTGGTGCCGGATGCCTGCGTGGCGACGCGCGAGCGCCTGGCGGCCGCGGACTGCAGCACGCTGCTGGCCGCCAGCAGGGCCGCGCCAACACCGATGGGAATGAGCACCAGCGGCCCGGCGATGACCGCCAGCACGATGGCGAACAGCACGGCGAACGGCACATCGGCCAGCGGCAGCAGGAACTGGGCGGACAGCACGTCGCGCGTGGCGCCCAGCTCGCGGTAGCGCGACAGCAGCGTGCCCACAGCCAGTGGCCTGGAGGCCGGCGCGGCCAGCACGCCGCGCAGCAGCCGCTCGTCCAGATGCATGTCCCAGCGGGCGCCGGCGTGCTCCACCAGCAGCACGCGTGACAGCCGCAGCACCAGCTCCAGCACGAACAGCAGCACCATGCCGATGGCCAGCGCCCACAGCGTCTCGTGCAGCTCGTTGCCCACGGCCTTGTCGTAGACCAGCATCGAGAACAGCGGCAGTGTCAACACGAAGGCATTGACCAGCAAGCTCGCAAGGGCCAGATCGATCAGGTGACGACGGTTCGCGCGGAGGAACAGCAGGATGGCTTCACGCATGCGTCGGTAGCGGCTCGCACCTCGCGCCGGCGGAAGGCGGGGTGGACAAATGGGGGGCTATGGAGACCGGTTTGATGATATCCGTGAGGGAACACCCGGCATTGGAGGGAAAACCAGTCAAAGGCGGTGCGGACGCCCCCTTCCGTGGCTCACTCCCGTGGCGCCGCGAGGCGCCCGCACTTCGCCAAGCCGACGCCCGCAGCCGGTCGGCCGCGCGGCTATCCTGCCCCGGTCACCGCTTCCGCACACGCACCATGACCCTCTCCTGCGACGTGGCCATCATCGGCGCCGGCACCGCCGGCATGGCGGCTTACCGTGCCGCACGCGTGCACACCGGACGCGTGCTGCTCATCGAGGCCGATGCCTACGGAACGACCTGCGCGCGCGTGGGTTGCATGCCCAGCAAGCTGCTCATCGCCGCAGCCGACGCGGCGCAGGCCGTGCGCGAGGCGCACCGCTTCGGCGTGCAGGCAGAGCCGCCGCGCGTCGACGGGCGGGCCGTCATGCAGCGGGTGCGCAGCGAGCGCGACCGCTTCGTCGGCTTCGTGCTGGAGACGGTGCACGGCTGGCCCGAAGCGACGCGGCTGTCCGGCCGGGCATGCTTCATCGACGCCCACACGCTGGACGTGGCCGGCCAGCGCGTCGAGGCCGGGGCCGTCGTCATCGCCACCGGATCGCGGCCACGCATCCCGCCGGGCTGGCGCGAGCGGCTGGGGGCGCGGCTGATCGTCAACGACGACGTGTTCGACTGGACCGACCTGCCGCGCTCGGTGGCCGTTGTCGGGGCCGGCGTCATCGGCCTGGAGCTGGCCATGGCGCTGCACCGGCTGGGCGTGCGCGTGCGCCTGTTCGCACGCAGCTCCCGCGTCGGCCCGCTGACCGATCCCGAGCTGCAACTGCTGGCGCAGCGCCTGTTCGCCGAGGAACTGCCGCTGACGCTGAACGCCGGCTCACTGGACCCGGTGCTGGACGGCGAGCAGGTGCGCATCGGCGACGAGTGCTTCGACCTGCTGTTGTGCGCCTCGGGCCGCATGCCCAACCTCGACGGCCTGGGGCTGGACGCCCTGCCCTTGCCGCGGGACGCCGATGGCCGCGCGCTCGTCGACCGCCACACCGCCCAGTGGGGCAACGGGGCGTTGTTCGTGGCCGGCGATGCGACCGACGACCGGCCGCTGCTGCACGAGGCCGCTGACGCCGGCCGCATTGCCGGCGACAACGCGGCACGCTGGCCCGACGTTCACCATCGTCCGCGCCGCGCGCCGCTGGCCGTCGTCTTCAGCGACCCGCAGATCGCCATCGCCGGTGCCAGCTACGCCGAGCTGATGGCGGCAGGCGTCGCCTTCGACACCGGCCGCGTCAGCTTCTCCGACCAGGGACGCAGCCGGGTCATGCTCGTCAACCGCGGCGGCCTGCACGTCTATGCCGAACGCGGCACGGGCCGGCTGCTGGGGGCCGAGATGATCGGCCCGGCGGCGGAGCACATCGGCCACCTGCTGGCCTGGAGCGTGCAGCGCGGCGACACGGTGCAGCAGATGTTGGACAGCCCGTTCTACCACCCGGTCGTCGAAGAGGGCCTGCGCACCGCGCTGCGCCAGCTGAGCAGCGACCTGCATCTGCCCTCCCCGCCCATCGAGAGCTGCCTGGACTGCGACACCTCGGCCGAGGCGGGCAACTGACGCCGGCTCAGGCGGCCACGTCCACGACGACCTTGCCCCGCGCCGCTCCGGCAGCCACTCTCGCGTGCGCGTCGCCGGCCGTTGCGAGCGTGAAGCGGCCGGCGTCCAGGCGCGGCGTGATGGCGCCGGCGTTCACCAGCGCAGCCGTCTCGCGCAGGATGTGGCCGTGGCGTTCGCGGCCTTCACCGGTCAGCAGCGGCAGCAGTGTGAAGACGCCCGAGTAGGTCGCCGCACGGAACGACAGCGGCGCCAGGCTGTGGGTGCCCCAGCCGAGGATGCTGACGACATGCCCGCCGTGGCGGCGTGCGGCGGTGAAGGACGCGTCCAGCACGGCGCCGCCGACCGCGTCGAAGACGACGTCGAAGCCCTGCCCGGCCGTGTGCGCGGCCACGGCAGCGTCCAGCGGCTGGTGGCGGTCGATGGGCGTGGCTCCCCAGGCGCGGATGGCGTCGAAGTCAGCCACGCCGGCCGTGGCGAATACGCGCGCGCCCAGCGCCTGCGCCAGTTGCACGGCGATGTGGCCAACGCCGCCGGCGCCGCCCTGCACCAGCACGGTCTGGCCGGGGCGCACGGCGGCCCGGTCCACCAACCCTTCCCAGGCGGTGATGGCCGCCAGCGGCAGCGCCGCCGCCTCGCGCATCGGAAGTCGCGCAGGCTTGGCCGCCAGCAGTCGGGCGTCAACGGCCATGTAGTCGGCCAGCGAACCCTGCAGGCCGCCGATGCCGCCGGCCATGGCGTACACAGCGTCGCCGACCTGCCAGCCGGTCACACCGGTGCCGACGGCTGCAATGACGCCGGCCATGTCGATGCCCAGCACGGCGGGCAGCGGCTGACGGGCGTGGCCGGCCTGGCCGGCGCGGATCTTGGTGTCCAGCGGGTTCACGCCGCTGGCGTGCACGCGCACCAGCACCTCACCGGGGCCGGGTGTCGGCACAGGCAGGTCAACGGGGTTGAAAGCGCCGTTGGCTTCGTCGACCCGCAGGGCGCGCATCAGGGTGGGAGTGGCTTGCATCTGGAACTCCTGTTCGGGGAAGGGATGAACAGCAGTTTTGTTCATGCGATGTCGAATGGAAACCAAAGAAATTGCACGCTGATCATGCAATTTCGTATGCTCATGCGGATGGACTGGGACGACATCAAGGTCTTTCTCGCCGTCGCCCGCGCCGGCTCACTGGGCGGCGCTGCGCGCGCGCTCGGGCAGACGCAGCCGACGATGGGACGGCGGCTCAAGGCCTTCGAGGACCGTCTGGGCACGCCGCTGTTCCAGCGCAGCGCCGACGGTTTCGTGCTGACCGACCTCGGCGAGCAGGTGCTGGCGCATGCCGAGCGCATGGAGGACGAGGCCCTGGGCTTCGCGCGCCGACTGGCCGGCCAGGGCGACGAACCCGAAGGGCTGCTGCGCGTGTCGTCGTCGGACTGGTTCGGCCTGCACGTGCTGGCGCCAGTGTTCGCGCGCTTTCGCGAGCGGCATCCGCGCGTCTGCATCGAGCTGATCACTGACGCGCGGCTCTACAACCTGGCTCGCCGCGAGGCCGACCTGGTGTTCCGCATCCGCGCTTTCGAGGGTGCCGACGTCGTGCAGCGGCGCTTGATGACGCTGCAGTACGCGCTCTACGGCGCCCCGGGCCTGCCGACGCCGAACTGGGGCCACGGCACGGGGCTGAACCTCGTGACGATGGACACGGCCTTCGGCCAGATGCCGGACGTGCAGTGGCTGCAGCGCGTGCTGCCCCATGCCCAGGTGGCGATGCGCAGCAACAACCGCACGGTGCAGGCCGCGCTGTGCGCCGCAGGCTGCGGCTGGGCCGTGCTGCCGCGGCTGCTGGGCGACCGCCACCCCGGCCTGGTGCGTGCCGATTTCGACGCCGACCCGCCGCCGGGACGGGACGTCTTCGTCGGCTACCACCGCGACCTGCGCCGCCTCGGCCGGCTGCAGCGCCTGCTGGCGCACGTGGTGGCGGAGCTCGTGCCCGTCACAATGCCGGCCAACCCGAAGCCTTGAAATGCCCGCGATGAAGAAGTTCGCCACCTGGAACGTCAATTCCCTCGCCGTCCGCCTGCCCCAGGTGCTGGACTGGCTGGCCGCCCATCCCGTCGACGCGCTGGTGCTGCAGGAGACCAAGCTCACCGACGACAAGTTCCCCACCGCCGACTTCGGCGCCGCCGGCTGGCAGGTGCAGTGGTTCGGCCAGAAGACCTACAACGGCGTCGCGCTGATCAGCCGCGAGCGCGCCGATGACGTCGTCAAGAACATTGCCGGCTTTGCCGACGAGCAGGCCCGCGTCATCGCCGGCACGGTGGGCGGCGTGCGCGTCATCGGCGGCTATTTCCCCAACGGCCAGGCGCCGGACAGCGACAAGTTCACCTACAAGATGAACTGGCTGACTGGCCTGCGCACCTGGCTCGCCGAGGAAATGAAGCGGCATCCGGAGCTGGTGCTGATGGGCGACTTCAACATCGCCCCGGAAGACCGCGACGTCTACGACCCGGTCGCCTGGGCCGGCCAGATCCACTGCACGCCCGAGGAGCGCGAACACTTCCAGCAGCTCCTCGCGCTGGGGCTGACTGACGCCTTCCGCCTGTTCGAGCAGCCGGCCAAGAGCTGGAGCTGGTGGGACTACCGCAACCTGGCCTTCCGCAAGAACCAGGGGCTGCGCATCGACCACATCCTCGTCAGCCCGGCGCTCAAGGCCCGCGTGACCGCCTGCGAGATCGACAAGCTGCCGCGCAAGAACGAGCGCCCTAGCGATCACGCGCCGGTGATCGTCACGATCGACGGCTGAGCCACCGCCCCTACTTCTTCGCCACGAAGTACGCCACCAGCGCGTTGGCGTGGCCGTGGCCCATCGCGTGCTCGGCCTTGAGCTTGTTGACCAGCTCCATGTGCTTGAGCGGGCCTGCGTCCTTGATGACCTGCTGCCAGTGGGCAATGGGCTGGCCGTAGGCCTTCTCGATGGACGGGAAATAGGAGGCCGGGCCTTTGACCTTGTCGTCGGTTGCCATGTGATTTCCTTCCGGGCGGTTGCCATGTGATTTCCTTCCGGGCGGTTGCCATCCACGACGACTGGCGGGCGACGGTTTCGACAGCGTCGCCTAAATCGCGTCCAGATTCGCCTGGAACCGCTCGAAGAAGCGGCCCACGTGCAGGCCATCGCACAGCGCGTGGTGCACGTCGACGGCCACCGGCATCAGCAGCCGGCCGCCCTGCTCGGTGAAGCGGCCGAATGCCACCTTGGGCCGGTCGTCGCCCTGGCCGCGGGCGTGCGTGAAGGCCGTGAAGGCCATCCACGGCAGCGCGGTCATGTGGACCAGCGTCTCCTCGCGGACGTCGCCGGGATCGTCGGCGGCGAACAGGTCGCCGCTGGCACGGCGCACGCGCTCGATGTTGGGCCGGGCGCGCGCAGCGAAGGCGACCAGCGACGCCTCGCGTGGCAGCGTCAGGAAGCCAAAGCTGCCGTCGTCGCGCAGCACGGTCGTGCTGGCATGGATGGTCGCGAACTCGCGCACGCCGCGGCCGTCGGCGATCAGCGTCTGGCGCATGCTATCGACGCCGTTGGCCGCCTCCAGCGCGGCGTGGTGGTAGGCCAGCCAGGGTGTCGCGCCGTGGGCGGCGGCGCGCTCGCGCAGGCCGGTCACATCCACCGGCACGGTGACGCTGAAGGCCGGCTGCGCCATGCGGCGGAAGTGTTCCAACGCGGCGCGGCGCGGCCAGGTTTCGAGAGGGATGTCACGGTCTTGCATGGGTGGCACGGGGCAGCGGCGGCGCGCTTGCGCCAGATCAACGGGTCAGCGGCGCAAGCCCCCGATGCTCGCATGTCAGAGGACCGAAACATGCGACATCAAGCCGTCACCCAACGCGAATATTCCTTCCCTGCGGGCCGCACACTGGTCTCGACGACCGATCTCAAGGGCCGCATCCTGCACGCCAACGCCGTCTTCGTCGAAACGAGTGGCTACGCGCTGGAGGAACTGCTGGGCCAGCCGCACAACATCCTGCGCCACCCGGACGTGCCGGAGGAAGCCTTTCGCGACATGTGGGCCACGATCCAGGCCGGGCGCCCGTGGTCGGGCGTCGTCAAGAACCGCCGCAAGAACGGTGACCACTACTGGGTCATGGCCAACGTGACGCCATTGCTGGACGGCGGCCAGCCGGTGGCCTATCTGTCCGTGCGTTCGCAGCCAACGCGGACACAGATCGAGCAGGCCGAGGGCCTCTACGCCGTCATGCGGCAGGAGAAGGCCGACGGCCAGTTGCGCCATCGGCTCGAGGGCGGCGAGCTGATCCGCCCCGGCCTGGCCGGTGTTTCGCATCGACTGGGGCGGCGCCTGCCGTGGCTGGTGGGCGTAGCGGCGCCGCTGGTGTCGGCCGGCGTGGCAGTTGCCGCTTTCGCATTCGGCGGTCCATGGGCTGCGGCAGGTGCTGCCGCCATCACGGCAACCGTGCTCGCCAAGCTGCGTCACGCGCGACTGCAGGCCGCATTTCAGCCCGCGCTTGACTTTGCGCACGCGCTGGCGGCCGGGGATCTTTCCACGAAGCTGCAAGCCAGCGGCAGTGCGCTGACACGCGACCTGGAGACCGCGCTGGCCCAGGTGTCCGTCAACCTGTGCGCGATGGTCATCGACACACGGCACGAGGTGGACCGTATCCGCAACGTCAGCGACGAGATCGCACAGGGCAACCGCGACCTGGCCCAGCGCACGGAGGCGCAGGCCAGCAACCTGCAGCAGACGGCGGCCAGCATGGAGCAGATCGCCGAGACGGTGCGGGGCACGACGTCGGAAACCGCTGCGGCCAGCGGCGTGGCCGGCGAGCTGCACGAGGTGTCGCGCCGCAGCGCCGACGTCGTGCACTCGGTGACCGACACGATGGGTGGCATCGCCGGATCGTCAGGACGCATCGGCGAGATCGTGCAGCTGATCGACAGCATCGCCTTCCAGACCAACCTGCTGGCGCTGAACGCGGCCGTCGAGGCCGCTCGCGCCGGCGAGCATGGCAAGGGCTTCGCCGTCGTGGCCGGCGAGGTGCGCGCGCTGGCACAACGCAGCTCGACGGCCGCGCGCGAGATCAAATCGTTGATCGACGACTCCACGAGGCGCGTGCAGGCCGGAGAGGCACAGACGCGCGCTGCGCGCGAGAGCATCGACGCGACGCTGGCGCAAGTCGACGCCTTCACGGCGCTCATCGCACACATCGACCAGGGGGCACATGCTCAGATGCGCGGCGTGGCCGAGGTGCACGGCGCCATCCGTCAGCTCGACGGCATCACGCAGCAGAACGCCAGCATGGTGGAACAGTTGGCGCGCGCCGCGACGCAGATGCTGGACGACACTGAACAAGTCAGCGCCGCGCTGCGCATCTTCCGGCTGGCCGCGAACGAGACGCGGGCGCTGCCGGAGGCGGTGGAACTCAGGCGCGCCGCCAAGCGGGCCTGAGGCCACGATTCAACTCAGACCGGAGCGTCGACCGCGCCGGGCTGGCGCATGCCGAAGTCATGCAGCGCGCGCTGCAGTTCCTCGGCGCGCTCTTCACCCAGATCACCCACGAGCCGGCTGGTGGGCGTCGTGCGGATCTGGCCGATCTGGTTGTAGCCGAGAGTCTTTGCCCGATCGAGCGTCCGCGAGGTCAGCGGCAGGCATTCGAGCGGCGCCTGGTCGGCGAGGCTCAAAAGACGGGCGTAAGTTTCGGAGGAGATGGACACGGTGTCGTCGAGTCCGGACGGCTTGCTTTGGGTCAGACGGGCGGACTCTGAAAGGATTTCAGGTTGCGCAGCCTCATCGGAAAGTGAGAGAGCCACGCACAACATTTAAAAGCCGAAGCGGGGAATTGCGAGGGCTTCGAGGACGATGTCGATCAGGCTCATTTGGGGCTCCAGCAAGGACGTTGACGGGTAATCGCTGACCCGGACTGTCCCTGTTTTTGCCCCCCTAGAAACCTGGCAACCCTGCTAGGTTGCGCGCCTCAAAGAATGCCAGCTGCCATGCACTTGATCACCGCCTGGTGCTTGGAATTCACGCCCAACTTGCGCATCGTGTTGCCAAGATGGAAGTTCACTGTCTTCTCGCTCATGCTGAGGATGACGCTGACCTCCCAGGCCGTTTTGCCTTGGGCCGTCCAGCTCAGCACGTCCATTTCTCGCTTGGTTAGCTTCGGCAGCGGGATCACCGCGCGTTCGTTCAATCTACGACTCAACAGCCGATCCGCCGCCACCATCGCATGCGAGGCCAGCAACTGCAGCCCGCCGATCACCTGCATCAACCCGCCGGCTGCGTTGGGCAGCGCCTCGTCGCGATCGACGCCGAGCAGGAAGGTCTTGTTCTCCGGCAAATGCAGCTTCACGGCGATGCCGGTCTTGTAGCCGTAAGGCGCCTGGGTCTCCCACAGCTCGCCGACGCCCGCGGCGACATATGTGTTCTGGTCATAGACGACTGGCAGCGGCTGGGACATCAGCCGATCTAGCACGGGATCGCGCAGGGCGTCACCCATGTCCTTTGCCGCGTTCGCATGGCCTTCGGGGATGTTGCCGAATGTACGGCCCTCGACACCTTCGCTACTCAACCCACCCCGCATGAGGGCGCCGGAAATCATCGGGAACCCCATCGCATCGGCCGTGGCCACGAGGCGCCTCTCGAAGCTCTCAAAGTCCTCGCTCAAGCCGACATCGATCAGCTGTTGATAGTTCATTTCCGGAGCGCCCATACCTGCCAAGTCTGCCAGCTTGTTGCGCCTGCCCGGTGAACACAGACTGCACTCCCGTTCGAATCGCACGACCGTGAGGTATTACCCATGTCGACCCTGATCCGGCTGCCCGAAGGCAGCGTCTGCTGGCCCGTGGCCGCGCTGTCCAGCGCCGCTGCAGATGTTCATCATGCCCAGACCCGCGTGGTCCGCACGGCCGGCGGCGAGCCTGCTGTGGGGGGCACGACGCGCTGGGAAAGGCGCTATGCCGACGTCAGCGCCTGGCTGGAGTGGGACTGGGTCGAACTCGGCGAAGGCACGGTCGCACAGGCCGACCCGCTCAGCGTGCGCTCCAACGTGCTGCTGCTGGACGACCGCGGCCGGCCGCTGCTGTCGTCGCGCCGGCGCGCAACACTGGCCACGCTGGTCTACCTGCTGCCATGGCAGGGGCCGGTGCTGGACGAGTTGCGTCGCGCAGCGCCGCAGCGGCGTGCGGCCAGCCACCCGATGCGCCTGGCTGCCTGAACCCAGGCGACAGCGCCGGTTGGCGCTCTTGCGCAGAATCGACGGCTCAACTCCCGCTGAGCCACAATGACCTCTGCCGACTCTCCCGACGACATCCTCGCCCGCTGGCGCGCCGACGAGGCCGCCGTGCTGAAGCGCGTGCAACGCGAGACCGGGCTCGCCTCACGCGCCATGCTGGCTGGCAAGACCGGGCTGCAGCAGATGCAGGCCATGGTGGACGGCCTGGCACCGCGCGCACCGATCAGCGGGACGATGGACTTCCTGCTGATCTCGGTTGCCGATGGCGAAGCCGTCTTCCAGGGGCGCCCGCAGTTCAAGCACTACAACCCGCTGGGCAGCGTGCATGGCGGCTGGTTCGCGACGCTGCTGGACTCCGCGCTGGGCTGCGCCGTGCATACGACGCTGCCCGTGGGGCGCGGCTACACGACGCTGGAGTTCAAGGTCAACCTCGTGCGCGCGCTGAACGACCAGGTACCGCTTGTGCGCGCCATCGGCCGCGTGGTGCACCGCGGCCGGCAGGTGACGACGTCGGAGGCCGAGCTCGTCGGCCATGACGGCAGGCTGTACGCGCACGCGAGCACGACCTGCCTGCTGTTCGACCTACCGCAGGGCTGAGGCCTCGGCCGCCAACTGCGTGATGCGCGCCCAGTCCTTGGCGTCGATGGCGTCCTGCGGCGTGAGCCAGGAGCCACCGCAGACCTTGACGTTGGGCAGCTTCAGGAAGTCGGGCGCCGTCTGCAGCGAGATGCCACCGGTGGGGCAGAAGGCCACGTCCGGGAACGGGCCGGCCAGCGCCTTCAGCAGATTCACGCCGCCTACGGCAGTCGCCGGGAACAGCTTCAGGAAGTTGAAGCCGGCCGAGTTGGCCTGCATGACTTCAGAAGCAGTGGACACGCCCGGCAGCAGGGGCAGGCCCTCGGCCTTGCAGGCTGAGGCCAGCGCGTCGGTGTAGCCAGGGCTGACGCCGAAAACGCAGCCGGCGTTCTTCGCGTTGGTCACGTCCTGCGGCGTGCGCAGCGTGCCGGCGCCAACGATGGCGCCGGGCACCTTGGCCATGAGTTCCATGGCCTGCAGCGCGACGGGGGTACGCAGCGTCACTTCGAGCACCTTGACGCCGCCGGCGACCAGCGCTTCGGCCAGCGGCACGGCGTCTTCCAGGCGCTGGATGACGATGACGGGGATGACGGGGCCGTGGCTGGCCAGGCTCAGGGTTTCAAGCATTCTTCAATTCTCACAACCAAGTGATGGCGCCCTCTTCGGCACTCAGCACGTTGCGTCGCAGACCCGCGAAGAGTTCGCGGCCCAGACCGTGGGCGTTGACATCGGCTTCCGCAGGGTCGAGCTTGACGTTGTCACGGGCATTCCATTCCGCCTCATCGACCAGCGCCGCCAGCACGCCATTGACGGCGCAGACGCGCACGACGTCGCCGTCGCGCAGCTTGGCCAGCGGGCCGCCGGCCAGCGCCTCGGGGCTGACGTGGATGGCCGCCGGCACCTTGCCCGACGCGCCGCTCATGCGGCCGTCCGTCACCAGTGCAACGCGGAAGCCCTTGCCCTGCAGCACGGCCAGCGGCGGCGTCAGCTTGTGCAGCTCGGGCATGCCGTTGGCATGCGGCCCCTGGAAACGCACGACGACGACGACATCCTTCTCCAGCTCGCCGTTCTTGAAAGCGGCCAGCATGGCTTCCTGCGTCGTGAAGATGCGGCAGGGCGCCTCGATGGTGTGGCGGTCCTCCGGCACGGCCGAGGACTTGATGACGGCCCGGCCCAGGTTGCCGGCCAGAAGCTTCAGACCACCCGTGGCGCTGAACGGCGCGGCAGCACCCCGGACGACGCTGTCGTCGGCACTCGTGGCCGGCAAAGCTTCTCGGATGACCTCGCCGCCCTGCCCCACGGCGCGCGGTACGGTGCCGTAGGGGCGCAGGTTGTCGCCACCGACCGAGAGGACGTCCTCGTGCATGAGGCCGGCGTCCAGCAGCTCGCGGATGACGAAGCTCGGGCCGCCAGCGGCCTGGAACTGGTTCACGTCGGCGCTACCGTTCGGGTAGACGCGGGCCAGCAGCGGCACGACGCCGGAGAGGTCCGAGAAGTCCGTCCAGTCGATGAGGATGCCCGCTGAACGAGCAACAGCCACCCAGTGGATTAGGTGGTTGGTCGACCCGCCCGTTGCCAGCAGCGCGACCATCGCGTTGACGATGCAGCGCTCGTCGACGATGTGGCCGATCGGCTTGGCAGCGTGTCCGGCCAGGCGGCCACTGATCTTCAGCGCCGTGCCGACGGCCTCGCGCGTCAGTGCGGTGCGGAGGTCGTCGTGCGGATGCACGAAGGCGCTGCCGGGCACATGCAGGCCCATGGCCTCCAGCAGCATCTGGTTGCTGTTGGCCGTGCCGTAGAAGGTGCAGGTGCCGGCGCTGTGATAGGCCGCGGATTCGCTCTTCAGCAGCTCGTCGCGGCCGACCTTGCCCTGGGCGTACAGCTCGCGGACCTTGGCCTTGTCGCTGTTGGAAATGCCGGTACCCATGGGGCCAGCCGGCACGAAAACGCAGGGCAGATGACCGAAGTGCAGCGCACCGATCAGCAAGCCCGGCACGATCTTGTCGCAGATGCCCAGCAGCAGCGCTGCGTCGAAAACGTCGTGCGTCAGCGCGATGGCGGTGGCCATGGCGATGGTGTCGCGCGAGAACAGGCTCAGCTCCATGCCGGGCAGGCCTTGCGTGACGCCGTCGCACATGGCCGGCACGCCGCCAGCAACCTGCACGGTGGCGCCCAGGCGATGGGCTTCGGCGCGGATCTGCGCCGGATAGTTCTCGTACGGCTGGTGGGCCGACAACATGTCGTTGTAGGCCGTGACGACGCCGAGGTGCGGCGCCTTCTCGGCAACGATGCGCAGCTTGTCGTTGGTGGGCAATGCCGCGACGGCGTGGGCGACGTTGGCGCAACCCATGCGCTCGAAACCGCGCTGGCGGTTGTTGAGCTGGGCGATGCGGGCCAGGTAGTCGCCGCGCAGCTTGGCGCTGCGCTCGCGGATGCGCTGGGTGACTTCGTTCAGTGTGGATTTCATGCTGGGTCTCCTGGGACTCTCGTAACCGGCCCTTGGAAATTTAGGTAACCATATTACTTGCCCACAAGGACTCGCGGGTTACGGCCTGGGTACCAGAGCAACATCGGGCAAGCGCTTTCACGCTTTGTCGACCGTTCTCCGTGACAAGATGATCGGCGATGGCTTCACAGGCAATCCACATTCCTCACGGTCCGGCGCGCAGCGCCCATCTGCTGCAGCGAACGACCACCGAGTGGCGAGCCAGCGGCGACGACCTGCTGCTGTTCGCCTACGGGTCGCTGATCTGGCGGCCTGAGTTCGAGTATGCCCAGGCCGTGCAGGCCAAGGTGCTGGGCTACCACCGCGTACTGCGGATGCGCTCGCGTGTGAACCGCGGATCGCCGCAGGAACCGGGGCTGGTGCTGGCACTGATCTCGGGCGGCAGCTGCCGTGGGTTGGTCTACCGCATCCCCCGCGCCCTCGGCGAGGATGTGCTGCCCCGCCTGTGGGCACGTGAGATGCCCAACGGCGTCTACGAGCCGCGCTGGCTGAACTGCGAGACGGCAGCAGGCCGGCTGCGCGCGCTGGCTTTCACGCTGTCACGCCAGAGCCCCAACTGGACCGGACCGCTGCGCGAGCCGGAACTGCTGCACATCTTCCAGCACGCCCGAGGCCGCTATGGCACGACGCTGGACTATCTGCTGCGAACCGTCCAGGGTTTGCGCGAACATGGCATCCGGGACCTGGAACTTGAGCGCCAGGCGCATCTGGCGGCACAGCACGGGCTGTGCGCGCCGCTGTAGCGCTCAGCTGAGCAGCCGCGCGAGGTCTTCCGCGGTATCCACGTCGATGTGCACGCCGGGATCGTCGACATCGATCGGCTGGGCCGGATAGCGCGCGACGATGCGCCGCGCGCCTTCGTCACCCTGCAAGGCCATCAGCTCGGAGTACAGCTCGGTGCTGAAGCCGACGGGGTGCCCCTGCATGCCGCGGTATTGCGCGTAGCAGACGGGATAGCGCGCCAGCCCCGCGGCGACAGCCGAGATCGTGGCTGGCTGCACCAGCGGCATGTCGGCCGGCAGGATGAGCCAGCCGTCGGCGTCGCCCGTGGCGCTGACGCCGGCGACGATGGAATGCCCCATGCCGATGGGGTTCGGTCGGCCGTCGGCGTCGCGCTCGGGCAGCGTCACGACGTCGCGCGCGGCGATGAGCTTGTGCACGGAGGGCGCGAGCGCAGGTGTCGTCACGACGACAACCGGAAGTTGCGTGGAGATGGCATGGCGCAGCGTGCGCGCCAGCAAGGTGTCTGCGCCAGGCGTACCGGCCAGCGTCTGTTCCAGCTTGTGGCCAGGGCCACGAAAGCGTGAACCTCGTCCTGCGGCCAGCACCACGACGGCGGGGCGTCGTTTGATCATCAGGAGGGCCTGTTCATCATGCTGCAGTGCCACAAGCATGCCGGTCGGGTCAGCCATTGAGAAACTGGGACGTTCACCTAAGGGAAGGTCTGCATACTTCGGGTCATGAGCAAGCTGAGTGATTTCCGAAAGAGCTACGAATTGGGGGAACTGGACGAGGCCGAGGCCGCGGACGGTCCGCTGGCGCTGTTCAACCGCTGGATGGACGAGGCCATCGCGCACGACGTGTCCGAACCCACGGCGATGACGGTGGCCACCGTCGGCGCCAACGGCCGGCCGTCAACGCGCGTCGTGCTGCTGAAGGGCTGCGACGCGCGCGGCTTCGTCTGGTTCACGAACTACGAAAGCCGCAAGGGCGAAGAGTTAGCACATCTGCCTTTCGCGGCGCTGCAGTTCCACTGGGTGGAGATGGAGCGCGTCGTGCGCATCGAGGGCAAGGTCGAGAAGACGTCGGCGCAGGAATCGGACGATTACTTCAAGAGCCGCCCGCTGGACTCGCGCCTGGGCGCCTGGGCCTCGCCGCAGAGCCGCGTCATCAGCTCGCGCGCCGTGCTGGTGGCCAATGCGGCCAAGGCGGCCGTCCAGCATGGACTCAACCCCGAGCGGCCGCCGCACTGGGGCGGTTACCGCCTGGTACCGGAACGTTTCGAGTTCTGGCAGGGGCGCCGCTCGCGGCTGCACGACCGGCTGGTGTTCACGGCGGATGGCGACCGTTGGTTGCGAGAACGCCTGGCGCCCTGAGCGCCGAGGTCAGTTGACGGCGTTGCCGTCTTCCACGCGGTAGTAGAGGCCGTAGGGATCGTCCATCAGCACGGCCAACTGGCCCTCGACGACGACCGGTTCCAGCGTGTAGCGCACCGGTTTCTTCGTGCGCACCTCGACCAGGCCTTCGGGCCCGGCCGGCACGCAGAACGAGCAGGTCGTCGGCACGGAAGACAGCAGGAAATGCTGCTGCTTGTCGCCCGCCTCCAGCGGCATCATGAAGCCCTGCACCTTGACCGTCTTGCGGTCCAGCGCCTGAACGGCGGCCGGGAAGGTCGGCACGATTTTCTTCTTCTCGGCCTTGGCCGTGACCTGGGACAACAGCTTCCACGACACGATGTCGGCGCGCTCCTCCAGCGGCTTGAAGGGGCTGCGCGGATCGTGATAGCCGGGGCCCTGGCCGAGGACGGGCGGGGTCTGCGCGAAGGCCGCGGCGGCAGCCAGGCAAAGGGCGAGGACAGGCGTGTACTTCATGGTGGGCGGATTGTCGGGGTTCAGCGCGGAGCTTGCAGCAGCGTCGTGACATCCAGGCGATAAGCCCGCCAGGCCGGCCAAGCCGACGCGATCAGTGCCATGCCGCCGGCCAGCAGCGGCACCAGCCATTCGGCCTCGCTGACACCCAGCGGCCCCAATCGAAGCGACTGCCGCTCGGCCAGCAACCTTTCCAGCAGCGCGACGAGGCCATGCCCGGCAGCGAGCCCCAGCACGGTCGCCAGGCCGGCCAGCAACAGCGCCTCCAGCGCGATCAGCGTCGCAACGCGGGAGGCCGGTGCGCCCAGCATGCGCAGCATCGCCAGGTCACCCTGCCGCGCGCGCACCGCATGCAGCAGCGCAACCCACACCGACAGCCCGGCCGCCACCAGCAGCACGATGCCGAAGCCGCGCAGCACCTCCGTGCCCGCACCCACCATGCGCATCAGGCGGGCCGTTTCCAGCGCCGGCGCGGCGGACTGCAGGCCGTCCTGCGCATTGACCCAGCGCGGCAGCATGACCGCGGCCAGCGGGCTGCGGTAACGCACCAGCGCCAGCGTGATCTCTTGAGGCCCGTCTTCGTCGTGGGCGTCATGGTGGTCGCCATGGACCTCCCACACCGACGCGATGTCGGTCAGCACCAGCCGGTCCAGGACGCTGCCCGACTCCGCCAACAGGCCAACGACCTCGAACTGGTGCTCGCCATGCGCGCCCCCCCCTTCTGCGAGGCCGTGGCTGCCGGCGAAATGATCCCCGACCTTCAGTCCGCTCGTGCGCGCAACCTCCGCGCCCAGCACCGCCTGCATCGGTTTCGTCCAGAGCGCTCCTGCGGAGATCAGGCCGCCATAAAGGTCCAGGTAGTCAGGCGTGGTGCCGGCGATGCGGTAGCCGTGGAATGAGTCCCCCAGCGAGAGCGGCACAGCCTGGGCGACGAGGGGCTGCCGCTTCAACGCGTCCAGCGTCGCGAGCGGGATGTTCCCGGTCGGCGAATCCAGGTGGAAGACACCCGCCAGCATGATCTGTATCGGGCTGCCCTTGGCGCCGACGACGAGGTCGATGCCGGCCAGGTCGCGCTTGAGCCCCGCCTCGACCTGGGCGCTGGCGCGCAGCACGAAGGTCACGGCCGCGAGGCCCAATGTCAACAGCAGCAGGTTCAGCGCGGTCGTCAGCGGGCTGGACCACAGATAGCGCCAGGCGAGGCGGATCATCGCGAGCCCTCGTCCAGCCAGAACGTCGTCCGATTGCCTGTCGGCAGGGCCGGTCGGTCGGCCGGCAGCTTGCCGCGCAGCACGACCTCGGCCACGTCCTCCCGCGCGCCCAGCGCCTCGATGACGCGGCCGTCATGGCTGGCGATGATCAGCGTGCAGCCCTCGCGCTCGGCCGTGTCCAGCAGCAGTGCCAGCATGTGCAGCGCGTGCTCGTCGTCGAGGCTGGCGCTGGGTTCGTCGGCCAGCAGCAGTTTGGGGCGGCGCATCAGTGCGCGGGCCAGCGCCACGCGTTGCGCCTGGCCGACGCTGAGCTGGTGGGGGCGTCGGCCGGCCAGTTCGGCGATGTCGAGCGCCGTCAGCAGCTCTTCTGCGCGGGCGATGTCGGCCCCCTGCCCTGCCGCCAATGCCGGCAGCGCCAGGTTCTCGGCCACGGTCAGCGCCTCGCTGAGGTGCAGCCGCTGCGGCACGACGCCCAGCGTCGCGCCGCGCCAAGCATCCAGCGCGCGCGGGCTCAGACCCGACAGGGACGTGCCGGCGACCTCCAACTCGCCTTGCTGCACGCGAAGCAGGCCGGACAGCAGAGCCAGCAGCGTCGACTTGCCCGAGCCCGACGCGCCGCGCAGCAGCAGGTGTCGGCCCGGTCCCAGCGCGAAATCGGCATAGCGGATGGGCTCCGCCGTCCCCGCGTACTGATGAACCAGCCCCCCCCAGGCCAGCATCACTTGACCAGCCGCTTGAAGCTGGACAGGAACTTGTCCACCTTGCCGGCGACGACGAAGGCGCAGTAGCCCTGGTCCGGGTTGCGGGCGTAGTAGTGCTGGTGGTAGGCCTCGGCCGCGTGGTAGTTGGCCTCGGGCTGCAGCTCGGTAACGACTCGGCCGACGTGATGGTCGTCGGCCTCTTTCAGAACCTCTTGCACCAGCTGGCGCTGCGTCTCGGTATGCCAGTAGATGGCCGAGCGGTATTGCGTGCCGACGTCCGCGCCCTGGCGGTTCAGCGTCGTCGGGTCGTGGATGGTGAAGAAGACCTCCAGCAACTCGCGCAACGACACCTCGGCGGGGTCGAAGTCCAGGCGCACGACTTCGGCGAAACCAGTGTGGCCGCTGCAGACCTGCTCGTAGCTGGGCGCCGGGCCCTGACCGTTGCTGTAGCCGCTTTCGACGCGGTGCACGCCGCGCACGCGCTCGTAGACGGCTTCCAGGCACCAGAAGCAGCCGCCGGCAAGGGTGATGCGTTCGAGATTCATGGGTTGACTTTCATTGGGCGCCGAGGGACAGCTCGACGTGGGGGCGCCAACCGCTCTCGCAAGCCCCGTTGCAAAGCTTGGGGGCAGCAAGGAACACGCGGGCGTTGGGCGCCCCGCGGGCCAGCAACGCGTCGCGCACGGCCACGGCGCGCGCCACGGCGAGCTGGCGCAGGGCCTCGTCGTCCACGTCGTAGCTGGCCATCAGCAGGCCGCGCATCTCGGCTGGCGGCAGATCCTTGGCGAGGCCCAGCACGTTGCGAGGTTTGTTGGGCAACTTGGTGGCGGCGTAGAGGCGCTTCAGCGCGGCATCGGGCGTGGCAGCGTTCTCGGCCTTCAGCGCCGCGGCCAGGCGCAGCTCGCGCACGGCGGGCACCTCGGTCTCGGCGTCGGCCCAGCCGGTCAGCGTCAGCTGCACACCGGGCTTGTCGGCCAGCGTCTTCGCGAGGCGATCGAGCTTGTCGGTCGCGGCCAGCTCGGCAGTGCCGGGTGCGAAGGCGATCTGCGCCTCCTCGGGTGAATCGCTGCCGGTGAACAGCGAGAACGGCGACGTCAGCGCCTTGCCGATCAGGTTCAGGAACAGCTTCCAGACCAGGCCGCCGACGCTGAACTCGGGGTCGTTCAGCGAGCCGCTGACCGGCAGGTTCACGTCGATGACGCCGTTACGGTCCTTCAGCAGCGCGACGGCAAAGCGCACCGGCAGGCTGGTCGCGTCCGGGCTTTCGACGCGGTCGCCGAAGGTCAGCTGGTTCAGGATGATCTGGTTGCTGGCCACCAGCTGGCCGCCGGGCTCGACCTTGTAGTTCAGCTTGGCCGACAGCTTGCCGCGCTCGATCGCATAGCCGGCGTACTTGCCTGCGTAGGTGGACAGGGGCGCCAGCTCGATGTCGGTCGCGTTGGCCTGCACGTCCATGGCCAGCGGCGCGCCGGGCTTGAGCTGGCCGTCGATCTCCAGCAGGCCCGTGCCGGCGACCTTGCCGCGCACGGTCAGCGGCGCCATCGCGGTGCCGACGGACGAGAAGGCGCCGAGCGAGCCTTGCAGGTCGGTCAGCCGGGCGCTGTAGTTGGGCTTCACGAAGTGGTCGTTGAAGTCCACCGTGCCGCGGTTGACGCGGATGCTCTCCACGGCGAACTCGGGCTGTGGCGCCGAGGCCGCCGGCGCGGGTGCTGACGCCGCTGCGGCTGCCGCGGATGCGGCCTCGGCCGGCCCGATGTCACGCAGATTGAAGCGCCCCTGCTCGTTGACGATGAGGCGGGCGTAGGCGTCATCCAGCGCCGCCTCTTTCGCGCTCATGCGCGGCGGCGCGCCGGGTGCCAGCGCAACCTTGAGGCCGGCAAGCTGCAGCGCCTGCCAGCTCAGCAGGTCTTCGCCGACAACGCGCTGGCCGTCGACGACACGGGTCTGCAGCAGCGCCAGCGGCCCCACGCGCACATCGCCGCCCAGCGTGGCCTGCCAGGCACCGTCGGCCTGCTGGCTGGTGTTCAGCTCGGCCTTCAGCCCCAGCTCGGCGCGCTGCAGATGCAATCCCCAGGCGGGGTCGAGGTAGGCGTTCAGCAGTTGCAGCGGCAATGCCTGCGCCTGCAGGTTGCCGGTGGCCGACAACGGCGCCAGGCCCACGCGGCCCGTCCACTGCAGGCTGCCGGCACTGGCCGGCACGGGCTGGTCGTTGGCGCCCAGCGCGGCGAGCTGCATCGTCATCTGGGCCTGCACCGGCGCCGTGGCCGGCCAGGCGAGCGCGCCGAGCTGCAGCTTCAGCGGCTCGACGGCCAGCGCAACCGGCGCCACACCGGCGGGCACGGCGGCGTCGCGCCAGCGCAGGCCGCCGCGGTCGACCTGCAGGCCGGCGAGCTGGATCTTCCAGGTTGGGGCGGCGGTCGATGCCGGGGTCTCAGGCGACCGCAGTGCGTCGATGTTGAGCCTGCCATCGCCGGCGCGGGCCAGCTGGGCGCGCGGCGTGTCGAGCTTGAGCACGCTCAGACGGAGCGTGCGGGCGGCGGGGTCGACGTCGGCCTGGTCAAGCTGGGCGCCAGCCAGCGTCAGCACCGGCTTGGCGGCCAGGCTCAGCTTGCCGTCGCTGACCTGCAGCTCCCGCAGCGTCAGCTTCGCGCGGTCGGCGGCGCCGCTGGCCAGCGGGTCCTTCACGCGGAGCTCGGCCTTGCCAGACAGGCTGGCGGCGAGCCTGGCTCCGCCGGGCAGCGGCAGCCAGGCGGACAGGCGCTCGACGGCCAGGCCCTGCAGGTCGGCCTGGGCGTCCAGTGCGTCCGGCGACAGCTTGGCCTGCGTGCTCAGCGCCCCCCCGTTTTCAGCCAGGCGCAGGCTGGCGTCCAGCTGGGCCGCCCCCTTCAGCGGCCAGGCCGCGGGGCCGAGCTTGAGCTGGATGGCTTCCAGCCCAAGCTCTCGGGCCGACAAGCGGCCGTCCGTCACCTCGACGCCGGCGAGGTTGACCTGCCAAGGCGCTGCAGCCCCGCCACCATTGCTGCCCTGCCCGGACGCCGGCAGCGGCCGCAGCCAGGCGCTGGGCTCCTCAAGCTGGATGAGGCCAAAGCTCAGCTGGCGGCGCAACGGTTGCACGTCGGCCAGCGGCAGGCTCAGACGCTTGAGATTGAACAGTGGCTGGCCGTCGGGCTGGGTCAGCGACAGCTCATGCAGCTGCAAGCCGCCGCTGAGCTTGACGCCGGGCGGCTGCTTGGGCTGCTCGGCAAAGTCCAGCGCCAGGTCGACATCCAGCGTGCCGCCGGCAAGCCGCAGCGGCAGGCTCGCGGGCAGATAGGCCGCCAGCGGCGCCAGGTCCAGGCCAGCCAGCTTGAACGACAGCCGGCCGCTGGCATCGTCCTCGAAGGGCAGCGCCTCGGCGCGGCTGTCGAAGGCGACGCCGTCGAGCTTGCCGCTCAGGTGGGGCAGCACCTTGACCTTGACGTCGGCTTCCAGCGTCGACACGAACGGCAGGGCCAGGTGCAGCGCGGCGAGCTCGTGCTTGCGCTGCACGGGCCGGTCGTCGAACAGCAGGCGGCCCTCGGTCAGCTCGATGTTGTAGACGGCGAACTCGGGGCTTTCGCCCTCGGGTGCGCCCGGCTTGGCGGCGAAGCGCTGCAGCAGGTCGTCGATGTCGTAGTGGCCTTCCGATACGCGTGCCAGCCGCAGTTCGGGCTTGGTCAGCGTCAGTGATTCGACGACGGCGTGGCCGCGCAACAGCGAACGCAGCGACAAGGCCGCGTCCAGCCTGCCGAGCGTGAACAGCGGCGGCTGGCCGGCCGCAGGGCTGCCGATGCTCAGGTCGTCCACGACCACGGCCAAGCGCCAGGGCTGGAAATGCGCCTGCCCGACCTTGACCGGCCGACCCAGCGCCTCGCTGGCCAGCGCCACGCCGCGGTCGGCGACCCAGCCTGGCAGGGCCAGGGTCACGATCAGCAGCAACAGGGAAATCAGCGCCGATAGACCCACGAGGGTCCAAAGGGCGATGCGAACGGGGGAGCGGGAAGAGGTCATCACAGCGGATGCATTATTGATGTCGACGATGATGCAAGCGTGAGCCTCGCCTTTGACTACTCCGGATTCAAGACCCTGCTGCTCGCGGCCATGCTGCCGCCGGCACCCATGCTGTTGCTGGCCGCCTGGGGCGGCTGGCGCCTGAAGCGAGGACGGCGCGGCGGCGGCTGGATGCTGGGTATGGCGCTGGCGCTGGTGTGGCTGTCGGCCACGGAGGTGGCGGGCGAATGGCTGAGCCGGGCAGCCGGCCAGCCGCCGCTGCTGAAGCCGGCCGAGGTCGACGCCTTGCGCGGCCAAGGCGATGGCGCCGTGCTGGTGCTGGGCGGCGGCGTGCGCCGCCAGGTCCCCGAGTTCGGCTATGCGCGCGCCAACGAGATCACCGGCGAGCGGCTGGCCTATGGCGTGTGGCTGGCCCGGCGCAGCGGCTGGCCGCTGGGGTTTTCAGGAGGAATCGGCTGGACGGCCACCGACCTGCACCAGTCCGAGGCCAGCATCGTTGCCCGCGTGGTTGCCACGGACTACGGCATGCCGCTGCGCTGGGCCGAGGGGCAGTCGCGGGACACGCGGGAGAACGCTGCCAACACGCTGCCGCTGCTGGCCAAGGCCGGCGTCAGGCACATCCTGCTCGTGACCCACGAGGAGCACATGGGCCGGGCGATGCGGGCCTTCGAGGCCGAAGCCGTGCCGCTGGGCATCAGCGTGCGCCCGGCGCCGGTGGGGCTGCGCCCGGAGGGCGCGATCAGCTTTGACGACTGGTGCCCGTCGACGGGCGGGTTCGAGCGCGTGCGCTACGTCGTCTACGAGACGCTGGCCTGGTGGGCCGGGCGCTAGTAAAAATAGAAACCCCGCCGGGCTTGAACGGCCGGGCGGGGTGGGTGGCGAGGCCACCTTGGGGCTCAGCGGGTATCTGCCGCCGGGCTCCTGGCGCGCAAGGGATTGCGCCAGAGGTTGTGCCTGAAAAGGCAATTCAACGATAGGCGAGCGCTCTCAGGCCTTCAAGAAGAGTTGCCCGAATAGCGCTTCAGCGCGGGCCGTGACCTCGGGCGGCAGCGTGATGCCGCGGCCCCATTCGCGGTCGGTCTCGCCGGGCCACTTGTTGGTCGCGTCCAGCCCCATCTTGCCGCCCAGGCCGCTGACGGGCGACGCGAAGTCGAGGTAGTCGATGGGCGTGTTGTCCACCAGCGTCGTGTCCCGCACCGGGTCCATGCGCGTCGTGATGGCCCAGATCACTTCCTGCCAGTTGCGCGTGTCGATGTCGTCGTCCACGACCACGATGAACTTCGTGTACATGAACTGGCGCAGGAAGCTCCAGATGCCGAACATCAGCCGCTTGGCGTGGCCGGGGTAGGACTTCTTGATGGAAACGACCGCCATCCGGTAGCTGCAGCCCTCCGGCGGCAGGTAGAAGTCGACGATCTCCGGGAACTGCTTCTGCAGGATGGGCACGAAGACTTCGTTCAGCGCCACGCCCAGGATGGCCGGCTCGTCGGGCGGCTTGCCGGTGTAGGTGGAGTGGTAGATCGGGTTGGCGCGCTGGGTCTGGCGCGTGATCTCGAAGACGGGGAACCAGTCCTGCTCGTTGTAATAGCCGGTGTGGTCCCCGAATGGGCCCTCCAGCGCGTGCAGGTAGCCGCCTTTCTCCTTCAGCGGCACGCCGTGGGCGCTGACGCCGGTGAAGCCGGCGGGCGCCGCGGGGATGTGACCTTCCAGCACGATCTCAGCCGAGGCCGGCGCCTGCAGCGGCTGATCCTTGCTGACACCGGTGTTGACCAGTTCCGTCCGCGAGCCGCGCAGCAGACCGGCGAACTGATATTCGGACAGGCTGTCCGGCACCGGCGTCACGGCGCCGAGGATGGTCGCCGGGTCGGCGCCCAGCGCGACGGCGATGGGAAACGGCTGGCCGGGATTCGCCAGCGCGAAGTCGCGGAAATCCAGCGCCCCCCCCCGGTGGGCCAGCCAGCGCATGATGACCTGGCGCGGGCCGATCAGTTGCTGGCGGTAGATGCCCAGGTTCTGGCGCGTGCGCGTCGGGCCCCGGGTGATGACCAGACCCCACGTGATCAGGGGGGAAGCGTCGTCCGGCCAGCATTTCTGGATGGGCAGGCGGCCGAGGTCGATGTCGGCGCCCTCGAACACCTCCTCCTGGCAGGCCGCGCGCCGCTGCACGGCGGGTTTCATGTCCCACAGCGCCTTGGCCATCTGCAGCAGCTTGCCGGCGTCCTTCAGGCTCTTGGGCGGCTCGGGTTCCTTGAGGCTGGCCAGCACCCGGCCCACATCCCTCAAATCGGCCAGAGACTCAGCGCCCATGCCGAGTGCGACGCGACGCGTTGTCCCGAAAAGATTGGTCAAGGCCGGGGTGGAATAGCCCTCCGGCGCCTCGAACAGCAGCGCCGGCCCGCCAGCCCGCAGCACGCGGTCGCTGAGAGCCGTCATCTCCAGCACGGGCGAGACTTTTTCACGGACACGCTTGAGCTCGCCGAGGCCTTCCAAGCCGGCAATGAAGTCCCGCAGGTCGCTGTATTTCATAACTAAAAGTAGTTTTGATCGGCCAAAATAGCCTTGACGGGTTATCTTCAAACCCTAAAATCCGCCCGCTTCGGGTTTCTACGGAAGCCCAACTGGCCGGGTCCACCGGGCGAGCAGACGCCACGGACCTCGCAATGACGGCCAGAAATTATCACCGTCGCTCCACCCGGACCGCCGCGCCTGCGGCAGCCTGTGGCGGGCTGCGACACCAAGGAGTCGCATGACGACACGTCAAGACATCATCAGCCTGGCTCGCCTCACGCGGGATTCGGCGTCGCTGTTCATCCGGGACATCGGCAACGGTCTGCTCGTGGTCAGCCACAACACGCTGGCCCTGGTCGGGCTGGCGGTGGTGTCGGTGCTGCTGGTCTTCACCAGCCAGGCGGCCTTGCGCGCCCAGTTGGAGACAGCGGCGCTGGGCTGGTTGAACGCCCGCCACGAAGCCCGTGCCGAGGCTGAGGGCAACACGCTGCTGGCTGCTGCCGAGCCCGATGCCATCGCCCGTGCGACGGCCACCGACCCCAAGGAACTCAGTCGCCAGCAGGCGGCCGTGGCGCTGTGGCTGGCGCGCCGCTACAGCGTGGCGCCCGAACCTATCAGCCGCCTGGTGCAAGAAGCCTGGGCCGTTGGCAACCGCGCCAAGGTGGAACCGACGCTGATCCTGGCCGTCATGGCCATCGAGTCGCGCTTCAACCCTTTCGCCCAGAGCAATGTCGGCGCTCAGGGGCTCATGCAGGTGATGACCCGCGTCCATGACGACAAGTACGAAGCCTTCGGCGGCACGCTCGCCGCATTCGACCCGGTGACCAACCTGCGTGTCGGCGTCCAGGTGCTGAAGGAATGCATCCAGCGTGCCGGCAGCCTGGAGGAAGGCCTGCGCTACTACGTCGGCGCCGCCAACCTCGCGGAGGACTCCGGCTACGCCAACCGCGTGCTGGCCGAGCAGGATCTGCTGAAAGCCGTCGCTGCCGGTCGCGCGGTGCCGGCCGGCACTGCAGTCCGCCCGCAACGGGAAGTGGCCTCGGCGCCCGTCGGCGGTGAATCTGCGCAGGTGGCCCTGCTCCGCTGACTTACACTGGCGGCTCACGCGACTGGCGATCAGGGTCACAAGCTGACCCGAGGTGGGCCACCACCGGGGAGCGTGAGGCGGTCGAGATCGATGTCTCCCCGCTTTCAGCCGTTCGCCTGGGCAGCCCGGTTCGTCACGCCAGCTCGTGAGCGCCCGGGATTTACCGCCTGACCTTCGGAACACGAGCCATGTTTGACCGCACCACCTCCACCCTCGCCCTGGTCGACCCCGAACTCTGGACCGCCGTCCAGAACGAGACGCGTCGCCAGGAGGACCATATCGAGCTGATTGCCAGCGAGAACTACACCTCGCCGGCCGTCATGGAAGCCCAGGGCAGCCAGCTGACCAACAAGTACGCCGAGGGCTATCCCGGCAAGCGCTACTACGGTGGCTGTGAGTACGTTGATGTCGCCGAGCAACTGGCCATCGACCGCGTGAAGCAACTGTTCGGCGCCGAATTCGCCAACGTGCAGCCCAACAGCGGCTCGCAGGCCAACCAGGGCGTGTTCTTCGCGCTGCTGCAGCCGGGCGACACGATCATGGGCATGAGCCTGGCCGAAGGTGGCCACCTGACGCACGGCATGTCGCTGAACATGAGCGGCAAGTGGTTCAACGTCATCAGCTACGGCCTGGACGCCAACGAGGCCATCGACTACGACGCGATGGAAGCCCTGGCCCGCGAGAAGAAGCCCAAGCTCATCATCGCCGGCGCATCCGCCTACTCGCTGCGCATCGACTTCGAGCGCTTCGGCAGGATCGCCAAGGAGATCGGCGCCTACTTCATGGTCGACATGGCCCACTACGCCGGCCTGATCGCCGCGGGCGTCTACCCCAACCCCCTGCCCCACGCCGACGTCGTCACGTCCACCACGCACAAGAGCCTGCGCGGCCCACGCGGCGGCATCATCCTGACGAACAAGGAAGACATCGCCAAGAAGATCAACTCGGCCATCTTCCCCGGCATCCAGGGCGGCCCGCTGATGCACGTCATCGCCGGCAAGGCAGTGGCCTTCAAAGAGGCGCTGACGCCCGAGTTCAAGGCCTACCAGGAACAGGTCGTCAAGAACGCCAAGGTGCTGGCCGAGACGCTGATCGAGCGCGGCCTGCGCATCGTCTCGGGCGGCACCGAAAGCCACGTCATGCTTGTGGACCTGCGCCCCAAGAACCTGACCGGCAAAGAAGCCGAGGCCATCCTGGGCGCCGCCCACATGACCTGTAACAAGAACGGCATTCCCAACGACCCGCAGAAGCCCATGGTCACCAGCGGCATCCGCCTGGGCACGCCGGCCATGACGACGCGTGGCTTCAAGGAAGAACAGGTCCGCGCCACGGCTCACCTGATCGCCGACGTGCTGGACAAGCCGCACGACGAGGCCAACCTGGCCGCCGTGCGCGAGAAGGTCGCTGCGCTGACGGCCGCCTTCCCGGTCTACCGCGGTTGATTCAGGCCGATGCGCTGCCCGTTCTGCTCTCACACCGAGACCCAGGTCGCCGAGACCCGGGAATCGGACGAGGGCGACGTCGTCCGGCGCCGGCGCCGCTGCCTGTCCTGCGACAAGCGCTTCACGACCTATGAGCGGGCCGACATCGCCCTGCCCTCGGTCGTCAAGAAGGACGGACGGCGCGCCGACTTCGATGCCACCAAACTGCGCGCCTCCATGCAGCTGGCGCTGCGCAAGCGGCCGGTCAGCGTCGAGCAGATCGACGCGGCCATCAACCGCATCGAGGAGAAACTGCTCGCCAGCGGCGCGCGCGAGATCGCGTCGACGCGGCTGGGTGAGCTGGTCATGCGCGAGCTCAAGCGCATCGACAAGGTCGCCTACGTTCGCTTTGCGTCCGTCTATCGCAGCTTCGAGGACGTCGACGAGTTCCGCCAGCTGATCCGCGAGATCTGATCCGGGGTTTCCCTATCCCTCTTCAGGGGGAGGCCCGGGGGATGCGCCCCTCCTCATCCCCCTTCGCTCCGCCCTAAGGGGGAGAGACCTACGGCGGCCCGCTTCCTAGAGTTCGTTCATCGCCAACGAACCGCAGGGAGCCTTCATGAACCGTACCGCCACCAGCCGCCGTCGCAACCTCGGCTTCACGCTCGTCGAACTGTGCGTCTGCGTCGGCATCGGGGCCGCCCTGCTGAGCCAGGCTATTCCCAGCCTCGGCAAGATGCGCCAGGAGCGTACGCTGCGCGCCACCTCCGAGGCCCTGGCGAGCGACCTGCGCTTTGCCCGCAGCGAGGCAGCGCGGCTGGGCGAGTCGGTCCACTTCCGCATCAGCCGCAAGGGTGCCGAATCCTGCTACGTGCTGCACACCGGCGCCGCCAACGACTGCGACTGCGCCGGTGGCCAGGCCGTCTGCAAGGTGCCGAGCAGCAACATCATCAAGGCCGAATGGCTGCCGGCCGGCAAGCAGATGCGCCTGCGCAGCAACGCCGAGACGCTGCAGTTCCAGCACCGCCAGGGGCTCGTCACCCAGACCGGCAGCATCGAGCTGAATCTCGACAGCGGCGCCGGCATCCGCCAGGTCGTGGCCATCACCGGCCGGGTGCGGAATTGCTCCACCGGTGTCAAGCTTTCCGGCATGAGCAAGTGCGCCTGATCCCCTTGTTCGTGGTGGATGGCGACCAGCGGTAGGCGCAAAGCGACGAACGGCATTGTTGTAACTTTTCGTCAGAGCGCGCCCACTCAAAATTCGACCGCAATGCGATCCACGACTCAAAGCCATATCAGGGGATTCACGCTCATGGAGCTGATGATCGCCGTCGTGATCGCCGGCATCCTGGCTTCAATCGCCTACCCGTCCCTGCTGTCCTTCCTCCAGCGCAGTCGCCGCGCCGACGCGGTCGCCGTGCTGACATCGGTTGTGCAGGCTCAGGAGCGATATCGCTCCAATAACGCGGCCTACGCCAGCACGCTTGATGTGTTGAACATCAACTCCACCGGCTCCAACTATTACGACTTCGCGCAACCTGCGCTGGCCGCCTCGGCAACCGGCTATCAGGTCACGGTAGCGCCCAAGACCGGCAGCGCGCAGGCGGCAGATGCCAAGGACTGCGCCACGTTGAGCATCAAGCTGGAGGGTTCGGTCTTCAGTTATTTGGCGACCGGCTCGGACAACCGCGACACCTCCACCGTCTGCTGGCCACGCTGACGATGAAGCACCTTGCCGCCTCTCGTTCGCGCGCCGGCGTCACGCTGGTCGAGATGCTCATCGGCGTGGCTGTGCTCGGGGTCATCCTCGCAGTGGCAGTCCCTTCAATGACCAGCTTCATGGAGCGCCGCCGCGTCATCGCCACGGCTGGCGAGATCGCTGACATCTTTACGTACGCGCGTTCGGAAGCCAACGTCGTTGACCAGATGCTGAACATCCACGTCGAGGCCGTGCCGTCGGGAATCGCTGACTTTGGCAGTTGCATCCGTCTCAGCACGGGCACGAACGACAACTGTAGATGCAGTTACGCCAAGGCATGCCCGGTCGGCGACGGGGTCGTGTTGCGTCAGTTGTTGCTGCCACGAAGCAACTCGGTGAGTTTCGCCGCCAGCGCCACCTGGCAGGGAACGATCGGCGTGGTCAGCTTCCTTCGGCAGAAGCATTTGACCGATGTACAGAACCTGGCTGTCACCGTGACCGGCGCGCGAACGGGCGCGCAGCTTGCCGTCCAGTACAACAATGCCGGCCGTGTGCGCATCTGCTCACCCGGGGGCACCATCAGCGGGTTTCCAACATGCGGCTGACAATTCGGCGCCAGCGCGGCTTGGGTCTTGTCGAGTTGATGGTGGGCATCACCGTTGGCCTCATCGTCGCGGCCGGCGCTTCTATCGTGGCCGTCAACCAGATCAACGAGCATCGGCGGCTGATGCTGGAAACCCAGATCCAGCAGGATCTGCGCACGGCGGCCGATCTGCTGCAGCAGGACCTGAGGCGAGCCGGCTTCCGCGGCAACGCCGCACTGGGCGTCTGGGCTCCGCCGTCGGCGGTCGGAACGCTGGGCGAGCAACCCGCGGCGATGGCGACCCCCAACCAGTTCCTGGACATGGTCAAGACGGACAGCGACGCAGTTCGGTCGTTGACCTATCAATATGCCCGTGCAACCTACAGCCCCACCGGTACGCTTCGCGACGCCGAACATTTCGGCTTCAAGTGGGACAAATCCAGCAAGGTGCTTTACCTCATGATCGGCCTGACCGCTGGCCAGCCCAACTGGCAGCCGATCACTGACCCCGACAGCGTCAAGATCACTGACTTCACCATCGACGTCGATGACTCGCAGTCCACCAGCGTCGGCGACTTCTGCGACAAGCCCTGCAACCCTCCAACAGCCGGCGCCTCGGACTGCCCCAAGCATGTGGTGCGCGAGGTCAGCTTCACGATCGTTGCCGAGGCGGCCCACGACAGCAACGTCAAGCGCACGCTCTCGGGATTCGAGCGCCTGCGGGCCGACCAGATCATCGGGGCGTGCCCGGCATGAAATCGATCACCCGCCCATTGCCCGCAGGCCAGCAGGGGGCCGCGACGCTGATCATCGTGATGGTGTTGTTTCTCGTCATGGCGTTGCTGGCGGCTTACGCCAACCGCAGCCTGCTGTTCGAACAACGCATGGCGAGCAGCTACTACCGCGCCAGCCTGTCTCAGGAAGCCGCGGAAGCAGGTGTCGAGTGGACACTGGCCCAGCTCAATGGCAACGCCGTGGATAGCGCCTGCAAACCTGTCACCAGCGGGGGGCAGCGGTTCGCCGACAAGTACCTGATGGTCAGCGCCGCTGATCGCAGCATCTCCTCAATATCGACGGAGAGCCGGGGCATCATCGATTGCGCACGCGACGTTGCCAGCGACGGCTGGGCCTGCCGTTGCCCGGCATCCAATGCCGTACACACGACGCAACCAGGGACGAACGCCACCGGCTTCACACCCAGCTTTGGCGTCGCTTTCGGCCACAGCAGTCGCGGCGGCACGGTGCCTTTACAGGTAACGGGCTGCACGGACGCCGTGGTCGATCGCTGCAACACCGGCATGACTACATGGGCCTCCATCAGCAACAACCAGCTGGCTCGAATTGTGCTGACCGTTCAGCTGGGGCTCGTGAGTGCCGTGCGCAACCCGCCCGCTTCGGCGCTGACTGTCGGCGGCAATCTGCAATCCGCCGGCGCCAACCTCGGACTGCACAACAGCGATGCGCGCACATCCGGGCTGCTGGCGACGCTGGGAGGCACATGGCCCGACAAGGCCAGCAGCCGGCTCGAAAGTGTGCCCGGAACGGCCCCCAGCCAGGTCGTTCTGGAGAATGACGCCACCTTGAACGGTGCGACGGCTGAAGACGTGTTCAAGATGTTCATGGGCGCCAGCGTCAGCCGCTACAAGTCGCATCCAGCCGCGCGCCCCGTGACCTGCGACGGAGACTGCACCAGCGACATCGATACAGCCTATAAAGCGGGCCACCGCATGCTCTGGATCGAGGGAGACATGACCCTCAGCAGCAACATGACCCTGGGCAGTCTGGCGGACCCCGTGCTCATCATCGCCAACGGCAATGTCACGCTGAGCGGTCCCATGCAGATCAACGGCATGCTGGTTGCCAAGGGGACGCTGAACTGGAGCAATGCCGGCGCCATGTCGTCGCTGGTCAACGGCATGGTGCTGGTTGGTGGCGACATGACGGCCTCAGGGACCATGGATGTCGTCTACCAGCAGTCCGTGGCCGACCTGCTGCGCAATCACATGGGTAGCTATGTGCGCATCCCTGGCGGCTGGAGCGACTGACGGCCATGAAGTTTCTGCGAACCTACCCCCCACGCAACCAGCGGCCGCAGCGTGGCGTCACGCTGATCGAAGCGCTGGTGGCTCTGCTCGTCATGTCCTTCGGCATGGTGGCGCTGGTTGGCCTGCTGGGGAACCTGCGCCGCAGCGGCGACCTTGCCAAGCAGCGCGGCGACGCCATGCGCATCGCCCAGACAGAAGTGGCCAAGCTGCGGTCTTTCTCAATCTTGAACAAGCCGGCCGACGCAGCATCGGGCGTCAAGGACTACGACCACGACGTTGTCGCGTTGGAGTCGAGGTACGCGCCGCTGGACAACAGCAACACCACGTTCTCCATCACGCGCCAGGTGATGCCGCTGGTCAAGGATTCGACGGAACCTCAGGCCAAGACCGTCAGGGTCACGGTGGCCTGGACGGACCGCTCGGGCACGGACCAGTCGATCTTTCTCGACACCATCATCTCCCAGACCGACCCGGTCTACGGCCTGGCGCTGGGCGTCACCCCTCCCACCAACGGCGTGCGCCAGCCTGACAAGCGCAATCCCGTCATTCCGCAGGGCGCCAGGGACCTGGGCAACGGCAGCAGCGCCTTCCAACCCAGCATCAACAGCACACGGGTCTGGATCTTCAACAACGTGACCGGTGTCATCACCAGCAGGTGCCAGCTGAGCACGCAGACCGCCAACGGCCTGGACTCCTGCGACAACAACACGATCGGCTATCTGGTGAGCGGCACGGTCCGCTTCTCCCAACTCGCCACGCCCGACCCATCGAATCCCGAAGCCAGCGCGTTGCCGTCGCTGACGATCGCCCCGACGCTGATCGCCAGCCAGTTCAAGACTGCCGATGGCAAATCGCTGGCGCCGGGCGGCAGTGACTATTCGCCGAGCCCCGAATGTTTCAACGACTCGCCGTCGGTCAGCACCCCCAACCAGACGATGGTGAACTACAGCTGCGTCGTCTACCCCAACTCGCAGCGCAACTGGTGGGGACAGGTGCTGATCAGCGGGTTGAGCATCGGCACCGACGACGGGCAGTACAAGGTCTGCCGCTACAGCGGCGACTACAACGGCAACGGCTACACCTACAAGACCGTCCCCGTGGTCAACCTCAACGACCCTGGCTTCCTCATCGACAACGAGGAGCACCCCGAGACCTACCGCGCTGTCACCTACTCGCTGGCACGGCAGAACTTCCTCGTCGTCCCCGGCAAGTCCGCCTGCCCGCTGTTGCCAGCCGATACCACCGCGAGCCGCTTCGTCGACTATTCGACCTACCAGCTCCAGCCCCCGCTGCCCGCTAGCTAGACTGGGCGGATGCCCGCTCCCGACATCTCCGCAGCCCTGCAGCGCGCGCTGGCGCTGGCTGCGCAGGCCATTGGCCTCAGCGACCCCAATCCGCGCGTCGGCTGCGTCATCCTCGCGCCAGACGGCCGCGAACTCGGTGCCGGCCACACGCAGGCCGCTGGCCAGGCGCACGCCGAGGTCATGGCGCTGCGCGATGCAGCTATGCGCAGCCACGACGTGCGAGGTGCGACCGCGATCGTCACGTTGGAACCCTGCTCTCACCACGGTCGCACGCCGCCATGCTGCGACGCGCTGATCGCCGCCGGCATCGGCCGCGTCGTCGTCGCCGTAGAAGACCCGAACCCGCTGGTGGCCGGACAGGGGCTAACGCGACTGCGTGCCGCCGGCATCGCCGTCGAGCTGGCCGATACCGCAACGGCCGACGCAGCCCGCGAACTCAACATCGGGTTCTTCTCGCGCATGCAGCGCGGCCGGCCGTTCGTGCGGCTGAAGTCGGCCATCTCGCTGGACGGCCGCACCGCGCTGCCCGACGGTCGCAGCCAATGGATCACGGGTGAAGCCGCGCGCACCGACGGCCATGCCTGGCGCCGGCGTGCCGGCGCCGTGCTGACCGGCATCGGCACCGTGCTGGCAGACGACCCGCGGCTGGACGTCCGCCTCGTGCCGACCGACAAGCAGCCGCTGCGCCTCGTGCTCGACCCGCAAGGCCGCCTGCCCGCCGACGCGCGCATCCTGCAGCAGCCCGGGGAAGCCCGCGCCATCGGCCCTGGCCGCGCCGATCTGCCAGCGCTGTTGGCTGAGCTGGGCCGGCAAGGCATCAATGAACTGCACGTCGAAGCCGGCCCGACGCTGTCGGGCGCTTTTCTCGACGCCGGCCTCGTCGACGAACTGCTCGTCTACCAGGCTCCAATGCTGATCGGCGAAGGCCGGCCGCTCGCCGCGCTGTCGCCGCTGGCACAGCTGGGCGACGCCCCGCGCTGGCGCCTCGTCGAAGCCACACCCGTCGGCCAGGATCTGCGCCTTCGCTTACGCCCAACCTAGGGTCGCCACCTACAATCCTCGGTTATGCCCATCTCTCCCATTCCCGAGCTGGTCGCCGAACTGGCCGCTGGCCGCATGGTCATCCTCGTCGACGAGGAAGATCGTGAGAACGAAGGTGATCTCGTGCTGGCGGCGGATCTCGTCACGCCCGAAGCCATCAACTTCATGGCCAAGTACGGCCGCGGCCTGATCTGCCTGACGCTGCCACGCGAGCACTGCGAGCGCCTGCAGCTGCCGCCGATGACGCGCCGCAACGGCGCCCAACACGGCACCGCCTTCACCGTCTCCATCGAGGCCGCCACCGGCGTCACGACCGGCATTTCCGCCGCCGACCGCGCCCGCACCGTGCAGGCTGCCGTCGCACCTGACGCCAAGGCCAGCGACCTCGTCCAGCCTGGCCACATCTTCCCGCTGCAGGCGCAGGACGGCGGCGTGCTGATGCGCGCCGGCCATACCGAGGCCGGCTGCGACCTGGCCCGCATGGCTGGCCTGTCCGCCACCTCCGTGATCTGCGAGATCATGAAGGACGACGGCACGATGGCGCGCCTGCCGGACCTGGAGGTCTTCGCCGCCGAGCACGGCCTGAAGATCGGCACCATCGCCGACCTCATTGAATACCGCAGCCGCCACGAAAGCTTGGTCACCCGCGTCGCCGAACGCCGGCTGAACACGGCGCAGGGCGAGTTCGACTGCCACGTCTTCACTGATCGCACCGGTGGCACGCACCTTGCGCTGAGCCATGGCGCTTGGGTGGCCACCGACGAAGTCCTCGTGCGCGTGCACGAGCCGCTCTCTGTGATGGACCTGCTCGAGGCCGGCTCCTGCGGGCACTCATGGGGCCTTCCCGCGGCACTCGCCGCCGTGAAGGCCAGCGCCGCCGGCGTCGTCGTGCTGCTCAACTGCGGCGAGGACGCGGCTAGCGTGCTGGCGCGTGCCCGCGTCGAGAACGCCGCCGCGCCGGTCAAGAGCGCGATGGACCTGCGCACCTACGGCGTCGGCGCCCAGATCCTGAAGGCGCTGGGCGTGCACCACATGAAGCTGCTGGGCAGCCCGCGTCGCATGCCCAGCATGGTCGGCTACGGGCTGGAAGTGACCGGCTTCATCGCTCCCCCCTCCTGCTGAAACGAGAAATCCGCGATGCAAGACTCCGACCAAGGCCTGCCCGGCTTCGAAGGCGCCCTCGATGGCAGCGAACTGACCATCGCCATCGTCCAGGCGCGTTTCAATGACGCCATCACCGGCGCGCTGGCCAGCGCCTGTCTGGCCGAACTGTCCGTGCTGGGCGTGCCGGCCGAGGCCATCCGCCATGTGACCGTGCCCGGCGCGCTGGAAGTGCCGCTGGCGCTGCAGGCGCTGGCCGAAACGAATGACTACGACGCGCTCATCGCGCTGGGCTGCATCATCCGCGGCGAGACCTACCACTTCGAGCTGGTCGCCAACGAGAGCGGCTCCGCCGTGACCCGTGTCGGCCTGGACCACGGCATCCCGATTGCCAACGCGATCCTGACCGTCGAAAACGAAGCCCAGGCCTGGGCCCGTGCTGAGCCCAAGGGCCGCGACGCCGCACGCGTCGCCGTCGAGATGGCCAACCTGCTGAAAGAAATCGAGTGAACGCCCCCCAGAAGACCGCATCCAAGACGGCCAACAAACCCGCCGGCAAGAAGGCGCCCGTCAAGTCAGCCCGCCGTCGCTCGCGCGAGGCCGCGCTGCAAGGCCTCTACCAGTGGCTGCTGACCGGCGAGGACATCGGCGCCATCATCGCGCTGGGTCGCGAGCAGGAAGGCTACGCCAAGCTCGACCTGAAGCACTACGAGGCGCTGCTGGGTGGCTGCGTACACGAGGCGGCCGACCTGGACGCCATCCTCGCCCGCCACGTCGACCGCAAGACCACCGAGCTGTCGCCCATCGAGCATGGCATCCTGATGATCGGTGCCTACGAGCTCAAGCACTGCATCGACATTCCCTATCGCGTCGCGATCAACGAGGCGGTCGAGCTGGCCAAGTCCTTCGGCGGCACCGACGGCCACAAGTACGTCAATGGCGTGCTGGACCGTGCGGCCGGCGATCTCCGGCCGCTCGAGGTGACGACCAAGCGCTGACGACGAGCTGATGAAGCTGGCAGGTCGGCTCGACCGCATCGAGCCTTTCTACGTGATGGAGCTGGCCAAGGCCGCGGCGCGCGTCGCGGCCGGGCCGCTGTGCGATCCGGTCCAGGGCGGCCGGCGCATGATCCGGTTGAACATCGGTGAGCCCGACTTCGGCGCGGCACCCGCCGTGCGCGAGGCTGCTGCCCGCATCGCCCAAGGCCCCACGCCCTACACCGACGCACTGGGCCTGCCGGCGCTGCGCGAGGCCATCTCGCGCTGGTACCTGCAGCGATTCGGCCTGATCGTTTCGCCCGAGCGCATCGCCATCACGGCCGGTGCGTCGGCCGGCCTGCAGCTCGCCTGCCTGGCGCTCTTCGAGCAGGGCGACGAGGTGCTGATGCCCGACCCCTGCTACCCGTGCAACCGCCACTTCGTGACGGCGGCCGACGCCACGCCGCGGCTGCTGCCCACCACAGCAGCAGGTCGCTTCCAGCTCGATGCGGCGCAAGTCCGCGACGCCTGGGCACCGGCCACGCGCGGCGTGCTGCTGGCCTCGCCGAGCAACCCCACCGGCACGTCCATCGCACCCGAGGTGTTGGCCGACATCGCCGGCTTTGTGCGCGAGCGCGGCGGCATCACGGTCGTCGACGAGATCTACCTGCCGCTGAGCTACGAAGAACACTTCGGCCACACGGCACTCGCGCTCGGCGACGACATCGTCTCCGTCAACAGCTTCTCCAAGTACTTCGGCATGACCGGCTGGCGTCTGGGCTGGCTTGTGCTGCCCCCTGCCCTGGTGCCGGCCATCGAGCGGCTGGCGCAGAACTTGTACATCTGCCCGTCCACGCTGTCGCAGATGGCCGCCCTCGCTTGCTTCGAGCCTGACTCCATCGTCGAGTTCGAACGCCGTCGCGCCGTGCTGAAGCAGCGCCGCGACTACATCGTGCCGGCCCTCAACGAACTGGGCCTGACCGTGCCCGTTGCACCCGATGGCGCCTTCTACGCTTGGATGGACGTCAGCCGCCATCACGCCGACAGCTGGACCTTCGCCCACGAACTGCTGCAGCAGGCCCAAGTCGCGTTGACGCCCGGCCGCGACTTCGGCCTCGCCGACCCGCAACGCTGGATGCGCCTGTCGTTCGCGTCATCCATCGACGACCTGCGCGAAGCCGTCGCCCGCCTGCGCGAGGTGCTGTCATGAATCCAGTGCCCCCACGTTCGCTTCGCTGCCTGCCCCCCAAGGGGGCTCCGGCGCCTTCGGGCGGCCGTGCGGCGCCGGGCTTTGAATTCCCCGTCCGCGTCTACTGGGAAGACACCGACGCTGGCGGCATCGTGTTCTACGCGAACTACCTGAAGTTCTTCGAGCGCGCCCGCACCGAGTGGCTGCGCTCGGCCGGCGTCGAGCAGCATCAGCTGCGCGAGGAGACCGGTGTCATGTTCGTCGTTGCCGCCACCAGCCTGCGCTACCTGGCGCCGGCTCGGCTGGACGACCTGCTGACCATCACCGTCGACCCCGAACCCGCCGGCCGTGCCAGCCTTGTCGTGCGTCAACGCGCACTGCGGGGTGACACGTTGTTGGCCGAAGGCGAGATCCGCATCGGCTGCGTGCGTGCCCAAGACCTGAAACCCCAACGCCTCCCAGACGCTGTCATTTCAGCGATCGCTCCATGAACCAAGACCTGTCCATCGTCTCCCTGATCCTGCACGCCAGCTTTGCCGTGCAGCTCGTCATCGCGGGCCTGCTGCTCGTGTCGCTCGCGAGCTGGAGCGTCATCTTCGGCAAGCTGATCGGCCTGGGCCAGATCAAGCGCCGCAACGACGCCTTCGAGGCCGAGTTCTGGAGCGGCAAGAACCTCAACGACCTCTACCAGTCGGTCGGAAACCGCACCGACGGCGCACCGCTGGAGCGCATCTTCGCGTCCGGCATGCGCGAATTCATGAAGCTGCGCGAGAAGCGCGTCACCGACGCCGACTCGCTGCTGGACGCCGCCCGCCGCGCGATGCGCGCCAGCTTCCAGCGCGAGCTCGATGCGATGGAAAGCAACCTGTCCTTCCTCGCATCGGTCGGCTCCGTGTCGCCGTACGTGGGCCTGTTCGGCACCATCTGGGGGATCATGCACGCCTTCGTCGGCCTGTCCAACCTGACCCAGGTCACGCTGGCCACCGTCGCGCCAGGCATTGCCGAGGCGCTGGTCGCCACGGCCATCGGCCTGTTCGCTGCAATCCCCGCCGTGCTGGCCTACAACCGGTTCGCGCGCCAGATCGACCGCAGCGCCATCACGCTGGAGACCTTCATCGACGAGTTCTCCAACATCCTGCAACGCAACGCGACGCAGCACTGATGGCCGCCCTCTCTCCCCGTGGCGGTGCCAAGCGCCGCACGATGAACGAGATCAACATGGTCCCGTTCATCGACGTGATGCTGGTGCTGCTCATCATCTTCATGGTCAGCGCACCGCTGATCACGACCGGCCTCGTCGAGCTGCCCAGCGTCGGCAAGAGCAAGCAGCAACCCGAGCACGTCATCCAGGTCATCGTCGGCACCGACGAGAAGCTGAAGATCAAGGTCGACCAGCTGGAACCGGAGTCCATCCCGGTGAACCGGCTGGCCGAGCGCGTGAAGAAGGCCCAGAACGGCGACGCGGCCAGCCCCGTCGTCATCTCGGCAGACAAGAACGTCAAGTACGAGGCCGTCGTGCAGGTCATGGACACGCTGCAACGCGCCGGCGTGCAGCGCGTGGGCCTCGCCGTGAAGAGCGGCGCCTCGGCGAAGTGAACAAGACGTCGACATGACCGCTGCGACGCTGCGTCCCCCTGAAGTCGAAGGCATCGGCCGCGGCCTCGTCTTCGCGCTGATCGCCCACGGCCTGCTGATCCTCGCGCTCAGTTACGGCCTGCACTGGCACAGCGACTCCGAGCCGGCCTTCGAGGCCGAGCTGTGGTCGACCGTGCCGCAGGTTGCCGCGCCGCGCGAGGAAGCGCCGGCCCAGCCGGAACCCGAAGCCCCCAAGCCTGACCTGAAGGCCCAGCAGCAGCGCGCCGAGGAAGAAGCCGCCGAGCAGCAGCGTGAGGCCGAGATCGCCATCGCCAAGGACAAGAAGCGCAAGGAAGAGCAGGCCCGCGAAGAGCAGGTCAAGCTTGAGCGCGAGAAGGCGGCAAAGGAGGCCAAGGAGAAGGCCGACAAGCTCGCGAAGGACAAGGCGGCCAAGGAAGAGCAAGACCGCAAGAAGCTCAAGGACGAGAAGACCGCAAAGGATGCCAAGGAGGCGAAGGCCGCCAAGGACGCCGATGCCAAGCGCGAGGCACTGCGTCAGGAGAACCTGCGCCGCATCCTGGGCATGGCCGGCGGCACGCCAGGCTCGACCGGCAACGCCGCTCAGAACGCCGCACCGTCGGCCGGCTGGGTGGGCCGCGTGAAGGGCAAGGTCCGGCCGCTGATCATTTACTCGGACGACGGCGCTACCAACCCGACCGCCGACGTGCAGGTCGCGCTGGCGCCGGACGGCCGCATCCTCGGTAGCAAGATCATCAAGGCCAGTGGTGATGCCGAGTGGGACCGTGCCGTGCTGCGCGCCATCGACAAGGCCGAAACGCTGCCGCGCGATACCGACGGCCGCGTGCCGCCGGTCATCATCCTCAGCTTCAGGCTGCGCGAGTAGCCAGCCAGCGGTCGACAGACCAGCGACCTGCGCCCCACAGCGCGATGACAACGGCCAGCACACCCCACAGCGTGTGCTGCGCCTCGGCGGCCGGGGAGAAATCGTCGGCCGGCAACGACAGCGCCGCCATCAGGTTCACGACGAACAGCCCTGCGCCGGCGAAGCGGCCCGCCAGGCCCAGAACCAACAGAACCGGAATCGCCAGTTCGCCTGCAGTGCCCATGTAGGCGGCTAGCGCGGGCGGCAGCAACGGCACCTGGTAGTAATCGTTGAACAAGGCCAGCGTGGACGACCAGTCGCGCAGCTTGGTCAGCCCCGAGAAGAAGAAGATCTTGGCGACATAAAACCGTGCGGCCAGCAACGCCAGCGACTGCAGACGATTGACCAGCGTGTCCAGCAGCACCGGCATGCGCGTGGGCTGCAGGCCCGGGTCGGTGAAGGTGCGCAGGGCGGCTGAGATCAGGGCTTTCATGGTGTCGCGGTCCGGTTCGGTGGTGTCGTCCTGACTCCTTGCAGCCAGGCGTTCTTCAGCGCGGCTTGCAGCCAGGCGCCGAAGTCGAAGTCGGTTGCCGCGGCCGAACCTTTCACCAAAGCCTCGGAAAGATTCACGCCGTCGAGCAGCGCCCGCAGGAACACGGCTTCGGCGTCTGAGACGGCCTGTGACACGGCGCGCCAGCCATCGCGCCAGACGAGCAGCGGCCCGCTGCGCTGCGCCAGCAGCGCCACGCCTGGCCTCAGCACCAGCCACAACTGTTCAGGCGCCGTCGTGCCGAGCAGCGCCAGCGACTCGGCATCCAGCGTGGCATCGGCAGCACGCTCGGCCTGGTGAGAAGCCCAGTCCAGCCGTGCCAGGTCGGGCAGGCCCGAGTCCTCGCCAGCGCGCTCGATGAGGAAGGCCTCAAGCGCCCCGCCCCACCGGCCCAGGTCACCGCTCTCGGGTGGGTGGGCACGCCAGAAGGTCCAGGACAGCGACGCGAATTCGTCGTCGCCCAGCGCCTCGCGCAGTCGACTGAACGGTACGGCCAGCGCCTGAGCGGCCAGCGCGCGCATGTTGTTCCGGTAGGCCGCGAGGCCCCGCTCGCCGCCGATGAGGCCAGCCGGCGCGTCACCACGACCCAGCAGCGTGTCGACGAAAGCCTGTTGCTCGGCCTTCATCGCTGCAGCGCCCTCGCCCGATGGGCCTCGGTCAGCAGCACGTCCAGCACTGGCACGGCGGTGTCCCACTCGATGAGCGTCGGCGTCGGCCCGAAGCGGCGGATGGCGTGCTCGTAGATCTGCCAGACCTCGTCGCGCACGCGGCTGCCGTGATCGTCGATGACGAGGCCGCCGTCGGTCTCGCAGTGGCCGGCAAGGTGAATCTCGCCGACGCTCCCCGGGCGAATCGCATCGACCCAACGCATGGCCTCGCGCGCGGCGGCGTCCGGCGCTTGGCCGGCGTTGCGCGCGTTGACGAACAGGTTGTTGACGTCCAGCAGCAGGCCGCAGCCGCTGCGCCGCGTCAACTCGTTGAAGAACTCTGGTTCGGCCAGCGTGTCACCGGCCCAGCCGACGTAGGCACTGAGGTTCTCGACCAGCATCGGCCGGCGCAGGCGCTCCTGCACCTGCTGCACATGGCGGGTCATCAGCGCGAGGGATTCTTCCGTGAACGGGATGGGCAGCAGGTCCGCCGCGTGCAGCCCCGAACCGACGCGCGCGAAGCAGGCATGGTCGGACACCCAGCGCGGCTGCACGCGCTCGGCGAGGCGGGCCAGACGCTCGACGTGCGCCGCATCCAGCCCGGCCGCCGAACCCAGCGCCAGGCCCACGCCGTGCAGGCTGACGTCGTAGGCCGCGCGGCCGGCGTCCAGGACGGCGAGCGCGATACCACCATCGGCGAAGAAGTTCTCGGAGTGGACCTCGATGAAGCCGAGCGGCGGACGCTCGGCCAGCAAGGTCTCGTAGTGCGGCTGGCGCCAGCCGATGCCGACGCAGGCGTCCCGGTCTGGCGCCATCCTGACTTACTTCTTGGCAGGCGCCTTGGTCGAGCCGCCTTCCTTTTCGCAGCTGCCCTTGGCCACGTACTTCCACTCGGTGGCGTCCTTGTCGGCCTTGGACTGGCCGGCGCAGGAGTGGGCGGCGGTGGCACAGTCGTTCTGGCCGGCCTTGGCGACGCCGTAGCACTTTTCCTTGGCGGAATCGGCGGCCTGGGCCTGGGCGACGAGGCCCATGGCCAGGGCGGCGGCGAGGGCGGAGGACACGAGGGCTTGGTTCTTCATGAGACAGGTCTCCAAAAGGTTGAGGGGTGAAAGGCGGCCGATGATGCGGCGGCGAGATCGAAGTCGCAAGACACCGTCCGGTCCTTACACTGACCGCGTTTTTTGTTCTAGCCATGACCGCTCAAACCGCATCAGCGGACTACTGCAGCCAGATCGAAGTCCTTCGCCCCGTGCTGCTGAAGTATGCGCGGCTGCAGTTGCGCAACCCGGCCTGGGCGGAGGACGCGGTATCCGAAACGGTGCTGGCCGCTCTCGAGAAGCCGCAGGCCTTCGCCGGCAACAGCCAGCTCAAGACCTGGCTCATCGGCATCCTCAAGCACAAGCTGGTCGACCAGATCCGCAGGAACAGCCGCGAGATGTCCACCACGGCCAGCAGCGACGATGGCGAGGACCTCGACGACCTGCTGTTCGCCGCCGACGGCCACTGGCGCGAGATGCAGCACGACTGGGGCAACCCCGAGGACGCGCTGCGCCAGCTGGATTTCATGAAGGTGCTGGAGGCCTGCGTCGAGAAGCTTCCGGGCCAGCAGGGGCGACTCTTCATGATGCGCGAGTGGCTGGAGCTGGAGTCCGACGAGATCTGTAAGGAACTCGCGATCACGCCGACCAACCTGTGGGTCATACTGCACCGAGCCCGGTTGCGGCTGCGGGAATGTCTGCAGTTGGGCTGGTTTGGCGCGCCCGCCGCCGGAGGGGCGACTTGATCAAGCTGAAGATCACCTGCCGCGAGGCCACCGAGATCATCCTGAAGGCCGAGGACCGCAGCATGCCGCTGGCCGAGCGGTTGTCGCTTCGCCTGCATCACCGCATCTGTGGCAACTGCCGCCGCTTCGCCCGCCAGGTGGAGTTGATGCGCCAGGCCAGCGCGCGCTGGCGCCACTACTCGGAAGACTGATTCAGCTCGTCGGCGCGCCCTCGTCTGGCCTTGCCGCAACAGCGCCCTCGCCCGCCAGCGTGACGGCCAGCGCCAACCGGATCGCGTCGATCTGCGCCGCCAGGCCCATGCTGGGCATGGTGGGCTGCGTGCGCGCCGCCTGCTCGGGCAGCGCCGGCAGGTGGATGAAGCCACTGGGCACGCCCTGGCCGGCCAGCCGGTGCTGAAGCTCGTAGAAGACCTGGTTGCAGACGAAGGCGCCGGCCGACAGCGACAACCCGGCCGGGTGGCCCGCGGCCCGCAGCGCGTCGCGCATGGCCTTGATGGGCAGCGTCGAGAAGTAGGCGGCCGGCGCATCGGCACGCACAGGCACGTCCTGAGGTCGCTGCCCATCGTTGTCGGCAATGCGCGCGTCGATGAGGTTGACGGCCACGCGCTCGATGGAAACCTCGCTGCGACCGCTGGCCTGGCCCAGTGCGACGACCAGCACCGGCCGGAGCTCCGCCAGCGCCCTGACCAGCGCCTCGGGCGCTCCGCCAAAGCTTGTCGGCAGGCAGCGCGCCTGCACCGTGGCGCTGGCGATGACCTGGCCGTCCAGCGCGCGCGCCACCTCCCAGGACGGGTTGATCGCCTCGCCGCCGAAGGGCTCGAAACCTGTGAGCAGGATGTTCATCCCGCCATTGTCCGGAATGGCGCCGCACCAGGCTGTTTTTGGGGCTTGCATGCGGCGCCCGCCCTCCATAATCAGCGGCCATGACCGACACGTCCGAGCCATTGCCCTGGCCCCATGGCGACGCCGAGGCCAGCGGTGGCTCGCCCGCGGGCTTCCTGTGGCCCAGCCCCCCCTACGCGGCCTATCCGCAACCGCAAGTCCAGCAAGGCCCCGAGGCCTGCGAAATCCTCGGCCTGAACAACAGTCGCAGCAACGGGCAGTTGCTGGAACTCGAGGCGAGCGAGCGCATCGTGCGCATCAATGTGCCGCCGGCGCGCAACAGCATGCCGCTGAAGTTCAGCCAGTTCCGCGCCATCAAGCTGATGCGCGCCATCGCCGTGCCGCCACGCGACGACAGTGACCTGAACGCACCGTTGAGCGTGGACCAGCGGCCACGCAGCGACTTCCGCCTCGTCTTCAACGGGGGTGACGAGCTCAAGGGCGTCACCATCGGCTACCAGCACGACAAACTGGGGCTGTTCCTGTTTCCGCCGCTGTCCGACAGTGACGACTCGGTGCGCCGCGTCTTCATCCCGCGCGAGGTGCTGTCCCATTTCGAGATCGGCGAACGCATCGGCGACCTGCTGCTGAAGGAGCAGCTCGTCACGCAGGAACAACTGGCTGCCGCCGCCGTCGAGCAGACGGGCCTGCGCCAGCGGCGCGTGGGTGACATCCTTGTCGAGCAGCACATCGTCACGACGGAGCAGTTGCTGCAAGCGATCGAGCAGCAGGCCAGGATGCCGATGGTGCGCATCGGCGAGGCGCTGCTGGCGCTGGAGCTGGTCACGCCCGAGCAGTTGGAGCTGGCGCTCGTGCAGCAGCGCGACGATCGCTCCGTGCCGCTGGGCGAGCTGTTGGTGCGCAAGGGCGTCATCACGCGCGCGCAGCTGCAGTCGGCGCTGGCACGCAAGATGGGCTATCCGGTTGTCGACGTGGAGCGCTTCGCCATCGAACCCGATGCGGTTCGCAAGCTGCCCTATGCCGTGGCCAAGCGGCTGGAAATGCTGCCGCTGGTGCTGCGAGACGGCCGCCTCATCGTCGCGATGGAGGACCCGACGCGCCGCGAGGCCATCGACGAGGTGGAGTTCATCACCCAGCTCAAGGTCGTGCCGACGCTGACCCGCGTGGGCACGCTGCAGTTCGCGATCCCGACCACCTTCGACCGCTTCGGCGCCGAATCGCTGCACCGCGGCGTCAGTGGCAAGGCCGACACGCTGCCGGACTTCCAGCCCGACTTCGCGCTGGAGAGCTCCAACAAGCTCATCGAGAGCCTGGAGCGCGACAGCAGCGAGCGCTCGGCCAAGGAAGAAGAATCGGCCATCGAGCAGAGCGACAACAGCCTGGTGCGGCTCATCAACACGATGATCATCGAGGCGCACAACCAGGGCGTGTCCGACATCCACATCGAGACCTACCCGGGGCGCGAGAAGCTCAAGATCCGCTTCCGCCGCGACGGCGTGCTGCAGCCCTACCTGGAGCTGCCGCACACCTACCGCAACGCCATGATCGCGCGCATCAAGATCATGTGCGACCTCGACATCTCCGAGCGCCGCAAGCCACAGGACGGCAAGATCAACTTCGCGCGCTTCTCGGCCCAGCACCGGCTGGAGCTGCGCGTGGCCACCATCCCGACCAACAATGGGCTGGAAGACGTCGTCATGCGCATCCTGGCCAGCAGCCGCCCCATCCCGCTGGAGCGCCTGGGCCTGACGCCGGCCAACCTCGCGGCTCTCAAGGCCGCCGCTGCCCGCCCCTACGGCATGGTGCTGTGCGTGGGCCCGACGGGCTCCGGCAAGACGACGACGCTGCACTCGGCGCTCAGCCACATCAACACGCCCGACCGCAAGATCTGGACGGCCGAGGACCCCGTCGAAATCACCCAGGCGGGCCTGCGCCAGGTGCAGGTCAACCCGCGCATCGACTGGACCTTCGCCAAAGCGCTGCGTGCCTTCCTGCGCGCCGACCCGGACGTCATCATGGTCGGCGAGATCCGCGACCAGGAGACCGCCGAGATCGCCGTGGAGGCGTCGCTGACCGGCCACCTGGTGATGTCCACGCTGCACACCAACAGCGCCGCCGAGACCATCACGCGGCTGCTGGACATGGGCATGGACCCGTTCAACTTCGCCGACTCGCTGCTGGCCGTGCTGGCGCAGCGACTCGTGCGGCGCTCGTGCACGGCCTGCCAGACCAGCGAGCCGATGAGCGAGGCCGAACTGGGCGAGCTGCTGGATGACTATCTGCACGTTTTCCCCAACGACGCGCGGCCCGGTCGCGCCGCGCTGGCGGCCGAGTGGGTCAAGAATCACGGCAAGGACGGCCGGCTCATGAAGTTCACCAGCGCGGGCTGCCCCACCTGCGGCCACACTGGCTTCAAGGGCCGCGCCGGACTGCACGAGCTGCTGACCGTGTCGCGCAACCTGCGCCGCATGATCCAGACCGGCGCGCGGGCGGAGGAACTGTTCAACACCGCGCTGGCCGAAGGCCTGCGCTCGCTGCGCCAGGACGGCATCGTCAAGGTGCTGCAGGGCGTCACGACCATCGCTGAAGTGCACGCCACGAGCAACACATGACCGAACCCGCCGAGACCGCCGCCGCTCCCCGCCCGAAGCTCCGCCTCGGCGACGTTCTCGTCGAGCAGCAGCTGATCTCGGCCGAACAGCTGGGCCAGGCGCTGGAACTGCAGCGCGCCACCGGCAAGAAGCTGGGCCGCATCCTCATCGAGGCCAACCTCATCACCGAGGAAGCGCTGGCCCACGTGCTGGCCCGCCAGCTGCGCGCGCCGTTCGTGAACCTCAAGACCTTCCCCCTGAAGACCGAGCTGGTGCGGCTGTTGCCAGAGACGCCGGCACGGCGCTTCCGTGCGCTGGTGCTGGAAGAGCGCGGCGACACGCTGCTCGTCGCGATGGCCGACCCGCTCGACCTGTTCGGCTTCGACGAGCTGGCCAAGATCCTGAAGCGCCGCCTGGCCATGGCCGTGGTCGCCGACAGCCAGCTCGCCGCCGTCTTCGACAAGCATTACCGCCGCAGCGACGAGATCACCGGCCTGGCGAAGGCACTGGAGAAGGACATCGGCGATGCGGTGGACTTCGGCACGCTGCAGGCCAGCGTCGGCCAGGAGGGCGCACCGGTCGTGCGGCTGCTGCAGTCGGTGTTCGAGGACGCGACGCGCGCCGGCGCGTCCGACGTGCACATCGAGCCGCAGGAAGGCGAGCTGCTGATCCGCAACCGTGTCGACGGCATCCTGCAGACGCTGACGCAGGCCGACAAGCGCATCGCCCCCGCGCTGGCCCAGCGGCTCAAGCTCATGGCCGGCCTCGACATCTCCGAGAAGCGCCTGCCGCAGGACGGCCGCTTCACGCTGCGACTGTCGGACCGCACGCTGGACGTCCGGCTGTCCACCATGCCCAGCCAGTACGGCGAGTCCGTCGTCATGCGCCTGCTGGGCCAGGGCTCGGCGCTGCGCCGGCTGGACCAGATCGGCATGCCCGACGACATGCTCAAACGCTTCCGCGAGCTGCTGGCGCGCGACTCCGGGATGATCCTCGTCACCGGCCCGACCGGCTCCGGCAAGACGTCCACGCTGTACGCGGCGCTGGCCGAGCTGGATGCCGAGAAGCTCAAGATCATCACGGCCGAAGACCCCATCGAGTACCGGCTGCCGGGCCTGACGCAGGTGCAGGTCAACGACAAGATCGACCTCGACTTCGCCAAGGTGCTGCGCGCCGCGCTGCGGCAGGACCCCGATGTCATCCTCGTCGGCGAGATGCGCGACGCCGAGACGGCCGAGATCGGCCTGCGCGCGGCCATCACCGGCCACCTGCTGCTCAGCACGCTGCACACCAAGGACACCGTCTCCACGCCGTTCCGGCTGCTGGACATGGCTGCCCCGCCCTTCATGGTCGCCACGTCGCTGCAGGCCGTGCTGGCACAGCGGCTGCTGCGCGGTGTCTGCAGGCATTGCGCCGAGCCGCACCAGGCCACGCCGCAGGAGCAGGCCTGGGTCAACGAGGTGCAGACGCTGAACGGCGAGCCGCTCGGCCCCGTGCAGAGCGTCAAGGGCCGCGGCTGCGCCGAATGCCACGGCACCGGCACGCAGGGCCGCCGCGGCATCTACGAGATGCTGGAGCTGGACCCCGACATGGCGCTGGCCATCCAGCGCAGCGATGCCGGCGCCTTCCTCGCCGCGGCGCGCCGCTCGCTGCGGGGCAAGACACTGGCCGATCGCAGTCTGGCGCTCGTGTGCGAAGGCAAGACCTCGCTGGCTGAAGCCGTACGCATCAGCGTCGACACTGAATGAGCAACTTCGCGTTCAAGGGCCGCAACGGTCGTGGTGAGCTCGTCGAAGGCATCGTCGATGCCGCCACCAGCGACGCCGTCGCGGCGCAGTTGATGGCCGGCGGCGTCATCCCCGTCAGCATCGAGCCGACGCAGGACGCCGTCAGCGTCGCCGGCGGCGGCTGGCTGCAGGCGCTGCTGGCCAAGCCCGTCACGCAGGAAGACGCACTGGTGCTGACGCGCCAGTTCTACACGCTGCAGAAGGCCGGCGTGCCCATCCTGCGCTCGCTGGCCGGCCTGGAGGCGTCGACCGATCACCCGGGCATCATCAGCCTGCTGCAGGACGTGCGCGCCAGCCTGGATCAGGGACGCGAACTGGCCACGGCCTTCGCCCGCCACCCGACGGTGTTCAGCCCCTTCTACATCGCGATGACGCGCGTCGGCGAGCTGACCGGGCGGCTGACCGAGGTCTTCCAGCGCCTGGCCGCGCACCTGGAGTTCGAGCTCGACATCCGCGCCCGCATCAAGCAGGCGCTGCGCTATCCCACGATGGTGATCTTCGCGATGGCCATCGCGCTGGTCGTCATCAACCTCTTCGTGCTGCCCAAGTTCGCCGACGTCTTCGCCCACTTCAAGGCCGAGCTGCCGCTGATGACGCGCATCCTGCTAGGCTTCTCGGGCTGGACGGTGACCTGGTGGCCCCTGGTCGCCGCCACCGGCATCGGGCTGGCGCTGGCCTGGCGCAACTGGATCGCCACGGCCAGCGGTCGCTACGCCTGGGACCGTTTCAAGCTGCGCCTGCCCATCGCGGGCGACATCGTGCTAAAGGCGACGCTGGCCCGCTTCGCGCGCAGCTTCGCACTGGCGAGCAGTTCGGGCGTGCCCATCAGCCAGGCCATGACGGTCGTGGCGCAGACGGTGGACAACGCCTACATCGGGGCCCGCATCGAGCAGATGCGCGACGGTGTGGAGCGCGGCGAGAGCATCTCGCGTTGCGCGACGGCAACCGGTGTCTTCACGCCCATCGTGCTGCAAATGATTGCAGTTGGCGAGGAAACCGGCGAGCTGGACACGCTGATGACCGAGATCGCGCAGATGTACGAACGCGAGACCGACTACGCCATCAAGGGCCTCTCCGCCGCCATCGAGCCGATCTTGCTGGCCATCATCGGGGCGCTGGTGCTGGTGCTGGCGCTGGGCGTGTTCCTGCCTCTGTGGAACCTCGGACAGGCCGCGCAAGGCCGCTGACAGGCACGGCGTGTGAAGCTTGCAACGGTTTGCAGGCTGCCAGGGCGGGCGAGGGTCAAGCCGTGCGCAATTCACTGTCGTTTGAGGTCTGGCTGACCGATAGTTGGCGCACTCCCGGACGACAGCGCTCAGCGCAGGAAGGACTCTCCATGAACAAGACTCAACAAGCTGGTTTCACGCTCATCGAGCTGGTGATGGTCATCGTGATCCTGGGCGTACTGGCCGCCGTGGCGCTGCCGAAGTTCGTCAACGTCGACGACGACGCCAAGCAGGCGGCCGTCAATGGCGTGGCCGGCGCACTGAGCTCTGCTTCTGCCATCAACTACGCCAGCCGCAAGGCCAAGGGCGAGACTGGCACGGCGGCAACCAACAAGACCGTGCCCGTCGCTAAGTGCTCGGACATCGTCCCCGCACTGCAAGGCGGCGCGCTGCCGACGGGCTATTCGGTCACGACGGACTCCGCCGCAGCAGTCGACACCACCGTCTCCACCTGCGTGTTGACCGCCAACGGCAAGACCGCCAACTTCACCGTGACCGGCATCTCCTGATGCCCCTGCCACGCAGCTCGCGTGGCTTCACGCTGATCGAGCTCATCCTCGTCATCGTGATCACGGCCGCCCTGGCGGTGTTCGCCCTCCCGAAAGTGCTGGACACGACGCTGTGGCGGCTGCGTTCTTTTGGCGACGACCTGATGGCACGCCACCAGGCCATGCTGAGGCTGTCCCTGCAGCAGCGCCGGCCCATCGTCGCCACCATCACCGGCACCGGCGTCAGCTGGGCCTACGGCGGCGGTGCCAGCCTGGATTCCCTGCCCTGCCCGGCCACCGAGTCGCCCTGCATCGCCGAAGGTGGCAGCCGCACCGTGACGTTCAACAGCGGCAACAGCGGTGCGACGGCGACGAGCACCGCAGCCAGCCTGACCGTCACGGTCGCCAGCGGCAGCTACAGCCAGGCCTATGTCATCGAGACTGACACGGGCCTGATCCACCCCGCTCCTTGACCCTTTGACGACGGCGCCCCTGGGCTAGCATGAAACGCATGCATCGCCACCGCCGGGCCCAGGGTCTCACGCTGATCGAGCTGCTGATGTTCATCGCCGTCGTCGGCATCGCGCTGGCCGCGATGCTGCGCGTCTTCGTCACGGCCACGACCGCCAGCGCCGACCCGATGATCCGCCGCCAGCAGCTCGCCATCGCCGAGTCGCTGCTGCGCGAGGTGCAGCTGATGCCGTTCACGTGGTGCGACCCGGACGATGCCAACGTCGAGACGGCCGGTTCGGCGGCCGGCTGCGCCTCGCTGGCCGAGAACATCGGGCCCGAGTCCGGCGAGACGCGCTACGGCCCGACCTACTTCGACAACGTCAACGACTACAACGGCTTCTCGATGGCCGGCATCCGCGACTTGAACAACGCAACCGTCACCGGCCTGTCGGGCTACACCGCCAGCGTCACCGTGGCCGCCGCCACGCTGGACTCGCTGAACGCCGCCAGCGGCGACGCGCTGCAGATCACCGTCACGGTCTCCGGCCCCGACAGCAGCAGCACCGTGCTGCAAGGCTGGCGAACCCGCTATGCGCCGCAATCGCCGTACTGAAGCCGGTCCGGCGCACCGGCAGGCCAGCGCCCGCGGCTTCACGCTGATCGAGGCGGTCATGGTGATCGCCATCAGCGGCGTCGTCATCGCGATGGTGGCCATCTTCATCGTGCCGTCCATCACGGCGTACTTCGCATCCGCCACGCGGGCGCGGCTGGGCGACGAGGCCGATACAGCGCTGCGCCGCATCGGCCGCGACCTGACCGCCGCACTGCCCAACAGCGTGCGCATCACCGGCAACAGCGTGGAGTTGATCCCCGTCAGCGGCGCGGCGCGCTACGCCGTCGGCACCGAGGCCGGCGACCCGCTGCTGTTCGGCACGGTCGACACCAGCTTCGCCATCGTCGGCCCGGCGCTGCGCCTGGCCAGCGGCAACCAGCGTCTGGCCTGGTACAACCTCGGCAACGGCGTGCCCGATGCCGACGCCTACACGCTCGCCAACGTGCGCGTCTCGTCGACGGCGGCCGGCAACGCCACCAGCGTGGCCATCTCCGGCGCCGCTCTACCCAACTCGCTGCAGGCACCGCCCTACCGGGTCTACGCCATCGAGCAGCCGGTCACCTACCGCTGCGACACGACGGCCGGCACGCTGACGCGCTACACCGGCTACGGCTTCCTCAGCACCCAACCCGACCCGCCGCCGGGCGGCGGCAGCGCCGCCGTGCTGGCCCAGCACGTGCAGAGTTGCAGCTTCAGCTACAGCACGCCCACCATCACCGCCCGCTATGCGCTGGTGACGCTGAGCATCCAGCTCAGCGCCAACGGCGAGACCATCACGCTGTACCACACCGTCCACGTCGACAACCTGCCCTGACCCATGAGAGACCGCGGCTTCACGATGATGTCCATGCTCTTCATCCTGGTGGCGCTGGCCGCCCTGGGCGTGGCGCTGGCCAGCTTGAGCCAGCGCCAGCAGATGGGCTCGGCCGGCGAACTGGCCGCGGCCAAGGCCTACCAGGCGGCGTTCGCCGGGCTGGAGCTGGGCAGCCAGCAGATTCTGCGCACCAGCGGCTGGCCGGCCTGCCCGTTCACGACGCGCAGCTTTGCGCTGCCCGACAAGCTCGCCGACTTCACCGTCACCGTCACCTGCACCCGCACGCCAACCAGCGGCACGGTCACCGACGACGGCCAAGTGCTGGCCTTCTACACGCTGCTCTCGACGGCCTGCAACATCACCGCCAGCGGCGCCTGCCCGAACACGGGCACGACCGAGCCCACCTACGCCGAGCGCCAGCTCAGCCGCAACCTGAGCGTGAACAAATGAAGCGCTGGCTGAACGCATTCCTCGCCGTGTTCTTCGTGCCCACGCTGGCAGGCGCGACTGCCTACACCTTTCCGGGCAGCATGCCGGCCGGCTGCAGCGGCAGCAACGGCAGCTACAGCTGCGCCGCGTTCAACCTTGCCTACGGCGACACGGTCGCCATCAACGGCACCAAGCCGGCCACCATCACCATCACCGGCAACTTCGGCACCGACACCTCGCAGATCAACACAGCCGGCGCAGCCAGCGACCTCAACCTCGTCGTCAACGGCACGCTGACGCTGGGCTACCAGGCCAAGATCACCGCCAACATCACGGCCGGCAGCGTCAACGACGCGGGCGGCGGCAACGTCGTCATCACCGGCAACCTGACGGCCAACGGCGGCAACATTTCGCTGGCCTACCAGACGACCGTCTCCGGCAACCTGTCCACCAGCGGCACCGGCACGATCACGACGCCGCAGAGCGGCAGCATCGGCGGCAACCTGTCGGCCGGCAGCGGCACCATCACCATCAGCCAGTCCACGACGATCTCCGGCGGCGTGACTGGCAGCGGCAGCATCTCCGTCGGGCAGAGCGCCGTCGTGGCCGGCAACGTCAGCGCCGGCTCCGGTGCCGTGGACATCGGCTATCAGACGCGGGTCAACGGCAACGTCAGCAGCACCGGCACGATCACGACGGGCCAAGGCTCCATCGTCGGCGGCAACATCACGGGCGGTGCGGGCAACGTCTCGGTCGGCTACGGCGCCGCCGTCACGGGCACCATCACCACCAGCACCGGCACCATCACCTTCGCACAGAACGCCGTCGCGTCGTCGTGCGCCAAGTCCACCGGCAGCGCCAGCATCACGCTGGGCTACCAGAGCAACGTCAACAGCGTCTGCTGCGGCAGCAGCTGCACCAGCAGCTGCGTCACCAACAACTCCACCTACGCGATGCCGCCGCTGTGCGCGGGCACGGCCCCCACGCTGGTCGCGGGCACCCGCTACAGCTTCGAGTCCTATGACGTGCCGGGCTCCTACATCCGCCATTCCAACTTCCTCGGCTACATCAATCCGGTTTCGGCCAGCAGTGATTCACTGACAAAGAGCGACAGCACCTTCATCGCCCGCACCGGCATCACGAACGCCGCCTGCTGGTCCTTCGAGTCGGTGAACTACCCCGGCTACTACCTGCGCCACAACAACTTCATCCTCAAGCTCAATGCCTATAGCGCGACAGCCCCCTACCCGGCCGACGCCACGTTCTGCCTGCGCGCAGGTCTCGCCAATGCATCGGCGATCAGCTTCGAGGCGACGAACTACACGGGCTACTACCTGCAGCACCAGGTCGACACGAGCATGATCCTGGCCACCACCGACGGCACCGCCACCGTCAACGGCCGCGCGACCTTCTACCCCCGCCCCGGCTGGGCACCCGTGGTCGAGCACTACGAGCTCTCGGCGCCGAGCGCCGGCGTGGCGTGCCAGGCCTCGACCGTGACGGTCACCGCCTGCGCCGACACCTCGAGCCCCTGCACGAATCCGGTCACCGGCTTCGGTGGTCAGTCGGCGGCGCTCTCGACGACGGCCGGCACGCTCGGCACGGGCACCGTCACCTTCGGTGCCAGCGGCACTGCAACCACCACGCTGGCCTACCCCAATGCGAGCAATGGCGGTACCGCGACGGTGACCCTGTCCGGAGAGACCTTGCCGGCCACCTCGGCACGCAGATGCTGCGTCGACGGCACCAGCTGCAGTGCCGCCAACAGCTGCACCACCACGTTCAACTCTGCGGGCTTCATCATCGCGGCCACTGCCGGCGGCGCCAGCGCCACCGTGCCCAGCCAGACCGCGGGCACAGCCTCCGGGGGCTGGGTGCTGCGGGCCGTCAAGACGAACACGACCACCCAGGCCTGCGAAGCGGCGTTGAGCGGCTCGACCACGGTGAACTGGGGCGTGCAGTGCAACGACCCGACGACCTGTTCCAGCGGCAATCGCATGACGCTGACCGGCAATGCTGCTGTCGCCGTGGCCGGCAACGCCAATGGCGGCAGCAGTGCCAGCACTGCGGTGCCGATGACGTTCGACGCCAATGGCAATGCGAACTTCAGCTTCAACTACGCGGACGTCGGCCGGGTCACGCTCCTGGCAAGCAAGGCGGCGGGCGGCTCGCTGCTGGCGGCCCTGAACGGCGCCAGCAATGCCTTCGTCGTGAAGCCGGCGGGCTTCGTGACGTCGGCGATCCGCTGTACGAGCTACGCCGCGGGTTCCTGCGCAACCGCGGCCATCGCCAGCCCGGGCAACAACCCCGGCGCCTCGTCGGCGGCGGGCAGTGCCTTCATGCCGGCCGGCAAACCGTTCTCGGCGACCGTGACGGCGGTGGATGCAAACGGCAACACGACGCCCAACTACGGCCGGGAGACGACGCCCGAAGGCGTGACGCTGACCGCCACGCTGGTGCAGCCCGCTGGCGGCAACGCGCCAGCCTTGAGCAACCCGAGCGCGTTTGGCGGCTTCAGCAACGGTGTCGCGACCGGCACTACCTTCGCGTGGCCCGAGGTCGGCATCATCACGCTGACGCCCGCGGTAGCCGACGGCAGCTACCTCGGTGCCGGCAACGTCATCGGTGCGACGAGCGGCAACGTCGGCCGCTTCATCCCGGCCGGCTTCGCCGCCACGGCCGCCATACCCAACGTCGTCAACCGCGCCGACCAGGGCTGCGCCACGGCGTCCGCGTTCACCTACCTCGACGAGAACTTCACGCTCGGCTTCACGCTGACGGCACAGAACGCCAGCGGCGGCACGACGCAGAACTACACCGGCAACTTCGCCTTGCTGGACCTCGGCACGGCGGCCAAGTTCAATCTTGCCGGCATCTCCGGCAGCACGATGTTCAAGACCGCCAACAGCCGGTTGTCGCCGAACACCAGCGGCGGCAGCTGGAGCAACGGCGTGGCCAACGTCACGCTGAAAGCGGCTGCGCTGCGCACCACCACGCCCGACGGCCCGTTCAGCGCCGACTTCGGCATCCTGCCCGTGGACCCCGACGGCGTGACCATGCTGTCGCTGGATCTCGACACCGACGTGCCGGCGAACGGCGTGGACCGTACCAAGGTGGGCACAATCCCTCTGCGCTTCGGGCGTCTGCGCCTCCAGAATGGCATCGGTGCCGCCAACCGCCCGCTCAACCTGCCGCTCGAAGCCCAGTACTGGTCCGGTACGGCCTACTCCACCAACACCTTGGATTCCTGCACCCGCGTCAGCGCCACCAACCTCAGCTTCGGCAACCTGCGCAAGACGCTGGCGGCCAGCGACGCCGCGATGGTGGGCAGCTCGGTGACGGTGACGAGCGGCAAGGCTACCCTCGCGCTGGCCGCGCCCGCCACCGGCCACGTCGGCACGCTGGACGTCGCGATCGCGCTGGACGCGGCCACGCCGCCCACCGACGCCTCCTGCCTCAAGACCCAGGCCGGCTGGACGGCCACCAAGGCCGCCACCACCGGCGCCAGCCAGACCGCGTTGCGTGGCCTCTGGTGCGGCACGAGCTTCAGCGACCCCGGCGCCCGCGCCACCTGGGGTGCGTACCGGGGCAGCGACGGCGTGCTCTATCAGCGGGAGAACTATTGATGCGCTGGCCCTGGTCTCCGCGCCGCAGCGGCCACCGGCTGTTGCTGCGCCCGGTCGGCACGCAGCACGCCTTCGTGCTGACCGACGGCGCGCCCGACGAGGGGCAGGCACGCCTGCTGCGCTGGGGCCTGCTGCCCGAACCACGGCCCGTCGCGGCCGGCGAGGCCATCGCGCTGCTGGACCCGGACGACTACCAGATCCTCAAGGTCGACACGCCACCGGTGCCGCAGGAAGAGCTGAAGGCCGCGGCGCGCTGGCAGATCAAGGAGATGGTGGACGCCGACGTCGCCGAGCTGACGCTCGACGTCATGCACGTTGGCGGTGACGTGGAGCGCGCGCAGCGTCAGCTATTCGTTGTTGCGGCCCGCAACAGCGCCATCAAGGCACTGACCGATGGCGCGGCCGCCGTTCACGAGCAGATCGGCATCGTCGACGTCTGGGAGACGGCGCTGCGCAACCTGCTCGCCGCCCAGGCCCGCGCCGACGACCTCGCCGGCCGCGCCTGCGCTGCCGTGCACATCGACACGCACCACTGCCTGCTGGTGGTCTGCGCCGGCGACGAGCTGTTCTACACGCGCCGGCTCGAACGTGACAACCAGCTGCTGGCTCGCGCCCGCGGCGACCAGGCGGAAGCACCCGCGGCCGAGCTGCCGCTCGGCTTCGAGTACCAGCCCGGCGGCACCTTCGACGGCGGCGCGATGCAGGACTCGCCGCTGGTCGTCGAGCTGCAGCGCTCCATCGACGTCTGGGAGCGCAGCTGGCCCGACCTGCCGTTGACGCGGCTCTACGTCGTCATGGCTGACCACGGGGCCGAGGTCGCGGCGCTGATTCAGCGCGAGCTGGGCCAGCGCACCGTGGCCCTGGACCCGCTGGCCGGCTTCGCACCCGGCGCGCCGGCGCCCGAGGGCAACGCCACCCAGGCACTCGCCGCCTGCATTCCGCTGCTGGGCGCCGCGCTGCGCACGGAGACAAGAAAGCTCTGATGGCCCAGCAGATCAACCTCCTCACGCCCATCCTGCTGGCTCCCAGGCGCTATTTCTCGGCGCTGACGCTGCTGCAGGCGACCGGCCTGCTGCTGGTAGCCGCCGCCGCCGCAACGCTGTGGCTGCAGCAGCGCGACCGTCACGCCGAGGCCGAGCACCAGGCCCTGCTTGCCGGCTACGCCACGGAACGCCAGCAGCTCACCGTCGCCCGCGCGGGCCTGCCCGTGCCGCTGGATGGCAACGCCCTGCAGCAGCAACTGATGCCGTTGCTGACGGGCAACGATGAACGCCGCGCACTCTTGCAGGCACTGGGCGCCGAAGGCGGCGGCAAGCCAGGGCGGCGCCACTCCGACCTGCTGGCGCTGATTGCCCGCAGCCTGCCCGAGGCGGCCTGGCTGGGCGAGTTGAACTACGCGCCCGGCCGCGTCGAGCTGATCGGCGGCACGCTGGACACCGCCGTGCTGCGCCCCTGGCTGGGCCAGCTCGCCGGCCACCCGCTGCTGGCCGGCCAGGAGCTGTCGGCGTTGCGCGTGGAGCGCGTCGGCACGCCGGGTCTCAACGCCAGCAGCAACCCGCTGCTGGCCGGCACAAGCCCGGTCGCGCAGGCGGGGTTGCCGGTGTGGGCCTTCCGTGTCGTCAGCGCACCGGCCGCCGCCGCTTCGGGAGCCACGCGATGAAGGCCTCCACGCCGATCAGCCTCGCCCCGCTGCGCGCCGTGTGGGAGCGCCAGGCCAAGCGCATCGACGCGCTGAGCCTGCGCGAGCGCGCCATCCTGTTCCTCAGCATCGTGGCCGTGCTCGCCGCGTTGTTCGACAAGCTGGTGCTGACGCCCGTCACGGCGCGCGCCCAATTGCGTGCCGATGCCGAGGCCCAGCAGGCGGCTGAGGTCGCGCAGCTGCGCGAGCAGTTCGTCGCCGCAAGCCGCAATGCCAACGATCCCGCCGGCCAGCTGCGCCCGCAGCTCGAAGCCGCCCAGGCCGAGCGCACGCGGCTGGACGCCGAGCTGCGCAAGGCGGGCTCGACCAGCGGTGGTGAGGGCCTGTCCGCCGTGCTGCAGCGCCTGCTGGCCCAGCAGCCCGGCCTGGTGCTGGAGCGCCTCGCGCTGCTGGACGACCTGCCCGTCACCGCGCCGCGCGCCGCTTCCGCGGCCTCGGTCAGCGCGCCCGCCGCGCTGCCCACCATGCCGGGCATGAGCTGGCAGGGCGTGGAGCTGCAGGTGCTGGGCCGCTACGGCGACATCCAGCGCTACCTGCAGGCGCTGGAGCGCGAGCTGCCTGGCCTGCGCTGGGGCGAGATGCATCTCAGCGCGTCTGGCACCAAGGAGCCGCCGCGCCTGCGAGCCCAGCTCTTCCTGCTGAAGGTGCAGCCATGAGAGCCCTTCCCCTGTTGTCGCTGCTCGCCGCACTGTCGGCCCAGGCACAGGACGCCAGCCGCGACCCCACCGCGCTGCCACCCGCGCTGCGCAATGCCATCGCGGCCGCCGAGGCCGCGTCGTCGCCCGCCTCGGGCGCCGAAGCCGCGCGTGAGGGCATCCGCCAGGTTGTCTTCGCCAACGGCCACGCCTACGTCGTGCAACGCGGCCGGCGCTACGCCGTCGGCGAGCAACTCGACGGCGCCCGCATCGAACGCATCACCGAGCAGGCCGTCTGGCTGCGCGAGGCCGGGCAGCTGCGCCGCGAGCCGCTGTACGGCGGCGTCGAGAAGCGCCCGCCCGCTGCGCCCAAGGCGACTGCCGCCAAGAAATCCAAGGAGAAGCAGCCATGAAGGCCCCGGCCAACCGTCGTCCCCGTCTTCTGCTGCTGAGCGCGGCCGTCGCCCTGCTGGCCGCCGGGCTTGCGGGTTGCGCCGACAAGCCCCTGCAGGTCGCCCAGCCCAGCCGGTCGCTGCGTGACGAACTGCAGGCCCAGCGCAGCACGCCGCCGGCACCCGCCGCCTCCGCCACACCGGCGGCCGAGGCCGTCCCGGTGCCGCCGCCCGCGCCCGTGCTGCCGCCCGAGCCGCGCTTCGACCTCATCGTCAACGGCGCCCCGGCGCGCGATGTCTTCCTGTCCCTGGTCAGCGACACGCGCTACAGCATGCTGGTGCATCCGGCCGTGACCGGCCAGTTGTCCGTCACGCTCAAGGACGTGACGATCCGCGAGTCACTGGACGCGATCCGTGAGGTCTACGGCTTCGACTATTCCATCGACGGCCGCCGCATCACGGTCTTCCCGCCCACGCTGCAGACACGCGTGTTCACGATCAACGCGCTGGCGCTGCAGCGCAGCGGCCGCAGCGAGGTACGCGTCAGCTCCGGCGCGGCACCGGTCAGCAACCAGGGCAACGGCAACGCGGCCACGCCCAACAACGGCACCGGCGGCAGCAACGGCACGACCGTGGTGCAACAGGAAAGCAGCCAGCTCAGCACCAAGGTCGCCAACGACTTCTGGGGCGAGACGACCGCCGCACTGAGGGCGCTGGTGGGCAACGGCGAGGGCCGCACCGTCATCGTCAGCCCGCAGACCGGCACGCTGGCCGTGCGCGCCATGCCCGACGAGCTGCGCCACGTGGAGGCCTGGCTCAAGGCCACGCGGATGGCCGTCGAACGCCAGGTCATGCTGGAGGCCAAGATCGTCGAGGTCGAGCTGCGCGAGGGCTACCAGAGCGGCATCGACTGGTCCAGCATCGGCAAGTACGGCGCCGTCGGCCAGACCAGCGTGAACCCGTCCACGCCCACAGGGGTCAACAGCATCATCAACCCGCTGGTCAGCAACGGTCGCGGCTTTCCGACGCTGTCCTCCGGCACGCAGAGCCCGGCCTGGTCCGACCTCATCCCCGTGCCCTCGGCCGGTAGCGGCACCTTTGGCCTGGCGCTGTCCAAAGGTGGTTTCCAGGCGCTGCTGAGCTTCCTCGAGAGCCATGGCGACACGCAGATCCTGTCCAGCCCGCGCATCGCGACGTTGAACAACCAGAAGGCCGTGCTCAAGGTCGGCACCGACGACTACTTCATCACCGGCATCAGCGGCAGCAACAGCGGCACGTCGAGCAACACCGGCACCAACGGCACGACCAACCAGATCCCGACGTTGACGCTGACGCCGTTCTTCAGCGGCATCGCACTGGACGTGACGCCGCAGATCGACGCGGCCGACACGATCACGCTGCACATCCACCCGTCGGTGTCCAACGTGACGGAGAAGGTCAAGGACGTGGACCTTGGCTCGGTCGGCAGCTTCCGCCTGCCGCTGGCGAGCGCCAGCGTCAACGAGACCGACACGATCGTGCGCATCCCCGACGGCCAGATCGTCGCCATCGGCGGTCTGATGCAGATGGAAGCCACGCGCCGCGGCTCGGGCCTGCCGGGCGCCGACAGCAACCCGATCACGTCCATGCTGTTCGGCAACCGCGCCAACACCGGCCGCAAGCGCGAACTGGTCGTGCTGATCAAGCCCAGCATCATCCGCAGCGCGGAGGACTGGGAGCAGCACAACCGTCTCGTCAGCGAATCGCTGGACGACACCGAGAGCCGCTCGCGCCGCGTGATCCGCCTGGACGGGACGACGGAGTCCAAGCCGAAGTGATGGCGAGCCGTGCGGTGCGCCTGCCGCCAGTCGCACTGATGCTGGCGATGCTGGTGCCCGTGCAGAGTCAGGCGACGGACGAGCCCTCCCCGCAACTGCCCCGGCCGCAGGCCGACCATGCCAGCGCCGACCGACTGTATTTGCGGGTGCGGCCATCAACCGTTGAAACTCCGCTGTTCGCGCGGGCATCGCGCAGCCAGCCGATACGGCTGGAGCCTCGCAAATCGCTCATCGAGCAGGGCATCGAAGGCAGCCGTGAAGCGTTGATTGCCTGCCAGAGAGGCGCCTATCCCGGCGCCACCGTGTCAGCCTCCGCGGTGAAGGCGGCAGGCAGCGAAGCGCAACCGGACCACTGCTACCGGTTCTGAGCGTGCACCGTCAGTCCAGCGCCGGTGTCTTCCACGGCATCCAGCGGCTGCGCTCGACGGGAAAGCTGCCGTCGGTATGAACGACGTCGGTGGCCACGCCGGCCGTGCCCTTCAGAAATCGGTCGACGAAGGCATTCACCTCCACCGCCTGCGACGCCGGCAATAAACAGTGGTTGTGTCCGCCGACCTGAGAGATGCCCATGCGGTCGGTCGCGCCCAGCGCCGTCCAGACCTCACGGCCCGCCAGTGCGGCCGTCCAGGCACTCTGGTTGCCCAGCCATTCCATCGACGTGTTCTCGATGACCAGCAGGCTGCGCGGCGCCACCAACCCCAGCACCTGGTGATGGTCGTAAGGCAGCTTCGCGGCACCTGCGCCGAACTGGCCGAAGCTGCTGCGGAACCAGACGTTCTCCTGAACGATCTGACCCAGCGTCTGCACGTTCTGCCCGGCCGCCTTCTGCGCGTCCGATACCCGCCAGGCCGCGGCGCCGCCCGAGCCGCTTTCCTGCACGATGGTCAGCGCGACGCGCTCGTCCAGCGCACCGGCCATCAGCGCGCCCTTGCCGTTGCGGGAGCAGCCGGTCACGCCAAGCCGACCGGCATCGACGTTCGGCAGCGCACCGAGCTCGATCGCGTCGATGAGTCGGCTCACACCCCAGGCCCAGGCCACGAGCGCGCCCGCACCTTCGCGTTGCGGGTAAAGCTCGAAGAACTTGCCGAGGTTGCGTGACTGGCCATTGCGCTGCTGCGCGATGTCGTCGTTCGGGAAGTTGATGATCGCGACGCCACGCTGCAGCAGCTCGGCGTTGTTCAGGGATGAGCGGCCGATGCCGATCAGCGCGGGATACGGCGGCGTGCCGCTGCTGGGCAGCTGCACGTTGGCAACGAAGCTGACGCTCCGGCCGGCGTCCTTCACGGTGACGGTCAGCGCCGTGCCGTCCAGCGTGGCGCTGACGCTGCCAGGGACGGGCGCGGGCTTCTCGCCCAGCTCGTAGGCCTGCAACTGCTGGCTGACTTCACGGCGACGGCACGGCCAGTCGGACTTGCGCTTCAAAGCTGCACCCGAACGGCTGAGAAACGGATCGGGCAGCGCAGCCGTCGCGGGCAAGTCCGCGTAGGCCACGAGCGGCGCCGACGCGCAACCCGTCGCGCCATCTTCGACACCTGCCTGCGCCACCGCGGGCAGCACCGCCAACGCCATCAGCAGACGGCGCCTCACCAGTCGGCCTCCATCGTGCCGCCGTGCTGCTGCATGCTCCTGTCGGTGTAGGCGTGGACCTCGAACTTGTTGCCGTCAGGGTCTTCCAGCCAGATCTGCCATGTGAAGTCGCCGCCCAGCTTCGGTGCCGTGTAGGACACGCCTTGCGCGTCGAGGAAGGCCATCAGCGCCTGCAGGTTGTCGGTCTCCAGGCAGAAGTGGACGATGCCGTTGTTGACGACCGGGCCACGGCCGGGCTCCTCGAACAGCTCGAGGAAGCATTGGTCCGCCACCTGCAGGTAGCGGCCGAAGTCCCTGCCTTTGCGCGTGAAGTGGAAGACCTCGGTGAAGCCCAGCCGGCCGTAGTAGGCCAGCGAGCGCTGCAGATCCGTCACGTGCAGGCAGACGTGGGCGATGCGCTTGAAGTGCATGGTGCGCTCCCTGTCAACGGGCTGCCGGCAGCGCGCCGGGCAGATGCGTGGCGTCCCAGCCGAGCAGCTTGCGCAGCTCCGGCGCCACCGGCAGCGGCTGCACGCCTTCCGGCACGCGCGCCAGCTCGAAGCGGCGCAGCTCGGGGCTGCTGAACACGGCACCGTCGTAGCCCGGCAGCGACCTGCCCGTGGCCTCCACGCCGGGCACGGTCTGACGGAAGGCGTCGAGGCTGGCGAACGTGGCCAGGCAGTTCGCGCCGGGCACCGGCGCCCAGCTGATCAGCGGCTGCCCGCTGCCCGCGCGGATGTACACGTTGCCGTCGACACGGTTCGTCATCGCCTGCGTGACCTTGCCGCAGGTGACCGGCGACTGCTCGAAGCGCAACAGCGGCCCCTTCAGGCCGGCGCCGGCCACCAGCAGGTTGCCCTCGAAGACATGGCCCACGCGATCGTTGACGTCCGGCCCCGTCTGCGGATGCCAGCCGAAGTGGTCGCCCTGCGCACTGCGCTCGTTGCGGTCGATCAGCACCTGGGAATCGACGAAGGTGTTGTGCAGCACCTTGGCGCCCGAGCTGTTCAGGATGCGGATGCCCTGCTGGTTGTTGACGAACACGTTGCCGGCGACCGTGATGCCCTTGCTGATCTCGAAGAACAGCCCGGCCATCGCCCCCTCGACGTAGTTGTTGACGAACACGCCATCGACGTTGCCCACGTCGTACCAGACGCCGTTGGAGTTGGGCTGCTCGACGATGAGGTTGTCGCGCACCGTGACGCGGTAGGACTGGTTGAAGATCTTCACGGCCGACGGGTAATAGCCGGTCAGCTTCTCGACGTTGTTGCGCCTGATGATGTTGCGCTCCAGGAGCACGTCGGACGAACCGATGACGTAGATGCCTTCGGTGCTGGTGTCGCTGATGAGCGAGTTGCGGATGACGAGCTTGTCGCCGCGGAAGTAGCCAGCCACGCGCGAGCAGTACGTGATCGTCACGTTCTCCAGCGTCGTGCCGACGACCTCCTTGCCGTGGTCGGCCTCGGGAGACGGGCCGACCGGGTCGTCGGTCGGTTCCTCGGACACCGGCACCGCGGGCTTCTTGCCCTCGATGTCGATGGCGCGGTAGGCGTACTGCGTCAGCGTGACGCCACGCAGCGTGAAACCCTTGCGGTCCGACGGCCTGCCATTCACGGCGCGCGACGGGCGGTGCAGCGCGACGTCGTGCGCCGTGATCTCCACGGTGCGGCCGGCCGGGTTCACGCCGATGTAGACATAGCCCTTGGCGTAATCGACGAAGAAGCCCTTGCTACCGACCTCGCCCGGCCAGCCGGCGGAGTGCAGCGGCTCGCCATCGACGAAGACCCGGTCGTTGTTGAAGCGGTGCAGCGGCGTCAGCATGCCCTCGCGCTCCGCCCGCCACCAGCCCAGCGGGGCCGCAGGGAACAGCGTGGACCACTTCGTGCGCCAGACGTTGTTCGGCAGGGGCTCCCAGTCGGTCGCGACGCGCGTGCCCTTCAGCACCGGTGTCTCGTCGAGGTAGGGCTGGATCGTGATGCCCTGGTTCAGCTGCAACCCGCCGGTGCGGTAGGTGCCGCCGCGCATGACGATGGCGTCGTTTGTCACGACGCGGGCGATCGCCGATTCGAGGCTCGTCGGCTCAGCGAGCGAACCGGCGGCGTCCGCCTTGCCGTCGGGCGCGACGATGTAGACGTGCGCAGCCTTCGGCAACGCGTAGCGCTGCGGGATCGGGCCGTAGGGGCCGCCCGACGGCTGGGCCGACGCGAGCGGCGCGGACAAGAACTGGGCCGCCAGCAGGCTGAGCACGAAAGCACAGCGGCGCAGGCCGCGAGCAGGGAACGGGGATGTCATGCAGTCTCCTGGCGCCATCGAAGGTAGCGCTACCAATGATTGTGGCCGCACGCTACCACCGTTTCGCCCGTCCCTTCATTGCGGTCGGAAAATCAGGCTGCTTACCGGGGCTTCGTCCCGCCAACCCCAACGCCAGCGCGATGCCCGCCAGCACGATGGCACCGCCCACCGCCATCTGCGCCGTGATGGCTTCGCCGAGGAAGATGGCGCCCCACAGGATGGCGAACAGCGGGATCAGGAAGGTCACCGACACCGCGTTCGTCGGGCCTACGCGGCTCATCAGGCGGAAGTACATGATGTAGGCCAGCGCCGTGCACAGCGCCGCCAGCGCCAGCACGGCGCCCCAGGCGGCACCGCTGGGCTGCGCGGCAGGCCACAACCAGGCCGCCGGCACCGCCAGCAACAGCGCCGCGGCCACCTGGCTGCCGGTGGCGACGACCAGCGGCGGCACGCCGGAGAGAAAACGCCGGGTCGCGTTCGCCGCAACGCCGTAGCACAGCGTCGCGCCCGCACAGGCCAGCACGGCCAGCAGGCCCGAGTGGTCGGCACCAGGCTTGAAGCTGGCCTTGTCCCAGGCCAGGAAGGCCACGCCGGCAAAGCCGACGACGAGGCCCAGCGCGCGCAGCGGGGTGAGCCCCTGGCGCAGCCAGACGAAGGCGACGACGGCCGTCCACAGCGGCGTCGTCGCGTTGACGATGCTGGACAGCCCCGCCGTGATGGACAACGCCGCAAACGAGAACAGCGCGAACGGGATCGCACCGTTCAGCGCGCCGACGAGCAGCAGGCCCTGCCAGTGCGTGCGCAGCTCACCCAGCAGGCCGCGCGACGCGAGCAGCGGGATCAGCATGACGCTGGCCAGGCCGACGCGCACGGCGGCCAGTGCGACGGGCCCGAACTCGTGCACGCCCAGCCGCATGAACAGGAAGGACGCGCCCCAGAGTGCGGCCAGCAGCACCAGCTCGCCGATGTCGAAAGGCTTCATGCCGCCGCGCCCTCCAGGGCCAGCAAGGCCTGCTTGCGCGCCAGCCCACCGGCATAGCCGGTCAGCGAGCCATCGGCGCCGACGACGCGGTGGCAGGGCACCAGCACCGAGATCGGGTTGCGCCCCACGGCCGCACCCAGCGCACGGGCGGCGCTGGCGCGGCCCAGCCTTTCGGCCAGCGCGCCGTAGGTGGACGGATGGCCGGGCTCGATGCTCAGCAGCACTTTCCAGACCTCGCGCTGGAAGGCCGTGCCCGCCGGGTCCAGCGGCGGCAGCGTGAACGGCTTGCCGCCGAAATAGGCCGTCAGCGCGGCGGCGGTGGCGGACAGCACCGGGTCGCGACCGTCGTCCTCGGGCACGTCGAGGTCGCCAGGGTGATGCTTCTGCCCGTCGAACCACAGGCCCGACAGGCCGGCGGCGCTGCGCGCGGCGGTCAGCGGGCCCAGCGGCGTGTCGATGCGGCGCTGCAGGATGTGGTGTTGCATGTTCATGCGTGTCTCCAGAGATGAAGGACGGCGTAGCTGCGGTAGGGCCGGTAGCGTTCCGCGGCTTCGAGGTAGGCCTTGGGCGAGACGGGCGCACCACCCGCACTGAGCGCCTTGCGCAGCACGACGTCACCGGGCGGAAAGGCGTCGGGCCAGCTCCAGCCGCGCATCAGCATGTAGCCGGCGGTCCACGGGCCGATGCCGGGGATCTGCGTCAGCGCCTCGGCGGCGGCCTCGGGCGTGCCCTCACGGCGCGCAAAGGCCAGCGTCGGCCAGGCCTGAGCGAGCGCGATGAGGCTGTCCGCACGACGGCTGATGATGCCCAGCGACGCGATGTCGTCGCGCGTCACGGCGGCGATGCGCTCGGGCGTCGGGAACAGGCGCTGGCAGCCTTCTGGCGCCAAATCAGATTCAGCCAATGGCTCGCCGAAGCGCTCGACGAAGCGGCCCGCCAGCGTCCGCGCGGCAGCCACCGTCACCTGCTGGCCCAGCACGGCGCGCACGGTCAGCTCGAAGCGATCCACGCAGCCCGGCAGGCGCTGGCCCGGCACGCCGCCCTCGCCCAGCGCCGCCGCGATGGCCTCGGGCTCGGCATCCAGGTCCAGCCAGCGGCGCAGCAGCGGCAGCAGCGAACCGACGGCCGGCCACAGCGTGGGCGACAACTCGACGGCCACCTCCCCTGCCCGCTCGAAGCACACGCGCAGCCAGCCGGCATGGCGCTGGCCTGCGTGCATCAGCGCCAGCGAGCGCGTGACGGCGCCGTCCTCGACCTTCTCGACGCCGGCGATGGCCCGCGGCGCGAGGAAGGCCAGCACGCCGGCTACGTCATAGGGCTCGCGATAGCTCAGCCGCAGCCGCGACATCGGTGCCGTGCCGCCGCCCTCCTTGCCGACACGACGAAAGGCTGTGGGCTGCAGCCGGTAGTGCTCGACGAAGGCGGCATTGAAGCGCCGCAGGCTGGCAAAGCCGGCCGCGTACGCCACCTCCTGCACGGGCAGCGTGCTGTCGGTCAGCAGCGCCTTGGCCAGCAGCAGGCGGCGCGTCTGCAGGTATTGCAGCGGCGATACGCCGTGCTCGGCCTGGAAGATGCGGCGCAGATGGCGGCTCGTGATGCCGAGGTGCCTGGCCAGGTCTTCGACGCTCGCCTCGGCGTCATCGCAGCTGTCCAGCCACGCGGCAGCCTGCTGCGCCAGCGTGCGCGAGGCGTCCATCGTCGTCCACGGCAAGGCGCGCGGAGCCAGCTCGGGGCGGCATTTCATGCAGGGCCTGAAGCGCTCGGCCTCGGCTTGCGCAGCCGTCGAGAAGAAGCGGCAGTTCTCGCGCCGCGGCAGGCGCACGCGGCAGACGGGGCGGCAGTAGATGCCGGTGGACGTGACACCCACGTAGAGCCGCCCGTCGAAGCGCGCGTCGTGCGCCTGCAGGGCGGCGTAGGCGGCATCGGGCGGAAGTGGGCTGGAAAGCATGGCTGCAGTCTAGGCCTCGCCCCCCAGCATGACTGGCCGTTTCCGGACACGCTGACACGTCAGTGCTTTTCAGCGGCGAAGTAGCGCCGCCGCAGCCGCTCGACGCTGCCGTCCTCCTCCAGCTGCTGGTAGGCCTTCTGCCAGCGCCTGGCCTCCTCTGGCGCCAGTGCGAGCGAGGCCGCCATGTAGAGCTTGGCCTCACCGAGCGCCAGATGGGTGGTGAACCGCTGACGCGCATAGCCGTATTCGTCCATCGCCGCTTCGATCATCGAGGCACCGGCGTAGACAGCATCCAGCGTGCCTCCGACAAGCATGCGCAGCAGGTCCTTGTAGTCCTTGCCTTCGATGATGGTCTGGAAGTGCTCGCCTTGCAGGTTGCGCACGATGGGCGACCCGCGCAGCACGCCCACGCGCAGCAGCCGCAACTGGCTCAGGACCAGCCGGCGCTCCGTGGCAGTCGTGACCAGCACGTAGCGCGTCGTCATCAGCGGCACGAGCCACTGGAAGCGCTTCTCGCGATCCGGCGTGCGCGCCAGCGGAAAGATGCCGACGTGGTCGCTGCGCTCGGTCAGCTGCACGGCGCGGGCCCAGGGGTAGTAGGTCACCTGCGCGGGGCGACCGAGCTGCCGGGCCATCAGCAGCATCAGGTCATGCGCATAGCCACGCGCGCCGCCCGGCGCGCGCCAGGCAAAAGGCGGCAAGTCGCCGGCGACCCATTCCAGCGGCGGCGTGCGCTCGGCGGCGTCGTTCGGATGCTGCTGCGCCTTGACGGGCGCGGGCATGCCCGCCGGAACGGACAACAGCAGCAGGTCACGACGCAGCATCTTGAGGGCTCTCGTTTCGCCCCCCGACTCTAGCGCTGCCCCGGCGACCTCTACATCGCCTTGAACAGGTGCACGTAGGCCCGGCTGACCGGCAGCTCCCTGCCCTGCCCGCGGATGCGCACGAACAGACGGCTCTGTTCGTCGCGGCGCGTACCGGCGAGGTGATCGAGATTGATGATCGTGGAGCGGTGCACCTGCCAGAAGCGGTCGGGGTCCAGCTGGCCGGCGAGCTCGAAGATGGGCGTGCGGATCAGGTGCTCGGCCGTGGCCGTCTGCACGATGGTGTACTTGTCGTCGGCGTGGAAGAACAGCACCTCATCGACCGGCACCTGGTGCATCAGCTCGCCCTGCGCCGCGCGGATGTAGCGCAGCCGGGGCGCCGCGTTCGCCACGGGCAGCAGCCGCTTCAGCGTCTCGGCCAGCGCGTCGTCACCGGCGGGCTGCTCGCGCCGCAACCGCTCGACGCAGGCCGCCAGCCGCTCGGCCTTCAGCGGCTTGAGCAGGTAGTCGACGGCGCGCGCCTCGAAGGCGTCGACGGCGTACTGGTCGTAGGCCGTCACGAAGACGACTCGCGTCGCGCCCTCGATGCCCTGGGCCACTTCCAACCCCGTCAGTCCGGGCATCTGGATGTCGAGGAAGGCCAGGTCAGGTTCCAGCTCGGCGATGGCCTCGGCGGCTTCGACGCCGTTGGCCGCGACGCGGACGATCTGCAGCTCGGGCCAGGCCTGGGCCAGTTGGGCCTTGAGGTACTGGGCCAGGTGGGATTCGTCGTCGGCAATCAGCGCGGTGGGGGCGTTGGTCATGACTGAGGTGCAGCGTTGGAGGAGAGGGGGAACTGGATGCGAGCAAGCGTGCCACCGCCTTCGCGGGGCAGCAGCTCCAGCTGGGCGGATGGGCCAAAGCGTGCGGCCAGGCGCGAACGGATGTTGCCGAGGGCGACGCCATTGCCGCCGCGACGCCGCGGGCCGTCCAGCCCCTGGCCGTCGTCGGCCACCTCGATCCACAGCCGGCCGTCCACGCGGCGGGCGCTGACGGCCACGGTGCCCCCGGCGATCTGCGGTTCCAGTCCATGGTGGATGGCGTTCTCGACCAGCGGCTGGACGAGCAGCGGCTGCAGCTCGACACCGGCCAGCTCCGCCGGCAGCGACAGCGTCACCCGCAGCCGCTCGCCCATGCGCAGCTGCATCAGGCCCAGATAGGCCTCCAGCATCGCGAACTCCTGGGCCAGCGTCGTCGACTCGCCGCGCAACTGGCCCAGGCTGGCCCGCAGATAGTCGGTGAAGCGCTCCAGCATCAGCTTGGCACGCCCGGGGTCGAAATCGATGAGGCTCTGCACGTTGGCCAGCGTGTTGAACAGGAAATGCGGCTCGATCTGCCCCTGCAGCAGCCTCAGCTGCGCCTCGGTGACGCGGGCCTGCATCAGCTGCTGCCTCAGGCGCGCGCGGTAGCGCCAGACCATGATGCTCGAGATCACCACCGACACGATGAGGAACTGGCGCCAGAAACCCAGGTTGCCCAGCACGTAGCGCAGGTTGGGCACGTTCCAGATGACGTCGACCAACAGCAGGCCCGTGACGACGCCGATCAGCGAGCAGCCCATCGACACCACCGAGAAGAAGACCGCCGAACGCCAGTCGCGCCAGCCCATGATGGTGTCCAACCAGCGCTGCGGCGCCAGCTTCTCGAAGCTGCGGAACACGGCGAAGAAGCAGGCCATCACGCAGGCGCTGACGAGCAGGTTGGCCGGCAGCTGTTCCTGCCACCAGCGCGCCGCCCCCAGGTCGCCACGCTGCAGACCGGCTGCCACGGCGAAGGCCAGGCCGAAGAACAGCATCCAGGCGGCGTAGATCAGCAGCCGGAAGCGCGCACGGTCGGGCCGATGCTTCATCAGCATGCGTTGGTGGCGTACCGCCTGCCCCAGTTCTTCCAGGAATGTCATGGGGCGGGAGTGTAGGAAGCCGCCGCGGCATGCCCCTTGCATGAGTGACGAATCGACAACCGGCGCGACGGATGGCGTCACGAGGGCGTGCCTACAATCCGCCGCGATTCAAAACCCAGCTTTCAGAGGGCATTCATGCAGGTTCACGCTTCCATCTTCAAGGCCTATGACATCCGCGGCGTCGTCGGCCAGACCTTGAACGAGGAACTCGCCGAGCACTTGGGCCGTGCCTTCGGCACCGAGGCCAAGGCGCTGGGCGAAAAAGCCGTGGCCGTGGGCCGCGATGGCCGCCTGTCGGGCCCCGGTCTGGTCGCCGCTTTGGTGCGTGGCATCCAGTCCACCGGGCTGGACGTCGTCGACATCGGTGCCGTGACGACGCCCATGCTCTATTACGTAGCCGCCACGCGCGGCAAGCATGGCTGCAACTCGGGCATCCAGGTCACCGGCAGCCACAACCCCAAGGACTACAACGGCTTCAAGATGGTGCTCAAGGGCGCCGCCGTCTACGGCGAGCAGATCCAGGGTCTGAAGCGCCGCATCGAGGCTGAGGACTACGCGACCGGCACCGGCCGCGTCGGTCAGATGGACATCGTGCCCGAGTACGCCGCCCGCATCGTCAAGGATTGCAAGCTGGCCCGCCCGATGAAGATCGTCGTCGACAGCGGCAACGGCATCCCGGGCGCCTCGGCACCGGCCATCCTGCGCGCGCTGGGCTGCGAGGTCGTCGACATCTACTCCAAGGTGGACGGCGACTTCCCCAACCACCATCCCGATCCCTCGCGCCCCGAGAACCTGGAAGACCTGAAGAAGATCGTCCACGCCTGCGACGCCGAGCTGGGCCTGGCTTTCGACGGCGACGGCGACCGCCTCGGCATCGTCACCAAGGACGGCGAGATGATCATGCCGGACCGTCAGATCATGCTGCTGGCCGCCGACATCCTGAAGCGCAACCCCGGCGCCGAGATCATCTTCGACGTGAAGTGCACGCAGCGCCTGGCGCCGTGGATCAGGGAGCACGGCGGCAAGCCGCTGATGTGGATGACCGGCCACTCGCTGGCCAAGGCCAAGCTGAAGGAAACCGGCGCGCCGCTGGCCGGCGAGCTGTCGGGCCACATCTTCTTCAGCGAACGCTGGTACGGCTTCGACGACGCGATGTACACGGCCGGCCGCATGCTGGAGATCCTCAGCCGCGACGCCGACCCCAGCGCCACGCTCAAGGGCCTGCCCAACAGCTTCAACACGCCCGAGATCAACGTGCCCTGCGCCGAAGGCGAGCACCACGACGTGGTGAAGAAGCTGAAGGAACTGGTCACGGCGGCCGACCTGCCCGGCGTGCTGGAGATCAACACCATCGACGGCATGCGCTTCGAGTACGCCGACGGCTTCGGCCTGATCCGCCCGTCCAACACGACGCCGGTGCTGGTGCTGCGCTTTGAAGGCCACACGCCCGAGGCGCTGGACCGCATCCAGCACGACGTGCTGGCGCAACTCAAACGCGTGAAGCCCGACGCGACTTTCGCCGCGGGGCACTGAGCGCGCCATGGGTGACGTCGGCTTCATCCTGACGGTACTGGGAATTTTGGCGCTCTATGTCACCCTTGCATTGCTGGCCATCGGCCATGTGCTGCGCAACAACCAGCCCCGCCTCTGGTTCGTAGTGTTTTTCTGCATGCCACTGGGCGGGCCGCTGCTGTACGCGCTGTGGCCGAAGGGAACCAAGTCCAAGCCAGCCCCGCGCAGTGGCTGGTTGGGGTAAGGCAGGCGGCCGCAGAGCCGCTCTTTTTGATTAAGGGAGTTCGACATGCCATTCATCGGAGGCCTGCACATCCTGATCGCGCTGCTGTGCGCGGTCCATGTCGTGCGCAGCGGCCAGCAGCTGTACTGGCTCTTCATCCTGTTCGCCTTCCCGCTGCTGGGCAGCGTCGTGTATTTCTTCGCCGTCTACCTGCCCAACTCGAGGCTGGACCACGGCGCGCGCCGGGCCGTTTCCGCCGCCGCCCGTGCGATGGACCCGGGCCGCGACGAGCGCGAGGCGCGTGCCGCCTTCGATGTGTCGCCATCGGCCCAGAACCAGATGCGCCTGGCCGAGGCGCTGCTGAACAACGGTGAAGCGCAGGAGGCTGCCCAGCTCTACGAAGGCGCGCTCAAGGGGCCGTTCGCCAGCGACCCGGACCTGCGCTTCGGCGCCGCGCGGGCCTATGTCGAATGCCAGCGCTACGCCGCCGCCCTGCCCCATCTGCAGGCGCTGAAGGCCGAGAGGCCCGAGTTCCGCCCGGACCAGGTCTTGCTGCTGCTGGCCCGCTGCTACGGCGGTACCTCACGCAATGCCGAGGCGCGCGAGAGCTTCGAGGAGGCCGTGCGCCGCTTCGGCAGCTTCGAGGCCAACGCCGAGTTCTCGATCTGGGCACTCGCCACCGGTGACGCCGCCACAGCCGCGCGGCTGCAGACGGACATCGACCGGCAGGTCAACCAGTGGAACAAGGTCAGCCGCCAGCTCAACGAGCCCGTCATGCGCCGTCTGCGTGCTGCGCATGAACTGGCGCGCAAAGGTGGCTGATGCCTGAGGGCCTGGCGCTGGCCCTCTACGCGGCCGCGCTGCGGCTGCTGGCGCCCTTGTACCTGCTGCGGCTCTGGCGCCGCGGTGCAAAGGAAGCGCTGTACCGGCACGCGCTCGGCGAGCGGCTGGGCTTCTACCGTGGCAAGACCCAGCCCGGCCGGCTGTTTGTCCACGCCGTGTCGCTCGGCGAGACGCGCGCAGCCAGCGCGCTCATCACCGCGCTGCGCGAGCGCGAGCCGGGCGTGAAGATCCTGCTGACCCACTCCACCGCCACCGGCCGCGAAGCCGGCGAGGCGCTGTTGAAGGACGGTGATGCGCAGGCCTGGCTGCCCTACGACACGCCCGGCGCCGTGCGCCGCTTCCTGCGCCACTGGCAACCCCGCCTCGGCGTGCTGATGGAGACCGAGGTCTGGCCCACGCTGCAGCGCGAGGCCGAGCGGGCCGGTGTGCCGATGGTGCTCGCCAACGCGCGGCTGTCGGCCAGGAGCCTGCGCCAGGGGCAGCGGTTCGGCGCGCTGCTGCGCCCCGCCGCGCGCCGCATGACGTTGGCGCTGGCGCAGACCGAGGCCGACGCGCAGCGCATCCGCGAGATGGGCACGGCGCGCGTCGAGGTCGCCGGCAACCTGAAGTACGACATCGCGATGGACCCGGCGCTGATCGCCCGCGGCCAGGCCTGGGCGAAGCAGATCGGCCGACCGGTGCTGATGTTGGCCGTCAGCCGTGAAGGCGAGGAAGCCGCGCTGCTGGCCGAATGGACGAAGTGGCCGGCGCCGCGCCCGCTGCTCGCCATCGTGCCGCGCCACCCACAGCGCTTCGACGAGATCGCCGCGCTGATCACCAGCGCCGGCTTCACGCTCGCGCGTCGCAGCGGCTGGGGTGACGAGCCGCCCGTCGAGGCCCTGCAGGCGGACGTCTGGCTGGGCGACTCGATGCGTGAGATGCCGCTGTACTACGGCCTCGCCAGCGTCGCACTGCTGGGCGGCAGCTTCGAGCCGCTGGGTGGCCAGAACCTCATCGAAGCGGCGGCCTGCGGCTGCCCGGTGCTGGCGGGGCCGCACACGTTCAACTTCGCCGAGGCGACCGAGCTGTCGCTGGCGGCGGGTGCCGCCGAGCGCTGCGCATCCATGGGCAACGCCGTCACGCGGGGCCTGGCCTTGTGCGCCGACGCACCAGCCCGCGAAGCGATGAGCCGCAACGCCCTCTCCTTCTCGTCCGCGCACCGCGGCGCTGCAGCACGAATGGCCAAGGCGCTGCTGTAGTCGTTCACGAAACGTGCCGCCTTCACGGAGGCGTCAACGCTCCGTCGCGGCCCCCTGCCGGCTGACTTCCAGACGCGGCGGATTCGCCAGCGTCTGGAACACGACGCAGTAACGCTCGGTCAGGCGCAGCAGCGTTGCGAGTTGCTCCTCCGACGCGTCGGTGTCGAGAATGAAGCGCAACCGAATGGTCTGGAGGCCGACCGGCACGTCCTTGGACAGGCCCAGCGTGCCGCGGAAGTCGAGGTCGCCCTCGGCCTCGATCCGGGCGTCCCGCAGCTCGATGCCGAGCGCCGTCGCCACCGCGTTCAGCGTCACGCCGGCGCAGGCCACCAGGGCTTCGAGCAGCATGTCGCCGGAACAGGCGGCCACGCCGCTACCACCGGTGGCAGGGTGAAGGCCGGCAGTCACCAGCGCCTTGCCGGTCTCGAGGCGGCAGCTCACGTTCTCGCCCAGGCGTCCCTGCGCACGCAGCGTGATGAGCGCCGCCGACGGGTCTTCCCGGTAGCGGTCCTTCAGCGGCGCCTGGGCTGCGCGCAGGTTCTCAGCGTTCATCGGGAGCCTCATGTCGTGCGACGAGGCTCCGATTGTGGACGTCAGCCGCCCGGCGTCGCCCAGCCGCCGCCCAGCGCCTTGACGAGCTGCGCCGTCGCCGCCCACTGCGCGCCGCGCAGCTGCGCCAGCGCGCGCTCGGTCGCCAGCGGCGTGCGCTCGGCCTCGGTCACGTCGAGGTAGCTCACGGCACCCTTGTCGTAGCGGCTCTTGGCGACGGTCAGCGCCTGGCTGGCCGAGGCCAGCGTCTGGTTCTGAGCCTCCACCACGGCCGCGCGGCCCTGCAGTTCGGCCAGCGCGTCGTCCACCTCGCGCAGCGCCTGCAGCATGCGGCCGCGGAAGGCAGCGAGGCTTTCGTCGACCTGCGCCTTGGCGCCCGCCAGGTTGGCCTTGTTCCGGCCGCCCTCGAAGATCGGCAGCGAGATGCTGGGGCCGACGTTGTAGAGGCGAGCCGGCGCAGAGAGCAGGTCGCCCAATTCCTTGCTCTGGTAGCCGAAGCTGCCGGTCAGGCGGATGGACGGGTAGAAGGCCGCTTCGGCGATGCCGACCTGGGCCGTGGCTGCGTGCAGCTGCGCGAGGCTTTGGGCCAGGTCCGGGCGGCGTTGCAGCAGCTCGGACGGCAGGCCGGCGCGGATGGCGGGGGGTGTCGTCAGCGGGGATTGCGCGGAGGCCTGCAGCTTCAGGTCAGCCGAGCCCTGGCCGGTCAGCGCGGCGAGCTGGTTCAGCACCAGCGACTGGCGGCGCGGCAGGTCGGCGACGTCGGCATCGGCCGAGGCCAGCTCGGCACGCACGCGTTCCAGGTCCTGCGTCGTGGACGAGCCGGCGTCGAAACGCGTCTGCGCGACCTTGAAGGCGTTGGCGCGGCTGTCGCGCAGGCGTTGCAGCGCGGTGCCTTCATCGGCCAGCGCGCGCCATTGCCAGTAGGCGGCGGCGACGTCGGCCGTCAGCGCGACGCGGGCGGCAGCGGCGTCCAGCGTGGACGCGTCCAGCTGGGCCTGGGCGCCTTCGGCCTCGCGCTTCACGCGGCCCCACAGGTCGATCTCCCAGCCCAGCGAGGCCTGCAGGCCGGTCTGCGTGCCGTCGAACACGATGGCCTGGCCGCCCAGCACCGGCGTCGTGACGGACTTGGCCGACGTGCGCAGGTTGGTGACGCTGCCGCCAACGTCCAGGCGCGGCAGCTCGTCGGCCTTGGTCGCGCCGAACACGGCACGCGCACGTTCGATGCGTGCGGCGGCGGCGGCCAGCGTGGGGCTGGCCTGCAGCGCCTGCGCCTCCAGCGCGTTGAGCTGGGCGTCGTTGAACATCAACCACCAGTCACGCTGCAGCTCGGCGCCGGCCGCCGGGGCCGCGGCGCGGTAGGCCGCGGGCGCGTTGGCGGCGGGCGCCTGGTAGTTGGGGCCGACGGTCGTGCAGGCGGCCAGCGCGGCCGTCAACAGCAGCGACAAAGAAAACTTTGCATTCATCTCGATCTCCTAGCAGGAGTGAATTTCCAAGCAGCAGCCGTGGAACCGGCTTTGCCGGGCCACTGGCTGCGCCCCTTGAGGGGGGCGCGAAGCGCTACGGGGTGGTCCATCAGTGAGCGGCTTCGGCCGCACCGGCGCCGCCGAGCACCTTCTTGCTCATCCAGACGATGACCACGCAGCTGATGAGCGCGATGCCGAGGATGAGGAAGGCGTCGTTGTAGGCCATGACGAAGCTGTCGCGGCGCACGATGTTGTCGAGCGACTTGATGGCCATGTCCTGCGCCGCGGCGAGGTCGATGCCCTTGCTGGCGAAGTTCTGCGTCATCGCATCCAGCCGCGCCTGCGTGGCCGGATCGAAGAGGCTGACGGCCTCGCCGACGCGGGCGCTGTGCAGGTGCTCGCGGTTCGTCAGCAGCGTGGCCAGCGTCGCGATGCCGACGGAGCCACCGAGGTTGCGCATCATGTTGAACATGCCCGACGCGCTCGGCAGCAGCTGCGGCGGGATGCCGTTGATCGCGAAGTTGGTCAGCGTGATCATGATCATCGGCTGGCCCAGCGCGCGCACGATCTGCGCGGCCAGCAGCTCGGGGCCGGCGGTGTCGGCGCTCATGTGGGTGTTCATGAAGCAAGACGTCGCGAACAGGATCAGGCCCACGCTCATCATCACGCGGTTGTCCAGCTTGGTGGACAGCTTGGCCGCGAACGGCATGATGAACAGCTGCGGCAGGCCCATCCACATGATCACCAGGCCGATCTGCATCGGCGTGTAGTTGGCGATCTGGCCCAGGTACAGCGGCAGGATGAAGGCCGAGCCGTAGAGGCCCATGCCGGTCGTGAACGCGATGACGCCGGCGATCAGGAAGCTGGGGCGGCCGAGGATGTGCAGGTCGATGAAGGTGTTCTTGCGCGTCAGCCCGCGCCAGGCCCAGCCGTAGAGGCCCACGATCGCCAGCGTGGCTGCCGTGATGATGAAGTTGCTCTGGAACCAGTCCTTCGAATTCCCCTCCTCCAGCATCGCGGTCAGCGACCCGAGGCCCAGCGCCATGAACAGGATGCCCCACCAGTCCACGTCGCGAAGCAGCTTGAGGTTCATCGGCTCCTTGTCCAGGCCGATGGAGACACCCAGCATCAGCAGCACGCCCGGCACCCAGTTGATGTAGAAGATGCTGGGCCAGCCGTACAGCTCGGTCAGGTAGCCGCCGAAGGTCGGGCCCAGCGTGGGCGCGAGCGTGGCCGTCATGCCGAACAGCGCCAGGCCGATGGGCCGCTTCTTCAGCGGCAGCTTGCGCGTGACCAGCGTCATCGCCATCGGAATCATCACGCCACCCGTGAAGCCTTGGGCCGCACGGAAGGCGATCATGGACTCCAGGCTCCAGGCCATGCCGCACAGCGTGCTGAAGATCAGGAACAGCGCGACGTTGACGACCAGGTAGCGGCGTGTGGAGAACACCATCGCCAGGAAACCGGCGAGCGGGATGACGACGATCTCGGCGACAAGGTAGGCACTGGAGATCCAGGAGCCCTCTTCCTGCGTGGCCGATAGCGCGCCAAGGATGTCCTTCAACGACGAGTTGGTGATGGCGATGTCCAGCACCGCCATGAACGCACCCAGCAGGCTGGCCAGCACGGCCAGCCAGGTGCGGCCGCTGACCTTCTGGTCGGGCGGCGGGGGTAGATAGTTTTCGTTGCCCATGGCTGTGCCTTGAGGCTCATTCAGCGATGCTGACTTCCACCTGGACGGACAGCCCCGGCACGATGCGGTTGGCCTGCTCGCCCAGCGCCTTCAGGCTCTCGGGCTCGAACACGACCTTGACCGGCACGCGCTGGACGATCTTCGTGAAGTTGCCGGTCGCGTTGTCCGGCGGCAGCAGCGCGAAGCTGGCGCCCGAGGCGGGGGCGAAGCTGTCGACGTGGCCTTCGAGCTCCTGACCAGGGAAGGCATCGACCTTCACGTGCACCTTCTGGCCCGGCTTCATCTTGGCGAGCTGGGTCTCCTTGAAGTTGGCGACGATCCAGGTCTCGGGCTCGACGATGGCGGCCAGCTGCTGGCCAGCCGTCACGCGCTGGCCCACCTCAACGGTGCGCTTGCCGATGCGGCCGTCGCTGGCAGCCTTGACCTCGACGTAGCCGAGCTGGTTCTGCGCGTCCTTCAGCTGTGCCTGCGTGGCGGCCTTCTGTGCGGCGGCGGACTGACGGGCGCTCTCGGCGGCAGCAACGGCTTCCTTGGCCGCCGCAGCGCTGGCCTTGCGGGCAGCGACGTCGGCGCGGGCCACGTCACGCGCGGCCAGCGCGGCGTCCAGCTCCTGCTTGGACGTCGCGCGCAGCTCGGCGCCGAACAGCGCCTGGCTGCGCTTGGCGTCCAGCTCGGTGCGGGCCAGCACGCTCTCTGCCTGGGCGACCTGCGAGTTCGTCGCGGCGGCCTGCGCCTTGGCCTGGGCGACCTGTGCGCCGCTGGTCGCGATGGCGGCATCTGCCTGCGCGATCTGCGCCTTCAGGCGCTCGATCTGCACGGCGGCATCGGCCGGGTCCAGGCGCAGCAGCACGTCACCGGCCTTCACGACGGCGTTGTCCTGCATGTGCATCTCGGTGACGACGCCGGCCACGCGCGTCGCGACCGGGTGGATGCGGCCGGCCACGAAGGCGTTGTCCGTCTCGACGACATGCTGGCTGCGCCACCACATGCGGCCACCGAGGCCGATACCGCCGATGAGCAGGATGGCGCCGACGATCAGCAGCGGCACGGGTGGCCCACTCTTGACGGGCTTCGGCGCGGCATTGGTTTCTTGCGGTGCGTTCATGACAGGTTTCCTTATGGGATCGTTAGGGTTGTTGTCTGGGGCTGAGGCGGCCCATGCCGCCGGACTGGAATCTCTGCAGCGCGGCCACAACCTGCCCCTCGTCGCTCATGACGAAGGGGCCGTGGCGCACGACGGGTTCGTGGAGTGGCCTGCCGCAGAAGCAGGCCAGGCGCAGGACCTCGCCGGCCGTGATGCGCGTGGCGCCTCCGACAGGCAGGCTGAGCGCTCGGCCGCTGGACAGCGGCAGCTCATCCGTGCGGCCGCTGCCGTGGATGACGATGGCAAAGCCCTGTTCTCCGTCGGGCAGCACGAAGTCGAAGCCGGCACCGGCATCGATGTCGACCAGCACCAGCGACGCCGACGACGGCAGGGCCAACGGCGCCTCGGGGCCGAACACCTGCACAGCCCGCCAGCCATCGCCCACCCGGCGCGGCATTTGCTCGGCCGCGAGATGCATGACGGTGGGAGCGCGCAGCTTCTGGTCGGCCGGCAGGTTCACGAAGATCTGCAGGCCGTGAGCTTCGCGACCGGCCTCGGCGGGAAACTCGTCATGCATGACGCCCCGGCCGGCCAGCGTCCAATGCAGGGCTCCGGGCGGGATGGCGTGCTCGCCGCCCAGCGAGTCTCGGCTGATCATGCCGGTCGCCGAGTCGTCGAAGAGATAAGTCACCGCCGAGAAGCCGGCATGGGGATGAGGCGCGAACGCCGCCTCGCTCATGCGGAAGTGGTCGACCATGACGAAGGGGTCGAGCAATGCCATCGGCTCACGCCAGCCCTCGGCCTGGAAGCCGGCGCCGATGCGGTGCCTTTGGGGCTGGAGAAGACGCGCGGTTGACATGATGGCCGCGACTGTAGAGAGTTCCATTTCCGACGAACAGCCACAAAACTCAAACTCACCGTTCCAGAAACGAAACGAAAAGAACCGAGATGAAGCGAGATAAACGGCGCCATGAAAGTTGATGACCTCCTGCTGCTCGCCCAGGTCCACAAGGCCGGCTCCCTGTCCGAGGCAGCCCGCCAGCTGGATTTGCCCAAGGCCACGTTGAGCCGGCGCCTCACGGCGCTGGAGACCGCGGTTGGCGCCCGGCTCTTCGTGCCCGGTGCCAGCCGGCTGACGCTGACCGAGCTGGGCGAACAGCTCGCCGAGCGTGCGGCCCGGCACGACGACGACATTGCCGAGACCCGCCAGTGGCTGGCCTCGCGCGAGGCGACGCCGCAGGGGCGGCTGCGCGTGTCGGTGCCCGCCGAGTTCGCGATGCTGGTGCTGGCCGAGAGTTTCTCGCGCTTCGTGCGCCGCTACCCCAAGGTGGAGCTGGAGGTGGACACCACGCCGCGCCGCGTCGATCTCTTCAACGAGCCCTACGACGTCGCCGTGCGCATGGGCCCCGTGGACGAGCCCGACCTCGTCGCCCGCCAGTACATGCTGCTGGAGCGAGGCCTGTATGCCAGCCCGGTCTACCTGCAGGCGCGGCCCGCGCCGCTGACGCCGGCCGACCTGGCCGAGCATGATTTCGTCGTGCTGACACAGGGCAAGGGCATGTACAAGAAGCTGCAATGCGGCCGGCAGACGGTGGAGGTCGACGTGCACGGCCCGCTGGAGGCCAACTCCATCGGCCTCGTGCTGGCGATGGCGCGAGCGGGTGGCGGCATCGCCAGCTTCCCGTTCGGCATGGTGGCATCGGAAGTGGAGGCCGGCACGCTGGTGCCCGTGCTGCCCGAATGGAGCTACGAGCCGTTGCCCGTGCAGTTGCTGACGGCGAGCCGGCGGCTGATGCCGGCCAAGACGCGCGCCTTCATCGACCACCTGTTCGAGACCAAGCCCGCCTGGGCACGTTCGCTGGCACCCGATTGGGTGAAGGCCCCGCCCTTGCCGATCCCGACATCGACACCCGACAGGAAGTGACGGGCTGTCGAATGCGACTGCGATGACACCTCAACAATCGCGCTGGCCCGCGACGCGATGAGTACGGCTCAGGCGACCGGTATCGGCCGCGGCCGGGGTGCCGCATCGGACTGGCGACGCACCAGCTCGAAGCCCATCAGCTTGTGCTCGCAGGGCAGCGCGTCGCCTGCCTGGCGCGCGCGGATGTGCCGCACCAGCAGGTCCACGGCCGCACCGGCCATTGCCGTGATGGGCTGGCGCACGGTGGTCAGCTCGGGCCAGATCGTCGTGGCCAGCGGCGCATCGTCGAAGCCGACGACGGTCAGGTCACGAGGCACCTCGATGCCCTTGCGGTGCGCGATGGCCACGGTCGCGGCGGCCATGTCGTCGTTGCTGGCGAAGATCGCCGTCGGCCTTCGTCCATGAACCTGGGAAAGCAGGAACTCCGCCGCGTCCAGCCCCGAGCGGTAGCTGAACTTGCCCTGTGCAACGGCCTCGTCCTCGGCGATGTCGACGCAGGCGTCCTGCATCGCCGCGCGGAAGCCGGCGAGCCGGCGCGCGCTGCAGTTCTGATGCTTGTCGCCGACGATGAAACCCAGCCGTTGATGCCCCAGCGACAACAGGTGCCGCGTCATCTCGTAGGCCGCCTGGTAGTCGTCGATGCCGACCGCACAGACCTGCTCGGACGGCTGTGCGCTGGACACTGCCACGGTGGGCGTGCCGGCCTGGGCCAGCATGCGCAGCATCTGCGGCGAGTCGCAGAACGGCGGCGGCAGGATGACGCCATCGACACCGCCGCGCAGCATGTTGGCCAACAGGCGCGGTTCGTCCTCGGGCCCCTCGCAACGCTCGACGAGCAGTTGCACCTGGCGCAGCGTGGCCTTCTTCAGCAGGCCCAGCAGGAAGTCGTTCAGGTAGCCGACCGAGGGGTCGCCGTAAAGAACGCCGATGCGCGTGAGGCCTGCCGCGGGCGGCGCGACCCGGCGCGGCGGCGGGCCGGGCGAGTAGTGCAGCGCCTCGATGGCCGCCTTCACTTTCTCCCGCGTGCCGGGTCTGACGTTGGGCTCATCGTTGACGACGCGCGACACCGTCATCGCTGACACGCCGGCGAAGGCCGCCACGTCCGCAATGGTCGAGACCTTGCCGCCGCGACGCTGGCGCATGGGTGGATTCAAGCTGTGCATCAATGATCCAGTTCGACTGCTGCCCCCGGCTCTCGCATGGAACCCTCGAGCCTCGCGATGATTCCCGCGGCGCTGATGGTTGCGCAACCATCAGCTGACTTTACCGGACAGCGGTATCCCTAGGCTGCGCGTTTGCCCCGACCTCGAGTTTCTTTACCCGGCCGCGCGTCGGTTGCAGGCAGCCTCGCCGACCTTCCGGCGTTCAGCAGAGGACGCAGGTGAAGGTCATCGGGGGCTGCGGGTCTGCAGCGTCAGCCGGGTAGGCGCGAAACCGTCGGCTTCGGCGCGAAGCGTCAGTGTGCCGCCCGCGCCGGGCCGGCCACGCACGATGGCCAGCGCCTGGCCGCTGAAGGCCTTGCGCGTGGTGGACGGGAAGGGTTCGAAGCTCGTCGCATCGCCGTTGTCGGTGGCGACGATGTCGCCGGGCCCGTCGAGGCTGAAGCGGATGCGCGTGTCGGCGCGCGGCACGGTACGGCCCTGCGCGTCGACAACGCGCAGCATGACGAAGCTCAGGTCGCGGCCGTCGGCGGCGATGTCGGTGCGATCGGCCTCCAGCGCCAATCCAGCGGCGGTGCCGGCCGTCACGACCGACGTGGTCGCCCAGGGCTTGCCGTCGCGATACGTCACCAGCTTCAGCTCGCCCGGCTCGTAGACGACGTCGTCCCAGCGCAGCCGGTACTCGAACGCCCCCTTCTTGCGCCTGCCCAGCGAGCGGCCGTTGAGAAACAGCTCGGCCTCGTCGCCGCTCGTGAACGCATGCACCGGCGTGACCTGGCCGACGCGTTCGGGCCAGGTCCAGTGCGGCAGCAGATGGGCCATCGGCAGGTCCGGCCGCCAGCGCGACTGATACAGCCAGTAGCGGTCCTTGGGGAAACCGGCCAGGTCGACGATGCCCGAGTAGGAGCTGCGCGACGCGTAGTAGGGCGTGGGTTCGCCGAGGTAGTCGAAGCCGGTCCAGACGAACTCGCCGGCGACGAAGGGGTGGCGGTCCAGCGACGCGAACACCTTGTCGGCCGACGAGCCGAAGTCCACCGCGTAGAGCTCGTAGCCGCTGACCTGGCGCGTCGTCGAATCGCCACCGCGGCCATCGCGCGTGATCGAGCTGTTGGCCGGCGCGACGGGGAACAGGTAGACGCCGCGACTGCTGAAGGCCGAAGCCGTCTCGCTGCTGAAGATGGGCTTGCTCGGGAACTTCGCATGGAACAGTGGGTATTGCGGCGGTGTGCGGATGCGGTCCGTGCCCTCGAACTCCGCGTCCTGCCGGATGCCCTCGCCCTGGTAGTTCAGGCCGATGACGTCGACCTCGGCGGGCAGCGGCATGTCGGACTTGGCGTAGTTCATTGCCGTGGTCGTCGGCCGTGTCGGGTCCTCCTCGTGCGCGATGCGGTGCAGCTCATGCGCGATGGCGGCGCCTTCCGCGCCGGTGTACTGCTCGCCGACCTCGTTGCCGATGCTCCACATCATGATGGACGGATGGTTGCGGTCGCGGCGCAGCATGGCTCGCAGGTCGGGCTCGTGCCAGTCCGGGAAGATGAGGTGGAAGTCCAGCGGCGTTTTCTTGCGCTCCCATGAATCGAAGATCTCGTCGATGACGAGCAGGCCCATGCGGTCGGTCAGCTCCAGCAGCGCCGGGTCCGGCGGGTTGTGCGACATGCGGATGGCATTCGCACCCATGGCCTGCAAAATCTCCAACTGGCGCTCCGCCGCACGCAGGTTGAAGGCCGCGCCGAGCGAGCCGAGGTCATGGTGGTTGTTGACGCCGTTCAGCCGCACCGGCTGGCCGTTGACCAGCAGGCCAGCATCGGCGTCAAAGCGCAGCGAGCGGATGCCGAAGCGCGTCTCGACCCGGTCGACGACATGGCCGTCGCGGCTCAGTTGCGTGACGGCGACATAGCGGTTGGGCTGCTGTTGCGGCCTGGGCCCCCACAGCCTGGGCTTGGCGATGCGCGCCGTGCCGGACGCAAGGCCATGCCCGCCCGCCGCCACCGCCACACCGGCCCGCACGATGCGCGCCACCGCCGGCCCCTGCGCCCTGCCCTGCTCATCGAGCGCAAACACCTCCGTCGCCACGTCGATGCGCACCGCGCGCTGGCCCTGGTTGTCGACCGTCACGTCCAGCGCCACCGTGGCGCTGGCGGCGGACACGTCGGGCGTGCGCACCAGCGTGCCCCACTGGCCCACATGGACCGGGTCGGTCTTCACGAGCCAGACCTTGCGATACAAGCCCGCGCCCGGATACCAGCGGGCGGACTCGGGCGGGTTGTCCAGCCGGATGGCCAGCTGGTTCTCGCTGCCGGGCTTCACGTAGGGCGTCAGGTCCAGCCGAAAGCTGCTGTAGCCGTAGGGCCAGCCGCCCACCAGCTTGCCGTTGAGCCACACCGTCGCGTACGACATCGCGCCGTCGACGTCGAGAAAAATCGCGCGCCCTACATCGGTGGCGGGGATGTCCAGCTTTCGGCGATACCAGGCGGCGCCCCAGCTCTTCAGCCGCCCCATGCCGCCATGCGGGCCGTCCGCCAGGAAGGGGCCGGCGATGGCCCAGTCGTGCGGCAGCGTGACGGCCTGCCAGCCGCTGTCGTCGAAGCCGGCCTGCACGATGCCCAGGTCGCCACCCGGATGGCCCGCCGGGCGCTGGTGGCGACGTGACGCGTCGCCGATAAATGCATTGGCGCTGGGCAGCACCCACGGCTTCAGGACGGCCTCGCCCCTGGCCTGCACCTGCTCAGCCGCCTCGGGCCGGGCATCGGCCACCTTGCCGTCGGCCGACTGTCGCACCTCGGGCCGCACGTCGTACATCAGCGGCGCAGCGCCCGGCGGGTCGCCGAGCTGGAAGCGCCAACCGCTCGCCAACTCGATGCGTTCGCGCGGCGCGAGTCGCTCGTGCACGAGATCCGGTGTCAGCCGCTGGGCCCAGGCCGGGCCAGCGGTCATCAGCAGCGCCGCCAGCACGGGCAGGAAGCGGGATGTGATCAGCAAGCGGTCTCCTGTATGCCGGAGGCGACCCGCCGAGCATTGGTTGTTATTCGGTCAATGAATGGTAACGCAACCAACACTTCCGGGAACAACGACCTGCCCCCGCATCTCCCGGACATCCAACCGAGGGCAGCCCATGCAACCGGGAGCCAGCCTCGCCCCCGGCTCGGTCACCCGGACAGCCGGCACCGGCGCGGTGGAAAGGCGACTAAAGGCGCGTCGCCCCGGCCCGCTTGCCGCGCAGCCAGGCGACCGTGCCCAAGCCCAGGGCCAGCAACGCGATGGTGGCCGGCTCGGGCAACGTCACCGCATTACCGCCGGTCTGCGTCAGCTGGAGGCCGTCCAAGTTGCCTTCGCTGGGCCCGGTGAAGGTGAAGGACAGGAGCCCGGTCGCGGCCACGACGCCCTTGAACTCCGCATAGTTCGTGCCTAGCGCGAAGCCTGTTGCGGCAGCCGCGGTCACGGACTGTGTGATGCCGTCGAGCGTGAACTCCGTGATGCGGCCATCGGTGTTGGCGGATGCGTAGAGGATCAGGTCGTAGGCCGCCCCGGGCGTCAGGCCGGCCAGTGTCACGCTGGCATCAGCCCTCAGGGACCGATAGAGGTAGTCGCACATCAACGGCGCAAACGAGGACGTGCTCATCAGGCAACCGTTCCCCGTCGCGTCGAACGCCCCGCCGGTGCCGGCGAAGCTCAGCGTGATGCCGGTGCTGGCGCCCGCGGCATCCAGCAGAGGTACGTTGCTGCTGTCCGTCGGCGCTGAAAGCGATCCACCGTCGACGCCGTTCCAGAGATCTCCCGCAGCGCCTGTGACTGCAGCCCCCGAGTAGGTGCCGACCGCAGCCCCCGAGTTGAAGTCGATGTTGACCAGCCCCGCGTGAGCCAGCGGCATGCCGGCAAGACCGGCCATGGCGATCACCCAACCACGGAACGAGAACAGACGCTTGGAAGCCATGGCATTTCCCCGGAATTGCCAACTCGGTTGGCGACGTGCTGACGCTTTGGTGAGTGTGAGCAAGTTCGATGCCACAAGCCGGTTTTCCCGGGACGGGGGCGAAGGGCAGCAAAGCGCACGGCGTCGATCTGTCAAGATTCCCGACAGCCGCCAGACCGATTCGTTATGGACCGCCCCGGCTAGGCGGGCAGGCCCAGGGCGTCACGCCTAGCCAAGCAGCCCGCGCAGCCCCGCCTCGTCCAGCACAGGAACGCCCAGCGTGCGCGCCTTCTCCAGCTTGCTGCCGGCCTCCTCGCCGGCGATGACATAGCTCGTCTTCTTGGAGACGGAGCCGCTGACCTTGCCGCCGGCATCCTCAATCAAGGCCTGGGCTTCGTCACGCGACAGCGTCGGCAACGTGCCGGTCAGCACCAGCGTCTTGCCCAGCAGCGGGCGCGGCCGGTCGTCGCCCTCGCCTTCGCTTTCCTTCGGCTGCACGCCGGCCGCCAGCAGCTGCTCGACGACCTCGACGTTGTGCGGTTGCGCGAAGAAGGTGTGGATGCTGGCCGCGACGATGGGGCCCACGTCCGGCACCTCCAGCAGCTGCTCGACGCTGGCGTTCATCAGCTTGTCCAGCGTGCCGAAGTGGCGGGCCAGATCCTTGGCCGTCGTCTCGCCGACCTGGCGGATGCCCAGCGAGAACAGGAAGCGCGCCAGCGTCGGCGTCTTGCTCTTCTCCAGCGCGTCGATGATGTTCTGCGCGCTCTTTTCGGCCATGCGATCCAGCGCGGCGAGCTTGGCGACGCCCAGCTTGTACAGGCCTGGCAGGCTCAGAACGATGCCGGCGTCGACGAGCTGCTCGACGAGCTTGTCGCCCAGGCCCTCGATGTCCATCGCGCGCCGGCCGGCAAAGTGCAGCATGGCCTGCTTGCGCTGCGCCGGGCAGAACACGCCGCCGGTGCAGCGGTAGTCCATGCCACCACGCTCGCGCGCCGCCTCGCTTCTGCAGACGGGGCATTCGCGCGGCATGTGGAAGTTGGGCACGTAAGCCGGCCGCTCGCCCGGCACGCGGCCGACGACCTCGGGAATCACGTCCCCGGCGCGGCGAACGACGACCTTGTCGCCCACACGCACGCCCTTGCGGCGCATCTCGAAGACGTTGTGCAGCGTCGCATTGCTGACCGTCGTGCCGCCGACGAACACCGGCTCCAGCCGCGCGACGGGCGTGAGCTTGCCGGTGCGGCCGACCTGGATGTCGATGGCCAGCAGCGTGGTCACCTGCTCCTGCGCCGGGTACTTGTGCGCAACGGCCCAGCGGGGCTCGCGGGTCTTGAAGCCGAGCTTGTGCTGCAGCTCGCGCGAGTTGACCTTGTAGACGACACCGTCGATGTCGAACGGCAGCGCATCGCGCTTGGCGGCCATGGCCTGATGGAACTGGACGAGGCCTTCATGGCCCAGCGCCACGACGCGGTCGGCGTTGACCGGCAGGCCCAGTGCCGCCAGCGCGTCCAGCATGCCGCTGTGGGTGGCCGGCACGTCCCAGCCCTGCACTTCGCCGAGGCCGTAGGCGTAAAAGCACAGCGGCCGCTGGCGCACCAGCGCCGGGTCCAGCTGGCGGATGGCGCCGGCCGCGGTGTTGCGCGGGTTCACGAAGGTCTTCTCGCCGCGCTCGCGCTGGCGCTCGTTGAGTTTCTCGAAATCGTCGCGTCGCATGTAGACCTCGCCGCGCACTTCCAGCACCGGCGGTGCCTCGCCCAACAGCCGCAGCGGGATCTGCCCGATGGTGCGCACGTTCTGCGTGACGTCCTCGCCGGTCTCGCCGTCACCTCGCGTCGCGGCCTGCACCAGCACGCCGTTCTCATAGCGCAGGCTCATCGCCAGGCCGTCGAACTTCAGCTCGGCGGCGTACTCGACGGGCGCGTCGGCGTCCGTCAACCCCAGCTCGCGGCGCACCCGGGCGTCGAAAGCGATGGCGCCACCCTCGGTCGTGTCGGTCTCCGTCGTGATCGACAGCATGGGCACGACGTGGCGCACGGGCGTGAGGCCGTCCAGCACGGCGCCGATGACGCGCTGCGTCGGCGAGTCGGGCGTCAGCAGCTCGGGGTGCGTGGCCTCGATGGCCTGCAGCTCCTGGAAGAGCCTGTCGTACTCGGCATCCGGCAACTCGGGCGCGTCGAGCACGTAGTAGAGGTGGGCGTGGTGGTTGAGCTGGGCACGCAGGTCGGCGGCGCGCTGGGCTGTGGCTTCGGAGGCGGTCATCGGTGCATTGTCGCGACTGGCGTGGGCACCTCAGCCGCCACGTGGCGACCGCTCAACCGGCGAATCGCGCGCGGATCGCCAGCCGTCCGGCGTCGTCGCCGAGCAGCACCTCCACGCAGGCCGTGTCGATGAAACCGCGCTCCGCCTGGCTGCGCAGTTCGGCGGCGCAACGGGCCTTGTCCCTGGGCTGCTTGTAGGGCCGCGCGGATTTGTGCGGCAACGATCGCGTGGCCGCCCTGCTCCCGAACACCAATTTCGCAAAAGCAGGCGCCGATGTTGCATTGCTACATAACCAACGCCAGGTCACCCAAAAGAAGTTCATGCAACCACCGGCCATCAATGGAGTGAATTTCAAATTTTGTTTTAATTAAGTAGTTTTACTACGTATTTTTTGATTCAAGGCTATCTAGAGTCGCGACACCCTCCACACCGGAGAGGCGGCCATGGCATGCAGTCGACTGGCCGACATCACGGCCCCGCAACGAGGGCTCTCGACCCCAGACCGGAGACATCACATGCACACCTCCCACCCGACCCGCCGGCGCCTTGCAGCGGCCCTGACCTGCACGGCCGCCGCCACGCTGGCCACCTTCACGGCGCCCGCCCAGGCACTCAACCCCAACACCACGTCGGTGCAGATGTTCGAATGGGCCTGGCCCGACATCGCCACCGAGTGCACGCAGTGGCTGGGGCCCAAGGGCTTCGGTGGCGTGCAGATCTCGCCGCCCAGCGCCTCGAAGAACGCCAACGGCTGGTGGGGCGTCTATCAGCCGGTCAACTACGCGAACCTGACAAGCCGCATGGGCACGCCGGCCCAACTGCAGTCCATGATCAGCACCTGCCATGCGGCCGGTGTACGCGTCTATGCCGACATCGTCGTCAACCAGATGGCCGACGGCAGCGGCACAGCCACCGACGGCTCGACGTGGAACGCCAGCACGCTGACCTACCCCTACTTCAGCGCCAACGACTTCCACGCCAACTGCAGCATCGCCGACAGCGACTACAACTCCGCCGCCGGCCGCAGCAACGTGCAGAACTGCCGCCTCGGGGGCCTGCCCGACCTGGCCACCGAGAGCAGCTACGTGCAGGGCCAGATCGCCAACTACCTGAAGGCACTGCTGGCCCTGGGCGTGGACGGCTTCCGCATCGACGCGGCCAAGCACATGCCGGCCAGCGCGTGGACATCCATCATGGCCGCCGTGAAGGCCAGCTACCCGACCACGCTGCAGGGCGAGTCCATCTGGCTGACGCAGGAGATCATCAACGACGGCGAGGTCGACCGGCCCAGCTATCTGCCGATCGGCACGATCAACGAATTCCAGTTCACGTACGCGATGCGGGACGCCTTCCGCAACGCCAACGGCCTGAACCTCGCGAGCATCCCGACCGTCATGGGGACGTGGGGCAACTGGGGCGGCAGCTGGGGCTTCCTGCAGCCGCAGAACGCCACCGTCTTCATCACCAACTGGGACACCGAGCGCAACGGCAGCTCGCTGAACATCAACAACAACGGCGGCGCCGATGCCGCCGGCATGCGCTACACGCTGGCGCACATCTTCATGCTGGCCCAGGGTTACGGCGAGGCGCAGCTGTACTCCGGCTTCAAGTTCACCAGCACCGATGCGGACCGCCCGAGCACCAGCCCTTACAGCGGCGGTGTGCCGCAGGTCAACGTCGTGTGGGATTTCGCCCACCGCTGGACGCCGCTGGCCAACATGGTGGGCTTCCGCAATGCCGCTGCGGGCCAGGCGCAGCAGAACTGGGTCGTCGGCGACAACAGCAACCAGGTCGCCTTCAGCCGCGGCAGCGTGGGCTTCGCCGCGTTCAACAACAGCGGCAGCTCGTGGACGCGCACCTTCGCCACCGGTCTGCCCGCCGGCACCTACTGCAACGTCATCAACGGCACCAAGACCAGCGACGGCAGCGCCTGCACGGCCGACTCCGTCACCGTGGACGCCAGCGGCAACGCCAGCTTCACGGTGCCGGCCAACAACAGCGGCAGCACGCCCGCCGTGGCCATCTACGCCGGCCAGAAGGTGGCGACCAGCGGCGGCGGCACGACCTGCGCCGTGACCTTCACGATTGCCAACGCCAACACCGTCTACGGCCAGAACCTGCGCGTCGTCGGCAGCATCAGCGGCCTGGGCTCATGGGCACCGGCCTCGGGCTTCGCGCTGACCATCCAGGGCTCGGGCGCCAACGTGCCGTGGACGGGCACCATCAGCCTGCCCGCCAATACGGCTGTCCAGTACAAGTATGTGAAATGGAACGGCTCGACCGCCGTCTGGGAGAGCAACCAGTCGACCAGCAGCGGCAACCGCGAGTTCACGAGCTGCACGGGCGGCGGCACACAGGCTCGCAGCGACGGCAACTTCAAGTTCTGACGACGGCCGCCCCATGACGGCGCGATGCCGCATGGGGCCCGCTCATACAGCCGGACCATCGGGTTAGGGACGCGGACAAACGCTGCCTTGCAGCACAGATTGGTAGCGATACCATGCCAGCGCATCCCAACCACGGAAGATCCAGTGAACATCACGGCTGCCCTCAACCGACGTCACCTGCTTCTCGGAACCGCCGCACTCGCCGGCCCCTGGACGTCCACCGCCCTTGCGGCAACGCCCGCCACGATCAAGGGCAGCGTCGACACGCGCCAGCGCTTCAAGCCGATCAACCCGCACATCTACGGCGGGTTCCTGGAGCACGGTGCCAACATCATCAACCACACCATGTGGGCCGAGATGCTGCACGACCGGAAGTTCTACTACGGCGTGCTGGAGTCCGAAGAGCCCAAGCCCGATCCGGCAAACTTCCGCGCCGCGATGGCTTACATCCACAAGTGGACGGCCGTAGGCCCCATGGCCAGCGTCTCGCTCGACAAGGCCGACGCCTACGTGGGCGAACACAGCCCCGCCATCGAGCTGTCGCCCACGACGCCGCGCGGCATCACGCAAGGACATATCGCGCTGGTGAATGGCAAGGCCTACACCGGCCGCATCGTCCTCAAGGCGGGCCAGCCGACCGATGTCACCCTCACCCTCGCTGAAGCGTCCGGCCGCGAACAGACGGTGAAGCTCCAGGCCACGTCCGACTGGCGCACCCTGCCCTTCACGTTCACGGCCACCGGTGACGCCCCCGAAGCCCGCCTGAGCATCACGGCCACCGGCTCGGGCAAGCTGCTGATCGGCGCCGTGTCGCTGATGCCGGCGGACAACATCAAGGGCTTCCGTGCCGACACCATCGCGTTGATGAAGGAGATGGATTGCAAGATCCTGCGCATGCCGGGTGGCAACTTCATCTCGGGGCCCTACGACTGGAAGAACACCATCGGCGACCCCGACAAGCGCCCGCCCATCTTCGACCCGGTCTGGAAGGCGCTGCAGCCCAACGACGCCGGCCTCGACGAGCTGCTGCAGATGTGCGAGCTCATCCAGTGCGAGCCCTACTGGTGCGTCAACACCGGCTTTGGCGAGGCACGCTCGGGGGCCGAGATCGTCGAGTACGTGAACGGCGCGGCCAACACCTTCTGGGGTGCTCAGCGTGCCGCCAACGGCCGCGTGCAGCCGTACAAGGTCAAGTACTGGGACATCGGCAATGAGATGTACGGCCACTGGCAGTTCGGCCACATGGCCCGCGAGCAGTACGTCATCAAGCACAACCAGTTTGCCGACGCGATGCGCAAGGTCGACCCGTCGATCTACATCGTCGCGCCCGGCGGCTTCGTCGACGAGATGACGACCGGCCAGGGCATCTTCGTCGCTGGCCAGCCCGAGGTGAAGGTCGGCTCGGACCGCGACTGGGCCTACGGCATGTTCAAGTTTTCCAAGGGCAAGTTCGACGCTCTGGCAACGCACGCCTACCCGCCCGAGAACAAACGCTTCGACCTGCAGAGCGGCCAGCTCTTCGACGTGACGCAGACGCTCACCGAATGGGCCCGCCAGCCGGCCCAGCGCATCGCGACGATGGCCGACGCGTGGGAGGACTACAAGAAGCTCTTCCCGGAACTGAACGACGGCAAGGTCAAGGTCTTCTTCGACGAATGGGCCTTCAGTTTCCGCGACAGTTACCGGGGCACGCTGGCCATCGCGCTGGCCTTCCACGAGTTCTTCAAGCACACCGACTTCATCGAGATGGCGGGCTACACGATGGCCACCGCGTGGATGAACGTCACGCCGACGGGCTCGGCCATCAGCACCAAGGGCCGGGTCTTCCAGCTCTACAACCAGCACTTCGGCAGCATCCCCGTCGCCGTGGGCGGCAACTCGCCGCAGCCGGCACGGGCCTATCCCGCAGGCGGTGACCAGCCTCGCGTCAACACTGGCAGCGCGACCTATCCATTGGATGTGATGGCCGCGCTGACGAAGGACGAGAAGGGTCTGACGGTCGCTGTCGTGAATCCGACCGAAATGGCGCAGAGCCTCGAACTCAGCCTCGACGGCTTCGCGACCGGCGCACAGGGCAAGACCTTCACGTTGGTCGGCAAGAGCCTCGACGCTACCAACGCCGTGGGCGCCCCGCCCGAGGTTGTCATCCAGCAAGGTAGTTTCGACGCGCGCGCCAGGCGCTTCGACATTGCCCCGGCGTCGATCAGGATCTACCAGTTCCCGAAGGCGTCGTCGCTGGGGTGATCATCACCTGGTCCACGCGGTGGCTGTCCACGTCGACGACCTCGAAGCGCCAGCCTTCCCACTCCACGCAGTCCGTGCGTCGCGGGATACGGCGCAGCATCACCATCAGAAAGCCGGCCAGCGTGTCGTACTGGCCGGCATGCGGCCAGCCATCGATGCCCAGCGCCCGCTCGACATCGGGAATCGGCGTGATGCCATCGGCCAGGAAGGAGCCATCCTCGCGGCGCACGATCTGCTCTTCGTAGTGCGGCGCGACGAGGCTGCCCATCACCGTGCTCATCACGTCGTTCAGTGTGATGACCCCCACGACGAGGCTGTACTCGTTGACGACGACCGCGAAGTCTTCGTGAGCCTCGCGGAACTGCGTCAGCATCTCCGACAGCGTCAGCCGGTCCGGCACGATCAGCACCTTCTTGACCAGGCCGCCGCCGTCGTCGCGCAACGACAGCGCCTCGCCGCGCAGCACGCGCTGGAACAGGTCGGTCGCGTCCACGTAGCCGACGACCTGGTCGATGTCGCCGTCGCACACCAGGTAGGTGGAGTGCGGCGTGTCCGCGATGCGGTTGCGGATCAGCACGTCGTCTTCATCACGCGAGAAGAACACGATGCTCTCGCGCGTCGTCATGACCGTCTCCACCGTGCGCGTGTCCAGCTCGAACACGTTCTCGATGACCTGTTGCTCCTCGTCGGCGACGACGCCGGCCTGGTAGCCGGCCTCGGTCAGTGCCAGGATGTCGCGGTAGCTGATGGTCTCGTCGCGCTTGGCCGGCAGGCCCAGCAGGCGGATCAGGCCTTCGGTGATGCCGCTGAAAGCCCAAGCCAGCGGCCGCAGCAGGCGGCACAACAGCAGCATGGGCCCGACCAGCGCCATCGCGACGCGCTCGGGTTCGTTCATCGACAGCCGCTTGGGCACCAGGTCGGCCATCACGATGAACAGCGAGGTGATGCTGATGAAAGACCCGGCGAAGCCCAGCGTCGCCGCCAGCTCCGGCGCCATGACCAGCTTCAGCGCGCCCTCGAAATGCGGCGTGAACGCGCCTTCGCCGACGATGCCTGCCAGGATGGCGACCGTGTTGACGCCGATCTGCACGACGGTGAAGTAGTCCCCCGGGTGCTCCTGGACCGCCAGCACCCTGGCCGCGCGGCCATCACCCGCATCGGCGCGCTGCTGCAGATTGAGCCGGCGCGATGCCGCCAGCGACAGCTCGGCCATCGAGAAGAAGGCGCTGCCGGCAATCAGGAGGGCAATCAGCAGCAGACTGGTGGTCAAGCGCCGTTTCCGAGGTCAGGATGGGCTGGCAGTTTAGCCGTCGTGCATCGACTCGGCGCGATGCGCCTCCAGCAGCGCCGACGCGCCCGGCTCCGGCAACGGCCGCGCGTAGCCGAAGCCCTGCATCAGGTCGCAGCGCCAGTCGCGCAGGCAGGCTTCCTGATGCGAGTCCTCCACGCCTTCCGCCACCACCGTCATGCCCAGGCTGTGCGCCAGCTGGATGAGCGCCTGCACGATGGCCGCCCCCTCCTCGTCACGGCCGAGATCGCGGACGAAGCTGCGATCGATCTTGAGCCTGTCGATGGGGAAGCGCTTCAGATAGGCCAGGCTCGAATAGCCGGTGCCGAAGTCGTCGATGGCCAGGTGCAGGCCCAGCGCGCGCAGTTCCGCCATCTTGGCAATCGTGGACTCGGCGTCGTCCATCATGGCCCCCTCGGTGATCTCCAGCTCGATGCAGCACGGGTCCACGCCGCTGTCGCGCAGCGCTTCGCGCACGGTGGCCATGAACTCCGGATGCTGGAACTGCCGTGGCGAGATGTTGACGGCCATGACCGGCCGGTCCCGCCCGGCGTCGTGCCAGGTCTTGGCCTGGCGGCAGGCCTGGTGGAGCACCCAGCGGCCGATGGGCACGATCAGGCCGGACTCCTCGGCGATGGGGATGAATCGATCCGGCGGGATCAAGCCGTCGGGGTGGCGCCAGCGCAGCAAGGCCTCGAAGCCTGACAGCCGGCGCGTGTTCAGGTCGCACTGCGCCTGGTAGAACAGCTCGAACTCGCCGCGGTCCAGCGCCTGCGAGAGCTGCGTCTCCAGCGCCAGCCGCTCCCGCTCGTTCACCGACAGGTTCTCGGTGTAGATCACGGCACTGTTGCCCTGCTGGCTCTGTGCCTGGCGCATCGCCAACTGCACCGCCTTTGCGACCTCGGCGGTCTGCGCTCCGTGCAGCGGGCACTCGGCGGCCCCGATGCTCAATGTCATTGCCAGCTGTTGCCGCTGCACGATGAACACCGGCTTTACCGCCAGCAGCAACTCGTCCAGCAGGCCGCGAAGTGCGCCGGCATCGCCCAGCGGGGGCAGCATGGCGCCGAACGACAGCCCGTCCAGCCGGTACAGCCGCCCACCGGCGCGTTCGATGATGGGTTTGAGCCGCCCGGCCACCTGGCAAAGCAGCTCGTCGCCCGCCACGTGGCCCAGGCTGCCCATGATGCGACCGAAGCGATTGATGGCGATGCCGAGCCCGACGAAGGCGCAGCCTTCGAGCTCCGACGCCCGCATCTCCAGCGCGCGCCGGTTGGGCAGACCGGTCACGCGGTCATGAAGTCCGACGTAGCGCAGCTCCTCGTTATGAGCCTGCAGGGCGCGATTGGCCTTGCGCACCCGCCGATGCAGCGCGACCGTCAACAACACGACGACCAGCATGGCCGCCGCCAGTCCCAGGCCCAGCCGGCGTTCACTGCGGTGACGCTCCAGCTCGCTGGCCTGCAGTTCGTTGTCGTGCTTGAGGCTTTCCAGCGCTCGCTGGTTCTGCTCGAAGCTGGAGCGGCGCTGCAGGTCCAGCACCGTGCTGACACGGTCGTTGCGCACCAGCTCGGACTCCAGCGCCAGCGCCTTGCGCGACTGACGCAGCGCCCCCGCGGTGTCGCCCAGCTCATCCAGCAGCTCGGCGTGGCGGTTCAACTGGGCCAGCAGGCGCACCTTGGTGCTGCCCTTCTCCAACGCCGCCAGGCCCCGGTTCACGAGTTCGTTGCCGGCAACGGTGTGCCGCAACCCCAGCTGGGCCAGCCCGAGACTGATGGTCGCCAGATCCACTGCCTCTTCGCCCCCCTCCTGCCGCGACAGTTCCAGAGCCTGCTCGGCGTAGCGCCGTGCGGCCGCGTAGTTGCGCGAGCGCAGGTGCAGGTCGGCCAGCTGCTGCACCACCTCCGCCTGCGTGCCGAACCACGCCGGGCCGCCCTTGGCCGGATTGATCGCTGACGCGCCAACCGCCGGGGGCTCGATGCGCCGGGCCAGCTCCCGTGCCTGCTGATGCGCCCGATCGCGTTCCGCGCGATGCCCGGCCTCTTCCTCGACGAGTGACTCGATGATCTTGGCGGCAAGCTGGAGCGGCATGTTGCCGGCACCGGACGCCAGGCGAAACGCTTCGCGGGCATCGTCACGGGCTCCGTCCACATCGTGCAGCGCCAGGCGCAGCGGCGCGAGCGTGATCCGGGCCTGTGCGCCGCGCCGTGCATTGCCCTGCGCGAGTGCGGACCGGTCCGCCGCCTGCAGCGCGAACAGGCCCTGCTGCAGATGCCCGGTCGACAGGGCCAAATCACCCGCGGTCATGAAGACCCAGTACCGCAGGGGCTCGTCCTGTGTCTTTTCTGCCCAGGGCAGCGCTGCCGCAATCCACTCGTTGGCCGACTCCAGCCGGCCCGACAGCTGGAGCATGGTCGCGCGCAGCGCGAAAGCCGAGGCCGTCGCGGCGGCATTGCCTTCTCGCTCGCCCATGTCGATGAGCTCGGCCGTGGCCGCGTCCGCGACCGTGAACTGGTCCAGGGCGCCATGGGCATAGCCCCAGGCCGCCAGGAAGACGCGCAAGGCATCGCCCCCCTCCACCCGCGCCTGCGCCTCCAGCGGGCGCAGCCTCGCGACCACCTCCTGAGGGTCATTGCCGTGCGCCGCCTCGATCGCCTCAACCTGCCGGGCCAGCGTCGGCGCGGCAAGCCCGCTCGCGGAACAACACGCGAGCACAAGTGCCAACAGCCACCCGACTGGCCACGAACAGCCGCTGGAATGGCGAGGGGTCGGAGTGACGAGGACGGGGTGGCCGCTGCGCATCGGGCTGTTCAGGCCAGGGATGCGCTGACTTTAGGGGCGCCTGTTACAAGCGCACACCGACCAGGCTCAGGGATTCGAGCCCAAGTTCACGGACGGCCCGATCAGCTGAACAGGCGGCGAGCGGCAGGCGAGCCGGCCGCCAGGTCGCGCTGGGCCAGCGCCTCGTAGAGCTTCTTCAGTTCAACGTCGATGGCGGCGAACGCATGCAGGCCCAGCACCTGGCCACGGTCGTCGCAGACCTCGGCCTCCAGGTCGCGGGACAGTGCCCGGGCCGACTCCTGCCACGCCGCGAACGGCTCCTGCTCGGCCGGTGTCTGCGGCACGTCCAGGGCCAGCGTCAGCTCGCGCAGCGACAGCGCCTCGGGGTCCTCGGCGAGTGCGGCCTGGGCGTCGAACTGCAGCGTCAGCACCGGCGGCGCCCCCTCCTCGGGCGACGGCAGCACCAGCCGCCCCGGCAGCGCACCGGCCACGAAACCGTGGCGGGCCGCGGCCTGCTGCACGAAGCCCGGCGTCCATGCCGTGGCCTTGGCGCGCAGCAGCAGCGCGAGCTGCGCGTCGTGGCTGGCGGCAAACTGGTCCAGCTCACGGGCCCGGGCGACGACGTCCAGCATGTCCGGGAACTGCACGAAGCCCCCCACGCCGTCGGCAAAGGCCTGGATCTTCTGCACGAACTCGGAGTACTCGATCTGGTTCAACGCGCCGCTGCGGTTGGCCATCTTCAGGCCGGCCTGGAACTCGCTGTAGCGCTGGCCCGGCGCCGGCAACTCCCAGTCGCCACTCCCGGCGTTCAGGCCTTCGATCTGCAGCGGCTTGGTGCCGGCGCGGCGGCTGCCGGGCTGGTGCTGAAGCGCCAGCTCGCCGGAGACGGGCGACTCGACAGTGATCGTCGCGATCGCATCGATCAACGCGTCGATGCGGTTGGACGCGCGTCGCACCGGGCGGGCCACGGCGGGCATCGTCATGTCGAGCGGGTCCGCCGCGACAGCCGCCGCCGCCTCGGTCGCACCCGCCGGCGGTGCGTCGAAATGCGGCTCCTCCAGCGGCGGCACGGCGCGCTTGGGGCCGGCCTTGCGCGCCGTCCAGGCGCCGTGGGCGACCACGCCGGCCAGCACGACGCCGCCGGCCATTGCGAGAAGTTGGGTCAGGGTGACGCTCATTTATTTATCCATTTTGCATTCGGGCCGAGCGCCGGGCCGCTCCCAAGCCATCGCCGTCCCCTCGGGGGACCGACCAGGCTTGCCCGCGTCCAGCGCGGCAAGACTGGGCGAGGGGCTCACGTCTCCGCCATCGCGAGGGCCTTGTCCATGTCCACGGCGACGATGCGGGACACCCCCTGCTCCTGCATCGTCACGCCGATCAGTTGTTCCGCCATCTCCATCGCGATCTTGTTGTGCGAGATGAAGAGGAATTGGGTCACGCGGCTCATCTGCGCGACGAGCTTGGCGTAGCGCTCGGTGTTGGCGTCGTCCAGCGGCGCGTCCACCTCGTCCAGCAGGCAGAACGGCGCGGGGTTGAGCTGGAAGATCGCGAACACCAGTGCGATCGCCGTCAGCGCCTTCTCGCCACCCGAGAGCAGGTGGATGGTGCTGTTCTTCTTGCCCGGCGGCTGCGCCATGACCTGCACGCCGGCGTCCAGGATCTCGTCGCCCGTCATCACGAGCCTGGCCTGACCGCCACCGAACAGCTCCGGGAACATGCGGCCGAAGTGCTCGTTGACCTGATTGAAGGTCGAGCCCAGCAGGTCGCGCGTTTCCAGGTCGATCTTGTGGATCGCGTCCTCCAGCGTGCCGATGGCCGCGTTCAGGTCGGCGCACTGCGAGTCGAGGAAGGTCTTGCGCTCGCGCGCCGCGGTGAGCTCGTCCAGCGCGGCGAGGTTGACGGCGCCCAAGGCGGCGATCTCGCGGTTGATGCGGTCGATCTCGCCCTGCAGGCCGTAGAGCTTCACGCCGCCTTCCTCGATGGACTTGGCCAGTGCTTCGAGATCGACGGCCGCCGCCTCCAGCTGCTCGCGGTACTGCGCGCCGCCCAGCTGCGCAGCCTGCTCTTCCAGCTGCAGCTTGGTGATGGCCTCGCGCAGCGGGTCCAGGCTGCGCTCGAAGGTCAGCCGCTGCTCGTCGGCCTTGCGCAGGCGCAAGCTGAGGTCGTCATAGTTCGCGCGCACGGCGGCCAGCGCCTGCTCGCGCTCGACCTTCAGCGCCAGCGCGTCCTGCAGGCCGGCCTGTGCGGCGGCGTCGTTGAAGCCATCCAGCTCGGTCTGCAAGCTGGCGGCGGAGCTGGCCACGGTGGCGATCTGCGCCTGCGCAGTCTCGATGCCGCGCTGCAGCTCGCCGCGGCGCGCGGCCAGCGTCTGCGTGGCGAAGCGGGCTTCCTGCGCGCGACGCTCCAGCGTGCGCAATTGCTCACGGGCCTCCGCCAGCTTGCGCTCGGCGGCGATGGTGCCGTCTTCCAGCTCGGCGTGGCGCTGCTGCGCGTCGCCCAACTGGATGTCCAGCTCCTCGAAGCGCGCCTCGCCGACGGCACGCCGCTCCTGCAGCGACTCCTGCTGCTCGGCGATCTCGGCCAGCTCGGCGTCCAGCGCGCTGCGGCGCTGCTGGCTGGCCTCGGCCTGCTGGGTCAGGCGCAGCAGCTCGACATGGATCTGGTGCGCGCGCGTCTGCGCCTCGCTGGCCTCGCGGCGCAGCGTCGTGAGCCGTCCGTTGGCGTCGTTGAACTGGTGCTCGACGCGCGTCAGCGTCAGCCGCGCCTCGTCGGCAATCAGGTTCTGCGCGCGCTGGGCCGTCGTCAGCTGTTCGATCTCCTGCGCCCGGGCCAGCAGCCCGGCCTGCTCGGAGTCGGGCGCGTAGAACGTGACGGAGAACTGGCCAACGGCGTGGCCGGCAGGCGTCAGGATCAGCTCGCCATGCGTGAGGCGGCCGCGGGCCGCGAGCGCGTCGTCGAGGTTCGGCGCCGTGTAGACGCCTTCCAGCCAGTCGTTCAGCAGCGCGACGAGGCCGGCGTCTTCCAGCTTCAGCAGCGAGGTCAGCTTGGGCAGCGTCTCGTGCGTGTTGGCGATCGTGCCGGCCGGCGTCGAATAGAAGGCCAGGCGGGCCGGCGGTGCGTCCAGTTCGAAGGCGCGCACCGTCTCCAGCCGGCCCACGCTCAGCGCGCCCATGCGCTCGCGCAGCGCCGCCTCCAGTGCGTTCTCCCAGCCCTGGGCGATGTGCAGCTTGGTCCACAGCCCCTGCAGGCCATCGAGGCCATGCTTGGCCAGCCAGGGCTTGAGCTTGCCCTCGGTCTGCACTTTCTCCTGCAGCGCCTTCAGCGCTTCCAGGCGGGCGGTCAGCTCGGACTGCCTGGCGAGCTGCGCGTTGGCATCCTGCTGCGCGGCGCGACGTTGTTCTTCCAGCTGCGGCAGCTGTTCGGCCAGTTCCTGCAGGCGGCCGTCGGACAGCTCGCGCGCCTCGTCGGCCGCCGCGCTACGCTCGCGCAAGGCATCGAGCGCCTCTTGATCGGGTGCGCCGAGAGCGCGGGACTCCGCGGTCAGCTTGTCCTCGCGCTGGCGCAGCGCCCTCGCCTGCTCGTCAACGCTGCGGCTTTCGGCGGCCAGCACCTGGATCTGCTGCTGCACCTGCGCCACCAGTGCACGCTGTTCGTTGGCGCGAGCCTGAGCGGCCCGCAGCGCGTCCTCGCTGTTGGGCAATTGCGCTTGCTGCTCCTCGGCCTGTGCGGCCAGGATCTCGCTCTGCTCGTCAGCACCGGCGATCTGCTCGGCAATGCCTCCCAGTTCGGCCGTCGACTGCTCGACGCGCTCGCGCCACTGCTGGTCCTGCGCATGCAGTTCAGCGAGGCGCTGCTGCGCGCGGTTGCGGCTCTCGACGACAAAACGGATGCGCTCTTCGAGCCGGCTCACTTCGAGCTGCGCCTCGGCGTAGCGGCCTTGCGAAGCGTGCAGCTCGTCGCCGGCGGCGTAATGCGCCTGGCGCACTTCCTCCAGCGTCGCCTCAACGGCGCGCAGCTCGGCCGTGCGCGACTCCAGAGCGTTGAGCGCCTCGGCATGCGCCGTCTTCACGCGCGTCGCCTCGTTCCCGGCATCGCGTGCCTTCAGCCACCACAGCTGATGCAGCTTCAGCGTGCCGGCGTCCTGCAGGCTGCGATAGCTCGCCGCGACCTCGGCCTGGCGTTCAAGCTTCTCGAGGTTGGCGTTCAGCTCGCGCAGGATGTCGTCGACGCGCGTCAGGTTCTCGCGCGTGTCCTTGAGCCGGTTCTCGGTCTCGCGGCGGCGCTCCTTGTACTTGGACACGCCGGCCGCTTCTTCGAGGAACAGGCGCAGCTCTTCCGGCTTGCTCTCGATGATGCGTGAGATGGTTCCCTGGCCGATGATGGCGTAGGCGCGCGGCCCCAGCCCGGTGCCGAGGAACACGTCCTGCACGTCGCGGCGGCGCACGGGCTGGTTGTTGATGAAGTAGCTGCTCGTGCCGTCGCGCGTCAACACACGCTTGACGGCGATCTCGGAGAACTGGTTCCACGGCCCGCCGGCGCGGGCTGAACTGTTGTCGAACACCAGCTCCACGCTGGAGCGCCCCGCCGGCTTGCGGTTGCCCGAGCCGTTGAAGATGACGTCCTGCATGGACTCGCCGCGCAGCTCGCTGGCCTTGCTCTCGCCCAGCACCCAGCGCACCGCATCCATGATGTTGGACTTGCCGCAGCCGTTGGGGCCCACGACGCCGACGAGCTGCCCGGGCAACTGGAAGGTAGTGGGTTCAGCGAAGGATTTGAAGCCGGCCAGCTTGATCGAATTCAGCCGCATGAAGCTTGGACGTAAGCCCTTGATTTGGCTAAAGAAAAGCGCCTTCAACAGGCGCTTCGACGGGGCCGGATGATACCATTCACCCCCTCCCAGAAAGACCAAGAAACATGGCCACCAAGAAGTCCGCCGCCGCGCCCGCCACGAAGAAGAAGCCCAAGATGCGCGAGGTGCCCCCGAATCCGCCGAGCAAGCCCAGCAAGGACATCCTGGTCTTCCCGAACCCGAACCCGGAGCGCGACTACGTCATCCAGTTCCAGGTGCCCGAGTTCACCTGCCACTGCCCGCTGACCGGCCAGCCCGACTTCGCGCACTTCACGATCGACATGATCGCGGACGAACTCTGCGTCGAGCTCAAGAGCCTGAAGATGTACTTCTGGAGCTACCGCAACGAGGGCGCCTTCCACGAGAAGGTGACGAACAAGATCCTCGATGACATCGTCAAGGTCACCGACCCGCGCTTCATCCGCATCACGGCCAAGTGGTACGTGCGCGGCGGTATCTACACCAACGTCGTCGCCGAGCACCGCAAGGCTGGCTGGACGCCAGCGCCGCGCGTCGAGTTGCCTTCCCACGGTTTCGAGTCGGGGATGCTCGGTCAATGAATCCCCTGCTGGACCGACTGCATCCCTACCCGTTTGAGCGCCTGCGCGAGCTGACGGCAGGCATCAAGCCCAACCCGGACTTCGCACCCATCTCGCTGGGCATCGGCGAGCCGCGCCACCCGGCGCCGGCCTTCATCGCCCAGGCCATCCAGGCCGCGATGCCGCAGCTGGCCGGCTACCCCGCCACCGGCGGCACGCCGGCGCTGCGTGAGGCCATCGCCGGCTGGATCTCGCGCCGCTACGGCCTGACGTTGAACCCCGCCACCCAGGTGCTGCCCGTCAACGGCTCGCGAGAGGCGCTGTTCGCCATCGCGCAGACGGTCGTCGACGGCAGCCGCCCCGGCGCCACGGTGGTCTGCCCCAACCCGTTCTATCAAATCTACGAAGGCGCGGCGCTGCTGGCCGGTGCCGAGGTGGCTTATGCGAACTCCGACCCGGCACGCAACTTCGCCGTGGACTGGTCGCAGATCGACGACGCGACGTGGGCGAAGACGCAACTGCTCTACGTCTGCTCGCCGGGCAACCCCAGCGGCGCGGTAATGCCGCTCGCCGAATGGCAGGCACTGTTCGAGCTGAGTGACAAGCACGGCTTCGTCATCGCGTCCGACGAGTGCTACTCGGAGATCTACTTCCGCGACGAGGCGCCCCTGGGCGGCCTGGAGGCCGCGGCCAAGCTGGGCCGCAGCGACTTCCGCAACCTCATTGCGTTCACGTCGCTGTCCAAGCGCTCCAACGTGCCGGGCCTGCGCTCGGGCTTCGTGGCGGGCGATGCTGCGCTGCTAAAGAAGTTCCTGCTCTACCGCACCTACCACGGCAGCGCGATGAGCCCCATCGTGCAGGCAGCCAGCATCGCGGCCTGGGGCGATGAGGCCCACGTCGTCGAGAACCGCGCGCGCTACCGGCGCAAGTTCGCCGAGGTCACGCCGCTGCTGGCTGGCGTGCTGGACGTTGCGCTGCCTGACGCTGGTTTCTACCTGTGGGCGGCTGTTCCAGATGGTGACGATGTCGCCTTCGCCCAGGGTCTGCTCGCTCAATACAATCTCGTGGTCCTGCCAGGCAGCCTGCTGGCCCGCGCCGCCCATGGCAACAACCCCGGCGCCGGGCGCATCCGCCTCGCCCTGGTGGCCGACGAGGCCGAATGCCTCGAAGGCGCCCGCCGCATCGTCTCCTACACCCAATCTCTCCAAGCACGCTGATGAACACCGCTGAACTGCAAAGCCTGATCGACCTCGCCTGGGACAACCGCGCCTCGCTGGACCCCACCAACGCACCCGAACTGCGCCAGGCCGTCGAGCACGTCATCGCCGAGCTGGACGCCGGCCGCCTGCGCGTGGCCACCCGCGAAAGCGTGGGCCAGTGGACGGTGCACCAGTGGATCAAGAAGGCCGTGCTGCTGTCGTTCCGCCTGAACGACAACCGCCTCATGGGCGACAAGGAACTGACCTTCTTCGACAAGGTGCCCACCAAGTACGCCGGTTGGAGCGACGAGCAATTGCGCGCCAGCGGCGTGCGCGTCGTGCCGCCGGCCGTCGCCCGCCGCGGCAGCTTCCAGGCCAAGAACGTCGTGCTGATGCCGTCCTACGTGAACATCGGCGCCTACGTCGATGAAGGTGCCATGGTCGACACCTGGGCCACAGTCGGCTCCTGCGCGCAGATCGGCAAGAACGTGCACCTTTCCGGCGGCGTCGGCATTGGCGGCGTGCTGGAGCCGCTGCAGGCCAACCCGACCATCATCGAAGACAACTGCTTCATCGGCGCCCGCTCCGAGGTCGTCGAAGGCGTCATCGTCGAAGAGAACTCGGTCATCTCCATGGGCGTCTACATCGGCCAGAGCACGCCGATCTACGACCGTGCGACCGATACCGTCAGCTACGGCCGCATCCCGGCCGGCTCCGTCGTCATTTCGGGCTCGCTGCCCAAGGATGGCGGCCGCTACTCGCTGTACGCGGCCATCATCGTGAAGCGTGTCGACGCGCAGACGCGCTCGAAGACCAGCATCAACGAACTGCTGCGCGCGTAAACCTTGCCTACGTCCTGCCACGCCATGCGGGCCGAGCGCCGGGCCGCTCCCAAGCCGGCCCGCATCCCCTCGGGGGATTGGCAGGCGTACCCGACTGACGAGGGGCTGTAATGTCTGCTGGAAACATGGAGCGCATCCTGCGGCTGATGGCCGACAAGGGTGCTTCGGACTGCTACCTGTCGGCCAACATGCCGGTGCTGATCCGCATCAACGGGCAGACCGTGCAGCTGTCGGACCAGCTCCTGACGCCGCCGCAGCCGCGCCAGTTGATTGCCGAGGTCATCGACCCCGGCAGCCTCGCCGAGCTCGACAGCACCGGCGAGCTGAACCTGGCTGTTGGCGTGTCCGGTGTCGGTAGTTTCCGGTTGTCGGGCTTCCGCCAGCGCGGGTCGATCGCCGGCGTGTTCCGCCACATCCCGCACGACATCCCGACGCTGGAAAGCCTGATGCTGCCGCCGGTGCTGGGATCGATGATCAAGGAAAAGCGCGGCCTCATCCTGATGGTGGGTGCCACCGGCACCGGCAAGAGCACGACGCTGGCCAGCATGCTGGAGATGCGCAACCAGACGATGACCGGGCACATCCTCACCATCGAGGACCCGATCGAGTACCTGTTCAGCAACAAGCGCTCGGTGGTGAACCAGCGCGAGATCGGCCGCGACACGGCGTCGCTGCAGATCGCGCTGAAAAACGCGCTGCGCCAGGCCCCGGACTGCATCCTCATCGGCGAAATCCGCGACCGCGAGACGATGACGGCAGCCATCAGCTATGCACTGTCGGGTCACCTCGTGCTGGCCACGCTGCACGGCAACAACACCTACCACGCGCTGAACCGCATCCTGTCGTTCTACACGCCGGAGTCCCGCCCGGCGCTGCTGAACGACCTGGCCGCGGGCCTCAAGGCTGTCGTGTCGCAGCGCCTCGTGCGCGCGACCGCCGGTGGCCGTGTGCCGGTCGTCGAGATCCTGCTGAACTCCAAGCTGGTGGCTGAGCTCATCGAGCAGGGCGACTTCACCGGCGTGAAGGAAGCGATGGAGAAGTCCATCGCCGAGGGCTCGCAGACCTACGAAGAGCATTTCGCCAAGCTCATCACCGACGGCACCATCACCCGCGAGGAAGGCCTGGCCTTCGCCGACTCGCCGACCAACCTGCTCTGGCGCCTGCAGAATGAGGCGCCCGGCTCGCGCCTCGCCCAGGCGCCGCGCAAGGAAGAGAAGGCCGGCGACGAAGCCAGCTTCACCGAAATCACCCTGGACGTCCGCGGCACTTGAAGCTGATTGACTGCATCGACACCCAAGCCGCCCGCCTCGCCCAGGCGGGCTTGTTTTTTGGCCACGGCACGACGAACGCGTTCGACGAGGCCATGTGGCTGGCGCTTTGGCGCCTCGGCATCCCGCTGGACGAGCTGGAAGAGCACGAAGAGGACGAGCTGACCGAGGCCGAGATGGCCTCCGTCGTCAAGCTCATCGACGAGCGCATCGCCACCCGCAAGCCCGCCGCCTACCTGACCGGCGAGGCCTGGCTGCAGGGCGTGCCGTTCACGATCGACGAGCGCGCCATCGTGCCGCGCAGCTTCATCGCTGAGCTGATCGCCGACGCCAGCATCGACCCCTGGTTGAACCCGAGCAGCCGCCGCGTGCTGGACCTGTGCACCGGCAACGGCAGCCTGGCCGTGCTGGCCGCGATGGCGTGGCCTGAGGTGGAAGTCGACGCACTGGACCTCAGCACCGACGCGCTCGAAGTCGCCAAGCTCAACGTGGCCCGCCATGGCCTGGGCGCGCGCATCCGGCTGCTGCAGGGCGACGGCCTCAAGGGTGCACAAGGCCCCTACGACCTCATCCTCTGCAACCCGCCCTACGTGAACAGCCAGAGCATGGCATCCCTGCCCGCCGAGTACCTGGCCGAGCCCGAACTCGCGCTGGCCGGTGGCACGGATGGCATGGACTTCATCCGCGACCTGCTGCGCGCCGCGCCCGCCGCGCTGGCCGAGGACGGCGTGCTGGTGCTGGAGATCGGCAACGAGCGCGAGCACTTCGAGGCCGCCTTCCCGCAGCTCGAAGTCGTCTGGATGGAAACCTCATCGGGCGCCGACCAGGTGCTGCTGGTGACGAAAGAGAATTTGCTTTGATCACGATTCGCGACATCACGCTGCGCCGCGGCGTCAAGGTGGTGCTGGACGGTGCGTCCGCCACGCTGCAGCCCGGCGAGAAGATCGGCCTCGTCGGCCGCAACGGCGCCGGCAAGTCCAGCCTGTTCGCGCTGCTGACCGGCCGTCTGGGCAACGACAAGGGCGAGGTCGAGGTGCCGCGCCACTGGCGCCGCTCCGAGGTCGCCCAGAACATGCCCGAGACCGAAGACGGCGCGACCGACTTCGTGCTGCAGGGCGACCTGACGCTGGTGGCCGCGCGCGTGGCGCTGGACGAGGCCGAGAAGGCCAACGACGGCCACGCGATGGCCGAGGCCCACGCCGCGCTGGCCGACGCCGGCGCCTTCGACGCCCGCTCGCGCGCCCAGGCGCTGCTGATGGGCCTGGGCTTCCGGACCGAGCAGCTCGACGCGCCCGTCAACAGCTTCTCTGGCGGCTGGCGCATGCGTCTGCAGCTGGCCCGTGCGCTGATGTGCCCGGCCGAACTGATGCTGCTGGACGAGCCGACCAACCACTTGGACCTGGACGCCCTGGTCTGGCTGGAAGCCTGGCTGCAGCGCTACGACGGCACGCTGATCATCATCAGCCACGACCGCGAATTCCTCGACGCGATCACCAAGGTCACGCTGCATCTGGACGAAGGCAAGCTGGTGCGCTACGGCGGCAACTACACCAGCTTCGAGACGCAGCGCGCCGAGCGCATGGTGTTGCAGCAGGCGGCTTTCGCGCGCCAGCAGGAGAAGGTCGCCCACCTGCAGAAATTCATCGATCGCTTCAAGGCCAAGGCCAGCAAGGCCAAGCAGGCGCAGAGCCGCGTGAAAGCGCTGGAGCGCATGGAGAAGCTGGCGCCGGTGCTGGCGTCGGCCGACTTCAACTTCGAGTTCCGCGAGCCGCTGAACCTGCCCAACCCGATGCTGATGTTCGACGAGCTCAGCGCCGGCTACCGCACTGACGAGGGCGACAAGATCATCGTCCGCGGTGTGGACCGCTCCGTGCTGGCGGGCCAGCGCATCGGCATCCTTGGCGCCAACGGCCAGGGCAAGTCCACGCTGGTCAAGACCATCGCCCGCGCGCAGGCGCCGATGGGCGGCAAGCTGACCGAGGGCAAGGGGCTGTCCATCGGCTACTTCGCCCAGCAGGAGCTGGACGTGCTGCGCCTGGACGAAGGCCCGCTCGAACACATGGTTCGGCTCGCCCGCGAAGTCGGCCCGCAAGGCCGCGAGCAGGAGTTGCGCGACTTCCTCGGCCAGTTCCGCTTCACCGGCGACATGGTCAACCAGCAGGTCGGCAGCCTCTCTGGCGGCGAGAAGGCGCGGCTGGTGCTGGCCATGCTCGTCTGGCAGCGCCCCAACCTGCTGCTGCTGGACGAGCCCACCAACCACCTGGACCTGAACACCCGCGAGGCGCTGTCCCTGGCGCTGAACGAGTTCGAAGGCACCGTCATGCTGGTGTCCCACGATCGCGCGCTACTTCGAGAGGTATGCGACGAGTTCTGGCTGGTAGCCGACGGCAAGGTCAAGCCCTTCGATGGCGACCTGGACGACTACCAGCGCTGGCTGCTGGACCAGAGCAAGGAAGCGGCCCGCGCGGCCAAGAAACAACCCGCGGCAGCGCCCGCCCCCGCGCCGGTTGCAGCCGTTGTCGCCGCACCGGCGCCCGCATCGCGCGATGACCGAAAGGCCTCCGGCCAGGCCCGCGCCAAGCTGGCCGAGCAAACGCGGCCGTTGCGCAAGGAGATGGAAGCCATCGACAAGCGCCTGCACGCACTGGCCCAGGAACGCACCGAGATCGAGGCCCAGCTTGCCGAGGGCGCCGCTGCGTCGGCCATCGCGGAGATGGGCAAGCGGCTGAAGGCGATTGCCGACCAGCTCGAAGCCGACGAGATGCGCTGGCTGGAGCTGGGCGAGCAGATCGAGGCGATGAGCGCCTGAGGCGAGCAAAGAAAGGCGCCCTGCAGGGCGCTTTTTTTCGTCGGAATACCGGTGTTGGGCTTCACGCGGACACGCACGCCAGCTTCGACGCCATTGAGCTGGCGGCGACGACGCGCCAGTAAACCGCAGGTTGCGTCTTGCCCGCGTTTGAACCAGCAGGCAACATCGGCGGGATTCAGGCCGGTCGCGGCCGAATAGGTGGCGGTAGGCGTCGAACCGGTTCGACGCCACTGCTGAAGACGCCCAAGTCAAAAAGCTTGGGACCTCGGTTGTCGGGCATTCACGCCTGGCGACGCATTCCTACCAACCAAAGAGAGATCACATGCGTACCTCAGCAAAATTTGCCTCGCTCCTGGTGCTCTTCACGTCGTTTGCGTTTGCGCAGCAGTCGACGTTCGATGGGAAGTGGAGCGGCCCGGCGACGAGCCCCAGCGCTGGCGACATCCAGGTCGACCTGACGATCGCGAAGAGCGGCGGCACCATGCGCTACGAGCAGAAGGTCAACTACACCACCATCGATCAGTGTGCGAACCGGGACATTCCGGTTTCCGTGGTGTCCCAGACGGCGTCCGAGATGGTCATCGCGATCCAGGGTGCGAAGGTCCTGAAGGGGTGCTTTGACGAGACCGCGACGCTCAAGTTCGTCGACGGCAAGACACTGCAATCCACGCTCAAGGACGGTCGGACCATGAAGCTCAGCCGCAAGTAGGCCGCGCATCTTGACGCGTGGCAGCCGAGCGCTCGCTGGCACCCCGGCGGGCGGCCTCGGCACCTAACCCCGTTTTTCACGCATGCTGCATGCTTGACGGGCGAGGCGCCGACGCCCATCGGTCGGCATGCTCCGGCATCGGTCCCTCAGATGAGCATCAGCGCCGCCAGCGCCAGCATTGCCGGGACGGCCTGCACGAACAGGATCTTGCGCGACACGGTCGCGGCGCCGAACACACCGGCGACGATGACACAGCCGAGGAAGAACGCCAGCCACGGCTTGCCCGCGCCCGCGGCGCCCTGCATCAGCCCCCAGGCCAGGCCGGCGGCCAGGAAGCCGTTGTAAAGGCCTTGGTTGGCAGCCAGCGTCTTGCTCTGCTCGGCGAAGTCGGCCTTCAGCCCGAAGGCCTTGCGGCCCAGCGGCTTGGTCCAGAAGAACATCTCCAGCACCAGGAAGTACAGGTGCAGCAGCGCCACCAGCGCTGCCAGCACGTTCGCGACCATCAGCATTGCCTCTCTCCTCGTTGATCTCTACCGATTGGGGGTGGCGCATCGTCGCAGATCAACCTAGCGTGAGCTGTCTCCCAAAAGACCATTTCATTTGCGTGCAATTAAATTGCAAACTATATTTATGGCCATGCCACGCAGCAAGCCTTCATCCACCGCCAGCGACAGTCGCGAGCAATGGCTGCAACTGGATCGCCAGCTCTGTTTTGCGCTCTACAGCAGCTCGCTGGCCATGACGAAGATCTACAAGCCGCTGCTGGCTCCGCTGGGCCTGACCTACCCGCAATACCTCGTCATGCTGGTGCTGTGGGAGGTCGAGGGCCTGAGCGTCAGCCAGTTGGGGCAGCGCCTGTCGCTGGATTCCGGCACGTTGACGCCACTGCTCAAACGCCTGGAATCCCTAGGCCATGTCGAACGTCGCCGCGCCCGCGACGACGAGCGTCGTGTCGACCTCTTCCTCACCTCTCGGGGCCGCAAGCTGCGCCAGCTGGCCCTGGATATCCCCGGCCAACTCGCCTGCGCGAGCGCCTGCGAGCTGGACGAGGTCATCGCGCTGACGCAGCGGCTCACGCAGCTGCGTCAGCAACTCAACCGGGCCGCCGACGCGGCCGCGTGAATCCTTCCCCCCCACTGGAGCCCACCATGGCCATCGAGAAAGCCCTCTACACCGCCACCGCCACCGCCACCGGCGGCCGCGCCGGCACCGCCAAGTCGTCCGACGGCGTGCTGGACCTCGTGCTGACGACGCCCAAGGAACTGGGCGGCAACGGCGCCACCGGCACCAACCCCGAGCAGCTGTTTGCCGCCGGCTACTCCGCCTGCTTCATCGGCGCGCTGAAGGCCGTTGCCGGTCGCCAGAAGATCAGCCTGCCCGCCGAGGTATCCATCACCTCTGACGTCGGCATCGGCCCTCACGCCAACAAGCCGGGCGCCTTCGGCATCTCGGTCGACATGAAGATCTCCGTGCCCGGCCTGGAGCGCAGCGTCGTCGAGCAACTGGTGGCCACGGCCCACGAGGTCTGCCCCTACTCCAACGCCACCCGCGGCAACGTGGACGTGACCCTGACCATCGTCTGAGCGACGCCGCTCAACATGCCAACAGCACCAGGATCAACTCGATCCTGGCCTTGACGGGGCTCAACGCCCCAGCAGCCGGCAACAGGCCGGGCAGGTCCATCACCGGCCCGGCATCGCAGCGCGTGCTGCGGACGACACGCACGCCTTGCGCCTCGGCATCGCGCAACGCCGCGTCCAGCGGCGCGGCCAGCGTGCCGTTGCCCGTGCCCGCTGCGACGAGGCCGTCAATGCCCTCCCTCACCAGCGCCTGCACCACTCGGCCATCCGCGCCGGCGTGGTTGATCACGATGTCCACGCGCGGCCAGTTCTCGGCCGACCTCTCGACGCGAGCCAACCCCACGGCCTCGCCCGCCGGCCAGCACCCGAGCAGGCGCACGGCGCCCTCCTCGACGCGAGCTACCAGCGCCCCGTCCACCGACTCGAACGCATCGACGCGATAGCTGTGCGTCTTGCGCACCTGAACCGCGTCGTGCACGCGGCCCGCGAAGGCGACGACGACACCCGACGCCCCCGGCGTCGCGGCGACCTGCACCGCATCGAACAGGTTCTGCGGTCCGTCCGGCGCCAGCGCCGTCGCAGGCCGCATCGCCGCCGTCAGCACGACGGGTTTGGCCGGCGCCAGCACGCGGTGCAGGAAATAGGCCGTCTCCTCCAGCGTGTCCGTGCCGTGAGTGACGACAATGCCCCCCACCTCCGGCCGCGCCAGTTGCGCCTGCACAGCCTGCGCCAGCCGTTGCCAGGTAGCAAAATCCATGTCCTTGCTGTCCAGTTGAGCGACCTGATGCGCCTCCAGCCGCCGCGCCTGCAGCGCCGGCACGGCCGCCAGCAAATCCTCGACGCGCAGTTGCGCGGCCGTATAGCCCACGCCATCGCTGGCCGTTTTGGCCGTGCCGGCAATCGTGCCGCCGGTCCCCAGAATGACAATCAAAGGTTCAGGGATTTGCAATTTCTCGGTTTCCTGGGCAAAAATACAGGTACTGGACAAATTGCCAGTCACAACAAAAGGCCGCCTGTGCAAGACCGACCCAAGCTTACCGCCCGCCAGCAGCAGATCTTCGATCTGGTCCGCAACGCGATCGAGAGCACCGGTGCCCCCCCCACCCGCGCAGAGATCGCCGCCGAGCTGGGCTTCAAATCCGCCAACGCCGCCGAAGAACACCTACAGGCGCTGGCGCGCAAAGGCATGCTGGAACTCGTCGGCGGCACGTCGCGTGGCATCCGCCTCAAGTCCGACACGCTGAGTGCCGTCAACCGGGCCCGTCAGTTCAGCCTGCCCATCCCCGCCCTCGCCCAGCTCACGCTGCCGCTGATCGGCCGCGTCGCTGCCGGCGCGCCCATCCTCGCGCAGGAACACGTCGAGCAGACCTATACCGTCGAACCCGGCCTGTTCGCCAGGAAGCCCGACTACCTGCTCAAGGTCAAGGGTATGAGCATGAAGGACATCGGCATCCTCGATGGCGACCTGCTCGCCGTCCAGTCGACCAAGGACGCACGCAACGGCCAGATCGTCGTCGCCCGCGTCGGCGAGGAAGTCACCGTGAAGCGCTTCAAGCGCGGCCCCGACGGCATCCAGTTGCTGCCCGAGAACCCTGATTTCGAGCCTATCGTCGTCAACGAGAACAGCGAGAACTTCAGCATCGAAGGCCTGGCAGTCGGCCTGATCCGCGGCCAGGGATTCAACTGACCATCAGGTTCACGGACAGGGGTTCAATTCTCCCCGGCTCGCCCAAAATGAAAAAAGGCCCGTGTCACCTACACGGGCCTTTCTCTTTGGATGGTGGGCCGGGGGGAATTGAACACTGGCTTGTTGACGCCGACTGAAATTTGACCCACCCGTGAGGGCCCTGCCGACCCAAATTTGACCCAGGTGTTCAACCTACCCTGCCCGAGATATCCACAGCTGGGCGGGGGTGTGAGGAGTGATCACCATG